>QGNQ01000001.1 GCA_003228175.2 Chloroflexota bacterium
AGCTCCACCGGCATCTCTTCACCCACCGGCATGCCGTAGAAGAAGGCGGGCGTGGGCAGCACGCTGACATCGCCGAAGTCGCGCCGGAAGCTGTCGAACTGGCGGTAGACCTCCGGGTAGAGCAGCGCGCTGAGCACTTCCCGATGCTCCGGCGCGCGGCCTGATTCGGCCTCCAACTCCGCCGCGACGGCGGGCAGGTCGGCGGCCGGCAGGTTGCCGCCGGGTCGCCCCTCCAGCGGCGGTGTGCCACGCAGCACGATGCGTTGCACGTCCGCGGGCCATCCCCCGGGTGGGGTGCCCAGCGACCCGGCCAGCATCTCGCGCACGGAGTCGGGGAAGTTGACGTCGTGATCGTCCGGCAGGTCCAGCACTTCCTCCGGCGTCATGCCGCTGACCAGCAGGAACATCGCCATGTCGCCAACGACTTTGCTAGACGGGGTGACCTTGACGATGTCGCCGAAGAGCTGGTTGACGCGCGCGTACATCTCTTCCACTTCGGGCCAGCGATGCCCCAGCCCCAGCCCGCGCGCCTGCTGTTGCAGGTTGGTGAACTGGCCGCCAGGGATCTCGTGCCGGTAGACATCCGCGTTGCCGGAGCGCGGACCGATGTCGAAGGGGGCGTAGAACTCGCGCACGCTGGTCCAGTAGCGTGCGACGTCGCTGAGGGCAGTCTCATCGAGCTCCGTGGCGCGCGGGGTGTGGGCCAGGGCGGCGACCATGGAGTTGAGGTTGGGCTGGCTGGTGCCGCCGCTGAGTGGCGAGACCGCGGCATCGACGATGTCGACGCCGGCCTCGGCCGCCTTGAGGGCGGTGTTGGCGTTGATCCCGCTGGTGTCGTGCGTGTGCAGGTGGATCGGCAGGTCGATTTCTTTGCGCAGCTCGCGGACGAGCATCTCAGCGGCGTAGGGCCGCGCCAGGCCGGCCATGTCTTTGATGCCCAGGATGTGGGCGCCCATGTCGCGCAGCTGGCGCGCCATCGTCACGTAGTAGTCCAAGTCGTACTTGGGGCGGGCCGGATCGAGCAGGTCGCCGGTGTAGCAGATCGCGGGTTCGCAGACGGCCTCGGTTTCCAGCACCGCCTGCACCGAGACCTCCATGTTCTCGACACTGTTGAGCGAGTCGAAGATGCGGAAGATGTCGATGCCCTGGCGCGCGGCCTCCTGCACGAACTCCCGTACGACGTTGTCCGGGTAGCTGGTGTAGCCGACGGCGTTGGAGGCGCGCAGCAGCATTTGGAAGCAGATGTTGGGGATCCGCTCCCGCAGCAGGCGCAGGCGCTCCCAGGGGTCTTCGTGCAGGAAGCGCATCGAGGCGTCAAACGTCGCGCCGCCCCACATCTCCAGGCTGAAGAGGTTGGGCAGGCGCTGCGCGATCGCCTCCGCCGGCTGCAGGAGGTCGTGGGTGCGGACGCGCGTGGCCAGCAACGACTGGTGGGCGTCGCGCATCGTGGTGTCGGTGATCAGCAAGCGCTCCTGCGAGCGCGCCCACTGCGCGAAGCCCGTCGGTCCCAGCGCCTGCAACTGCTGGCGGCTGCCCGCGGGTGGGGACTCGCCCAGGCGGAACGCGACGGTCGGTGCCTCGTGCAGGGACTCCGACGCCGGTGGCGTGGCCACGGCCGGGTTGCCGTTGACAATGATGTCGCCCAGGTAGCGCAGCAGCCCGTGCGTCGACTCTTCCTGGTCCGGGAACGCCGTCAGCTCGGGCGTGGTGTCCAGGAAGTCCGTCGTGACGCCGCCGGCTTGGAATCGGGGGTGATTGACGACGTTGAGCAGGAAGGGAATGTTCGATTTAACGCCGCGGATGCGGAACTCGCGCAGGGCCCGATCGGCGCGCCGCAGGGCGCGATCCAAGGTGCGGTCGGTCGTCGTCAGTTTGACCAGCAGGGAGTCGTAGTAGGGGCTGAGCTCCGCGCCGCTGTAGGCCGTCGCGCCGTCCAGGCGGATGCCGGGGCCGGCGGGCGAGCGATAGTTGGAGAGGCGGCCGTAGTCCGGCGCGAAGTTGTCCTCCGGGTCCTCCGTGGTGACGCGGCACTGGACGGAGAAGCCGCGCGGGACGAGCTCTTCCGGGGGCGGCAGCGCCAGCGGCTCCTGGTCGAAGGGGATGCCCTGCGCGATCAGGATCTGCGAGCGCACGAGGTCCAGGCCAAGGGCCGCCTCCGTGACCGTGTGCTCCACCTGGATGCGCGGGTTGACCTCAATGAAGAACCACTCGTTCGTGTCGGCGTCAACGAGGAACTCCACGGTGCCGGCGTTGACGTAGTCGCTGGCTTTCGCCAGCGCGACGGCGGCCTCGTGCAGCTGCCGTCGCACGCCGTCGTCCAGGTTGGGCGCGGGCGCGATCTCGACAACTTTCTGGTGACGACGCTGCACGGAGCAATCGCGCTCGTGCAGGTGGCGCACGTGGCCGTGCGCATCGGCAAGGATCTGCACTTCGATGTGGCGCGCGCGCTGGATGTAGCGCTCCAGGAAGACGGCGCCGTTGCCGAAGGCGAGTTGCGCTTCCTTTTGCGCCTCCTCAAGCAGCGACGGCAGATCCTGGGGCCGCCGCACCACGCGCATGCCGCGGCCACCGCCACCGAAGGCGGCTTTGACGATCAGCGGAAAGCCGATCTGTTCGGCGGCGGCCAATGCCGCATCCGCCCCGGCGACCGGCTCGTCGATTCCCGGCACGACGGGAATGCCCGCCTGCTGTGCCAGTTTGCGCGCGGAGACCTTGTCGCCCAGGCTGTCCAGGATCTCCGCGGGAGGCCCAATGAAGACGATGCCAGCGTCCGTGCAGGCGCGCGCCAAGGCGCTGTTCTCGGCCAGGAAGCCGTAGCCGGGATGAATCGCGTCGACGCCGTGCTCTTTGGCCTGGCCAATGATGCCGGCGATATCCAGGTAGGCCGCGACGGGGCCCATGCCCTCGCCGACCAAATAGGCCTCGTCGGCCTTGAAGCGGTGCAGGCTCAGTCGATCTTCCTGCGAGTAGATCGTCGAGGTACGGAGGCCCAGTTCGGCCCCGGCGCGCATGATCCGGATGGCGATCTCGCCGCGATTGGCGGCCAGCAACTTTTGCATGCAGGAACGATAGCGGTCATGCCGCTCTCGTTGGCGGTCTGCCCATCCGTATGGGCAGTTTGTTACCTGGGGCATCGCGGCAGCTCGGGGCGGAAACCTAACGTTCGTCACGTACCCGCCCGCGCCTGCGTGGTTCCGACTGGCCAGGGCGGGCAGCGACGATGAGGAAACTATGGACGCCGACACGATTTACGAGCGCCGCTGGAGGATTCTGGCCGTCACCTGCCTTTCGCTGGTGCTGGTGGTGGTCAGCGTTTCGTCGCTGAATGTGGCGCTGCCCACGATGCAGCGACAGCTCAACGCGTCGGCCTCCGATCTGCAGTGGATCGTCGACTCCTACGCGCTGGTGTTCGCGGGGCTGCTGCTGCCCGCTGGGGCGCTGGGCGACCGTTTCGGTCGCAAGAAGGCGCTACAGCTCGGGCTGGTGCTGTTCGCCGTGGCGGCCGGCCTGGGCTCGCTGGCCGAGAACCCCACGACGGTGATCATCTTTCGTTCGCTTATGGGTGTGGGGGCGGCGTTCATCATGCCGGCCACGCTGTCCACCATCACCCATAGCTTCCCGGCGCATGAGCGCACGAAGGCGATCGCCATTTGGACGGGCTTCGCCGGCGCGGGTGGCGCGATTGGCCCGGTGACCAGTGGTCTGCTGCTGGAAGAGTTCGACTGGCCGTCGGTGTTCTTGGTGATCATCCCCTTCGCGGCGCTGGCGCTGGTGGCGGGCTTGTGGATTGTGCCCAACTCCAAGGACCCGGAGTCGTCGCCGCTGGACTTTGGCGGCGCGCTGCTCTCGATGGGTGGCCTGCTGGCGCTGCTCTATGCCGTGATCGAAGGGCCGGAAGTGGGCTGGTTGTCCCTTGAAACGCTGGGCCTGTTCGGCGTGGCGGTCGCGCTACTGGCGGGCTTCGTCGTCTGGGAGTTGCGCATCCCGCACCCCATGCTCGATCCGCGGCTCTTCCGCAACCGCGCCTTCAGTGTGGGCAGTCTTACGATCACGCTGTCTTTCTTCGCGATGTTCGGCATGTTCTTCCTGCTCACGCTGTACCTGCAGTTCGTGCAGGGGCATTCGCCGCTGGCGGCGGGCATCCGCACCTTGCCAATGGCCGGGGCGCTGATCCTGGTGGCCCCGCGCAGCGCGGTCTTGGTCGCCAAGGTGGGATCGAGACCGGTGATGGTCGCCGGGATGTTCATCATGTCGGCAGGGCTGTTCACGTTCCTGGCCTACGCGCCCGACACCGATTACGCGTTCATCGCGCTGTCGTTGGTCTTGATGGCGGCCGGGATGGGGCTGCTGATGCCCCCCTCCACGAGCGCCATCGTCGCCTCGGTGCCGGCCGCCAAGGCCGGCGTTGGATCGGCGATGAACGATCTCACGCGTGAGGTCGGCGGCGCCGTGGGGATCGCGGTCATGGGCAGCGTGGTCTCCTCAGCCTTCCGCTCCAGCATCAACTCTGACCTGGGCGCATTGCCGGCGGCCGCGGCGGAGCGGGCGGAGGAGTCGATTGGGGCGGCCCTGGGCGTCGCGTCGACATTGGACGGCGCGGCCGCGGAGGCCTTGGTGGCGGCGGCGGACTCGGCCTTTGCGGACGCGCTGGGCGTCTCGATGCTGGTGGCCGGTGTGGTCGTGGTAGTGGGCGGGCTGGTCGCCTTGCTCTTCATGCCGCCCGGCGTCTACGAGCCGGATGAGTCGTGGGAGGAAGAGGAGGCGTCGCCCGACGGGGCGCTCCCCGGAGCCCCCACGCCGGAGCACGAGGGCGCATAGGGCGAGCCGGGCCCGCCCCGCGACTTTCGCGATCGGGCGAGTCGGAACTCCGGCTGCCGTACCGGCGCTCGAGTCTCGCTCGCTACTCCGTCACGGTGATGTTCAGCGTGAACGTCCGCGCCGCCGGATCCTCTGGGGGGTCGAAGGGGCGGCGGTAGACGAGCTCGAGTGTCGTGGCGCCGGGCGCGAAGGCCATGAAGCGGAAAAGGAAGTGGCCGCCCACACCGGGGAGGGGCTCGTCTGAAGGGATGAAGTCGACGACAAAGCCGGGCTCACCCAGCGCCCCGACGACGCCGTTAACGCCGCCGACGATCTCCCACTGGAAGCCCGTCGTGGGGTTGCCGGCCAGCAGTACCTCCAGCGCTTCTCCCGGTCGCAGGCTGACGTCGTCGCCGCTCGAGCCCTCTCCCAGCACGTCTGGCGGGTCGATCGGCACCGCAACGGTCGTGGCCACGGACGCGATGATGAAGAGCCCGGTGCCGCGGTTGACCGAGATCGTTACGCGGACGCCGTTGGGCAAGGCGAGGTTGTCGACCTGCCAGTCGGAGGTCGCGGGGTCCAGCCACCAGATCGCGACCAGGTCGTCGTTGCCGCTGAGATCGCGCTGGAGGTTGTGGGCGCGCCGAACCAGCCCAGCAAGCTCGCGCCGGCCGGGACGGTGACGCGAACGGTGGCCGCGTTCGCAGAGATCGGCTCGGGCGTTTGGGCGCTGGCCATGGGGGCCGCGAGTCCGGCGACTGCCAGCACCACGAGCAGCAGGGCCGCCGCCAGGATCGGAACGCGGGGCCGGAGGGCTGGGAGGCTGGCAGACAGCGTTCGTGTGCGCATGGGTCCGTCCTTTCGGACGTTCGCGAGCAGGATAGAACCGGGACGGGTTTCGACCCATGATCTGTGGGGTAGCGCGTGTTCCTCTGGGCTACTGCGACTGGGTCGCCTGCGAGGCGGCGGGGAGCGGGGTTGCGGCCGGCGCGGCCGCCGTTGCACGCAGCGCCTTGACCGCGCGATGCAGCAGCGCCCGTGAGGCCTCTACGGATCGGCCGGTCTGCCGGGCGATCTCGACGTGGCTCAGGCCCACCAGGTGGCGCAGGACGAGCGCTTCCCGCTGGTCGTCCGGGAGGGCCAGGAGGGCGGTGCGCACCTGCGATAGCTCTTCGTTCCTGATGGCGGCGGCTTCGGGCTCGTGCTGGGGCGGGCCCGTGATTTCCGCGGCCTGCTCCAGGGGTTCGGTGGTAGGGCGGCGGGTCTGATCGATGGCGCGGTTGTGGGCGATGCGCATGAGCCAGGCGTCGAAGCGCTGCGGCTCCCGCAGACGAGGCAGCTGCTGCCAGGCCTCGACGAAGGTCTGCGCGACGGCGTCCTCCGTTCGGGCCTGGTCGTGGAGGATGGCGCCGACGTAGCGGGAGACGGGTCCAACGCGTCGCCGGTAGAGAGATGCGAAGGCCTCAGTGTCTCCGCCGGCGGCGTCGCGGACGAGGCGGCGCAAGGCCGCCTCGTCCGTTGTGCGCTGCGTGGCCGTGGTCCCAGAGGGGTCTGCCACAACGACGGGCCGCGGGACGTGACTAGTCATCGTCGTCATCGTCGCCGTCCTTCCCGTTGTTGTCGTCATTCTGATCGTCATCGTCATCGGCGTCGTCATCGTTGCCGGAGCCGGAGTTCGAGTTGTCGTCGTCACCGCGCCGTCATCGTTGCCAGAGCCGGAGTTCGAGTTGTCGTCGTCACCGGCGTCGTCATCGTTGCGTTCGTCTGTGCGGATCTCCGTCTCGACGCGGACACCACCGTCCTCGATTTCGGCCTTGAAGCGGATCCGCTGGCTGCCGTCGCGGAAGTCGACCCGCACTTCGCGACCGCCGTCTTCGACTTCAGTGTCGAAGGACCAGCCCGCGTTGGGGCTCACGCTGACGATGCGCAGGCTGCCGGTAGAGAGCTCCACGGTGACGCTGCCGGCGCGGTCGACGGTGAACGTCTGCGCGATGGGGGTCGCGCTGACGGGGATCGTCTGACGCTCGGCGTCGTCATCGGCGTCGTCATCACTGTCGTCATCGCCGGAGTCGTCGTCGCGGCCACTGGAGTCGGAGTCTTCATCCTCACGGTCGTCCGCAGAGGCGCTCGCGTCGTCGGAATCCGCGCTGACGGCGGCGCTGACGGTGGCGGTCGCCGTGGCCACGGCCGCGACGACGGGCGCCGCGGAATCATCGCCCTCGGCGAGGCTGGCGAGGCTGGCTTGGACGCCGTTCAGCTGCCGCAGGAGCGTCTCGATCTCGGCCGGGCTGAGCTCGGCGAGGTCGTCGCCCGCTTCGATCTTGCGGACGAGTACCTGCACGAGGGCGTTGAGGTCGTCGCGCTCGCTCTGGCTCAGTTCGCCGTCCGCGAGGGCGTCCGTGGTCGCGACGGAGAGTTCGTCGGCCCGTTCCAGCAGACTGGCTTCGGCGCTGCCGTTGCCGATCGTGAGGAGGCCACCGAGGACCAAGCCGGTGACGGCAACGCCGGCGGCGGCGGTGGCCATGAAGCGGGCGTGGCGGCGGAACGGGAAGATGCGGATGGGCCAGCGCGCGCGGGGCGGTGGGGGCAGCTCCGCGGCGACGCGATCCCAAGTCGCGTTCTGATCGATCGGTGGGGCGCTTTGCCAGAGAGCGTCGAGCGCCTGTGGCGGCTGTTCCGGGTCTGGATCGGGAGAGTGAGGCGGGGTGGGCATGGGAAATCCAATCGTGCGGCCATCGCGGGTGTGGAGGCCTCTGATCAGATGGCGTGGGGTACGACGAAACGTGACGCGGGAGGACGATCGGATGTCGCCGGCGCCTCAGTCAGCGCTGCCCCCCAGCGTGCGCAGCGCGATCGCCTCCGCCAGGCAGGCGCGTTCGAGGTCGCCGAGATCTTGGCTCTCGTCCGGGCCGTGGATGCGACTGGTGGGGTCGCCGGCCCCCGTGAGCAGGATCGCCGCGCCCGGCGAGGCGGCCTGGAATGCGCCCACGAAGGGGATGGAGCCGCCGATGCCGATCTCCACGGCGTCGCGTCCCCAGGCCTCCGCGAAGCCGGCGCGGAAAGCGTCGTAGGCCGGGCCGTCGGTGTCGAGCGCGACGGGCTGGGCCGATGCGCCAGGGCTCACGGAGACCTGCGCCCCCCAGGGGCGTTGCGCCTCCAGGTGGGCGACCAAGGCGCGCATCGCGCGTTCGGGTTCGTCGCCCGGGGCGAGTCGCACGCTGATCTTGGCGCGAGCGACGGGCAGCAACTGATTGATCGCCTCCGCGATCGGCGGGGCGTCGATCGCGAGGACGGAGATGGCGGGTTGCGACCAGGTCCGGGAGGTGAGGGGCCCGTCGCCGATCAGTGCTGTCTCGGCTGGGGCGCCGGCCTGGACGCGCAGTTCGGCCTCGTCCAAGGCCAGGCCGCCCTCGTTGTGCGAGACGAGCCCAGCGACGGCCGGACGACCGTTGTCGTCGTGCAGGGAGGCGAGCACGCGCGCGAGCGCCATCAAGGCATCGGGGAACGCCCCGCCGAAGAGTCCGCTGTGCACGCCCTGTTCCAGCGTGCGCACTTCCACTTCGCAGTCGATCAGGCCGCGCAGCGTGGTGGTCAGGGCGGGCTCGCCGACGCGCCAGTTGGCGGAGTCCGCGATCACGATGGCATCGGCGGCCAGCGTCTGGGCGTAGCGGGCCAGGAAGTCGCTGAGGTGCAGCGAGCCGATCTCCTCCTCGCCCTCCACGAACAGCTTCACGTTCACCGACAATTCGTCGCCCAGGGCCCGCAGGGCGGCGAGGTGTACAGCGACGCCGGCCTTGTCGTCGGAGGCGCCGCGACCGTAGAGGCGACCGTCCCGTTCGACCGGCTCGAACGGGTCAGAGCTCCACTGCGTCCGGTCCCCCGGCGGCTGCACATCATGGTGGGCGTAGAGCAGGACGGTCGGGCGATCCGCACCCAGCTGGCGCTCGCCGAAGACGGCCGGGTGTGCCCCCTCGACCTCGAGCAGGCGCACGTCCTGCAGTCCGGAGTCGCGCAGCAACTGGGCGGTGGCGGTTGCGCTCCGCCGGACCTCGGCCGGGTCGAAGCCGGGGGCGCTGACGGAGGGAATACGGATCAGGGACTCCAGCTCGTCGCGAGTGCGGGCGAAGTCGTTGCGGACACGGTCGCGCAGGTCCTGAGGCATGCGTCGCTCCTTGGCGGGCGCGATCCAGCGGATGTCGCGGGGGCGCAGATCGAACTGGCCCGCCAAAGGGCGGGCCGGTTCATTGATGCTCGTGTCAGGCCCAGGCCCCAGCCGGCTAGACCTCGACGCGGTCCTTGAGGCCCTTGGCGGGCTTGAAGGCGACCACCTTCTTGGCGGCGATTTGAATCGTCGCGCCGGTAGCGGGGTTGCGACCCTCGCGCGCCTTGCGCTTGCGGGTCTCGAACTTGCCGAAGCCGGCAACCGAGACATCGCGATCGGCGTCGAGTTCGACGGCGATGATGCCTTTGCCGGACTCGGAGCTGAAGATCGACTCGACGACCTCCAGGGCCTTGGCCTGTGTCAGGTCCGTCTGCTTCGCCAGCTTCGCGGCCAGCTCGGTCTTGTTCATGCGGGTGTCCTCTCGATCGGCCCTATCCGCCGGGCTTTTTCGGCGGTTCCAGCCGATTTCCAGTCACGATACGCGGCGCGCGGGCCGGGTCAAGCGCCGATGTCGTCCGCACGACTGTCCGGTCCGCGTATAGCGGACCAGACAGCGCCCGTGATTCGGCCTATTCACCCCGGATTAAGCGCTCCACTTCGGCGCGAGCGGGCATCGCTTCTTGCACGCCGGGCCGGGTCACGGCCAGCGCCGCGGCCGCGTTGCCCAGCGCCACCGCGGCCGGCAGCGTCCTGGCGCCGGTCGCGGCTGCCGGGATCGCCGGTGTCCTGGTGCTGATGCTGGGCGCCAGCGCGCGCGTCGCGCTGCGTCGCCGGGCCTAGTCCCGCACGATTCGGATCAACGGAGAAGGGCGGGGACGCAAGTCCCCGCCCTTCTCGTGTCTCCCCCGCCGGCCAACCTGAAGCGCCGAACAGATCCGACTCTGACCCCCCGAGTGAAGAAGCCCCAGAGTTAGAAAATCGAGAAGCCGCCGTCGATCTTGATCACGTCGCCCGTGTGCCAGCGCGCGGCGTCGCTCATGAGGTACACGGCGATGGCGCCGAAGTCGTCCGGCGTCCCGTAGCGACGGAAGGGGATGCGCGGGATGACCGCCTGGTTGAACTTCTCGTTCTCGAACACGCGCTGCGTCATGGGCGTCTCCACCCAGCCCGGGATGACCGCGTTGGCGTTGATGTTGTATCGCGCCAGGCCAACGGCCAGGCCCAGCGTCATGGCGACGAGGCCGCCCTTCGTGGCGGCGTAGGCCTGCCCCTTGGGGGCGCCTTGAATCGCGGTGCCGCTGCTGGTCAGGATCAGGCTGCCGCCTTCCCCCTGATCGACCATCTGCTTACTGGCGGCGCGCAGCGTGAAGAAGGCGCCCGTGAGGTTGACGTCGATCACGCGTTGCCAGTCTTCAGTGGTGTGCTCGAAGAACGGCTTGTCGTTCTGATTGCCGATGCCCGCGTTCGCGAACAGCGCGTCGACGCGCCCATACTCCGCGACGACCGCCGCGATCGAGTCGTTGACGGCGTGCTCATCGGAGACGTCGCATCGAATCGCCGAGGCGGAGGGGCTGATCTGCTGCAGCTCCGCCTGCGCGGCGGCGTTCTTGTCCGGGTTGGTGCCCCAGATGCTGACCTGCGCGCCGGCCTCCGCGACCGCCTTGGCGAAGCCCAGACCAATGCCGCTGTTGCCACCGGTGATAACCGCGACCTTGCCCGTGAGATCGAATCCGTCGTATGCCATGTCATCCTCCTTCTGCGCCCGCCCCTTGGCTCCGGCGGGGCCGCGCCGTGCATTCGCCTCGCTGCGCAGTCTCGGGCAGACGCAGGCTGGGCGCCACGCAGAGGCGCGACGGGTGTCGGCGCCGGCGTCGTCAGGCGGGCACTGTTCCAGCCGCGGAGCGCTGGCTGTAGCCTTCGCATCGCGTTCGCGCCGCCGCGAGCGGGCGCTAGCAGGAGGTGCCGCATGCCGGAAGAACGGGTGACGATTGAGGTGCGGGACGGGGTCGCCGATGTGCGGCTCAACCGCCCGGAGAAGATGAACGCGCTGGACCCGGCGATGTTCGACGCCATCCGCGAGGCCGCGGCCTCGGTCTCCGCCGACGCGTCGATTCGCGCGGTGGTGCTCTCCGGCGCGGGACGGGCGTTCTGCGCCGGGCTCGACTTCCAATCCTTCCAGGCCATGGAGGGGCGGCCACCCCGCGAGAACACGGGCGACCTGTTGTCGAAGGGACCGCAGACGCGCGCCAACGCGGCGCAGTCGGTCGCCTGGGCCTGGCGCGAAGCGCCGATGCCCGTGATCGCGGCGGTGCACGGGGTGGCGTTCGGCGGGGGCTTGCAGATCGCCCTCGGCGCCGACATCCGCTTCGTCGCGCCCGACGCGCGTCTCTCGATCATGGAGGGGCGCTGGGGGCTGGTGCCAGACATGGCCGGGACGCAGTTGCTGCGGCACGTGGCGCGCGAGGACTTCGTCAAGGAGCTGACCTACACGGCGCGAATCGTGCAGGGCGTGGAGGCGGTGGAGGTGGGGCTGGCGACGCACGTGTCGGAGGAGCCGCGGGAGGCCGCGCTGGCGCTCGCCCGAGAGATCGCGCAGAAGTCGCCGCACGCGGTGCGGGCGCAGAAGGCGCTGCTCAATCAATCGGTGGAGCTCGACGCGGCCACCGGGCTGGCGCTGGAGGCGTCGCTGCAAGCATCGTTGATCGGGACACCGAACCAGCAGGAGGCAGTGCGTGCGAACCTGGAGAAGCGACCGGCGACCTACCAGGACCCGGGTTAGACCGGGATGCCGAGTCGTGACTTCGACGAGTCGCTGACGCTGCCGGCCTCGCTCCAGGATGCCGGCATCCACCCGATCACGATGCCGATGCCGTTCGCGCTGCGACACGTGCACGCCTACGCGCTGGAGACCAACGACGGTTGGGCCCTGATCGACGCCGGCTTCCCCTCCAAGCAGGCGCTGGACATCTTCCGGACCGAGCTAACTCGAATTGTGGGCGACCTGAGCCGCATCAACGCCGTCGTGGTCACCCACTTCCACCCCGATCACTCGGGCCTCGCGGGCTGGGTGCAGCGCGAGTCAGGGGCGCAGGTCTACATCCACAAGCTGGACGCGGAGCGCCGCACGCAGATGCGGGACCGCGACCAGGAGTTGATCGACGGCAAGGGCAGCATCTTCGCGGAGAACCTCAACGACGGGCCCGGCCCGGACGAGCGTGTGTTCGATGTCTTCCGCAGCCAGATGGATGACATGGAGCTGCCGGAGACGGCCCCGACCTTGGTCGATGGCGACACGGAGATCGAAGTCGGGGGACGCGCCCTGCGACTGATCTGGACGCCCGGGCACACCCCCGGCCACCTCTGCGTCGCGGACCCGGCCGCGAATGTGCTGTTCAGTGGCGACCACATTCTGGGTCGGATCACGCCGCACATCGGCCTCTGGACGGCGGACGGGACGAGCCCGCTGCACGAGTTTGAGGACTCGCTGCGCAAGGTCGAGGCGCTGGGCTTCGAGACGGTGCTGCCCGCCCATGAGGCGGTCGTGGAGCGACCGAACGAGCGCATCGGCGAGATTCTGGCGCACCACGTCGATCGCAAAGCGCAGGCGATCGAGGCCATCGAGTCGGGCGAATCGAACGTGTTGGGGATCGCGGCGCAGCTGTTCGCCAAGCGCTGGGACGTGCCGATGCAGCGGGCCTTCGCGATGGCGGAGACGCTGGCGCACTTGGAGGCGTTGGTCGTGGACGGGGCGCTGGCGCGAGAGGGCGTCGGAGCGGACGCGTCGTACCGGCTGGCCTGAGGGCCAAACTCGGCTGCGACGGACTAGCGCAGCAGCGACTCCAGGTAGGCCCCCACGGCGGCAGTGTCTCCCGGCGGCATCTGCACCATTTGCAGCTCGGCGCCCAGGGCGGAGCGCTCCTGTAGCTGCTCGCGCACGGAGTCGATCGGCCCAACCACCTGAATCTCCGCGACCATCTCGCGCGTGATCGCGTCCAACGACGCGTCCTTGTCGCGCGCCGCCCAGGCCTGGCGGGAGGCGCCGACCTCGGCCTCGAAGCCCTCGCGGGAGAGCATCTGCCAATAGAAGGAGCCCATGCGGTTGATGTAGAAGTGCAGCGGTGCGCGCGCGACCAGCCATTGCATGTCGTCGTTGCTGCCGTCGGTCACGTAGACGTTGGTGAACGGCGCGATCGTCACCGACCCGGCCTCGCGCCCGGCGCCCGTCGAGGCGGTGTCGAGCTGCGCGCGCAGCCCGCCGAAGTGGGCCTTGGGCCAGTGGATGGGGTAGATGCCGTCGGCGATCTCTCCGGTCTGCACGATCGACTTGGGGGTGATGGCCGCGATGTAGACGGGGATCTTGGTGCGGGGACGGTTGTAGTCCAGCTTGAAGCCGCGCTCCAGGTGGTAGAGCTCGCCCTCGTAGTTGAGCGCGTCCCCCGCGATGAGGATGTTGAAGATCTCGGTGTATTCCCGCAGCCGCTGCACAGGCCGCTCGAAGGGCACACCGTGGAAGTGCTCAATCACCTGATTCCCGGAGGAGCCCAGGCCCATCACCATGCGACCGTCGGAGATCTGATCGAGCAGGCCGATCTCCTGCGCCATCACCGCGGGCGAGCGCGAGAAGCAGTTGAGGATCGCCGGGCCCAGCTTGATCTTGCTGGTGTTGGCCGCCAGCAGGGTCAGCCAGGGCAGCACCGACGTGCCCCAGGCCTCGCCCCGCCCGACGAGTTCGTAGCCCAGGTCCTCCGCAATGCGGACCTTCGCCAATGAGTCTTTCCAGTCGGCCGCTTCCAGTCCTGCCACGACGCCCAGGCGCATATCGGATCTCCGCTTCCATCAGCCGGCGCCACTCGGGCGTCGCGTCGGCGAGGCTATCACGGCCTGGGTCCAATCCGTGCTGGCCCGGTCCGTGTTGGTGAAGTCAGTCGGCTTCGAAGGCCCAGCGCTTGATCAGGTGGTGGGCGATGGCGATCGCGGGCGGGATGCGCAGCGCCGGCGTGTCGGCGCTGGCGCCCTTGTCGGGGTCGTAGTCCGCCTCGAAGAGGGCGCGGGTTTGGGCGCGACTGAACCAGCAGGCCTGCCCGATCTCGTCACCGTCGACGGTGATATCCATCGTGCTGGCGCGGGCCCGGCAGCCCAGCATCAGCGAGCTGGGGAAGGGCCAGGGCTGCGACGACTCATAGGTCACGTCCGTGACCTCAACGCCCACCTCTTCGAAGACTTCGCGCCGCACGGCCTCCTCAACGGTCTCGCCCTGGTCGATGAAACCGGCGACGCAGGTGAAGACCGGTGGGGGCGCGTCGGCGCTGTTCGGCTTGGCCCGCCCAGCCAGCAGGCAGCGGTCGTGACCGTCGTGGACCAGGGTGATCACCACCGGGTCGGTGCGGGGGAAATGCTGCTTCTGGCAACGGGTGCAGACGCGCTGGGCGCCGCCCTGCCGTGGCGCGGTGGCTGCGCCGCAGTTGGGGCAGAAGCCGTGTCGGGCGTGCCAATCGACGAGCGAGCGCGCCTGCGCCGCCAGCCCCGATTCCTCCGTGGCGAGCTCTGGCGCCACCCCGCGCAGGTCGCGGTAGGCGGCGCCTTCCGGCAGCGGCAGCACGGCCGGCGCGTCCTCAAGCGCGCTCACATCGAGGGCGAAGTGGGGGACGCCGTCGCGCAGGCCCAGCAAGTGCTGCTCGCCGTCGACGACGGCCAGCTGATCGGGCCTGAGCCAGATCAGGGCTGCGGCGGCGCCGGCGTGGTCAATGGGGAATCGCAGCTGCCAGATCGGCAGGATGCGGCGGCGGGGGTCATCACGCTGGGCCTGTAGCCAGGCGTCGTCTTTGCGCTCATTGGCGGCCCGGTTCAGGGGATTGCCGGCGAACAGATTGCGGTCTGAGTCGGGCGTGGGAGGCATGGGGGCCGAGTGTAGCGGCCCGCGCAGCTCATCTCGGCGGTAGACTCTCGGCTTGCGGCCGCTTCCCGATCCGTTGGGCGCGTCGCCACCCGGGAGGAACGAACGATGGCGGCTCCGCTGGCAGGTATTCGGGTCGTGGAAGTCGCGAACTGGCTGGCGGCACCCAGCGCCGCGGCGATGATGCGCGACTTGGGCGCTGATGTGATCAAGGTCGAGCCGCCCGACGGCGACGCCTACCGCGGCGTGCTGCAGGGCCTGGAGTTGGATCACAACTACCCCTTCGAGCTGGACAACCGCGGCAAGCGATCGATCGCGCTGGCGCTCGACAAGCCGGGCGCGTCGGAACTCGTGCGCCGCTTGGCGGGCACGGCGGACATCTTCATCACCAATCTGGTGCAGCCGCGACGGCAGCGCTTCGGCCTGACCGACGCCGATCTGCGCGCCGCCTTCCCGGGCCTGATCTACGTCTCCTTCTCCGGCTACGGCTCCGAGGGCCCCGACGCGGCGCGGGCCGGCTTCGACTACACGGCCTTCTGGGCGCGTTCCGGGATCTGGGCGCTGATGGGCGATGCGTCGGGCCCGCCCGCCCTCTCGCGCTCCGGCCAAGGCGACCACACCACGGCGATGAACTTGCTCGCCGCGACGCTGGTCGCGCTGCGACTCAAGGAGCAAACGGGCGAGGGGCAGACCGTGGAGGTGACGCTACAGCGCACGGGGCTGTGGACGATCGGCGCGGACGTCTCGCAGGCGCTGGTCACGAAGCAGCAGCTCGACCGCTTCGACCGGCGGGAGATGCGCAACCCGCTGGCCGGCTCGTACGAGACCCGCGACGGTCGCTGGCTACTGCTGATGATGCCCGCCTCTGACAACTATTGGGCGCCGTTCTGCCGCATGGTGGGACGCGAGGAGTGGATCGAAGACCCGCAGTACGCCGATGTTCTGGCGCGCCGCGATCACGGAGTGGAACTGTCGCCGCTGGTGCAGGAGATCTTCCTCACCGACGACCTGGCCGGCTGGCGCGAACGCCTCGACACGGCGGGCCTGATCTGGGGTCCGGGCGCGGAGCTGCCGGAGGTCGTGGAGGACCCGCAGCTGCGGGTCATGGGCGCCTTCGAGACCATCGAGCACCCAGACCCGGCCGTCGGCAGCTTCGAGACACTCGCGACGCCGTTCCGGATCACGGATGCGGACATCGCCGTGCGCGGACCGGCGCCGGAGATCGGCCAGCACACCTACGAGGTGCTGGAGGAACTGGGCGTGACCACGGACGAGGTCGCGGAGCTGGCCCTGGCCGGAGTCTTGGGCTGAGCTACTCGCGCCGCGCAATGATCGTCACATAGTCCAGCGCCGATTCAGCGGCGGCGCGTTCCGCTTCCACCATGCCGCGGATCTCGGCCGCCAAGCCCGCCTCGCCCTCCCGCTCGACGCGATCGGCGGTCGACCGTAGCGGCGCCAGATACGCGATCCAGTCCTCCAGCAGATGCGCGTGCTGCGAGAGCGGCCGCAGCCCTGCGACCCGCAGCATCTGCAGGTAGCCGGGCAGGGCCGGGAGCTCCGCCATCTCGGTCGGCAGATCGCTGGGCGCGCCGTCGCGCAGGAACGCATCGGACACCGCGACGATGCCGCCCGGCCGCGTGATCCGCGACAGCTCGTGCAGCGATCCGGGCAGCCCCAGGATGGAGGGCGCCCCCAAGCAGGAGGCGGCGTCGCAGGCGCCGTCCGGCAGCGGCAGTTGCGTACCCTCCGCCACGATCGCCCCGACGCGCGCGGCGAGGCCGCGTTCCTGCACGGCGGCGCCCGCCGCAACGACGAAGGCGCGCATCAGGTCGAAGGCCAGCACGCGGGCCTCAAGCCCCGCCGCGAGCGCGCAGGCGGTGACGCCCTTGCCCGCCGCGACATCGGCGATCAGCAGCGGGCCCGGCAGCGCCGTGCAGGCCTCACGAAACAGCGTGGTGCTGCGGTTCGTGCCCACGGTCATCGCCTGCTGCCCCGCGAATGCGCCGACGTAGTCCATCCGGCGGCCCGCCCCTACTGGTTGAAGCGCGGCTCGCGCTTCTCGGCGAACGCGGCGATCGCCTCTTCGTGGTCGGGGCCGGTGCGGGCCTCCGCCGTCGCCGCGCCCTCGCTGGCCACCGCCGACTCCCAGGGCGCGTTGACGTTGGCCTGCAGCTGCTGCTTGGCCAGCATCACGACCCGCGTCGGCCCCTCGGCGATCTCCGTGGCCAGAGCGATCGCCGCAGGCAGCAGCTCCTCCGGCGGATAGATGCGGTTCACGAGGCCCATCTCAAGCGCCTCTTGGGCGGAAACGAAGCGCCCCGTGAGGCTCATCTCGTTGGCCCAGCCGGTGCCAACGATGTGCGGCAGCAGCGTGGTCGAGGCGACTTTCGGGAGCAGCCCCACGCGCACGAAGCGCATCGACATCCGCGCCGCCGTCGAGGCGAGCCGGATCGCGCAGGGCAGGGTGAAGGTCAGGCCCATGCCCACCGCGACGCCGTTGAAGGCCACCACGATCGGCTTCGTCGCGTGCACCGCGGCGATCCAGTTCGAGGCAATGTCGCCCTGGCGGCGACCCGGCGCGATGTCGCCCTGACTGCCGCCTGCGGCGCCGGGGCCTTGGAACTGCTCGACGAAGTCGGCGCCGGCCGAGAAGGCGCGCCCCTCGCCCGTCAGGACGATCGCGCCGATCGCCGGGTCCTGGGCCCACGCGTTCAGGCAGGCGACCGCCTCCGCGATCATCGTGGGGGTCCAGGCGTTGAGCTTCTCGGGGCGGTTGAGCCGCAGGATGCCAACCCGGCCCTGGCTCTCCGTCGTGATGGTCTCGTAGGTCATGCCAGCACCTCCTCTCGCCGCTTCCGTGCGCTCGGTTCGATCATTCGATGCGGATCACGGCCTTGCCCGCGATCTCGCGATTCCACAGCGCCTGCGCCGTCTGGGAGAAGTCGGCCCAGGCGGCTTCGCGCTCGATCGGTGGGTCCAGGATGCCGGCGCGGACGAACTCGACCAGGCGAGCGAGGCCCAGCGCGGCGGGCCAGCGCATCAACTCGTGGAAGAGGATGAAGCCGTAGAGGCGCGCTCCGCCCGTCGCGTACATCTGGGAGACGTTGAACGTCGTCTCCTGGCCGGACGAGTTGCCGTAGTTCACGCAGACGCCCTCCGGAGCCAGCATGGTCAGCGACTGCGCCAGCGAGGCGCCGCCGACCGACTCCAGGATCGCGTCGTAGGGGCCGTGTGCGCCCGCCTCGGCAAGATCCTCGCCGATGACGACGGCGTGTGCCCCGGCCTCCCGCACGATCTCCTCGCGCTCCGGCCGGCGGACGGCGGCGACAACGTGGGCGCCGCCGAAGCTGGCCAGCTGCACGGCCAGGTGCCCCACCCCGCCCGATGCGCCGTCGACAAGGATGTTGCGACCGAGCAGGTCGCCGCAGATGTCCAGCGCGTAGAGCGCGGTCAGGCCCGCGACGGGCAGCGTGGCGGCCTGCGCGAAGCTGACATCGTCGGGCAGGGGCGCGAGTGCATGGGTGGAGACGACGACTTCCCGGGCCCAGGCGCCGGAGCGCAGGAAGCCCACGACGCGCTCGCCCTGCGGCAGCCCGGATCCGTCGGCCGCGGCTTGGGTCACGACGCCCGCCAGATCCCACCCGGGACGGAAGCCGTCGGCGGCCCCGGTCAAGGCGTTGCGCACCTCGCCCAAGTTCAGCGAGGTGGCGCGGACGGCGATGCGGGCCTGGTTGGGCTGCGGATCGGGCCTGGGGACGGGCTGGATGCGCAGCCGCCCGCCGACGGCGGCGTCCACCACGATCGCTTCGTTGGGCGCTTCCTGGGGCGGAACCTGGGGCATCAGTCGCCTCCGATCTGCTGGGGCTATGGCGCGAAGGATAGCGAGGCGCTTGACGAGGGCGCGCAGAGTCCGGAGGATGACCGGGCGTGCCATCGCCGGAGGGACCGATCGCTAATCACCGGAGACGAACATGAGCAACGAAATCAGCCTGGCCGCCGAACTCGCGGCCATGACGGCAGGGGTGCTGGAGCAGTCCGCACACGCCGTCGAGGACCTCAACCTCGACCAGATGCACTACAAGGCGGGCGAGGACTGCAACTCCCTCGGCTTCGACGCCTGGCACGTGGCGCGAACCGCCGACAACCTGATCTTCTTCGCCTTTGAGCGCGAGAAGCCGGTCTGGCTGCAACAGGCTCTGAACGAGGCCTGGGACCTGCCCAAGGCGGACCAGGGCACGGGCATGGACGGCAACGACGCCCGCTCCCTGCGCTTCCCGGAGGGCGCCAAGATGGCCCAGTACTGCCGCGACGTGAAGGACGCGATCGTGCCCAAGATCGCCGCCATGAGCGACGAGTACCTGGCCAGCACCATCACGATCAAGCCGCAAGGTGAGATGACCCGGGCACGGATCATTGGCCAGGTGGTGATCGCCCACGGCTCGGCCCACAACGGCATGATCAACACGCAGCGCACAGCGATGGGCGTCGGCGGCCTGGGCATCTAAGGCCCGCTCAATGCCCGACCCGGAGATCGCGGTTCTGCTGGACGACCTGGTCTTCCCCGAGGGCCCGCGCTGGCACGACGGTCGGCTGGTGTTCTCCGACATGCACGCGCAGGAGGTCGTCGCGGTCGCGCCGGACGGTGATCGCACGGTCCTGGCGCAGGTCCCCAACAACCCCTCCGGTCTGGGCTGGCTGCCTAATGGTCGACTGCTGGTCGTCTCCATGGAGGATCGGCGGGTGCTGCGGCAGGAGCCCGATGGGGCGCTCGTCGAGCACGCCGATCTGTCGGCGCTGGCGACGGGGAGTTGCAACGACATGGTTGTCGATGCGGCCGGTCGCGCCTACGTGGGGCACTTCGGATTCGATTTGCACGGCGGCTCGGACTTCCAGGAGGCGTCACTCATCGTGGTGACGCCGGACGGCGCGGCGACGGTCGCAGCGGGGGAGTTGGGCTTCCCCAACGGCACCGTGATCACGCCCGACGGCGGCACGATGATCGTTGCCGAATCGTTCGCGGGGCGGTTGACGGCCTTCGAGATCGGCGCGGACGGCGCGCTGAGCAACCGTCGCGTGTGGGCAGAGTTAGGCGTCCCGCCGGACGGCATCTGTTTGGACGCGGAGGGATGCATCTGGGTGGCGGTGCCGCGACCGGGCGGCTTCCTGCGTGTGGCGCAGGGTGGCGAAGTGCGGCAGCGTGTGGAACTCGACGGATTCGGCGGATTCGCGTGCATGCTGGGTGGGGCGGATCGGCGGACGCTCTTTCTGTTGGAGGCGCGCACGTCAACTCCGGCGAAGATCGAAGGTCGCGGCAACGGCCGTATCCGCACCATGCGGGTTGATGTGCCGGGGGCGGGCCGGCCCTAAGCGTCGTCTGGGCAGGTGCGGAGTGAGCGCGCGGCGCCTGTCGCGGCTGCCTACGACGTGGTTTGCTCCTCAAGGACCCACGCGGGCGAGGGCCCCCGCGTGGAGATGATCGGGTGGCACTCGCAGCTCAGCGCTTGCAGCCCCGCGCGATCCTGGATCGCGACGAGACCGCGGCCGCCGGGGGCGATCGATCCCTTCGCCGCGAGTTCCTTGAGGCCCAGTGTCACGCTGGGCCGATGCACGCCCAAGGTCTGTGACAGTTGGTCATGGGTGATGGGGATGGTGGTCACGCCGTCCAGGCGGTCCTGCAGCAGCAGTAACCAGCAGGCGGCGCGCTCCGTCACAGAGTGGAAGCGCGAGCAGACCACGTGCTGCATGACGACCCGGACCAGGTGGCGGCACCAGAGCATGAACTCCAGCGTCGCATCCTGGCGGTGCAGGATGGTTTCGCGGACCGTCGTGATCGGCGCCACGATGGCCTCGCCGCTCAGCAGCACGCTGACTTCGGTCCAGAGCCCGCCCTGTTCGTCTTCGAGCGAGGTGATGCCGCCCAGCATGCCCTTCGCCCCCACGTGCCCGCCGACGACGGAGGCGCCGTTCTTGGCATGGTGCAGCCCCACGATCAGGCCGCTGAGCGGAAAGATGCCGTGCGACATTGGCGTGCCGGCCTCGAAGAGGAGCGTCTTCGATTCCAGCCGCACGAGGCTGGCGTCCGTGAGCAGTTCGCGCAACGTGTCGTCCCGGCAACCGGACAGGAAGCGATTGCGCTGAGCACTCTCGAACAGCTCCGCGTCGCTGCGGGGCGGGCCGGACAGAAAGCTTGGCGGGGTGCTCAGAATCGTGGTCGTCATCTCGCGGCACTACCGATCAGGCCCCGGCGACTCCGACCGGGTTGGCGGGAGTCTATCCCTTCGCGGGGCGCGCATGTCTCCAGTACGTGTCCAGCGCCCCGCGGCGATTCATGGGATAGGCGTGATCGGTCCCGCCGCCGGGCGGGTTCGGCCCCTGCTCGCGGATGGGCGGGCGTTGGGACCGGCGGTTCCGACGTGACAGGATGGGTGGCGCGGTGTCAGACTGCCGTTCCCAGAATCGGCTGGCCGCCCGCGTCCCGCGGCCTAATCGCGACCAGAGGAGACATTCGTATGGACAACAACGTTGGCCGATTTCTCACCCGCCGGGCCGCGCTCTCGCCGCATCAGGACGGCCTGATCGACGCCGATACGGGGCGGCGGTTCAGCTTCCGCGAGTGGAACCTGCGATCCAACCGCACCGCCAACGCGCTCACGGGCCTGGGGATCCGGCCCGGCGATCGCGTCGCGCTGCTGGTCATGAACAGCGTCGAGTTCGCCGAGACGTTCTTCGCGATCGCCAAGCTGGGCGCGGTCTGCGTGCCCCTCAACCTGCGCCTGACACCGGCGGAGCTGGCCTACATCCTGCGCGACTCCGGGTCGCAGACCTTGCTCTTCAGCGCCGAGCTGGCGCCCGTCGCGACGGCGCTGCACGGGATGGAGGGCGGCGACGCGGGCACGTCGGTCGCGCGCTGGATCGGGATCGGCCTGGAGGAGCGGCCGCAGTGGGCGCTGAGCTACGAGGAGCTGCAATCGGCGGCCCCGGACGCCGAGCCCGCCATCGGCGCCGCCGAGGATGACCTGCTCTACATCATGTACACCTCCGGCACCACGGGCCTGCCCAAGGGCGCGGTCCACACCCACAACACCGCGACCTGGGGCGTGCTCACGATCCAGGCCACATCCGACTCCCGTCACGGCGACCGCTACCTGCTCTCGCTGCCGCTCTTCCACGTGGGCGCCCTCACGCCCATGACCGCCAACGTCGTCGGCGCGGTCACCAACGTAGTCATGCGCACCTTCGATCCGAAGCGCGCCTGGCAGCTGATCCAGGACGAGCGCATCACGATCATGCTCAAGGTCCCGGCGATGCTGAACTTCATGCTGCAGGTCTATGACCCGGCCACGATCAAGCATCCCGACCTGCGCTTCTGCTGGAGCGGCGCCGCGCCGCTGCCGGTCGCGCTGATCGAGGCCTACGCTAAGATCGGCATCCCCGTGCATCAGATCTACGGCCTCACCGAGACCTGCGGACCGGCCTGCCTGATCACCGGCGACGACGCCCTCGCCAAAGCCGGCTCGACCGGGCCTGCCTTCTTCCACACCGAAGTACGGGTGGTGGGCGAGGACGGCAACGACGTCGCGCCGGGCGAGTTCGGCGAAGTCGCGATCCGCGGCAAGCACATCATGAAGGAGTACTGGCGACAGCCGGAGGCGACGGCCCAGGCGATCCGCGACGGCTGGTTCTTCAGTGGCGACGGCGCAACCATCGACGAGGACGGCTTCCTCTACATCCAGGACCGCATCAAGGACATGATCATCTCCGGTGGGGAGAACGTCTACCCGGCTGAAGTCGAGGGGGTACTGCTGCAGCACCCGGACATCATCGACGCGGCCGTGATTGGGCAGCCCAGCGCCAAGTGGGGCGAGTCCGGCCTCGCCATCGTGCGACGCAAGGACGAGGCGCTGGAGGCGGCGGCCGTGCTGGCCTTCGTGTCGGACAAGCTGGCGCGCTTCAAGCAGCCCGTCGCCGTGGAGTTCGTCGACGAAGTGCCGCGCAACCCGTCGGGCAAAATCCTCAAGCGTGTCCTGCGCGAGCAGTTCCCCGGGCCGGCCGCGGAGTAGCCGCGCGGCGAAGCACGCGCGATCGGCAAGGCGCACATCGCAAGGCCGCGCTTCGCGGGGCGGCTCGTTCGCGCCGGTCCGCATAGGCTGCGCTTGCGCGCTCGCCGGCGAGCGTGGGGGGCACGATTTCGATGATGCACCGATTGGTCCGGCGCCAGCGGATGCACGCGCCCGGCGGGCAGACCGTCACCTTCGTAGAGCTCTTCTTCGATCTGGTCTTCGTCTTCGCGCTGACGGAGATCACCAGCTTCACCGCAGAACATCTGGACGCCGGCGGGGTGGCGCGCGCGGTGCTAATCCTCTGGTTCGTGTGGTGGGGTTGGAGCCAGTGGACCTGGGCGCTGAACTCGGCCGATACGGACCACGGGGGGATTCGCCTGGTCACGTTGCTGGCGACCGCGATCGCGTTTCTAATGGCCGTGTCCGTGGCGGACGCGTTCCACGACGGCGGCGGCGGATGGTTCGTGCTGCCGTACGTCGGCGTGCGGGCGCTGGGGCTGATGCTGTACGCGCGGGTGGCCACAGAGCGCGACGGGCACCTCACGCCCGTGCTGCTGTTCGCGGGGACATCCAGCGCGGGCTTGCTGGCGGCGCTGATCGGCGGCTTCGTCGATGCCGACGCACGGGTCTGGTGGTGGCTGGCCGCAGCGGTGCTGGAGTTGGCGGCGGCCGGTGTCTCGGCCAAGTCGGAGCAGTGGCACTTGCACGTGCCGCACTTCACGGAGCGGCACGGGCTGATCGTGATCATCGCCTTGGGGGAGTCGCTGATCGTGGCGGCGGCAGGCGTGGCGGGGGCGGAGCGCAGCAATGAGTTGATGGCCGTGGCGATCGGGGCGCTGGTGGTGACCTGCCTGATGTGGTGGACCTATTTCGGCTGGTTCCGTGAGGGGTTGGAGGTGCGCTTTCGGGAGGCGCAGGGGAGTGCGCAGTCGCTTTTCGCGCGCGATGTCTACAGCCTCCTGCATTTATTGTTGGTAGCGGGCATCGTGGCGATGGCAGTGGGCTTCGAAGAGATGGTGCACCACCCGAACGACCCGGTGGCCCCGGAAGTGCTGGGCGCTCTGGGGGTCGGCGCGGGGCTCTTCCTGGGGGCCTCCGCGCTGGCCTGGGCGCGGGCCAGGCGCAAGTTGCTGTGGGTGCGCCTGATCGCCCCGGCCGGGCTGGCGCCGCTGCTGGTTGTCGCGACGGACTTGGCCCCCTGGTTGGTCTTGACGCTGGTCGCGCTGGCCTTCGCTTGTGTCGTGGTGGTGGAGGAGATCCGGCCTCCCGACGCAGAAGTACCCCCCGACGCAGACGTAGAGGCCCCGCCTATCGAGCACGCCGAGCACGACTAGCCAGGTCCCTACGAGGCGGGCGCGATCTCTACGACGCGACCCGTCCGCGCCGACTCCCGCGCGGCGTCGGGCAACGGAAGGCCCGAAGTGCCCAATAGCCGTGAACTAGCAGCGCTGTTCTGGCTCGGGATACTCGCGATCGTCGTACTGCGGCGCCCGGACGGTCGCCGCAGTTTCCGTGCCTTCATGACGGCGCTGTTCTCGATGAAGCTTGCCCTGATTCTGGTGCTGTTTCTGGTTCTTGTGTCGGGACTCTGTGCAATCGGGCGGCTGGTTGGGATCTGGGCCTTCGAGCTCACCACGGACACCGAGGTCTGGATGTCGTCCGTTGGGTTTATCTTGCTCTTTAGCATCGATGGTGCAGCAACGGACTCATTGCTCTTCCCGAAGGTGATCCTTCGATCCCTCGAGGTCACCGCGATCCTCGGATTCGTCCTGAACATGTTCGTCTTCAGCTTCTATGTGGAGGTGGTGATCCCGCCCCTGATCTTTCTCTTCGCGGGGATATCAGCTTTCGCGGCGTCGAAGCCCGAGTACAGGGCCACCAAGAAGATCGCGGATGTCGTCCTTTCGCTGGCCGGCATCGCCGTACTCGCGTTCGCTGGGGTTCGGCTCGTCGGGGAGTGGCAAGAGATTGAGCTTGTTGAGACCCTGCGCGCCCTTGTTCTTCCAGTCTGGCCAACGATCGGGATCATCCCCTTCGTCTACATCGTCGCTGTTTTCGCGACCTACGAGCTGATCCTTCTCCGGATGAGCATCGCGGCGCGCCGGCCGAGCGTTCCGTGGGCCGTCCGCCTCGCGGTGATCATCAGTTTCCGATTGTCTCTCAGTGAGCTAAGGGGCGTTAGTGTCCGGTCGCTCCGGGAAATCGGGTCTTCGGTTTCGTTCACTGAAGCGCGGGTCCAGATCGGACACGCCCGCAGAAACAGTTCGGCTTCGAATTCCGGCGTGTGAGCCAGGTTCCGGCTTACAAGCCGGAGCGGCGACGAGTTAGGCGGGCGCAATCTCTACGACGCCATCCGTCCGCGCCGACTCCCGCGCGGCGTCCAGCAGGAGTTGCGCGCGTAGGCCGTCGTGGAAGTTCGGCGAGGGCGACGTGCCCTCCAGGATCCCGCGTTCGAAGTCCCGCAGGAGGCGGCGCGAGGCGGCGATGATCTCGATCTCGGGCAGCGGTTCGATGTCGCCGGGCAGGGGCAGCGGCGGGCTCTCCTCGCCGGGGGCCGCGCCCGGTCCCGCCTCGATGTCGATCGGTGGGGTATGGGTGACGGGGCCGGGGGAGAAAAGCCCGCTGGGGCCGTGATGGGCGATGGTGCCGCCGGGGCCCGTGATATGCAGGTCGCCGAAGCTGGGGCTGCGCGCGCTCCAGATCATCGCCACCGTGGCCGCCGCGCCGGACTCGAAGGTCAGGGTGGCGGAGAGGAAGTCGTCCGCGTCCGATTGCAGCCGTTCGCCCGACTCCGGGTCGATGCGCAGCGGCTCGTGCACCGCGACGTGCGCGTAGATGCTGGTGATCTCGCCCATCCAGCCGCGCAGGGCGTCGAAGTAGTGCGAGCCCTGTTCGTTCAGCGCGCCGCCGCCCATCTCCAGCCGCGAGCGCCAGTTGAGACCGTCGGCGGGCATGTTGCGCGCGAAGTAGAGCGTCGCGACGGCCGACTGCGGCCGACCGATCTTGCCCTCCTCGATCAGGCGGCTGATGTGTAGCCGGTGCACGGCGTGGCGAAACTCGAAGTTGACCATGCAGGTGCGGTCGGTCGCGGCCGCCGCGTCCACCATGTCCTGCGCCTCGGCGGTGGTCATCGCGAAGGGCTTCTCGGCCAGCACGTGCTTACCGGCCTGCAGCGCCGCCAGCACGATCTCGCGGTGCGTGGAGGTGGGTGTGGAGACGACCACCGCGTCGATGTCGTCACGGTTGACCAGCGCCTGGTAGTCGTTTGTGTGGTGGGGGATGCTGAGCTTGCCGGCGATCTCCGCCGCCCGTTCCGCGCGTCGCGAGAACAGCGCCACGATCTCCCAGCCCTCCGCGCGCAGGGCGGGCGCGGTGACGCGAGTGCCGAATCCGGAGCCCAGGATGGCGATGCGCTTGTTGATTGGTGGCATGAGTCTTCTCCAGTGGCGCAGTATACGGCGCGCCGCGGCGCCGGGCATCAAGGTTGCCAAGCTCGTTGGGCCGGGCGAGAATGCGCGCGGGAAGAAGTACTTCGATGCGGAAGAGGTGGAGACAATGACGGACTTCGCGATCGGCACATTCGCGACGGACTACACGCTGCAGCCAGCCGAGCTGGCGAAGGCCGTCGAGGAGCGCGGCTTCGAAGGCCTGTTCTTCGCGGAGCACACGCACATCCCCGTCAGCCGGGACACGCCCTACCTGCTGGGCGGCGACCTGCCCAAGGAGTACTGGCACTCCCACGATCTCTTCGTCTCGATGACGGCCGCCGCCGTGGCGACGACCACGCTCAAGGTGGGGAGCTCGATCTGTCTGGTCACGGAGCACGATGAGTTCAACCTGGCCAAGGCCTGCGCGTCGTTGGACATGATCTCGGGCGGCCGCCTCGTTCTGGGGATCGGCGCGGGCTGGAATGCCGAGGAGATGGCGGAGCACGGCGTGCCGTTCAAGGACCGCTGGAAGGTGACGCGGGAGCGCGTCCTGGCGATGCGGCAACTGTGGACCCAGGACGAGGCCGAGTTCCACGGCGAGTTCGTCAACTTCGAGAAGGCCTGGGCCTACCCCAAGCCGTCGACGCCCGGCGGGCCACCGATCCTCATGGGTGCGGGCTCCAAGTGGACGCCGGATCGCGTGGTGGAGTACTGCGACGGCTGGATGCCGATCGATGGCTTCAACGACATCGAGCAGGGCCTGGAACAGCTCAAGGCGTCGGCCGATCGCGCCGGACGGCCCTTCGAGGAGCTGATCTTCTCCCCCAACTCCGCCCCCAGTCCCCAGCGCATCACCGAACTCGTGGAGCTGGGCGCCGACCGGGTGACTCTGTTCTTCCCCTCAATGGATGACCACAGCGCCCAGCGTCAGCGTCTGGACCACTACGCCGACGTCGTGCGACAGGTGACGGGCTAGCCGCCGCCGACGGCATGCGTCGGACGCGTGGGAGTTTGTCGAGCGACGCAACTGCTATTCTCGGGCGCTGAAGCTGGCCCCGGCCCGTTCGTCGCATCCCGCTTGTGGTCGCTCGCGGTGATTACGAACTAGGCCCCTGGGTAGTGAGTGCGAGCCCCACTTGGACTGCCGCGCCTCCGATCGTGTTCCCAACAGCGGCCTGGGCCACCGATGAGGCGGCGCCGGTTTGGACGTGCCTACCTATCGCGCCGGCAAGTCGTCTCAGACCACCGACCTCTTCATGCGCGGCGAGACGCGCCTCCTCCCGCGACCCGACAGTGCCAGCGAGAAGTTCGACTAGGCGGTCGATCGCGTCGATGGCCTCGCGGGCGATTGCTTCCTCCCGGGAAGACTTTTCGACCTTGAGGAGATCCTCCCGGGCACTTTCTAGGGCGCGTATTGCGGATAGACGGCGCTCCGCGTTGAGGATCACGAAGTGGCGGGCAGGCTCGATCTGCTGAGGCTCAGGTGTTCCGCCCGGGTCAACTTCCGGGAAGAACTGATTCGCTAGGTTCTTGCCTTCGTTCGTCAAGGAGTACAAGAAACGCCGACGATCCGAAGGGTCCCGCGAAGTCTCGACCAGACCTGCTTCTCGGAGCTCGTAGAGACGGCGCCGCAGTATTCCGCCGTAGGGGAGTGCACCGATGCCTTCGAGTTGATTCGTCGTCCGCACGCCGTTGCGTAGGGCGTGCAGGATCGTCGACTTCACCGGCGACAAGCCGCCTGGCATTCTCCGCCCTAGTCCTTGGCCCAGGGCTGGCGTTGGGCCGGGGGTGGGCGGAAGTCCGGTTCGACAGGCAGCGAAGCCGGCGGGGCTTCCTGCGCCGCGGGCGGAGCGACGGGGGCCGGTTCGGCAGTCCCGGCGCCGGCCGCCGTGGAGTCGGGCTGTGGCCGCGGCTCGGGGCCATCTTCGTGTAGCGGCGGGGCGTTCACCGTCTCGGAGTTCAACGGTGTCGCGCCCGACGGGTCGATCAGCCCCTCCCCGGGGGTGTCCACTCCAGCCGTGATGTCGCGCTCGTGATGGCCCAGCAGGCGGCCGTCGGCCATCTCCTCGACCCGGTCGGCGTACTCCAGAACCGTGCGGTCGTGGGTCGCGGCGAGGATCGTCACGCCGCTGTCGCGTACGAGGTCCTGCAAGAGCTGGAAGATGGCGCGCGCGTTGGTGTGGTCCAGCTCGCCGGTCGGCTCGTCGGCCACGATCAGCGCCGGCCGGTTGGCCAGCGCCCGCGCGATCGCGACGCGCTGCTGCTCGCCGCCGGAGAGTTCGTAGGGCCGGTGGTCGCTGCGGGCGTGCAGGTCCACGAGGTGCAGCAGTTCCGTGGCGCGCTCGCGTCGCTCCTTCAGGCCCATGCCCGCGATGCGCAGCGCCACCTCCACGTTCTCGTAGGCGGAGAGCAGCGGCAGCAGGCCGAAGGACTGGAAGACGAAGCCGATCGTGTGGCGCCGGATCTCGAGCAACTGCGGTTCGGAGGCCGTGGTGATGTCGTGCCCAGCGAGCTTGACGGTGCCGCTGTCCGGGTGGTCCAGACCGGCGAGCAAGTTGAGCAGGGTGGTCTTGCCCGAGCCCGATCGACCCATCAGAGCGACGAACTCGCCGCGGCCGACGTGCAGCGATACGTCGCGCACGGCCAGGACATCCTCGCTACCGACGCGGAACTGCCGCGAGACATTCTGCGCATCGACGATCGTGTGCAGGACGTCGGCGGGGGGGACGGGCGCGGCCAGGGGACGATCGGCGGTCATGCGCCGCTCCCCGGGCCCGGCCCCCGTGTGCTGGGGTCGTTGTCGCGGCTGATGGTGACGCGGCCGTCGTCCAGGCGCACGCTGACGTGGTTGCCCAGCCGGGCCGCCTCGCGCAGCTCTTTGGGGATCTGCAACCGGCCGGTGCGATCGACGACGGCGAACTCGTGCCGCACGGTGCGGGGGGCGCCACTGACCGGCGTCTCTACGCGGTTGTACGTCTCGGTCGCGATGCGGCCGTCGCGGATCGTGACGACGCGCGGGACGCGATCGGCGATGTGGTCGTCGTGGGTGACGATGACCACAGTCACGCCGAAGCGGTGGTTGAGGTCCGTGAACAGGTCGAAGATCTGATCGCCCGTGTGGCTGTCGAGTTCGCCGGTGGGCTCGTCGGCCAGCAGCAGCGGCGGGTTGTTGGCCAGCGCGACGGCGATCGAGACGCGCTGCTGCTCGCCGCCGGACAGCTGCTCCGGTCGCGACTTGGCCCGATGCGTCAGGCTCACGGCCTCCAGCAGCGCGGCCGTCCGCTCGCGGATCGCTTTGCGCGACATGCCGGTCACCACCATGGGCAGCTCGATGTTTTGGGCGGCCGTCAGGTAGGGGATCAGATTGCGCCCGGTCTGCTGCCAGACGAAGCCGACTTGCACGCGGCGGTAGTCGACGAGGTCCGCTTCTTCCATGGTGAGCAAGTCGCGGCCGTCAACCTGGACGGAGCCGGCGCTGGGCAGCTCCAGCCCGGCCAGCACGCTGAGCAACGTGGACTTGCCGGAGCCGGACGCGCCGACCAGCGCGAGCATCTCGCCCCGCTCGATGTGCAGGTCCAGGCCGCGCAGCGCGACCACCTCCAGCGTCGCGACTTTGTAGATCTTGAAAACGTCCTCGCAGACCACGTGCCAATCCGGACCGCTGGGGCGCAGCGAGTCGGAGTCGGGGCGGGGGCGGGTGGGGGGTGGTGTGGTCATAGTTACTCGCCCAGGCGCAGAACGCGATACAGCGCCAGTCGCGCGTGGAGGGCGACCACCACGCCGATGGCGACGAGGAAGACCGCGCCCAGGATGCCGTACGCGATGCCGATCGTACCCCAGTCCGTGGCGAGGACGAAGGGCGGCACGACTTCCTCACCGCGTTCGGTGACACCCAGGAACTCCAGCATGAGAATGCCCAGCCGCGATCCGACCAGCGTTCCCGAGGCCATGGCGAGCACGACGATGAAGATCTGCTCGAACGAGACGACGGCCAGGATCTGGCGCATCGAGAACCCCATCGTGCGCAGGATCGCGAACTCCAGCGCCCGCGTGCGCGCCGCGGCGAGCGACGAGACCAGGAAGCCCAGCGAGCTGAGGATCAGCACGGAAGCGAAGGAGAGGAAGAGCAGGCCGTCCCAGCCCGCCGCCGTCAGGGGATCCTCGTCCTGCGCTTCCCGCAGGGCCGCCGTGTCGAACACTGTGGGCTCGCCGAACTCGCCCGCCTCGATCGCGGCCCGCAGGCTGGCCAGCCCGGCCGCGTCCGTGGGGTCGAGCCAGATCTCGTTGGGCGCGACGACGCCGGTGCGGCTGGCGTTGCGGTTCAGGAAGACACTGAGGCGATCGGCGTCGGCGATCAGCATGCCGTCGTCGCTGCGCGGATCGAACGTGGGGAAGAGCGCAAAGGCGCCCACGATGCGCATCGGGATCGTGCCCCCGCTGATGAACGGCCGGACCAAATCGCCGATCGTGAGTCCGGTCGTGTCCAGGAGCGCTTGGTTGGCGAGCACGTCCAAGGGCACGCCTTGGTCCGTGGGACGAATCCCCCGGGCGGCGATCGCGAAAGAGCGGTCCCAGGTGTACTGCGCCGCGGTGCGGCCCGAGATCACGTCGCGGCGTTCAGCGCTGAATCGCTCCGAGCGCCCCCGCGCGTCGGGTTCCAGGATCGGCTCCCAAAGCTCGATCTGCTCGAAGTCGTCGATCACGATCGCATCGTCGAACGGTTGGCCCAGCGGGCCTGGTGTGGGGCTGACCTGGAGGTCGTCCCAGACCACTTCTCCCGCGGCCAGGCGCACGCGAGTGGTGCGCTGCAGCAGAATGGCGGTGACGCGTTTCTCGCCCGGGGCGAGGCCGTCCAGGGAGGTGCTGAGAAACTGCCACTGGGAGCGCAGCAGCGTGTCACTGAGCTTCAAGTCGTGGTAGCGCCCGCTGGCGTCCAGAACACGGAGTGAGACGGTGCCCGCCTCCACGAGTTCCAGCAGCGCGTAGATCCCGATCCGCCGCGCGCCCGCTGGCACCACGACGCTTGGTACCACGATGCCCGGCGCCCCGCCGCCAGGGCCTGCGACCGCGTCCCCTCGCAACGGCGCCAGGAGCTCGTCCAGAGACCCTTCGGAGAGGTCTTCACGGAACCAGGCGATGCCGGGAAGACGTTGCGAGTCCAGGCCCAGCAGCGTCGCCTCCGTCGTCTCGCGACCGATTTGCACGCGGGCCTGGCTGCGCGTCACCGCGGCGGCGCTGCCCACGTCCTCACGATCAGCGAACGCCGTCGCCAGGGCGTCCGGCCCCAGATCCGCGTCCGCATTGATATCGGCCAGGCGCAGGGGCGCGCCGGCGAGATAGGCGGCGCGATCATCGAAGGAGCGCTCCAGCGTCGCTCCGAAAGTCGCGGCGAACATCCCGATCGCGGTGGCGAGCAGGAGCAGCAGCACCAGCCGCGAATGCCCCAGGGGCGCGCGCATCAGCTGCCAGATGCCGAGCTGGACGGCGGTGCCGCTGAAGCGGGACGTGAGTGCGTCGACGGCGCGCAACAGCAGCGGGAAGAGGCGCAGGAAGACGACGGCCACGGTGACCAGGAAGACGGCCGGCGCGAGCAGCAGCAGCGGGTCGTAGTTGAGATCGCCAAAGAGCTCCTCAGTCACCAGCGAATCGGAGTTCTGCAGCTGAAAGAACAGCAGCGCCGCCACGACGACGATCACCAGGTCCAGGTAATAGCGGTGGAAGGCGGAGGCCGTGTCCGGGCGGGAGAGCGACTGCTTGTACTGGATGATGCTGCGGCGGCCGGCGCGGATCGCGGGGATCAGCAACGCGAAGAACGAGAGCACTGCGCCCAGACCAGCCCAGGCGTAGACGGTGGGGGTAAGACGCACATCGAGCAGCTGGCCGCCGCTGAGCCCGTCGAAGGCGGGTGTGAGCCCCAGCCCCGCAACCGCCCCCAATGCCAGCAGCGGCCCCAGCGCGAAGCCGAGCGCTGCCAGCAGCATGCCCTCCACACCGTAGATGCCGAGAATATGGTTGGACCCCGCGCCACGACTCTTCAGCAGCGCGACTTCGCCGGCCTGCCGATCGACCAGCAAGGCCGCCACCATGACGAGGTAGTAGAGAACGATCGCGACGATCTGGAGCGTCATCACGAGCAGCGGTACCTGCGCGAAGAACTCTTTCTCCGAGAAGGCCGCGAGGGCCGTGGGCAACTCCGTCTCCACGCGGGAGCGATCGATCCCGGCGCCGACCGCCCGCTCCAGGGCGCGCAAGCTCGCCGCCAGGGGCTTCGCGTCGGCGGCGTCAATCAGATCGAGGTCGAAGTAGGCCAGATTTTCGATGCGGCCGTCGATGTCGGCGATATGCGCGGGCAACACCTCGAGCAGCGTCGCTTCGGCCGTGAAGAAGAGGTAGGTCTGCCAGTTGCGGGTGTCGATGAAGAACTGATCCGTGCGCCGGCCCCAGTACTCGTCGCTTGGGTCCACACGGCTGAGGATGCCCACGATGGTCACGCCAACGGGGGGCAGGTCACTGCGCCAGAACGGGTGCAGGTCGAACGTGTCGCCCAACCCCACCCCAAAGAGGCGCGCGGCTTCGCTGCCAATCGCGACTTCGATCAGGGGCGCGTTCTGCGGCGTCGTCCCGGCCTCCGCGGTGGGCAGGCGGCCCGCGTCGATGTTGATGTGTGGGTCCAGCCCCGTGAAGTACTGCAGGTTGGAGCGCACCCGGTCCGGTTCCTCCGTGCGTGGCGCGCCGGGGTCGGTCAGGAAGAACGTGGACGAGACGACGCGTTGGCTGCTGCCGCTGAGGAATTGGTCGATCCGGCCGAGCCGCTCCTGGACAACCTCCTGACGCCGATCGAAGGACGCGGGGGCGAGATTGTGTGTGCTCGACGAGATCGCGAGATCCAGCTCCACCTTCTCCTGCCGCGAGAGATCCACGTCGATGCCGAGCTCACGCAGGGCGTTGCGATAGATCTCCGTCGCGGACATCAGCCCCACGGCCAAAATCACGCCGATGATCACCGCTGAGAGCAACCGGCGATGGCCCGACGCGCGCCGCAAGACGAGCCCAAACACTGTGCGCATCACCACGAAGGTGGCGCTGGGGGAGAGGCGCGGCAGTCGCATCAGGGCCGCCCGCTTCCGGGCCTGCGGCCCGATAGACTCAGGGTCGCGCCCAGCGCTGCCAGGGGCGGCCCGGTGGGCCTGGTACGGATGAGAGAGCGGAGCATCGAGCGATGATCGCACGGATAAGCGCGATTGGGCCGTTTGGCGTGCTGCTCCTGGGCGTTGCCGGGATCGTCTTCGCGGCGACGCTGGTGCTGGGCTGGCAGATCAACGATGAGGACAACCCCGCCGCGAATCGGGTCTTCGATGGGGAAAGCCTGCGCGACGACACACCCGTCGCCGATGTTGCCGGCACCGTGAACGATGTCGCCGGGGATCTGGTCTCCGTGCGGGTGGGCGAAGAGCTGGTGCCGGTGCGCGTCAGCGCGGATGCGGTGATTCAACAGCTCGTCCCAATCACACCGGCCGACGTTCAGCCTGGGGATTGGCTGATTGTGGGCGGGACAGACGACAACGTGCACACCCTGATCCTGCAAGCCGCGGTGGTGGCGGGCCCGTACCAGGTGATCCTCCCGGCAGGGGCGACGCGATGAAGCCGCGCAGCTGGCAGGGCGTGGCGGGCTGGCTGATCGTTCTGCTGGGGGTCGGTGTGGGCGGCTGGTTCCTGGGCGCGGAGGTGGTCGCAAACGAGGCGCAACGCCCCCCCACGGTCGTCGTGCAGTCGGTCGACGTGGCGGCTCCCGCTGCGGGCCAGACGGGCGTGGGCGCGGGCGTCATTCTCCCAATCGGCGGTCTCAGCCCGTTCGGGCATCCGGACGGGCTGCTGGGACGGCAGGTGCTGATCGGCCGGGTGGTCTCTGTCGACGCGGACAGCCTGATCGTCGACTGGGCGGGGGGGCGGACGGTCTTGCGCTTCGCGGAGGACTCTGACCTGCTGCTGCGACTGTCGGCCGACTCCAGCCTCCCGATCGAGCCCGGCGCCGCCATCGCGCTGCTCGTGGATGAGGCGGGTGGGGAGATCGTCGCCCGATCGGGCCTGGTCCTGCCCGAGGGCAGCCGGCCGCAGAACCAGGACCAGCGCTTCCCCGGCACGATCTTCCCGGACCCCGAGCCGGAGTCGTCCTAGCGTTGAAGCCAGCCCTCCACGGTTGTTCCTGGCGCGCCTCATACGGCGAGTCGCAGTGCGCGCGTGATCGACTCGCGGATGAACAGTCGCCAGGCGACGGCGACGCCCACGCCGAGCACTCCCACCAAGACGAGATACGAGATGCCGACCGTGGACCAGTCCGTGGTCAGCAGGAAGGGCGGCAGCACCCGGTCGCCTTCTTCATTGACTTCCAGAAAGCGCAGCATCAGCCGGCCAATGCGGTCGCCCAGGAACGTGCCCAGCCCCAGCCCAACGATCGCGACGATGCTGTATTCGACGATCAGCTGGGCCAGCAGGCTGCCGCGGCCAATGCCCAGTGTGCGCAGCACGGCCATCTCCAGCATCCGCTCATGCGCCGTGAAGATGACGCTGACCAGAAACGCCACAATGATCAGGATGCCGACCGCGATGAAGGAGACCAGCAGGATGCCGCTGCCCCCGGCCGCGACCAGGGGATCGTCGGCGGCCGCGTCGACCTGCGCGGGCTGATCGGTCACCCCCAGCCCGTTGCCCAGCGCCGTCAGCGCCAGGATGGTGCGCTCACGCAGGCCCGGATCGCTGGGACCGTTCACCCAGACCTCGCTGATCGTGACGCCGTCGCGGAAGGTCAGCGTGGATCCCACGTGGTAGAGGTCGGCCACGTCCGCGATGAGGAAGCCAGCCTCATCGTTGGGATCCAAGGTGGGGAAGAAGTCGACGGCATCGATGATGCGCACGTCGATACTGAAGGCGCCCAGCCGGAAGGGCGCAAGATCGCCCACAGCCAAGGCGTGGGCGCGCAGGAAGGACGTGCTGGCGACCACGTTGAGGGCGCAAACGCCATCCCCGTCGCAGAGGTTGGGAGCGGGCAGGTAGAGCCCGCGACGGCCGGGGGAAACGCCGGGCGTCCAGCGGTACTCCATTGCGCCGTTGCCCGTTCGCGCCACGCCGTCTGTGCGCCGTTCGAAGCTGTCCGCGGCGTCGGCGGCGCTGAGCGGCTGCAGCCGCCAGGGTCTCGCGCCGGACTCGAAGCCCTCCAACAGCACGCGTTCCCCGTCCGTAGTGATCGCCGTGAGATCGTCGATCAGGACCGTGCCCGATTCCGAGATGCTGCGATTCTGCGCCTCCGTATAGGTGATGGCGTGGAGCGTGAACGGTGGTTGCGCGCGTAGCACCACGGATCGGTCCAGGGCCGGACCGCGCAACTCCTCCCAGGCGCCGCTCGTCTCGGGCGTGCCCAGCAGGGCGCGGAAGAATCGACCGTCCGCATCGCGAATCTGGAGCCAGAACGTGAGGTCCGTGCGCTCCTCGCTGACCTGCACGGCGATGCTGAGCTCGGCGGCGTCGTCCGGGATCGCGATCCCGCCCAGGCTGGGCGACGGCGCAAGTCGCGGCAGCATCTCGGCCGGCGGCCGCTCCGTGAAGTCGTCGCGGAACCAGAGGAACGACGCAGCCCGCGCGCTTTCCAGGCCCAGGAGTTGCACCCGGCCGCTGACGCCGCCGCTTCCGGTGCGGGAGATGTTGCCCAAGCGGCGGATGGCGAGCGCGGAAGGGCTGTTGCCAGGGAGCGTGGCGAGTTGCTGCCGCAGGACCCCGGGTGGTTGCGGATCGAGAAAGACGCGGAGGTCGGCGCCGGCGACGTAGCGCTCCCGCTCCTCGAATGAGCGCTCCACGGTGCCCCCGTACGACGCCGCGAAGGTGCCCAGCGCCGCCGCCAGCATCAGCAGCAGGCTGAGCCGAGCGATGGGTCCGGGGTTGCGGACGGCCTGTCGCAGCGCCGCCGCGATCGGCATCGCGATGCGGTCGCGCGTGAGCCAGGCGATGCCGCGCAGGACCACGGGCAGCAGCCGCAGCACCAACACGATCGCGATCAGGCCGATCAGCGCCGGCGCGATCAGCACGAGCGGGTCCGTCGCGAGGCCGCCCACGGTGTCGCGCGTGAAGACCGCGTCGCGCGCGGAGACCGCCCAGACCAAGAAGCCCGCCACCGCCAGGAAGGCGATGTCCAAGTAGTAGCGCTGAATCACCGAGGCGCCGGCGGGCCGGGCCGCCACATAGCGCGCGGCGCCGGGCCGGACGTGGGCCGCCACTGTGACCGGGATCAGCACCGCCGCGACAGCGATCGCCGCGCCGGCCAGCGCCAGCGCCCAGGCCTGCGGCGTAAGCGCCATCGGAATCCAGTCGTTGCCGGTGACGTCCTCGAACGCGCCCAGAAAGCCAAGCGCGCTAATCGCGCCCGCCGCGATCAGCGGCGCAACGACAGCGGCCAGCAGCACGATCGGCGTGAGCTGCACCACGTACAGCCCCAGCACCTGGATCAGCGAAGCGCCGCGGCCGCGCAGCAGGATGATCTCGTCCGTCTCGCGGCTGATCAGCAGCCGCGCCATGACGACGATGAAGAAGAAGACGATCGCAATCACCTGGATGAGGATCAACAGGATCGGCACGACGCTGAAATCGCGTTGCTCCTCGAAGCGAGTGAGCGCGTTCTCCAGGCGCGTCGAGACCGTGCCGCCCACCGTCGTCACGTCGTCGCGCAGGGCCTCCACGCGCGCGATGTCGGCGGGGATGCCAACGCTGTCGAACGCCGCGATGGGCACGAGATCCTGCACGCGTGACCGCACCCCGTAGCCGGGCATGAACTGGGCCAGCGTTTGGCTGAAGGCGTCGGAATGCACGAACAACGCGGCCCCGGAGAAGAGGCCGAAGTGCGCCGTCGGGATGGGCGACCTGAGCGAGACGATGCTTGCGCTCCAGAACGGGTCGTCCGGATTCGCCGCCTCGAAGATGCCGACCACTTCAATCGGGATGCGCAGCGTCACGATCGCGCTGGTCTCGCAGGGCTCCGCATTGGGCGGCGGGCTTCCGTCGGGCAGCGGCGGCTCGCGGTCGCACTCGTCGTACGCGTCCGCGATTGTGATCGTGTCGCCCACAGACAGACCCGCGAAATCGGCATGCCGCCGCGGCACTGCCACCTCAATCGGGCCGTCCAGCTGCACCAGGCCGATCTCGGGGTTGAAGCGCAGCGAGGGGAGTTCGGGCGCGCGCCCTTCGAAGACCGCGTGCGATTCCCAGCCCTCAATGGCGGAGAAGCCCGCGGAGAGGTTGACGTTGGGCCCCAGGTCGTTGCCGCCCAAGAGATGAAATTCACCCACGTACTGCGCGCGGACGCGCGTGCCCGGCGTCGCCAGGTCGCCGAAGTGCGCGTCCAGGCTGGCCTCGACGAAGTCCAGCACCGCATCGTTGCGCTCGCCGCCCAGCAGCGCCGGCGCAACGTTCACCTGCACGGTCGCCGTCTCGCCGGTCGCGCGACGCAGGTCGAAGTCGAGGCCCAGATCCGTCAGCGCGCGCGTGTAGAGCGTCGTGGAGGCCATCAGCACGCTGGCGATGAGGATGCCGAAGCCAACGACGCTGAGCAGCCGCCAGTTCGCGCGCGCGCGGAGGTAGAGGAGTCGGAGGGTAGTTTTCACTCAGGTCCCGTGTCGGCGGGCCTGAGTGTATCGCCACGTCGGTCTAGAGGGGCGGGCGCGCGACGGCTCCCGGGAGAGCAGTCGCCGCGGAGCGGGCTAGAGAACCGCCGTGGGGCGGGCTAGAGAAAGGCCTCGTAGAGCCCGCCCACCGCGACGCCGAAGAGCAAGTGCAGCATCAGGAAGCCCATCGCCGTCATCGGTCCCATGTTGAGCGCAAAGGGGCCCGGGTTCTCCATCTCCCCCTTAGCGACGAGCGGGTGCAGGAGCGGCATCATGCCCATCATCATGCCGCTGATTACCCAGTGGCCCAGGCCGAAGAGCAGCCCCCACAGCACCAGGTCGGCGTTGATGCCAGTCACCTCAAACAGCCCCACGTGCACGAAAGCGAAGAGCACGCTGGCGCCCGCGTGCATCATCCCGCCGGCCAGGTAGGCGGCGGGGAGCGGCAGGCGCATGGGCGTCATCGTCCCCAGCAGCAGCAGCAGGTCCATGCGCATCTGCTGGGGCGCCATCGCCCGGCCCATGTACAGCGGCACCACCATGATCAGCCCACCCAGCAGTCCCGCCCCAATGATCGCCGCGACATCGTATTCAAGGTCCATCAGCCCGCCCCCGCTTCCCTCTGAGTCGAGGCTAGAGAGGCGGCGGCGTCGCGACCGTGACGCTCGTCACGTGTCGGGGTCGGATCGCACCACGACTCGGGCGCCGAACGCAAGACCCCCCCCGATGGCCCCAGCGCGACCGCCGCGCGACGATAGGCCCCGAGAGGGGCGCCACGATCGATGTCCATTCTTGAAGTCGTCGCGCTCGCGATCGTGCAGGGCCTGACGGAGTTCCTGCCCATCAGCAGCAGCGGTCACATCGTCCTGGGCGTCTGGGTCCTGGATATCGAAGACCCGGGCGTCGCCTTCGACGTGGCCGTGCACCTGGGCACGCTGTCGGCCGTGCTCGTCGCCTTCCGACGCGAGTTCTGGTCGATCGCCCGGGAGCTGCTGCCCGCCGGCCGCGGCCCCACGGTCGCCCGGGCGGACGGCATCTCCGGCCCGCGCCGGCTCCAACTGCTGGTCATCGCTTCCATCCCGCTGGCGATCGTGGGGCTGGCGATTCGCGACGAACTCGACGGGGAGCTGCGTGACCCCACCTGGGTTGGCGTCTTCCTGATCGGCACGGGCGTGATGCTCTGGGCGGCCGATCGCTTTGGGCGACGCCAGCGCGACTTGGAGTCGATCGGCCCGGGCGACGCCCTGCGCGTCGGCATCATGCAGGCGTTCGCGGTCCTGCCCGGGGTCTCACGCTCAGGGATGTGTATGGCGGCCGGGATGCTCGAGCATCTATCGCGCGAGAGCGCGGCGCTGTTCGCCTTCTACCTGGCCGCGCCGGCGATAGGCGGCGCGGGGTTGTGGGCGGCCTACAAGCTGGCGACGGATGGGGCCGAGGCAGGCGTCAGCCTGGGCGAGATGGCGCTGGGTGCGGCCGTCTCATTCATTGTGGCGCTCGTCGCGATTCGAGCGCTGCTGGCGCTGGTGCGCATGCATTCACTGCGGGTGTTCGTCGTCTACTGCCTGTTGGCGGGCACGGCAGTGCTCATCGCGCGGGCGTCTGGGCTCTGAGCCGGGACATCGTCAACTAGGACGCGCTCTCTGCCAGCAAGAACGCGGCGATGCGCGGCAGGGCGGCGGGGTCCTGGCGCAGGAAGGCGTGGCCGCCGTCGAACATCGCCAGCTCGGCCTGGGGGATCTGGCGGCAGAGGGCGTCTTGATTGGCGGGTGGGGCAATGCCGTCGAAGCGGCCGCCGCAGACCAGCACGGGCATGCGGAGCTCCGGCAGGCGGTCGTACGCATCGAGTTGGGCGCGCGCTTGCAGCTGGGCGGTCGCCCCGATCGCCCGGCGCGGTTCCTTGGCGCTGACGGCCGCGTTGGCCAGCGCCTCGAGCCGCAGCGCCTCGACCTGGTCCGGGTGCGCGTCCTGCCAGGCCTGATCGCGGCGAGTGTCGGAGATGGGCAGCAGGTGGTCGAAACGGTCCTCGGGGCTGAGGCCGTCGAGCGTATGTAGCGGGTAGGAGGCGCGGCCGGCCCCGCCGCTGGAGGTGCAGTTGAGCACCAGCCGGTCGACGCGCTGGGGATGCCGCAGTGCCAGCACCTGCGCCACCATGCCGCCGAAGGAGGTCCCCATCACGGCGCAGTGGTCCCACTCCAGCGTGTCCAGCAGGGCCGCGGCGTCGTCCGCGTAGTCCTCCATCGTGTAGGGCGGATCGGGGATCGTGGTCCGGCCCAGCCCGCGCTGGTCGTACTGCAGCAGCGTGAACTGCTGGGCGAGCGGGCCCACGTTGCCGGCGCGTCGCAGGTCACCGCCGGTACCGCTGATCGCGAGCAGGCGCGGCCCCTGCCCCTGCATTTCGACGTACATGCGCAGGTCACCAACGTCGGCGAAGGGCATCGGTCTCTCCAGGCGCGGACGCTCGCAGGTCGACGGATCAGGCCAGAAGCAGTCGTGCGGGCTGCTCCAAATATTGCCGCAGGCTCGCCAGGAAGTCCACTGCCGCGGCTGTCTCGATAGAGGGCGCGGTCACGAGGCTGAGCGTCAGGAAGGCGCGGCGCTCGATCCCCGATGCGCCGGCGAACGACGGCCGCTGCGCGACGCGCCCCAATCCCAGGCTCGCGATGGATGAGGCGGGCAGGACGGGCGTCACGGCGTCGATCCCCCGCGACCCGAGATCAACGATCGTGAAGCGCTCGGGGTCCGTCGCGTCTCCATCGCCAGCGGCGTTCAGGCGGGAGACGAGCGCCTCCAGGGGCAGGGCGTCGGCGTCGTTGATGGTGCTGCTGACCAGCGAACCCCCGTCGAAGAACTCGAAGCTGATTCGCACGCCCGACGCCTCCGCCTGCCCCGACGCGCGCAGCAGGGCTGGATCGCCGCGTAGCGCCAGGGCGACGGCGCGAATGACGAGGTGGCCGGGCGTTGGCCGTCGGTCGTGTTCCGCCCAGACCTCTTCGAGTTCGCCGATCAGGGCCGCCGCGCGGGTGAAGTCGACCTCCAGGCTGAGGACCAACTGCCCGGGCACGAGGCGCGGCTCGGCGATCTCGGTGCTGGGCATGGGATCGTCGTCGCGCGTCAGCCCGGCTTCGCGGGCGCTGCGCAGGGCCTCAGCGCTGGCGTTGGCCGGAGCGAGTCCGCCGGTCGCGTGAGGCGGGCCGGCCTGCGCAGCACGAACGACATCGTCACGCAGGACCCGACCGCCCAGCCCGCTGCCGCTCACCGCGCTCAAGTCAATCTGGTGCTCCACGGCGAGGCGCTTCACAGCAGGGGAGACGCGCCCGGTGTCGGTCGTGGCCACGGGCAGGGGGACGGACAGAGGGGCCGCGTCTGGCGCGGCGAGATCGATCGCCGCCGCGACGGGCGCCGATGCGCCCACTTGGATCGGCGGCTGCTCACCGGCGGCGAGCAGATACGCGACGACATCGCCCGCGTTGGGCGTCGCGCCGCTCTGCGCGATCACGTGCAGCCGCCCCGACGCTTCGGCAACGACTTCCGAGAGCCCCTGCGCCGTCGCGACGGAGAACAGCCGCGCTCCGCGGCTGACCCAGGCGCCGGGCTCCACGTGCCATTGCTGGATGGTGCACTTCGCGCCGGGCAGGCCCGGTGGTGGGGTGGGTCCGAGCGTGGGCAGGACGACCGCAGACGGCATGACGCCTCCTGGAGTCCGACCCCCGCACGACGATACCAGCGCCGGTCGGGGCGTTGCATCATGCTGGGTCCGGGCGCGGATCGGGTGGGGCGTATTCCGGCGGGGCGTTAGGGCAGGCGCGGCGCAACCTCGTCCGCGAAGAGCCGCATCGAGGCCAGCACCCGCTCGTGCGGGATGCGCCCACCGAAGGCGAACCAGGCCATCAGGTGGCCGAAGCCGTGGCAGTCATGCAGGGCCGTCAGCCGCTCCACGACGCGGTCCGGATCGCCTACGGCGCTGTCGCTCGTGATCGACTCCTCGAACGTGATCGAGCCGAAACGCTCGGCAAGCGGGACGCGTCGGGTGGAGCCGTCCGGATTGCCCGTCAGTCCGGCCCGAATCACGCGCGCGACCTCCCGGTAGTAGCTGAGGTGCGATGCCTCCGCGTCGCGTTCGGCCAGCTCGTTCGATTCGGCGACGTGGACGGGCGCCATCAGCGCGATGTCTCCGGCCGGGGCGTTGGGCCGGGCGGATCGGTAACGTCGGCTGCGGGCGCTGATCTGATCGGGTGTCGCCGTGAGGGTCGACATCATCACGGGGATGTCGAGCGCGATCGCGGTCTCCACCGATTCGTCGCTGTTCGCCGCCATCAACAGCGGCGGGTGCGGTTGCTGCAACGGCTTCGGCACCACGTTGACGTTCTCATAGCTGAAGTGCGCGCCCGTAAAGCTGAACGGCTCCGGGCCCCAGGCCCGGCGTACGATCTCCAGCGACTCCTCGAAGCGGGACTGCCGCTCATCCAGCGCACGGCCGAAGCCGGCGTAGTGCTGCGGGATGCTGCCGCGTCCCACACCGAGCCGCAAGCGGCCCCGGCTGAGCTGGTCCAGCATCGCCGTCTCTTCCGCCAGGCGCAGGGGGTCGTGCAGGGGCAGCAGCGAGACCGCCGTGCCGATGCCGATACGTTGGGTCCGTTGCGTAGCGGCGGCGGCGACCAGGAACGGCGACGGCATGACGCCGTAGTTGGCCTCGAAGTGCAGCTCCGCCAGCCAGGCCACCTGGAAACCAAGGCGGTCGGCCAGTTCGATCTGCCGCAGCGTCTCCTCATAGCGGTCGTCCGCGCGCTGCTCGGGCCAGACGGGGAGTTGGAAGAAGAGTCCGATCTCCATGCGCCGGAGTCTAGACGCCCGCACCGGCAGACATCGGCGTCGCGACGCTCGGCCCGCCGCTAGGGCCGGACCCCCACCTTCGACACCATGCCCAGCTGCGTCGACAGGGTCTCGTACGCTAGCTCCAGGAAGCGGTGTACGTAGGACCGCGTCTGTCGCGGGTCGATGATGTCCTCGATCCCGAACGCCTCCGCTGTGCGGAAGGGGTTGCGGAACTGCAGCAGGTGATCCTCGATCTCTTTGCGCCGCGCGTCCGGATCGGGGGCCGCCTCGATCTCCCGCTTGTAGGCCGCCGCAACGCCGCCCTCGATCGGGATCGACCCCCAGTCGCCCGAGGGCCAGCCCACGCGGTAGTTGATCGAGCCGACGTTGGCCGTCGCCTGTCCCGCCATGCCGAAGTTCTTGCGCGTGATCACGGTGAACACCGGCACCTTCACCAGGTAGGTGGCCCAGTAGGCGCGCATGCCGTGCCGCAGCGTGCCCGTGCGCTCCGCCTGCACGCCCAGCATGAAGCCGGGCACGTCCGCCAGGAAGACGATGGGGATGTGGAAGTGATCGCAGAGCTCCACGAAGTGCCCCTGCTTATCGGCAGAGGTGGCCGTCATCGCGCCCGCCAGCATTTTCGGGTTGTTCGCCACGATGCCCACCGTGTAGCCGCCCACCCGCGCCAAGATCGTGTGCACCGAGGTCGCGAACTCCGGCTGCACCTCGAAGTAGTCACCGTCATCGACGATCAACTCCACCACGCGACGCATGTTGTAAGCGCGGGTCCGGGCCCGCGGCACAATCGAGAGCAGCTCTTCCTCTTCGCGGTCGGCCGGGTCGTTGCTCGGCAGGACCGGCGGCTGCTGGTAGACGTTCTGCGGGAAGTAGCTGAGGAACTTCTGCATCTGCGCGATCGCGTCAAGCTCGTCGCTGGCCCGATTATCGATCGCGCCGGAGGCCATCACGTGCACGTCGGGGCCGCCCAACTCGTCCTTCGTGACGTCCGCGCCCAGCGCGCGCTTGACCAGCGGCGGCCCGCCCGCGAACAGCGCGCCCTGGGGCGTCATCACCACGAAGTGCCCCAGCATTGCGTGCGCCGCGACACCGCCCGCCGTCGCGCCCGAGACGGCGTAGACCACGGGGACCTCCTGGCCGGCGCGAATGTCGGGGCCAAAGACATCGAAGGAGCTGGGCAGGTGCCCGTGGCCGTCGCCCTCGGCCGCGACGTTCGCCCCGGCGCCCTCGTGGAACAGCATCAGCGGCACGCGATACTCCCGCGCCATGTCGGCCAGGAACAGGTTCTTGAAGCGCTCCTGTGTGCTGATGTCGGCGGCGCCGCCACCGACCGTGAAGTCGTTGCCGCCCACGACCACCCGTCGCCCGCCGACCGTCGCCAGCCCGCCGATGTAGGGCAGCGGCGTGAAGTCGAGGAACGTGCCGTTGTCGTAGCTGCCGTACCCCGCCAGGCCACCAATCTCGTGAAAGCTGCCCGGGTCGACGAGCGCGTCGATGCGCTCCCGTACGGTCAGCTTGCCAAGCGCGTGCTGCTTATCGACGCGTTCTTTGCCGCCCAGCTTCTTCGCCAGCGTGCGCCGATGATTGAGCTCGTCGACTTCCGGCTGCCAATTCGTGGGTGCTGCGCTGTCGGACATGGGGACTCCGTTCGCTGGGGGAGGGGTGGGGTGGGGCCAGAGCCGTTAGGGTCTCACGCCGCGGCCCCTCGCCCAGCGTCCAGTACGCGATGTTGACCCCGTCGTCGGTGCGGCAGTACTGGATCGGCGGCGCTTCGCTTATCCGGTGAGTCTAGGGCACGCCCGCCCAATTGACCCGACTCCCCTCCGCCGTGAGCATGACGACCGAAGTGGAGTCCCCATGCCGCTCGCCTTGGATGCTGTCCGTGTGCTCGACCTCAGCGACAACGTCGCCGGGGCGTACGCGTCCAAGCTCTTCGCCATGGCGGGCGCGGACGTGGTCGTCGTCGAGCCGCCGGGCGGCAGTCCCCTGCGGCAGGCCCCGCCCCTGATTCGTACGCCGCAGCCCGGCGCCGCGCCCCAGAGCGCCGCCTTTGCCTACCTGCACGCCTACAAGCGCGGCATCGGCCTGGAGGTGGAGACGCCCGACGGTCGCGCCGCCCTGCAGCGTCTCGCCGGCAGCGCCGACCTCGTGATCAGCTCCTGCAACGGCGACCCCGACGCCGCTCTGGCCCGCGACGCCCAGCTCCGCGACGCGAACCCCCGGCTCGTGCACTGCCTCGTCAGTGGTTACGGCCTGACCGGCCCCTACCGGCGATTCGTCAGCAGCGACCTGACCGACTGGGCGGCCGGCGGCTACCTGGCGATCACGGGCTTCCCCGATCGCGAGCCCTTGCAGGGCGGCGGGCCCTGGTGCGGCTACGCGACGGGGCTGACCGCCGCGATCGGCGCCCTCTCGGCGATGACCGGCGCGCGACAGTCGGGCCGCGGCCAGCTCGTCGATATCGGCGCCATGGAGGCCATGGCGTCGGCCCACCAGTGGTCGCTCGTGCTGTTCAGCCACCTGGGATTCGTCAAGCAGCGCGGCGGCAACCGGCATCTGGAGTCGCACCATCCCATGGGTCTGCAGCAGGTCAAAGACGGCTGGGTGGTGCTGGGCACGGCGACGCAGGCGCAGTACGAGGCGATGTGCATCGCCATGGACAAGCCGGAGTTGATCGTCGATGAGCGCTATCTGAGCGGTGGTCTGCGGATCGATCGCGCGGACGACTTCGACGCCCAGATCGCGCCTTGGCTGCAAGCGCGCACCCGGGAGCAGGCAGTGGCGGAAATGCAGGCCGCGCGGGTGCCCTGCGGCAAAGTGCTGGCCTTGGACGAGACGCTCGTCGACGCCCAACTGGAGGCGCGCGCCTTCTGGGTCACGCCCGAGCGCTTCGGCATGGACGCGAAGATGCCCGGCGTCGCCGTCCGCATCGGTGGGCAGGCGCCCGCGTTTCGCGAAGCCCCGGCCTACGGCGCCGATACCCGGGCGCTGCTGCGGGAGGCCGGGCTGGCAGAGCCGGAGATCGATCGGCTGGTCGCGTCCAAGGTCGCGCTGGAGGCGGCATCATGACGGGCGTGCTCGACGGGATTCGCGCGATCGAGTTCGGCATGGCCTGGGCCGGCCCCCTGGCGATGCGCTTCCTGGGCGACCTGGGCGCCGACGTGATCAAGATCGAGCGTCGTGACGACCGTGGCGCCGGGCTCGGCGGCGGCAGCGAGGCGGTCGCGCGCGCAGAGCGGGACGAATGGGAGTGGGGCCGCCTCCCGGGTCCCACCTTCCGCGCCGGCGTCTACCCCAATGCGGACCCAGGCGAGCGGCCTTGGAACCGCGCCGGCACCTTCAACAAGCTGCATCGCAACAAGCGCGCCCTCTGCATGGATCTGAAGACGCCCGCCGGCTGGGACGCCTTCGAGCGCCTCGTGCGCTCCGCCGACATCCTCTTCGACAACTTCAGCCCACGCGGTGTGCTCAGCCTCGGCATCGATGCGGCCGCGATGCACGCCCTCAACCCGCGGCTGATCCGCGTCTCGATGTCCGGCTACGGCGCGACGGGCCCGGACCGCAACAACGTCTCCTACGGGCCGATTCTGGAGGGCGCATCGGGCCTGGTCTCCGCGACCGGGTACCCCGATGGCGGCCCGATCAAAGAGGGGCACGCCTACCCCGACCCGATCGGCGGGCTGCACGGCGCATTCGGCATTCTGGCCGCCCTCTGGGAGCGCGAGCGCACGGGCCTCGGCACCACCATCGAGATCTCCCAGCTCGAAACCTACGCGGCGATCGGGGGGGAGTTACTGCTCCAGACCTCGGTCGAGGGTGCGCCCGCGCCTCGCGGCAATCGTTCCCGGCGCTACGCACCGCAGGGCGTCTATCGCTGCGCCGCCGATCCCGGGATCGGCAATCCGGACATCGATCGGGACGACGCCTGGCTCGCGATCACGATCCGCTCCGACACCGACTGGGCCGCGCTGGTCGAGGAGATTGGCGCGGCGGAACTGCGAGACCCCAGCTATGCGGCCGTCGACGGTCGTCGCGCCGCACAGGACGCCATCGATGCGGCCATCGGCGGGTGGACCCGCGACGGCGACAAGCACGCCCTGGCGGCGCGCCTGCAGGTCCGCGGCATCGCCGCCGCCGCCGTCATGACGAACAAGGACCTAGTCGAGGATCCCCAGCTCAACGACCGCGGCCTGATCGTGGAGTGGGACCAGCCGGAGGTGGGGCCGCGTCGCTACGCGGGCTTCCCGATCCACTTCTCGGAGTGGGCGCCGCCCGAAATGCGACCGACGCCCGGGCTGGGCCAGGACAACCAGGAGATCCTGCGCGAGCTCGGCTTCGACGATGGCGAGATCGCGCAGATGCAGTCGGACGGCGTCATCGCCACCACACCCACGCCCAGCTAGCGGAGTTGGGGTCTCGTCCCGCCGGCTGCGACACGGCCGCCCAGCGGTCCAGCAGGTCGTCCAGATAGCGACGCCGCTCCGGGCTGAACGGCGCATCCGCCAGCGCCCGTCGCACAACGATCGCCCCAGCGACTAGCATCCGTCGCACGACAGGAGGCCCCATGCCCGGAGCGCTCGACGGAATCAAGGTGCTGGAGTTCTCGCAGCTGATCGCCGGCCCGGTGACCGGCCTCAACCTGGCCGACCTGGGCGCGGAGGTCATCAAGCTGGAGCCACCCACGGGCGACACAGCCCGCGCCATCGGCGCCTTCCTCCCCCACGAGAGCAAGCTCTTTCACGCGCTCAATCGGGGCAAGCGCAGCGTCGTCATCAACGCCCACACGCCGCCGGGCCGCGACCTGATCCATCGCCTGGTCCCTTCCTTCGATGTCTTCCTGATCAATGCGCGTCCCGGGGCTGCGCTGCGCCTGGGCATGGACTACGGCGCCCTGCGACCGCTGCGGCCCGACCTCATCTACCTGGAGAACACGGGCTTCGGGGAGGCCGGACCCAGCGCCGACCGGCCCGCGACGGACCTGCTCGCCCAGGCCTACAGCGGCCTCATCGTGGGCTTCGGCAAGGTCGACGACGCCGGCGCTCCGACCACAATCACCAACACGGCGCCGCTGGACTACGCGACGGGGGTGAGTGGCGCACTGGCGGTCTGCGCGGCGCTGTTTCATCGGGAGCGGACGGGTCAGGGGCAGCGGGTCGTGACCAACCTGCTCTCCACGGCGATGGCCTTCCAGAGCCCCTCGGTCGCGGAGCTTCCGGTCGTCGATGCGATCGTGCGCGAGCCCATGCTCGCGAAGGTGCTGGCCGTGCGCGACGCGGGCGGGACCTACCCAGAGATGCTGCAGGCCCGGCAGGAGGCGTCGCATCAGCTGGGCGCCGCGACGTTCCTGTACTACGGCGGTTACAACACCAAGGACGGCGCCATCGTCCTGGGCTCGGCGACGGCCGCGACGCGCGCCCAGATCCGCACGGCGCTGGGCATCGATGACGACCCCACCGCCGACCCGCAGTTCAACGCGCTCGATTCGGCCAACGACCCCATCGTCGACGCAATGAAGGCGCGCCTCCGGGCGCTCTTCCTGTCGCGCACCACAGCCGACTGGATGACGGCGCTGGACGCCGCGGATGCGCCCGCGGCGGCGGTGAATCTGCCGGAGCAGGTGTCGCGCGACCCCCAGGTAGAGGCGGCGGGCCTGATGATCGATCTGGAGCATCCGCTGACTGGGCCGGAGCGCATGGTCGGTTCGCAGATCAGTATGTCGGCCACCAGCACTGGCGCGGCGCGACCGTCGCCCGCGTTGGATGCGGACACGGATGCCTTCCTGGCCGAGGCCGGCTTGCCCCCGGACGAGATCGCGGCCCTGCGCGAGTCCGGCGTCACGGGCATCCCCGCCGACTGAGTGCGCTGCCCGTCGGCAGGCGAAGGATGAACCCTCGCTCTCCGGGGTGTAGCCTCCGACGCCGGAGGTCCGACGCTTATGCCCGACGCAGCAACCGCCCACATCGATGATTCCTTCCCCAACGGCGCATTCCCGGACGGCCCCCTGTCCGACGTCACGATCCTTGACCTCAGCGACGAGGCGACGGTGCAGGGCGCGCGCATGCTGGCCGAGCTCGGCGCCGACGTGGTGCGCGTGGAGGACAGCGCTGGCGACGCCGTGCGCTCGCGTCCGCCCTACCTGGCCGGCCCCGCCGGTCGCCCCCCTGGTGACGAAGATGGGGATGTCGAGCGGTCATTGGCCCACCTGTTATTCAACGGCGGCAAGCGCTCCCTGGCGCTCGATCTGGAGCGACGCGCGTCCTGGGGGGTGATCGCCCGGCTCTTGCCGGCGGTCGATGTCGTGATTGGGCCGCTGAACGTGCCCCAGGCCGGGCGCTCCTTCTTCGACGACCTGCGCGCCGCCGGCGCCGCCGGCCCCGCCTTCGTCGAGACGATCTTCCGGCGCGGCGGCCCGGACGGCATCGCCACGGACCACGTCGCCACCGACCTGATCGCGATGGCCGCCGGCGGGCACATCACCCTCAACGGCCAGACGGGCGAGCCGCCGCACTACCCGGCCGGGCAGCTCGCCTACCGGCAGGCCTCAATGACCGCCGCCGAGGCGGCCATCGCCCTGCTGCGCGCCGCCCGGATCGGCCACCCCGGTGGCCACGTCGTGGTGTCCCTGCAAGAGGCGGTCAACCTGACGACGCTCCAGACCGCCAACGCCAACTACTGGCACTGGCGCGGGGAGGTGCCCAGCCGGCACCGCGCGATCTCCAGCGGCGCCGCCTACCGCAGTCGCGACGGCAAGTGGACCTCGTTCACCGTGCATCCGCCCAACTGGTTCAAGTTCACCGACTGGGTGGAGCAGACGATCGGCGATACCACCCTGCGCGGTCCTCAGTGGGAGAACATGCAGTACCGCGCCGACCACACCAAGGACGCGGTCGGCATCGTGGAACGGCTCTGCGCCGCCATCGATCAGGCGGATCTCTGCCGCGAAGGACAGGCCCGGGGCCTGCTCGTGATGCCCGTCAACGACGTGCCGGACCTCGCCGTCAACGAGCACCTCAACGCGCGCCACTTCTTCCACGACATCGAAGACCCCATCGTCGACGCAACGCTGCGCCTCCCGCGCACACCCTTCCTGTCCGACCGCTGGCAGAGCCCGACGCGTCGCGCCCCCGCCCTGGGCGAGCACACGAGCGAGGCGCTGGCCGGCCTGGGCGGACTCAGCGTCGCCGAGATCGAGGCGCTGTTCGAGGACGGGATCGCCAGCGGCATGCACCCCCCGGAGGACGCCTCGTTGCCCAAGCAACGCTCGCGAGTGGCGTCGCCCACGGCCGGCGCCAACGCCGATCCCCGGCAGCCGCTGGCCGGGGTCCGCGTGGTCGACTTCACCTGGGCGATCGCGGGCACCCTCTGCACCCGCCTGCTGGCCGACCTCGGCGCCGACGTGATCAAGCTGGAGTCCGACTACCGCACGGACCCGATTCGCTACATCGGTGTGCAACCCAGCGACGAGATGAGCTACGACACGAACGGCCAATTCAACGACGTCAACGCCAACAAGCGCGCGGTCACGCTGAACCTCAACTCGCCCCAGGGCATGGCCGCCGCGCGCGATCTGCTGGCCACCGCGGATGTCGTGACGTCCAACTACACGCCGGACCGGCTCGACAAGTGGGGCATCGGCTACGAGGGCCTGTCCGCCATCAAGCCCGATGTGATCCTGGCCAATATGGCCGTGATGGGGACCTTCGGGCCGCACAAGGACTGGCGCTCCTACGGCAACGGCATTGTCGCGATGTCGGGCTTGGCGGCCCTGACCGGCCTCCCAGACACGCAGCCCTTGGGCCTGGGCACCTTGCACACGGATTTCACCGTGCCGTACTACGGCGCCGCCCTGATCATCTCCGCCCTGCTGCAGCGCGACCGCACCGGCCACGGGCAGTCCCTGGAGCTCTCCCAGTTCGAGTCGGCGCTGCACCTGCTCGACACCGAGCTGGTCGAGTACCTCAACAACGGGGTCGCGCCGCAGCGGCTGGGCAACCGATCGCGGCGTTTCGCCCCGCACGGGCTCTTCCCCGGCGCCGCCACCGACACCTGGGTCGCGGTCGTCTGCCGGGACGACGCCGATTGGGCGCGGCTGCTGCAAGTGATCGATCGACCGGACCTGGCCGCAGTCAGCGACCGCTGGGCCCAGGAGGACCGCATTGAGGAGGCGCTGGCGGCCTGGACGGCGGGACGCGACCACTGGACCGCCGCCGCCGTCCTCCAGGCCGCCGGTGTCCCCGCCAGCCCCGTCGAGACGCTCGAGGATCTGCTCACCCGCGACGCGGCCATGCGAGCCGATTACCGCGAGCTGGATCTGGAGATCGGCGTCACCGCGATGGTCCAGGAGGAGCCGATCCTCTGGAACGGCGAACGACTGCGGCTGCATCGGGCGCCCAAGTGGGGCGAGCACACTATCGAAGTCCTGCAGGGCGAGCTGGGCTTCAGCGACGAGCGCATCGCGGAGCTGGCCGCCGACAACGCGCTCTGGTGATCGGCCCCAGTCAGGCGGCAGCCGATTGATCCGGGTCGTCCAGATCGCTCGCTGACCGCGGCGGATCGTCCGTCGCGTCCAGGGCGCGGCGCAGCGTATCGCGCAGCTCCGACGCCCCCACGGCGGCGCCACCGATCGCGGCCGGACTCATCTCCGCGATCGTGTCGACGTAGCGCTCCACGATCTCCGGATCCTGCGTCGCCAGCAGCGCCAGCTGATTGAAGACCGTCAGCATGATCCCGCCCGGGGGCGTGTCGGACTCCACCGCCTGCTGCCCCACGACGTAGAACCACTGCCACAGCTGCAGCACGCGCTGATGCGCGGGCCGCGAGGTGCTGATCGGCACCGGCACGACGTTGAAGGGCCGATCATCGTCCTCCGGGAGGGGGGCGCGGGGTGCGGGGTCGGACGGCATCACGGACGCCTGTCATGGTGCGGACGGGCCGCTTGCTCCATCGTGACGCGCGCGCTGTCCCCTGTCGGCCCGCGGGCATAGGGGCCACCCCCGATCTGTCGTCGTGGGACGGCGCATCCCCGCCCCCCGCGACGATTTCGGCCGGACGACCCTCGCACTTCTCACATCCGGCGTCACAGTGCGATCACCGTCGCGGGCGTTTTACCTCGGGTTTTCCCCCACCTGCTGACAGATCAACGGCGCTGCCGCACAGTGGCCCACCGCCGCAGATGCGGACGCATTGATCGGATGCGCCGTGCTCAGCCGTGCGGCACCGAAGGGTCTGGAACGTACATGCACGTTCATTGGCATCTCGCCCCGCACCACCGCTTCCTGCTCATCAGCGCGACGGTGATCATGGCGTTAACCGCCCTGTTCGCCGCCTCGTTGCTGGGCACCGATCTGCTGCGACGTACGCACGCGGAACAGTCCCCGGACGGCTGTATCTCCAACGACTTCGTGCTCAACGTCCAGAAGAGCCTGACCTTCTTCAGCGACACCACGGCGATCAGCTACACCGTGCTGGCCGGCAATCCCGATACCAGCGGCGTCGGCTGCGACTTGGGCGGGGTCGATCTGTCCCTGACCACGCCCGATGGCATCGTGCACACGATCGGTGTCGGCCTCGCGTTCCCCATCGGCACCGCGGTGACCGTCGTCGGTGACGCCGCCTATCTGCCCTCGACGACCGCGCCGGCCTCCAACGGCTGGTTCGGATACAACGGCGTCTCCTGGGTCGCGGTCGCGGATGCGTCCGGTGTGCTCCTCAACAACCCCGTCCAGGACGACCCCTGGGAGGTGCGCAAGACCGTCAGCGTGCTGCGCGCCAGCATGTCGCTGTCGGCCGTCGTGGCGCCGCCCGGTGCGGTGCCGGCCGGGACGCCGGTGGTGGTGACCTTCGTGGAGGCCAACGACGGGATCGTGCAGTTAGAAAATGTGACCGTCACTTCGCCGCAGTGCGCGGTGACGCCGCTGCTCAACGGGGGCGTCAACCAGGGCGACCTGAACGCGAACGGTCTGCTGGACCCCGGCGAGAGCTGGATCTTCTCCTGCACCCTCATCGTGCAAGAGACGATGGACGTCACCGGCAACGGCGCCGGGCGCCTCGTGAACAGCACACTGGTCATCGATCCCAGCAACGACCCGGATGAGCGTGCGACGGTGCGCATCCTGGTGATCCCCCCAGAGAACCCCCCAGAGGATCCCCCGGAGGATCCGCCCGTGGATCTCCCGCCGGTGGGCGATGATCCGATCCCCGAAAACGACCCCGACGGCGACACGCCCACGGAGGTCGAGCCGGAGAGTGACCCCCCGGGCGGCCTGCCGCAAACGGGCAGCGGCGGCATCGCCGGGCTGAGCGGCGTGGAGCCGGTGGCTTACGGCGCCATTGTGATGGGGCTCGCCACGCTTGGATTCGCAGTTCTCCTCCGCCGGGTGGCGGGAAGGGGCGGGGTGTGGCGCGACTAAGGGAGCTCAGGACCCCGGAGCCGCGACACACCCCGCCTGACCTCCGCACGCGCCATCTGGAAGGGCATCAGGCCAAGGCCGGCAGCGGTTAGTCCCCGTCCGGCCGTCGCCCCTCCGCCAGGCCGCGGAGCCCATCGATCAGCGTGCGCGAGAACAGGCCGGACACCGCGGCGATGCTCGCCACCCCGAACGTGTTGAGATCCGGCAGATTCGATCCTTCGCCCAGCAGCGCGGCGCGCAGGATCCAGACCGTGCCAATCGCGACGCCGGCGCCGACCAGCGGCCGGATCAGGTACCACAGCCACCAGCGATCGTCGAAGCGGTCGCGCCCCACGTACGTCGCCGCCGTCCGCAGTCCCGCCAAGCAGCCGAAGAAGACGCCGATGCTGGCGACAAAGATCAACAGCAGCTCCTCCCCACCCACCTGCCAGTCCAGGCCCAGCAAGATGTTGGGCCGCAGCGCCGCCACAGTCTCCGGATCGTTGTCGGTCAGCGCCCGCACATCGGACCACTGGCTCACGGCCGCCAGCAGCCCCGCAATGCCGAAGGCCAGCAGGTACATCGCCAAGATCGGCGCCGACCAAGGATCCGGGTCTGGCTTCACCCGCACCCGATCGCGACTGTCGATCGGCGCGGCCAGCGCGCCCTCCACAGCGGAGGGCAGGATGCGCACCGCGAACGCGTGCCGGGTCGTCAAGACGGGGCCCAGGTAGCGCAGGCTCAGTGTGGCAAGGTTGGGCGACTGGATAGCGACGCTTTCGATGGAGACGCCGAGCGGTGCGCCCAGCAGTGCGAAGTCGGCGGCGCTGGCCGTGGCATCGAAGCTTGCGTCGCGCAGCGCGAATGTGATCGTCGCCCCGTCCAGGTCGTCGTAGCGCAGGCGCGAGGGATTCGTGCCGCGGATGCTGGCGCTGGGCGGCATAGCGGCTCCTTCTGCCCGGCCGCGGGAACGGATCCGCGACGTGGCGCTGGCGGGATCGGACCCACACCTCGTGCGCCCAGGATAATCACTACATAACGGTCGTCAAGGGGCTAGCACGGCGCGAGGCTGTCGGCGCACTGGCGGTCCCGGCTGCAGCACCTATCCTCGCGGCGGAGGAGCACATGGACTTCGGACTGACAGAAACGCAAGAAGACGTGCGCCGCAACGTGAAAGCGGTCTGTGATCGCTTCGACGATGCCTACTGGAGCGACCACGATGACACCGGCGATTTCCCCGTCGAGTTCACCGACGCGATCGCCGCCGGCGGCTGGCTGGGCATCGCCATGCCGGAGGCGCACGGCGGCGCCGGGCTGGGCGTCGCCGAGGCCGCGGTGATGATGCACACGGTCGCCAACTCGTCGGGGGCGATGGCCGCCGCCTCCTCACTGCACATCAACATTTTTGGCCCCCACCCGATCGTCGTCTTCGGGACCGACGAGCAGCGCGAACGCTGGCTGCCCGATCTGATTCACGGTCGCGCACGGACCTGCTTCGGCGTGACCGAGCCAACAGCCGGCCTCAACACGACGCACGTCCAGACCCGCGCGACGCGGGACGGCGATCAGTACATCGTGGACGGGCAGAAGATCTGGACCAGCACGGCCCAAGAGGCCGATAAAATCCTGCTGCTCGCCCGCACGACGCCCATGGACGAGACCGAACGCCCCATCGACGGGCTCAGCCTCTTCTACACCAACCTCAATCGGGACCACGTCACGGTGCGCGAGATCGCCAAGATGGGGCGCCACGCGGTGGACTCCAACGAGGTCTTCTTTGACGGCATGCCGGTGCCACTGGGCGACCGCATCGGCGAGGAGGGCAAAGGCTTCCGTTACCTGCTGCACTCGCTCAATCCGGAGCGCGTGCTGGTGGCTTCGGAGTCGATTGGGATCGGGCAGAACGCGCTGGAGCGCGCCGCGAATTACGCGCGCGAACGCGTCGTCTTCGGCCGGCCCATCGGACAGAATCAGGCGATTCAGCACCCCCTGGCGGAGAGCTGGGCGGAGCTGCAGGCGGCCTGGCTGATGACGCAGCGCGCCGCCTGGATGTACGACCAAGAACAGCCCTGTGGCCCGGAGGCGAACGGCGCAAAGTACCTCGCTGCGGAGGCTGGCAAGCGCGCCTGCGAACGCGCCATCATTACCCACGGCGGTCTGGGCTACGCCAAGGAAATGCAGGTGGAGCGACTGTTCCGCGAATCACTGATCAACTGGATCGCGCCGGTCAGCCCGCATCTCGCGCTGTGCAACATCGCGGAGAAGGCGCTGAATCTGCCCAAGTCGTACTGAGCCCAGCACACGGCTGATCAGAAACGGCGACCCCACCGCGCAGGGCGCTCCGCTAGGATTCCCTGGCTCCCGTCCGTGGGCGGGGGCCAGCGATCCGACCACGCGAATTCAGATGGGGCCAAGACAGCTGGGGCCAATACGGATGGGCCAATACAGATCGGCCAAGAGAGATGGGCCAATACAGATAGGGACGACGATGACAGATTGGCAAGCGCTCGACGGTCGGCTGCGGGAGGCCCTGGGCCTCTCCGTGCCGCCAATCGCGATCACATTTCGTGCCCCCGGTGACGCCCCCGTCGCGCCGGCCTTCGGCGCGCCCATGCCAGATGTCGCGCCGGCCTTCGGCGCGCCCATGCCGGACGCCACACCGGACGGGCGCACGGGCAGCGTCGCCGCGGGCTGCGTCTTCTGGATGGAGGGCGCCGACGCGACCTTCACCACCGTCGCCGCCGATCACGGCAACTGCAGCGTGGGCAGCGTCACGCATGGCTTCAAGACGTTGCAGGAGGTGGCCGGCAACGCGGATGTGGCTGCGCTGCTGGAGTCCAACTGGGTGACGATGGAGGTCGTGCCACAGATTCCCGTCGTCAAGCAGCAGCCCGCGGCGGTGGTCTACGGACCGCTGCTTGAGACCCCGGTCGATCCGGACGTCGTGCTGCTCCGCGTCACGGGCCGGCAGCTGATGGTGCTGCACGATGCGATTCCGGAGTTGCGCATCGAGGGCAAGCCGCAGTGCCACATCGTTGCGATCGCGAAGGAACAGGGCCAAGTCGCCGCCAGCGTCGGCTGCCAGCTCAGCCGCGTACGCACGGCCATGCCGAACGCGGAGATGACCTGCGCCATCCCGTCGGGTCGGCTGGAGAACGTGATTGAGCGCGTCGAAGCCGCCGCCACGGCGGATCGAGCGGTGGCGGCTTACGCGGCTGACGACATGGTGCGCTTCAGCTAGTTCGCGCTAGCGATGGGCCAAGGGGGCTTCGTCGCCGATCCCCGCTCCATCGGTTCAGATGGGGAGGGTGCCAGGGGGAGAGGTCCTCCCGCACCCAGCCGACGCGCTTCCGCCCTGCGCTCCATTCCCGCTAGCCCCCTCGCCGGGCTGGGCTAGCCCGTCGAGCGACGGGCCTGCCGCGCCTGCGACGCCCCCTCGACGGCCTGGCGACAGGGATCGCACAGGAACACGGAGCGAATGCTGCCGCGGTCGATCATCCGGGGGCGCCCGTCCAGATTCGGGACGAGGCGCGTCTGCACCAGATCGAGCTGGTGGCCGCGCTCCTCGATCCGGCCAGCGCAGATGTCGCACACGGTCGTGAACATGGCTGTCACTTCCCGCCCCGAGGGCGCTAGCGCACCGTGCCTGCGGCGCAGTTCTCGCTATCCCTATGGTCGGTTGGATGAGCCCCGCGCCTCAACCGGTCGTACGAGCCGGTCGTCGGATCGAGGGACATCGCCGGCGATCCTGCGGGAATCGCCCTAGAGGTCGCGCCGCGCGGCTTCCACCGCGACGTGTGTGCGGCCCCCACCGGATCATGCAGCCCCACCGGATCATGCGGCATGCAGCGCGGACTTCGCCCTCACCCGCTCCCAGCAACGCACAAGCGACCACCCCTCAGGTCGCACATTGGCAGGTCGCACACTGGTCCGGGCCCCGCCTACCAGGTGTCGATATTCGGTCGCTTCTTCTCGGTGCGTGGCGCCGGGGCGGGCATGGCGCGCAGCGCGTTGCTGATCCAAACGCGACTGTCAGCCGGGTCGATCACATCGTCCACTTCGAAGAACGAGGCAGTGCTGATCGCCTTACCGTGGGTGTAGGCCTTGGCCACCATGGACTCGTACTTTTCGCGACGCTCGTCCACATCTTCGATCGCCGCCAGCTCTTTGCGGTAGCCCAGCTTGATCTGCCCCTCCAGCCCCATCCCACCGAACTCCGCCGTAGGGAACGTCACGGTGAAGAACGGCGCCCGCGCGCCGCCGCCCACCATCGCCGCCGCGCCCAGTCCGTAGGACTTGCGCACGACAATCGAGAAGATCGGCACGCTCAGGTTCGCGCCAATGTTGAACAGGCGGCAGCAGTGCCGGACCAGCGCGGTCTTCTCCACCTCGGGGCCCACCAGCATCCCGGGCGTGTCGACCAGGCTGAGGACGGGGATGTCGAACGCGTCGCACAGTTGTAGGAAGCGCGCACCCTTGTCGGAGCCGTCGCTGTCGATCGCCCCGGCCAGATGCCCCGGGTTATTGGCCATGACCCCCAGCGGACGCCCCTCCACGCGGATCAACGCGGTGATCATCCCGGCCCCAAAGCCGCGCCGGATCTCCAGCACCGATCCCACATCCGCGATCCCCTCGATCACCTGTCGCATGTCGTACATGCGCAACCGGTTCTCCGGCACAACGTGGCGCAGTGCCCGCGCGTCCGGGGCCTCCCAGTCGCTCAGCGGGCCCTGGAAGTACGAGAGGTACTGCTTCGCCGCCGCCACAGCGGCCTCTTCATCCGCGACCGCGATGTCTACCACCCCGTTCGCCACCTGCACCTCCATCGGCCCCACCTCTTCCGGCCGGAAGACGCCCAGGCCCCCGCCTTCGATCATCGCCGGGCCGCCCATGCCAATCGTCGAGCCCTCCGTGGCGATCACGACATCACAACAGCCCAGGATCGCCGCGTTGCCCGCGAAGCAACGACCGTTCGTGATCCCGATCATCGGGACCAGGCCGCTGAGCTGGGACCAGAGCGTGAAGGCCCGCACGTCCAGGCCGGCGGGCGTAAAGCTGTCGCTGTCACCCGGGCGGCCACCGCCGCCCTCGGCAAAGAAGACCACGGGCAGCCGCCACTTCTCGGCCAGCTCAAACATGCGGTCCTTCTTGTAGTGGTTCTTCATGCCCTGCGTGCCGGCCAGCACCGTGTAGTCGTAGGACAAGACCATCGTGCGGGCCGCGTCGTCCGGGAAGTGGCCGCCGTTGACCCGGCCAATGCCGGCCACCATGCCGTCGGCGGGGGTCTCGGTGATCAACTCGTCCAGCGGGGCCCGCAGCCGCCGCCCGGCGACAACGAGCGCGCCGTATTCCACGAAGGAGTCCGCATCCACCAGGTCCGCCAGGTTCTCCCGCACGGTCCGAAAGCCGCGCGCGTGTCGCTTCGCGATGGCCTCCTCGCGGTATTCATCGCGGGTCAGATTGTGCCGGTCGTAGACCTCCTGGAGGTCCGGGCGGATGCGGTCCAGATCGACCGCCTCCTCTTGTGGTCCGCCACCTTCGCCCACATCCGCCTCTTCAATGAAGACCAGCGCATGCCCGTCGAAGATCGTGTCCCCAGGAGAGACGCCGACGGCGCGCACGTAGCCGCTGCGGTCGGCGGCGATCACGTGCTCCATCTTCATCGCTTCCATGATCACGACCTGCTGACCGGCATGGACGATGTCGCCCTCCGTGACCAGAACGCTGACCACCGTCCCCTGCATCGGCGCCAGGACCGGCAGCGACCCCTCAGGCCCCGCCACCTCTCGTCGCTGCGGCCTGTTCGTCGAGGTCGGGCCCAAATCGGCCGCGTCGGCCGTCTCGTTCTGGCCGTGCGCGAGGACGGCGAGCGGGTCCGTGCTGTCGATGCGGGCGCCGGCGAAGCCCGCCCCGGTGGGTCCGGCGGGGGCAACGCTCGCGACGAATCGATCGCTGCTCGCCGGCGCCTCGTCCCCCACCAGATCGTCCAGATGGTCCTCCACGAAACGGGTGTAGACCCGCCCCGCCGCGACATCCGGGTGGGCGAGTAGCCGCTGCAGGAAGGGGATGTTCGTGCCGACGCCCTCAATCTGGAACTCGCTGAGCGCCCGCACCGCGCGTCTCACCACGCGCGAGAAGTCGCCGTCGCGCGAGTGCACGATCACTTTGGCCAGCAGGGAGTCGAAGGCGGGGCTCGTCGTGTAGCCCACGTACCCGAACGTATCGACGCGCACGCCGGGACCGGTGGGCGGGGCGAACGCGCTCAGCGCGCCGCCTTGGGGGTGCGTTTCGCCCGTCGGGGTGATCGTTTCCATGTTGACGCGCGCTTGGATCGCATAGCCGCTGGGCGGGCCGACCTCCGCCTGCGAGAGGCGCAACTCGTCGAAGGACTCGCCCCCGGCCAGGCGCAGCTGGATCTGCACGAGGTCCAGGCCGGTCACCGCCTCCGTGACGGTGTGCTCGAACTGCAGACGGGCGTTGGCCTCAATAAAGGCGAAGACCTGACTGCCCTCCGCCGCGTCGACGAGGAACTCGAAGGTGCCCAGGCTCTGGTAGCTGGCGCTGCGCGCCAGGCGGACGGCCGCGTCGATGATCTGGTCGCGCAGCCCCGGCGCAAGGTTGGGCGCCGGGGCGAACTCCATCACCTTCTGGAAGCGACGCTGGATGCTGCACTCGCGTTCGCCCAACTGCAGGATGCCGCCACGACCGTCGCCCACCACTTGCACCTCAATATGGCGCTCCCGCGGGACGTACTGCTCCAAGTACAGGTCGTCGTTCCCGAAGGCCGCCGCCGCCTCGGAGCGGCACCGCTGCGAAGGCAGCGTCGATCTCGTCGCTCTGGAAGACCGCACGCGTGCCGCGGCCGCCGCCGCCCGCGACCGCCTTGATGATCACCGCGGCGCCCGCCCCCAGGCTGTCGAAAAACTCGTGCGCATCGGCCGGACTGGCCGCGTGCTCCGTGCCCGGCAGCACGGGGATATCGCTGCGCAGCGCCGCCCCGCGCGCGGCCACCTTGTTGCCGAACAGTTCCAGCTGGTCCACGGTGGGCCCAACGAACAGGACGCCACGATCCGCGCAGCGGCGCGCCAGCTCCGGGTTCTCCGAGAGGAAGCCGTAACCGGGATGCAGGGCGTCGCAGCCGCTGGATTCAGCCGCAGCCACGATCTCCGCGATGTCCAGATACGCCGACGGCCCACTGCCACTCAGCGCCACGACCTGATCGGCGTGCTTCGTGTGCAACGACTGTGCGTCGTCCTGGGAGTGGACGGCGACCGTCTCGATGCCCAAGTCCGTCGCGGCCCGGAGGATGCGGATGCCGATCTCGCCGCGGTTGGCGACGAGCAAGCGATTCAGTGTCATGGCGTCCCTGCCCTGCACAAGTCAGATACAGGGATCGTAGTGGGCAAACGGGATAAGCGGCGTTAGGGCGCCCCCGACGTTCCGGCCCCGGCCCGACTGCCCCCAGCGCCCAACGACGGCTTAGTAGCGCGGCAGCCCCAGCCCCCGCGTGGCGATGATCCCGCGCTGAATCTCACTCGTGCCGCCCGCGATCGTCGAGGCGACCGTCCCCAGCCCCTTGTTGCCCGCGTAGCGACGCACCGCGTGCGGCCAGTCCGCGGGCGGGCTCGCCAGCATCGACTGGAAGCCCGCGACGCGCGTCGTCGTCGTCTCCAGCCGCTGCGAGAGCTCGGAACCGAACAGCTTGCTGGCGGACGCCTCGTGATTCGGGATCAGACCGCGGGCCTGCATCGTGACGACGTTGTAGCCGAGCAGGGTGAGAACGTTCGCTTCAATCTGGCGCTCGACGAGTTCATAGCGCACCGCCTCGCGTTGCGTGGCCCCGGTCTCATGCGCGAACCGCGTCAGCGCCTCCACGGACTGGTTCAGCTCCACCGCCGAGCCAATGCCGGACCGTTCGAAGTCCAGCGTCGTCACGCCCACGTACCAGCCGCGGTTCTCTTCACCAATGCGGTTGCCCACCGGCACGCGCACATCCTCGAAGAAGACCTCGTTGAAGCCGGCGCCGCCGCTCATCTGATCGATCTGCCGCACCGTGATGCCGGGCGAATCCATCGGCAGCACCAGGTATGAGATGCCCCGATGCTTGGGCGCATCCGGATCGGTGCGCACCAGCGCGAACATCCAGTTGGCCAGGTGCGCGCCGGAGGTCCAGATCTTCTGGCCGTTGATCACGTAGTCGTCGCCGTCCCGCACAGCGCGGGTTTGCAGCGAGGCCAGGTCGGAGCCGGAGCCGGGCTCGCTGAAGCCCTGGCACCAGATCGTCTCCCCGGTCAGGATCGTCGAGAGGTGTTCGCGCTGCTGCGCCTCCGTCCCGTGCGCGATGATCGTGGGGCCGGCCATCATCACGCCCGAGTCGCTGCCCACGCGCGGCACCCGGTTGCGCGCGCACTCCTCGTTCAGCACGAACTGCTCCAGCACACCCAGGCCGCTACCCCCATATTCCTTGGGCCAGGCGGGCGCGATCCAGCCATGCTTGGCGATTCGCTTGCGCCACTCCCCGAACGCCTCCCGGAACGGCGGGCTGCCGTCGCCGAAGTACGGGTCCTCAATCTCACCACCCGCGGCGAAGTAGTCGGGCTGCTCCTGGTCGATGAACGCGCGCACCTCGCTGCGGAAGGCGGCCATTGTGGGCGTGTCGGTGAACTGCACAAGCGGCTCCGTTTCGTTCGGCTCAAGCGCCATCGGCTGACGCGTCGACGGGTGGGCGTCAGCGGTTGTGGAAGACGGGCGCTCGGCGCTCGAAGAACGCCGATACGGCCTCCGTCTGGTCTTCAGTGCCGCCACTGCGCACGTGGCGCTCCGCCTCGCCGTCCAGCGCCTCCGAGAACGACAGCCGATCCGCCTCGTTGAGATTGCGCTTGATGTGTTGCAGCGAGATCGGCGCGCGGTCGTGCAGCCGCTGGGCGATCTCGCCCACGCGCTCCAGGAACGCATCGGCCGGGAAGACGTCGGAGACCAGGCCGATCTGCAGCGCCTGCTGAGCGTCAAGGGTGTCGCCCAGCAGGTACAGCTCGCGCGCTTTGGCGGGCCCCACGATGCGCGGCAGCGTCCACGTGCCGCCGAAGTCGCCCGACAGTCCCACGTTGCCGAAGGCGGTCAGGAACTTGGCCGAATCGGCCGCATAGCGCAGGTCGGCGGCGCAGGCCCAGGCCAGACCCGCCCCGGCCACGGCGCCATTGATCGCGGCGATCGTGACTTTGCGCATCTCGCGCAGCATCTGCGAGGTCTGCATGTACGTGCGCAGAATGCTGATCCGCGCCTCCGTCGGCCCCTCGCCCAGGGTCCCGCTGGCACGCAGATCCCCGCCCGCGCAGAACCCACGCCCCGCCCCTGTCAGGATCACCACGCGAACGCTGTCGTCGTTGTTGGCTGCGATGATCCCCGCCCGCGTCGCGTCCATCAGTGGACCATCCATCGCGTTGAGCGCTTCCGGACGATTCAGCGTGATCGTGGCGATGCCGTCCTGCACGGCATACCGGGCCGGCGCGTCCGGATCGTTGCTGGGGGTGGGATCGAGCATGGGTACGGCCTTTCGGGTCGCGCGGCCGTTCAGCCTCGCGCAGCGCTGTCGCTGGCGATGCTAGCTCACGGGCCCCGTTCGCGCGGGCTCCCTCCGCCCGGAACCCCCGGCCAACGGAACTCCGCCGGCACCCGCTACGCTGCCACCGAATCGCCCTTGATGGGAGGAGCGCGTCGTGGCCCTGCCGGTGACATTGCAATCCGACGAACGACTGGTGCTACGCAAGCGCCGCCACATGCTGTTCTTGACCTGGCAGATGGGCAGGGTCCTGCTCAGCGGCCTGATCCCAATCATCGTGCTGCTGATCGCGGTCGATCAGATCACGGGCTTGGACGGCAACAACGGCACGATTACAGGCCTCGTCGCCGCCGTCTGGGGCGGCTTCTGGTTGGTCGTCGCCTACTTCACCTGGTACCGATACAACCGCGACGAGTGGGTCGTCACGAATCAACGGCTGATCGATTCCATCAAACACCACTGGTTCCACCACCAGATCTCGTCGGCCGACCTGATCCAGATCGAGGACATGTCCGTCAACCGCTCCGGCCTCCTGCAAACCATGTTCAACTTCGGCGATCTGCGCTGTCAGACGGCCGGCGCAACCCAGAACTTCGTCCTTCGTGGCATCCCGGACCCGGCCGGCGTGCTGGGCATCGTCGACGCCGAGCGCGACGCGGCACGGCGCGAGTTGGCGCACGGCATTGCGTCGGGTAGCACCACCTAATCGCCCGCGGGCCAGACCAGACCATCAGTCAGCACGAACAGTCAGCACGAAATTCGGCGAAGGATCCTCCATGATGCTCGCTCCCCCCAAATCGATTCTGGCGGCGCTGCTGCTGGGCGCGCTGGCGCTCACGATCGCGCTCTTCAGCACCTCCAGCCCAACCGGCGCGCAGGGCCTCAACGACGGCGAATCGGTCCAATTGCACCAGGGCGGCAATCTCGTCTCGTACCTCGGCCCCACGTCGCCCGTTGAGGTGGCGCTCAACGACGCCCTGATCTACGTCGACGTGGTCTGGTCGTTCCAGGCGCCCGTGCAGGAGTGGGCGCTGTGGTCGCCGGTGCTGCCGTCGGCGGTGCAAGGCATCAGCGAACTCGTCCAGAACGACGCCTACTTCATCTTCGTCTCGCAAGCCCTCACCTGGACCTTCCCCTTCCCGTTGCCACAAAGCTGCGCGGAACAGGCGGATCTGCGCGCGCAGCAGGCCGGCAGCTTCCCGGTCTTCTTCCTGATCGAGCCGGTCGAGTTCGCCGGCAACGCACCGGCCGTCTGTTCAGTGGACCGCGACCTGCCCGGCGTCGACCTGATCGCCGAGTCGGTCCAGGCGATGCTGGCCGGCCCCTCGCCGCCGGAGGCCGCGATCGGCGTGGCCTCGCGCTGGGCGGACGTCCTCTTCGATCCGTCGAACTGCGACGGCGCCGACTTCCAGATTGAGATCAGTGGGGGCTTAGCGACGATCCAGTTCTGCCGCGGCGTCATCCTGACCGGCGTCGTCGCCGACGCGATCATGCAGACCCAGCTCAACGCCACCTTGACCGCCTGGGCCGACATCGACCGCGTCGCCATCCTCAATCAGGCCGGCGACTGCCTGTTCGATCTCTCAGGCCTCAACCTCTGCCTCGCGGGCGACACCACCGAGTGCCAGGGGCAGGCGTCAGACCCGCTGGACTGCCCCTTCCACGACCTTGAGGAATAGAGGCGCACGATGACGACCGGCGCCAACATCGACACCGGCGTGCTGGCCGGCGTCCGCGTCCTCGACTTCGGGCGCTTCATCGCGGGGCCGTTCTGCGCCGCCCTGCTCGCCGACCTGGGCGCGGACGTGATCCGCATCGAGAAGGTCAGCGGCAGCGAGGATCGCTTCCTGCAGCCCGTCGCGGAGGACCACGCCGGCGCGATGTTCCTGCAATGCAATCGCGGCAAGCGCGGTCTCACACTCAACCCCATGAAGCCCGAGGGCCAGGAGATCGTTCGCAAGCTGGTCAAAACCGCCGACGTCGTGATCGCCAATCTCCCGCCCGACACGATCCTGCGCATGGGCCTGGACTACGAAACCCTGCGCGAGATTCAGCCCCAGATCATCCTCTCCACCGTCTCCGCGCTGGGCACGAAGGGGCCCTGGGCCAACAAAGTCGGCTTCGACGGGGTCGCGCAAGCGATGTCCGGCAACGCCTTCCTCACCGGCCACGCGGACGAGCCCATGAAGGCCTGGGTGCCCTACGTGGACTTCGGCACGGCGGCGTTCTCCGCCCTGGGGATCGTCTCAGCGCTGCTGGCGCGAACGCAGGGGCGCGGCGGCCAGCGCGTCGAGGCGTCGTTGCTGCGCACCGCCCTCACGATTAACAACGCCACCCTGATCGAGCAGCACCTGCTGCATCCGGACCGCGTCGGCAGCGGCAACCGCGGGCAGACCGCCGGCCCCTCCGATGTCTTCCAGACGCGCGATGGCTGGGTGCTGATCTCCGTCTCCGGGCAGATGCTGTTCGACCGGATTGCGTCGCTGCTGAACGACCCCGGCCTGCTGGACGACCCTCGCTTCGCCGACGACCTGCTGCGTGGCGAGCACGGCGATGTCCTCAGCGAAATGATGACGCCCTGGTTCGCCCAGCGATCGACGGAGGAAGCCCTGGCGGAGTTGGAAGTCGCACGAATCCCGGCCGGGCCCGTCTATTCACCCCAACAGGCCTTGGACGATCCCCACATCCAGGCCAGCGAGATCCTGGGCGGGATTCAGTACCCCGGCGCCGTCGCTGATGCGCCCATCGCGGGCTCGCCCATGGAGATGTCCGGTACGCCGGCCGCGCCGCAGGGGCGGTCGCCGCAGTTGGGCGAGCACACGGATGCGATCCTTCAGGACTTGGGTTACGACGCGGACACGATCGCGGCCTTGCATGAGGCCCGCGTCGTCTAGCGGTGTGTCGCAAACAGCATCAGACGCGGAACCGCGGCTGACGGGGGGTCGTCCCGTTGTCGTAGCCACGCAGGAGGTTCCCTTGTCTCGACAAATGAAGTCTCTACGAACGAAGTCTCGACGAACGAAGTCTCGACGAATGAAGGCTCTACGAACGAAGCCCCGCCCAACGCACGATCGATTCACGATCTCCCGCCTCCCCCGCATCGCCGCATCGCGCTTGCTCGTCGCGACGCTGGCGGCGCTGCTGCTGTCGGTCGCCGCCCTCGCCCTGTCCGACGATCCCGCCGCCGCCGACGCTCCCACGCCCGCCGATCAGACGGAGCTGGATTCGAATCGAGCGCTCTGGGACTCGCTGGGCATCCGCGACTATCGCCTGACGACGCGGCAGTCCTGCTTCTGCGTGTTCACGGAGCCGGTCCGCGTCACGGTCCAGAACGGCGTCGTTACGCAGACCGGCGATGCCTTCGGATTCGGCGACCCACCCCCTGACTTCGCCGTCTTCACCGTCGACGTTCTATTCGATCGGGTGCAGGAGTTGATCGATCTGCCCGCCGCCGACCTGGTTGTGGAGTACGACCCGGAAAACGGCATCCCGCGCTCCATCAGCGTCGATCAGATCGCGCTCGCCGTCGACGATGAGTTCACGATCACCGTTCAGAACTTCCACGCGATCCCAGGCGCTGCCGAACGCGCGGAGCTGGCCGCGAACCTCGCGCTGTGGGAATCGCTGCGCATTCGCGACTATCGCCTCACGACCTTCCTGGGCTGCTTCTGCTTCGAGCCCGCGCCGGTCACCGTCACTGTCCGCGACGGGCAGATCGTGGCGACGGATCCGGTCGACGCGTCCGCCTTCCTGGCGCTGACCGTCGAAAAGCTGTTCGACAAGATCGCCAGAGCCATCGACGGGCCGGTTGACTCGCTGCGCGTCACCTACGACCCGGACACGGGCATCCCGCTGACCCTCGACATCGACGAAGACTTCGGCATCGCCGATGAGGAAGAGTTCATCGAGGTGCGCGACTTCACCCCATTGAACGGGGCCGAGGACGCGTTCACGATGCCGTTCGGCTGGAACATCGTGGGTTGGAGCGGCGCAACGCCAGTCGAAACCGCGACGGAGTCGATCGCCGGCGCATTCGATGCGCTGTTCGGCTGGTCCGCCGCCGCGCAGGCGTTCAAGTCCTACTTCCCCGCGGCGGCGGGGCCCGCGAACAGCCTGGCCGAACTGGAGCAGGGCCAGGGCTACTGGGTCCGCGTCACGAATCCGGCAGGCGCACTGTGGCAACAACCGCCGCTCACGATCGAGTTGGTGGCAGGCCTCAATCTCGTCATGTGGGGTGGCCCCAGCGGCGCCGCCATCGAGGATGTGGTCGGCGATCTGGGACGCGCGCTCCGCTCCCTGTCCGTGTGGGACGCGCGCGGCCAGCGCTTCCAGAGCTTCGCGCCGAACCGGCCCGCGTTCCTCAACACCGCGCGGACCCTGCTGCACGGCCAGGGCCTCTGGCTGGACGTCGACCGGGCGCTGACCTGGCGGCAGCCGTCCGCCATCCAAGGCGAGACGTTCGACGTGGCGGAGGGCGAGCCTGTCACGCTCGCCCCGGGCGACACCGCCGCCCTGACCAACTCGCCGCTGCGCATCCGCTTCGAGCGGGTCAGCTTCGACAACCGCTGCCCGTCCGATGTCGTCTGCATCACCGCCGGGGAAGTCCGCACGGAGGTCACCGCGACAATCGACGGGCAGCCTCAATCGCTCACGCTGACCGTCCCCGGCGATGGCTCGCAGGTCGAAATCGGCAGATTCATTATTGAAGCGGTGGAGATCGCGCCGGGAGCGCTGAGCACCGTTGTGATCGCGCCGCGGGACTACCGGCTCAGCGTTCAGCTGCGCCGCGATGCGTTCCAGGCGGGGCTCGTCCCCGCCCAGATCGACTCCGTGGAGATCGTCGTGGCGGAGTCGTTCCCGGTGCAGATCTTCGTCCCGATCCAGTCGATCGCGCCCAGCTCCTGCGAGACCTTCGACCACGTCACCACCACCCGCCAGGGCACGACGATCACCATCGACGTCTGGAACCGGGGCCAGCCCCCCGCGATCCTGGCCCCCTGCTTAGCGGTGATTACGGAGTCCCAGCACAACGTCGCGTTGGGTAGCGACTTCGTCCCGGGTGTCGAATATCGCGTCCTCGTGGGCGACCAGGAGCGGCGCTTCACGACGCCCTGAGCCTCCCCCCGCGCGCCCAATCGCGCCCAAGCGGGCCGGCGACGACGGACAATCTGTTCACACGCGAAGCGGCCCGGCATACGCCGGGCCGCTTCGCTGTTGCGGGGGTTGCCGGGACCGCGGCAGGCTAGACGCCTGCCCGGGCCCCATTGCCACTGCGACTCCCGTTGCCGTTCGGGGCCGTGCGTGCCGGCTCAGTCCGGCTGGGCGTCGCGGCCAGCCGCTCCCGATTCGCGAGCACGCCCGCGAGCGGCGTCTCCGCGATCTCGTCCGTGCGAGGCACGTCCGTGGTCATGTGTAGTTCGCCCTCATACGTCGCGCCGTCCTCGATCGTGATCCGCGCGGCGGTGGAAGAGCCACGAATCACCGCCGTAGGCAGCAGCTTGAGGCCACCGTGGCTGTGTACGTCACCCTGCACGTTGCCCGAGATCAGCACCTCGGCCGCCTCGATGCGCGCCTGCACGACGGCGCCCTCGGCGACGGTCAACTTGCCGTCGCAAACGATCTCGCCCTCCACGCGGCCCTCGATCCGCAGGTCCTTGGCGGAGCGCAGCGTGCCCTCCACCGTCGTGTGGCGGTCCAGGTACGTGTGCTCGGCCACGGGCCGTCGCCCCGACACTGCCGTCGGGCCCGCTTCCGTACGAGCGTCGGGGAGTTCGCTGGGGGTCGTGCGGGGCTCGCGTGCGGGCGGCGCGACGTCGGTTTCGTATGCGATGGGAGTGTCCTCACTGTGTGCTCGGGGGGAGGCAGGGCTGCTCAGGCTGGAGTGGCGGGCGGGTGAGCGATCCGCCACCGCCTGGCGCGGCGGCTGCAAGTCGCCGTAGCGCGGGGTAGGCGTGGTTGCGCGGAACGGGGTGCGCATAGAGCTCCTCTCAAGAAGCGAAAGCCCCCCGTCAGCGGGGGATCGGGTGTCGATGGGGCCGGCACACACCGCGGGCGTGCCCGGCGACCCCGGCAATGCCGAGATCGGCGGCGCAGGCAGGCGGCGCTACGAACGAGGCCCGACCCTCATGCGGCCTAACGTCGGCCGCGGCGTCTGGGTTCCCGGCCGGCGTTCGGCTGAGAGTGCGGGCGGGCGGCTGCGGCTAGGCGAGCTCGATCGCGACGCCGCCGATGTCGCGGAACTGCGCCGCGACCCGCGTTGGTCCGCTCACGGTCGTGCGCACGAGGGCGCCAGTGATCACGCGCTGGCCCGGCTCCAGGCCCCGTCCGAAGCGGTCGAGCTGCTGCGCCAGACGGCTGAGCGAGAGAAAGTGGTCCTCAACGTGGCCTGCCGCCGCTTGTCGGCCCACCTCCGCGCCGTCCTGCTCAAGACGCACTTCCAGGGTGTCCAGATCCTGATCGACGGGGACCGGGCTGATCTCGTCCCCCACGACGATCCCCCAGTTGGTCATGTTGTTGGCGATCTGCAGGGCCGCCGACTTCCCCGTGTAGCGCCCTTTCGCGTTCAGCTCCAGCCCCGCCAGAACAGCCCCACCGGGTGCGCACACCGCGGCGCGAGCCTCGGCCGGGGTCACGCTGGGTCCGCGCAGCGGCGCGCCCAGGCGCACGCACAGCTCCCCCTCGACGCCGTCCAGCCCACCGCCCAGCATCGCCGTCGCGCCCGACGCGAAGATCCGGCTGGCCAGCAAGAAGCCGAAGGGCCGGAAGCCCGGCCCCATCCGGTCCAGCGCCGCGCCGGAGGTCAGGCCCACCTTCCAGCCCCCCAGTTGCTCCCCTTCGCCCTCCAAGCGTTCCAGTAGCTGGAGCTGAAGCGCCAGTCCGTCTTCCAGGCTCAGGTCGCCCTCGCTGGCCGGCGTGGCGTCGAAATGTCCGCTGTGCCAGCTCGCCAGCAGTCGATCGACGATCGCGCCCTCGTTCATGTGCGGGCGCTCACGAGCCGGCGCTGACCGCCGCCGCAGCGGCGCGGGCTTTGTTGTACGCCACGATCGGGCTGGCCTCCAGCGGCTGCCAGTCCCGATAGGCCGTCTTCGTGTCGATCGGCCACTCGATCGGGACATCCAGGCGGTACTCCGGCCCGGTCGCCTCAGACAGCGCTTGCAGCGCGTGCTCAGCGACGCTGCGCTGCATCGCGGCGTCGTTGGGCATGCCAAACGCGTGGCCGAACGGGAACTCCACACCAACCACGCGCGGCGCCCGCCACCGCTCCGCGACGGCCGGCATCATCGTCACGATCACGGTTGGGATTCCGGCCTCTTCAATGAAACGTGCCAGCACGGACACGTTGCTACAGCACGACGGTCAAGCGGGCGCGAGCACCAGCGCATCCACCTCCGCCGCTTTCATCCGTCGGGTGATCTCCGGCAGCGTCTCCTGCTTCCACGCCGCGCCGTCGTCCGACTGAAAGCCCATCACGCTGTAGTGGTCATCAGCCAGCCGACCGATCCGGCCCTCCGACTCCAGCTCCGCGAATCGATCCAGCGGCAGCGCGATGTTGAAGTCCTGGTGATGGTCGCGCGTATTGATGTGCAGGTGTGCGAAGTCCATCTGCGCCTGTTGCGCGCCCCGCGGGATCACGCGGTAGCCCGGGTCCCCCCACGTCGGGTTGCGACGCTCTCCCTCCAGGTCGAACGACTCCTGAGTGCCACTCAGATAGACCCCCGCGGTCGTGAGCAGCGCCAGCCTCGCTTCCGGCAGCGGCGTCTGTAGCGGCGTCCAGATGGTGCTGGCGCGCTTCATGGGCGCGGCTTCGTGGTCCTTGCGCCAGTTGAGCGGGATGTATTTGTAACTGTCGACTGGCACGGCGCATTCCCCTCGATCCTGCGGACGGGGATCCCGTCCTTGGGACCGAGTCTAACGCCCCGCCGCCGCCCGCCGCAGGCGCAATGCAGCCCAGCCGCGACGGGCGTTTGCCGCGACAGGCCCCGCCGGCCCCGCCGACTCGCAACCGCCGCCCCGCGACGGCCCCTATCGCGCATCCACCCAGCGAGTAGCCTGCGTCTCGCAAAGGGGGATCAAATGGGTGACGCAACACTGACCGGACTCAGCGGCAAGGTGGCCGTCGTGACGGGGGCCGGGCGGATGCGCAGCATCGGCCGGTCGATCGCCGTCGATCTAGCCAAGGCAGGCTGCAACATCGTGCTGACAGGGACGGGGCGCGATCCGTCGCGCTATCCGGAGGATGAGCAGGCGGTGGGGTGGGGCGACATCGGCGCCGTCGCGAAAGAGGTCGAGGCGGCCGGCGCGGAAGCCTTGGCCGTCGTCAGCGACGTCCGCGACGCGGCCGCGATCGACTCGCTCGCCGACCAAACGATCGAGCGCTTCGGCCGCATCGACTTCGTGATCAACAACGCCGGCGCGGCCCGCGGCGAGGATCGCAAGCCCGTCGCGGAGGTCGACATCGACGTCTGGCGCAACGTGATCGAGACGAATCTCTACGGCACATTCTTGATGTCGCGCGCCTTCGGGCAGCGCCTGATCGCGCAGGGCGAGGGCGGCGCGATCATCAACATCTCCTCGATCGCCGGCAAGGCGCTGCCGCCCAACACCTCCGCCTACGCGGCCAGCAAGGCCGGGATTCAGGCGCTCACGGCCTGCATGGCGCGAGAGGTAGGGCAGCACGGGGTCCGCGTCAACGCGATCTGCCCCGGCATCATCGATACCTTTCGCATGGACGACATCGGTCGCGGCGAAACCTGGGACGAGATGGTCCGCACCCGTATCCCCCTGGGCCGCGCCGGCCAGGGCAGCGACATCTCCAACATGACCGTCTTCCTCTGCAGCGACCAGGGCTCTTGGACCACCGGCCAGTCGATCAACGTTGACGGTGGTACCGTCGTCCAGCATTAGGGCGTCCAGCACTAGGGCGTTCCGGACGAGTGGTACCGCTGGCTCACGACGAACCGCGCCACCAACCCAACACCTGCACGGAATCAGTCCCCCCTCAACAAATCCAGGGAGCACACGCATGGCATCAATCACGCCCCAAGACGGCCCCGTCGCCGTCACCGGCTGCACGGGCTTCACCGGCGCGCACATGGTGCGCGAACTCATCCACCACGGCTACACGGTGCGCGCCTGCATCCGCGATGCGACCTCCTGGCGCGGGCAGGACGGCGTCGATTACCTCAACCGGCTGCCGAACGTCGAGATCATCGACGGCTGCGACCTCTTCACGCCCGGCTCCTACGACGCCGCTTTCAAGGGATGCTCCGCGGTGTTTCACGTCGCCGCCGTCCTCGGCAACTCCGCCGACGGGAAGTCGCAACCTCTGGGCAGCGGTGATGTCTCGACGGACGTCTACGACGGCGGCATCGTCGGCACGCAGAACGTCATCGATGCGATCAACGCCAGCGGCACCGTCCAGCGGCTGATCTACACCAGCTCCATGGCCGCCGTGACGCCCCCGGCGGATCCTCACGCCGGTCTGGGCCGCGGCGGCGCAAAGGGCGCAGCGCTGCCGGATGGCTACGAGTGGACCGAAGCCGATTGGGCCTCGGACGGCGTTGAGCCCCAGGCTTGGGCGGCTCCGCGCAACGCCTACTCCAAGAGCAAGGTGGATACGGAGCGCTTCATCAACGACGCGGCCGATGCGAGTGACGGTCGCTGGGACGCGATCACGATCAACCCCGCCATGATCTGCGGCCCCATCCTGTTCAAGGCCCAAGTCGGGCAGTGGATCGAGCAGATCGGGCGCGTAGCGGGCGGGCTGGAGCCCACTTGGCCCGCCAAGTACGACCAGTACTACAACATCATCGACGTGCGCGACCTCGTCGCCGCCCACCGCCTCGCCGCGGAATCGTCAGTCGATCACAAGGCGTCGCTGGGCGGCAATCGCTACCTCATGCACGGCAGCGGCGGGCGCTCGCATCTGCGCTTGGGCACCGACGTCAAGCAGATCATCCAGGAACTCTTTCCCACCTTCGTGTTGGGATCCCCGGCCACCGTCACCAGCAAGGGCGAGCCGATCACTGTCGAGTGGAAGTACACCAACGACAGCAAGAAAGCGAAGTCCGTCCTGGGTGCAACCCTGCGGCCCGTGCAGGACACGATCCGCGACGTCGTCGAGACATCGATCGAGCTGGGCGTCATCACGCCCACCTTGCGCTGAGGCCCAAGCCGCCACGCACACGAAAACGGGGCGGCCCGTGTTCGTACAACCGGCCGCCCCGTTCGTCGCTGTCGCCAATCCGGCGTTAGCCGATCGTGGCCTTGAAGCTTGCGATGTGATCGCTCACGTGGCCGATCAAGATGCCCTGCGCGGCCTGCTCCGTGGTCATCGGGTTACCGATCACCTGCGCCGACTTGTCCAGATCCGCATCGCTGAGTGCCCGCAAGCCGGCCAGCGCGCTGGCGCTGCGCAGAGTCGCAAGCGTCTCCGCCTTCGGCGCCTTCGCGTTGGCGCTCGCGTTCTGGGCATTCTGCTCGTGCAGCATCTCCATCGTCAGCGCCGGCATCTCGGCGCCCTTGGCGATCCCCTGCACGAGCCCAGAGATCGGCTCCAGGCCCGTCGCGATGTGGTGCGCCAGGAAGGCGGCCGTCCAGCCCTCCTCGCCGCTCGTGTTCTGGAACTTCGACTCGTCCGCGGCCCCAATCGTGGCCAGGGCCTCGGCGGTGACCGTCTCAAACTGGCTGGCAATCTCTTCCACGCGACTCATGCTCAATCCTCCGCTGCGGTGCAGATGTACTTCCCTCGGCGGAACGAGACTAGCGAGCGCGCGAGTCGCATGTCTGCTGATTCGTAAGCATTCAGTTAAATAGGCTGCGACACTGCCGACGGCGATCCCTCGGCTGGTCTAGTCGTGGATCGCGATCGCCTGATTCTGGCAGCGGCTCACATCCGGGTTGCACCCCGAGAGGTACGAGCCCGGCTCGCTCAGCAACCCGGTCAGGCTGGGCCTGCCGTGATTGCGCAGCACCAGGTGCAACTCGGCGCCTTCGGGATTCGTGAGCCCGCCGCCGAAGACCGTCGCGCCGGCCTGCCCGCCCGCCCGCATGAGCCCAAAGATCAGCACCGTTCCAGCGCTATCGGAGTTGGCCGAGTCCAGCCGGAACAGCGTGGGTTGCGTGTCCGGGTCACCCAGGTCCGCGGCGCCACAGGGCGAGCTGGCGCAGGCCTGGGGATTGTTAAACGCGAAGGCCCAGACTGTGTAGACGCGCAACCGCCCCAGACTCGCCCGAACGCCGTACGTGACCACGTTGTCGGCGCGGATGATCGATGAATGCCCGACCACCACGCAGCTCGTCTCACAGTCGACGGGCGACACCAGGGGCGCGTGATCGACCGTGAAGCCTTGCTGCGCATGCGTCTGCGCCGGACTCAGCCCGACGCTGGCGCCCAGCGCGACCGCTGCGGTGATGACCGCCATCGCCACTGCCAACAACACTGATCGGCGCCGCCGCCGTCGCTTTCGACCTCGATCTGGAGACAGTGCCGACACGTCGCGCCCCTCTCTGCCTCACATAACGAGAGAGCGTGAAGCGGCCAGAGTGTTACATAAAACCACCCAGATGGCTAGCCGAGCGGCCCGGTGGCCTCGTGCTTGGCCCGGTGGCTGGCTGGCGAGATGGCCAGCGCGACGGGTGCCGGCTTAGGTGTCGGTGAAGTGCGGGGCGCGTTTCTCGGCGAACGCGCGCGGCCCCTCCAGGGAGTCCTTCATGCCCGCCAGGTTCTGCTCCAGCGCGTCGCCATACGACCGGCCGACCAGCGGCTCCATGTAGTAGCCGCGGTACAGCGCTTCTTTGAAGTTGCGCACCGCGCGCGGCGCCATCTGCAGCATGCGCTCCGCGTACTCCATCGCGACGGGTAGCAACTGCTCCGCGGGAACGACGCGCTGCACCCAGCCCAGCGCATAGCAGCGCGCGGCGTCGTAGCGGGTGTCACCCCAGAGGATCAGCTCCAGCGCCGAAGGCAGGCCGATCTGCCGGGTGATGGGGATCATCCAACTCGCCCCGCCCATGTTCCAGCGCGCCTCCGCGATCCCCACCCAGGCGCTCTCCGACATGACCCGGATGTCGGCCTGCATCGCCAGGGCGAATCCGCCCGCTACGGCCGGGCCGTTGATCGCACCGATCACCGGCTTCCAGACCCCCATCCCTTCCGCCAGCGTCATACTGGCGCGCCACTCTGGCGATGGCGGCGCCGGCGGGTTCGCTGGGTCCTCCGCCGCCCGACGATCGGCCGTCTCGATCAGGTCGGCCCCGGCGGAGAAGGCGCGCCCCGCCCCCGTCAGCACCGCGACGCGGGCCGTCGGATCGTCGCGGAAGTCGGTCCAAGCCTGGAACAGCCCCTCGCGCAGGCCGCCGCCCAGGGCGTTCAGCCGGTGCGGGCGGTTCAGCGTGATCAGATGGATCCGCCCCTCCGACCGCCGCTCAACGAGCACCTCCGGCCCGAACGTCTCCTGCGCGGTGTCGCGCCCGTGCTTGGCGGGATCGTACGGCTCGCTCATGGTCCTGCCTGTCGTTAGCGGCGCGCTGACGCGGTGGCGGTCAGCACCGTCGTGCCGTCCGGCTTCTCAACCCACACCGCGACGCTCTCGCGCGACGAGTCGTCGCTGTGCGGCCCCGTCGTCACGCCGCCGGCGCGGATCGTGTCGCCCGGCCAGACGATGTTCGTGAACTTGCAGGCCAACCGGCCGTTCCGGAACCAGGCCTCGCCGAAGTGCTCCTGCAGCACTTCCGACGCGGCCGAGATCGTCATCCAGCCCCCCACCACCACCTCCTCGAACCCCAGCGCGTTCGAGGCCTGCAGGTCCGTGTGATAGTTCTTGTCGCCGTGGAAGAACTGGCCGCACATCTCCAAACTGATCGTGCGCTCGAACGTGGGCATCGGATCGCCGCTGGGGCGCTCGTAGATGCGTGCCCCGGCCTTCTGGCTGGGGTCGGTCAGCGGCACCATCCCCTCCGACTGGGTCGGCACGAAGCTCTGATGATGGTGGCTCTGCGCCACCAGATCGCCGTTCGCGTCCGTGATATCCGTCTCCGTCAGCACGATGGACCGCGCCCGACGCGGGAAGATGTCCAGCACGGTCGTCGTCGCCTGCAACGTCTCCCCCACCGCCGCCGGCCGGAAGAAGTCCCAGGCCTGCCGCAGCCAGAGGTTGCCGTGGTTGTTCTCCGGGTGCCCCAGCTGCGAGAGCATGTTCTCCCCCTGGCTGAGCGCCATCGACGGGACGGGACGCTCGTCCCCAGGGGCCGGCAGTTGCAGGCCGGCGTAATAGTCGCCGACCATCTTCTCGTCGACGCTGAAGTCCACCGCCCCAACCTTCTTGCCGGGATAGGGATCGCCGGTCCATCCGGGAACGGGCATCAGGCTGGTCCTTCCATTCGCGGCCCAGGGGGCCAATCGCTGCCCAGCATGACGGGTCGCTGGTGCGCGTCGGCAGGCTAGCGGAGCCCCTGCCATAAGGGGAGGGTGCGCCGCCTCAGTCGCAGGCGACCCGGAAGCCATCGTCCAGCGCCAGCGGATAGATCACCGTTCGCAGCCCCAGTCGTTTCGCCTCCGGGCAGATCGACGCGGCCAGCGCGCGGGCGCTCTCCGGGTCGTCCGCGTACTCCGCGTTCAGCACCACCTTGCCCGCCGCGACGGAGCCCGATTGGAGCGAGGTCGACTTCCTCCTGGACGATCTCGCCGATGAGTTCGAGACCCGCATCGCCCTGACCACGCCCGGCGGCGCGGTCATCGCGGATACCGCCGTGCGCGGGCACGGTCCTCCCGCTCCCGCGCTGGCCGTCGCGCTCCCGGCCCGCGCGATCGACTCCATCGACGCGCGCAATCCGTTCGACCCGTTCGGGCCCTGTGTGCCGTTCGAGGACGAAGCGCTCGAGGACATCGTCTTCGTCGTCGAGGACGAAGACGGGGAGTTCGAAGAGATCGCATGCCTGACCGATCCCGCCCCGCCCGCCCTGCTCTACCTGGGCGACGCCGCCACCGGCGGCGGCATCACGCTGCCAAGTGGCACGGACCTGCGCATCATCGTCGCGGTGCTCGCCGTCCTCGTCGTCGTCCTCGTCGTCACGGTGCTGGGCTCGCAGCGCATCCTGCGCCCCGTCGGCGATCTCACCCGCGCCGCACGGCGCATGGAATCCGGCAAGCTCGACGAGCGCGTGGCAACCGTCGGGGATGACGAACTGGGCCGTCTCGCGCATGCCTTCAACTCCATGGCGGCGTCGCTAGAGGCGAGCGAGCAGGAGCGGCGCACGCTGACCAGCGACATCGCCCACGAGTTGCGCACCCCGCTCTCCAACATTCGGGGATTTCTGGAAGCCATCCAGGACGGCCTCATGCAGCCGACCCCCGCCGTGATCGCCAGCGTGCACGAGGAGGCGCTGCATCTCCAACAACTTGTCGACGACTTGCAGACGCTCTCCCTGGCGGAGGCCGGGCACCTGCGACTGCACCTGGAGGCCGTCGACCTGGACGCATTGGCGGTCCAGGTCGTGACCGGGCATCAGGCGCAGGCTGAGGCGGCGGGCGTCGGCCTGACCGCGGTCGGGGAGCCCGTCGGCGATCAGCGCCTCGACCCCACCCGAACGCGGCAGATCATCGGCAACCTGATCGGCAACGCACTGCGCCACACGCCTCAGGGCGGCGCCGTCGAGGTTCGCGTCCACTCCCACGACCGCGCGCTCACGCTCGCCGTCGCCGATACCGGCGAGGGCATCGCGCCGCAGCACCTGCCGCACCTCTTCGATCGCTTCTACCGGGCCGACCCCTCACGCGCCCGCGCGACTGGCGGCAGCGGCCTGGGCCTGGCCATCGTGCAGAAGCTGGCGCAAGCTCAGGGCGCCGAGGTCTCCGTGCACTCGGTCCTCGGCGAAGGGACCACGGTCAGCCTGCGCTGGCCGCCTGAGGACTCCTGATCGCCCAACCGGCGCTCCCCATCACGGCAGAGCGCCCGCCTTGCGCAGCAGATCGAGCGTGCCCTCCAGGTCGGTCAAATCGTTGAGGTCCAGGTCGGGCGTTTGCAGCGACTCCAGCGTTGGCAGAGCGACGTTCGGCGTCACGCCCTCGATCAGCGGGTACTCGAAGCCATCGTCTTCCTGGGACGCGGCGAAGTACTGCTGAGCCGCGGGCGACAGCAGGTAGTCCACGAATCGCTCCGCCGCGGCAGTCCGGTCCGACGCCGCCAGCACACCCACGCCCGCCACATTCAGCAACCCGCCCGCGCCGCCCGCGTCGGTGTAGAGGTTGTCGACGGGAATCGCCGGGTCCTCCGCACGGAAGCGCCACAGGTAGTAGTGGTTCACGAGCCCAATATCGATCTCACCGTCCGCGACGGCCTGCACCTGGGGGGAGTTGCCAGAGAATTCCTTCACGTCGTTCGCCAGCATCGCGCGCAGCCACTCCTCGGTCGTCTCGTCGCCGTGGATCACGCGCATCGCCGTCACGAACGACTGGAACGATCCGTTCGTCGGCGCCCAGCCCACGCGGCCCCGCCAGACCGGCTGCGTGAGATCGAAGATCGATGCCGGCAGCTCCGCCGCGCTCACCCGCTCGGTGGAATAGACCAGGACCCGTGCGCGCCCGGAGACCCCCACCCAGGCGCCGGAAGTGGAACGCACCCGCGCCTCCACTCGCTCCAGCAGATCGGACGGCAGCACCCGGAAGGCGCCCGCCGCCTCCAGCGCGCCCAGCGCGCCCGCGTCCTGGGCCAAGAACACATCGGCCGGCGAGCGATCGCCCTCCTCCAGAATCGCGGCCGCCAGCGCGGAGGTCCCTCCGTAGCGAACGCGGAGATCGATACCCGAGTCGGATTCGAACTGCGCGAACAATGGCCCAACTAGCTCCTCCGCACGGCCGGAATAGACCGTGAGGGAACCGCCATCGGAATTGTCATCGGATTCGTCATCGCCGCCACAGGCGGACGCGATGAGCGCCGTCACGGCGAGCGCGATGAGTAGCAGAACGCGCAGTCGGGGTGGAGAGGCGTCCCGATGAGGGAGGAGCGGGAGCAGCGGCATCGGACAGCAGTCCTTCACACTGCGTCTGTGAGTTAAGACGACTTAACCTACCGACATAGTGGAGGCTACGCAAATCGCAGGAGGCTAGCGAACCCCCGCCTTGTCCTTTTGCCGCGCGCGGTCCATCTGTCGCAGCACCACCTTGCGCAATCGCACGTGGCTGGGCGTGACTTCCAGGCACTCGTCCTCAGAGACGAACTCCAGCGCCTGCTCCAGCGAGAGGCTGCGGGGCGTGTGCAATGACACCGTGAAGTCCTTGGTGGAGGAGCGCACGTTGGACTGCTTCTTCTCTTTCGTCGGGTTGACGTTCATGTCCTCCCGACGCGGATTCTCGCCAATGATCATGCCCTCGTACACATCAACGCCGGGACCCAGGAAGAGCGCGCCGCGCTCCTGCAGGCTCATCAGCGCGTAGGAGTTGCTCACGCCCATGCGGTCCGCCACCAGGCTGCCCGTGGGCCGCGCCCGAAGCTCACCAAACCACGGCTCGTAACCGTCGAAGACGTGGTGCAGCACGCCCGTGCCGCGCGTCTCCGTGAGAAAGGCCGTGTGAAAGCCGATCAGCCCGCGCGACGGCACCACGAAGTCGATCCGGACGCGGCCCGTGCCGTGGTTGACCATCCGCTCCATCCGACCCTTGCGCGGGGCCAGCAGCTGAGTCACCACGCCCATGTGCTCCTCTGGCACGTCCACGGAGAGGCGCTCCACCGGCTCCTGTAGCTTGCCGTCGACTTCCCGCGTGACGACTTCCGGCTTCCCCACGGTCAGCTCAAAGCCCTCGCGCCGCATCGACTCCACCAGGATCGCCAGTTGCAGCTCGCCCCGACCGCGCACCGTCCACGTATCCGGCCGGTCCGCCGGCAGGATCCGGATCGATACGTTGCCAACCGCTTCCGACTCCAGCCGGTTTTGCATCAAGCGACCGGTCAACTCCGTGCCGTCCTGACCGGCCAGCGGCGAAGTGTTGACGCCGATCGTCATCGCCAGCGTCGGCTCGTCGACGCGGATCGCCGGCAGCGGCCGCTGATCCTCGATCTCCATCAGCGTCTCGCCGATCATGATGTCCGCGATCCCCGCCAGCGCAATGATCTCGCCCGGTCCCGCCTCCGCCGTATCAATCCGCTCCAGCCCGCGCGTCACGTACAGCTCCGTGATCTTCACGCGCTCCGGCTCTTGCGCATCATCCCAGCCCTCGCCCACTCGCCAGCGCGCCACGGTGTCACCCTTGCGAATCGTGCCCTGGTAGACCCGGCAAAGCGCCAGCCGGCCCACGTACGGAGAGGCGTCCAAGTTCGCCACCTGCGCCTGCAGCGGGTGGCCAACGTCGTAGGTAGGGGCGGGCACGGTCTCCAGCAGCAGGTCGAAGAGTGGCGTCAGATCGGTCCCCGGCTGCGCCAGGTCACGCGTCGCGGTCCCGGCCCGAGCGTTCGTGTAGATCACCGGGAACTCAATCTGCGTCTCCGATGCATCCAGGTCGAAGAACAGCTCGAAGACTTCCTCCAGCACCTCGCTGGGGCGCGCGTCGCCCCGGTCGATCTTGTTGATCACCACGATCACCGGCAGGCCGCCGTCCAATGCTTTGCGCAGCACGAAGCGCGTCTGCGGCAACGGCCCCTCCGCCGCGTCCACCAGCAAGAGCACGCCGTCCACCATCGTCAGGCCGCGCTCCACCTCACCGCCAAAGTCGGCGTGGCCGGGCGTGTCGATGATGTTGATCTTGACGCCCTCGTATTCGACGGACGTGTTCTTCGCCAGGATCGTGATCCCGCGTTCGCGCTCCTGATCCATCGAGTCCATCACCCGCTCGGTGACTTCCCGTCGCTCCGCGAGGGCGCCGGATTGTTGCAGCATGGCATCGACGAGCGTCGTCTTGCCATGGTCGACGTGCGCGATGATCGCCACGTTGCGGATGTCGGTGCGTGTGGGCATCGAAGATCCTGGTCATTGCTCTTTGTGTCGAGGCTGGGTGAACAGCCCTTACATTACGCGTTACGTCCCGCGTAGTCTGTCGCCTGGCGCGTAGTCTGTCGCCTGGGCGCTCTTCACATCACGAGCCCTGGCGAGCGTTCCAGGCGTCCGTCGCACCCCACAGCCGGGTCAAGATCTGGACGCCTTCCGCCCCCGCCGGATCGACCAACTCCGGCTGATAGTTGAAGCGGATCACCGACGGGCGGACGCGGTAGCCCAGCAGTCGTTCGGCGTTGAAACCGGCCTCCAGAATCACGCTCTGGGTGGTCTGCCGGGACCAGTCTTGGTCGAAGACGAAGTTGCCCAGCGCGAATGCGGCGACCCGTCCCTCCTGCTCGATCAGCGGCTGCACCGTGTGCGGGTGGTTCCCGATCACCAACGACGCACCGGCCTCAAAGGCGACACGCACGGCGGCGTCTTGCAGCGGCAACGTCGTCTGCACGTACTCCTCGCCGGCGCTAAAAGCGACGATGACGTGGTCCGCGATCGCGAGCGCGGCGGCGACATCCTCGCGGAGGTTCGCTTCCGAAAACGCGGCCACGCCGGGCGCGTCGGCCGTCGCGAAGTAGTAGGCCGCTTGCAGCTCGTAGGACAGGATCGCCAGACGCACACCGTCGCGTTCGATCAGGACCGGGCGCCGCGCCGCCGTCAGGTTCTCGCCTGTACCGGTATGCGCGATGCCGGCCTCATCCAGGGTCTCGATCGTGTGCTGGATCGCAACGGCCCGCCCGCAACCGAAGTAGCAATCCGCCGAGTGGTTGCCGGCCAGTGTGAGCGCATCGACCCCGGCCGCGGCCAGCGCCGGCACGGCTGCGATCGGACCGCTGAGGATGAACGTCTCCAGGCAGGGCGACACGTTCGCCTCCGGCACGATGGCGACCTCCATCGAGACAACAGTCACGTCCGCCGCGCGCAAGGCGTCGCCGACGCCCGCGAAGATCGAGTTGAAGTCGTGGTTGCCGAAGCGATGCACCGAATCGACGACGCAGCGGGCGGGAATGAAATCCCCGGTCGCCAGAAGCCCCAGGGGATTGTCGGCGGGGCGGGCCGCCCAGCCCAGCGCGTCGATCAGCGCCTGCCGAGTTGGGCCATCGGGCGCGCGCAGCCAGCGCCGCAGCCAGAGCGGGTTGTCGGCGTCGGGATCCCGCAGCGGATCGTAGCCGTCCACCACGATCGGCAGCAGGCCCGGTTGCAGCGCCGCCGGCGGCAGCAGGGCCAGCGCGCCCGGCGTCCCGCGGACCGCGGCCACGACATCGCGCAACGGAAGCTCGATCGCCACCAGGGCCGCCAGCCCCAGGCCGTTTCGCACCTGCGCCGATTCGCCCTCGGGCAGGAAGACGCGCAGCGCTTGCTCCACGCCGCCAAACGAAGACCAGTCCACGACGCTGCCACTCAGCGCCGACTCCACCTGCTGCCTGCTCAGCGCCAGCACATCTTGGCGCTGGTGCGCCACCACCACCCACGGTCGCACGTTGATGGCTTCCTGCGCAGGCAGCGGCGCGTCGCTCACGATCACACCGCCGTCCCCATTGGCGTCCCCATCCGCGTTTGAGGTGGGCGCACCATCCGCCAGCAGCGCGAACCCCGCCCCCTCCAGCGCAGACGCGACGGCCTCACGTTCGCTCGCATCCGCGATGCGCAGGTCAACGCTGGTCGGCGGTGGCTCCGGCGTCGCCACCACTTCGTCCGCGACCGGCTCGGGCTCCTCGGGCTTCTCCGACTCTTCGGGCTCGTCAGCCACGGGCGCCTCCACCGCCACGGCTTCCTCGCTGTCCGCTGCGGCCCCGCTCGGGGCGACCTCAGTCGGGGCGCCCCCAGTCGTGGCAGGCGTGTCCGCGGCAGCCGCTGCGGAGGCCTCCTCCGACGCGAGCGCCTGATCCACATCGCTGGCCGTCACCCGAGTTTCATCGTTCACGGGGCGCTCCCCGCCCGTCGTGCAGCCGGCGAGCAGGACGGCGCCCAGTATCAGCGTGCCTAGCACCCCTGCGCCTAGCACCCCTGGGCCCAGCAGCCACGTTGGCGTGGTCGCGATTCGACGATCCAGCGGACACCCCCTTCACTCGCTCCGACTCTACCGTCGCTCACCATCCCGAGATCGCTCTGCGCTCCGCGCCTTCCAGCCGGCCGAACGCGATAGGCTCTCGATGGGTGGGCGGCGACGCGAGCGGGCCGATGACCGACGACCAATCCGAAGCGCAGACCGGCACGGACATCAGCGATCCGCCGGTGGAGGCGTTCCCGATCTCCCGCGACCTTCGCTGGCTCGTGATCGGCGTCCTCGTGCTCGCCGCCGCCGCCATCGGCGCGACGCTGGCGCTGCTCGCCGATGCTGGCGCCCCTCCCCCCGACGCCCAGAGCACGCTTGCCGCCACTGAGACGGCCACAACGACCGAGGCGCCCCCCCCAACCGAGACGGAGCAACCGGCCCCCGCTGAGGACGAGGCCGTCGACGACGAATCGGCCTCGGAGGTGCAGTCGCAGTCGGCGCAGACGCGGCCGGACCAAGACCCGTCCCCGTCCCAGGCCCAGGCGGATCCAACCCGCGACCCGCCCCAAGCGGACGCATCCACCGATACGGATGCGGCCGAGGATTCCACAGCACCGCCCGACGCCGATGCACAAGCGGTCGCCGATCAGCCCCAGCCCGAACCAGACCCGGCGCCGGCCCCCATCGATGACGCGATCCTGGCGATTGGGCCGCTCAGCATGCCCATCGCCGGCGCATGCTTCCCCGACTTCGCGGGCCAGCTGCCTGGCGCCCCGCGCGCCTATCGCAATGGCATCCATGAGGGTGTCGACTTCTACCCCGGCTGGGCCTGCGCCTCGATCGAACTGGGCACCCCGGTCCTGGCGGTCGGCGAGGGACGCGTGATCCGCGCCGACTGGAACTACGACGACCTCACCACCGACGCCTACTTCGCGATGGAGGCCCGCGGCTTCACCGGCCCGGACGATCTGGACACCTTCCGCGGTCGCCAGATCTGGGTGCAGCACGGCGACGGCGTCGTCGCCCGATACGCGCATCTCAGCGGCATCGCCGAGGGCATTGCCGAGGGAGCGCCGGTGGCCGCGGGCGACGTGCTGGGCTTCGTCGGCGAGTCCGGCACGCCCGGCTCCCTGCGCGAAGCTGGCAGCGAGATTCACCTGCACTTCGAGCTGCGCCTGGATGACGGCTACCTGGGCCAAGGGGAGCCGGCGGCGCGTGCCGTCCAGCTCTACCGCGCCGTCTTCTCAACAGTCCCCTAACGCCGCACGCGCAGGGGGCCCGCCCCGCGGCGAGCCCCCCAAAAGTCAACCCCATACGGTCGCACGACCCTGGGCTCAGCTCGATCGTTGCCTGCCCAGACGCAGGCCCGCGCCTACCGCGATCAGTCCCCCGATCAGCGCCGCCACGATCCCGGCCCAAGCGCCGGTCGAGAGCCCGCCGCCACGGTCCGACTCCAGCGTCGCCGGCCCCGGCGGTGGGTCGTCCCGATCGTCACCCGCATCGGTGGCGTCGTCGGCATCCGGGTCCGGATCGGCGTCCGCATCCCCGTTCGCACCGTCGTCCCTGTCGTCGCTGTCCGGGTCCGCTGCGGCGTCGTCGTCGGCCTCGGTCCGCCCGTCGTCATCGGCGGCGTCGTCATCGGCCGCGTCGTCAGTCGATCCGCCGTCGTCGCCCGTGTCATCGTCGGTCGGGTCGCTCACGACGCCGGCGCCGATCGAGTCTGGCACGACGATCTCCCCAACCTCGTCCGCACCCGGCCAGCGGATGCTGACGAAGCTGCCGTCGACGCGGGCGATCACCACCGGCCCCAGCGTCGCCACCGCCGCCAGTCCCGGATCGGCGGCCAGCAGCCGCGCGAACTCCTCCGAGCCCACGAGATGTTCCTCGACGCCCTCTCCGTCGTAGCCGGTCTCCGTCCAGGCCCCGTTCGAGAAGATGAAGCTGCGGTCGCCTACGACGCGCACCAGCTCGGCCCCGAGCCTCAGGTCGACATCACGCAACGCTTCCACGTCGCTGGCGGACTCCACGGCCTGCTCGCCGCTGGCCGGTGCGGCCGCCGCCTGGTCGGCGACGGCGTCCTCGGCCTCCTCCTCCGAGAAGGCCAGCTCCGGCTCTTCAGCCAGGTACGACGTGAACGGCGTCACGATCCCGAAGCGCGTCGCGATGGCCACGATCTCCGCGATCAGCGAGTCCCGCGCCCCCTCAATCCGCAGCTCGGTCAACAGATCGGCCACACGCTGCTGCGCCCACAGCTGCGCCACTGTGGGGTCGGCGAAGTCGCGCTCCGGGAACGTCACCTCGTAGCGGAACGACTCCGGGCCGGCCGCCGTTTCGCCGCGCACGGTCACCGTGGCGTCGCCGGCCCGGCCGTAGCGACCGGTCAGCAGCACCTGCGTGCCCGCGAAGATGCCCGTCAGTCGTTCCGGGCCCAGGTTCGAGACGTCGCCCCCGTCGAAGCTCACCTGCACGTCGGTCAGGACCGGCGTCGCGATGCGCTCGAACAGCCGCCCGACTTCCGCGTCGATGCGTTCGTCCGGCGTCACGTAGTGGCTGCTGCCCAGGAAGTCGCGGGCCAGCGCGTCCAGAAGGATCGTGTCCACATCGAAGCCCACGCCGAACGTGAACATCTGCGTGCGCGACTCGGCGCTGCCCTGGGCGATCGCCAGGATCGACTCCGCATCCTCCGGGCCCACCGTCGCCAGCCCGTCCGTCAGGAAGACCACGGTCGTCGGGCGCTCGCCCCCCGCCAGCTCCAGCGCCGTGCCCAGCGCCCCTGCGATGTTCGTGCCGCCGCCGGCCAGCAGCGCATCCACGTGCGCGATGCCGGCCTCGGCCTCGGCGGCGCGCTCCAGCCCTTCCCCGAACACGGTCACGCTGCGAGAGAAGCTGACAATGCCGAAGCGGTCGCCCTCGCCCAGCCGCTCCAGAATGAACTGGGCGGCGTCCTTCGCCTGGGCGAGCTTGTCGCCCTCCATGGAGCCGGAGACATCCATGACCACGATCACGTCCCGGTCAATACGGGCCGTGGGCTGCGTCTCCGGCGCGAACAGCAGCGCGAAGTAGCCATCCTCGTCCACGGGCCGGTACGTCAGGAGCTGCGTGCTCAGCAGGCCCTCGCCGCCGCTGAGGTAGAGCGTGAAGTCCGTCGCGGGCGACCACGTCTCGTCCGACTCCCAGCTCAGCGCCAGGTTGCCGTCCGAGTCGCGCAGCGAGGCCAGCGAGTACGTCGGCGCGACCGCCGCGCGGACCTCCCAGGACACATCGACATCAATGTTGACGACCGCACCGGCGGGCCGTGGTGACATGCGCGACCATGGCACGGAGACCAGCACCTGGTCCCCCTCGGCGGTCAGCGGCGTGATCACGCTGAAGCTGACGCTGCGCTCTTCGCCCGGCGGCACCGGGAAGGCGCGCACTTCGTACAGCGTGTCGCTGATCGACTGCAGCAGCGCCGGATCGATCAACCGCCGCACGATGTCCTCGTAGATGCGGGCCGCGTCCCCCGAATCCAGAATGCGCCCCTCCAGCGTCTCCGGCCCGCCCGAGAGCACCAGGTCGCTGACCGCGCTGCCCGGCGGCACCGGCACGACGATGCGGCCCTCGGCGAGCACATCGCCGGGGTTGCTGAGGTCCAGCCGGTACAGCGCCACGGCCGCGCCGTCTTGGACCTGGAGGTCCACGTTGAGGCTGTCCAGCCGCGCTCCGTCGATGAAGATCGGCGGCGGCTCATCAATCGCGATCTGGGCCGCCAGGGGCGCTGGGATCAGCGTCGCGAGGGCAAGCAGGGGGATCAGCAGCCGGAGCGGGAAGCCCCGCGCTCCCAGTGGGATTCGCCGTCGGATCGCTCGTATGCGCGTCATCTCATCCTCCTTCGGGCCCCGCCTGCGTTTGTGTCGGCGGGGTGTCCGGTGTTGCAGAGTTGACGCGCCGCGTGTGGCGTTGGTTCCCATCCGGGCGCGCGATCTCCCTCGGCGATGCGCACGCATTGGCGATTGCTATTGCGGAAATCGACGGCGCGTTGGCGTATGAGCCATATCGCCTCGCCGTCTCGGCGGCCCGATCGAGATAGGAATCCACATGCCGTCGTCGCTACCGCACTGCATGGCCCCCTCCCGATTCCGACTCGCCGGATCCCGGCTCGCGCTGCTCTTCGTGTTCGGTATCGCGGCGCTGCTGGTCGCCTGCGGCGGTGACGACGAGGACGCGCAAGTGCAATCAGATTCCGCTACCTCTGCGCCCGCCCAAGCCGAAGACGAACAGTCCCAGGCGGAGCAGCAGGCCGAGGAAGCGGAGCTACCCGTCAACGACGGCGACGAGCCGGCGCAGGACCAGGCGCAAGAAGAAGACGGCCAACAGAGCGCCGACGCTGGCGTTGTGGGCGAGCTGACCGACAGCGACGACGGCGACTTCGTCCTCGGCTTCGCCGAGCCCTCTGAGGCCTACCGGCCCCTGGCCGAGGCCCTGATCGAAAGCGGCGTCTTCGAGACCGTCATCACCGCCCTGAACAACCAGCTCCTGCTCCCGCGCAACATCGATGTCGTGTTTCAGGAGTGCGGTACCATCAACGCCTTCTACGACCCCGAGTCCGTCTCGATCGCGGTCTGCTACGAGCTCGTCGAGTGGCTGGTGCAAAACTTCTCCCAGATCGAGGAGGACCCGCAGGTCGCCTTCGGACGCGGGCTCGACTCCACGGTCTTCATCCTCAACCACGAAGTCGGCCACGCCCTCATCAACGTCCTCCAGCTGCCGACCACCGGGCGCGAAGAGGACGCCGTCGACGAGCTCGCCTCGATCCTCGTCATGGAGAGCTTCCCCGGCGGCGAAACGACCGTACTCAACGCCGCCCAATCCTTCTTCCTCTCCGGCGCCCAGGTCACCGACCTCAGCGAGCTGGACTTCGCCGACGAACATTCCCTCGATCAACAGCGCTTCTTCGGCATCAGCTGCCTCGTCTTCGGCCGCAACCCGGACGGCAATCCGCAGTTGCTGGAGCTAGGCATCCTCAGTGAGGACCGCGCCTCGCTTTGCGTGCAGGAGTACCAGGACAAGCTCGACGCCTGGTCCGTGTTGCTCCTCTTCGAAGGCGACGAGGAGGAGGCCCTCAACGACATCCCGGATGAGGACTACCTGCTCGTCGATGAAGGCGACTTCGTGCTCGGCTTCATCGAGCCCGAATCCGACGCCCTGCGTCCCCTGGCCGAGCGACTCCTGGCGACCGAAGACTTCACCGTCGTCACACAAGCCCTCAATGACACTGTGGGCTTGCCCGCGGATCTCCCTATCACCTTCGCCGAGTGCGGCCTGATCAACGCCTTCTACGACCCCGAGCTGCGAGCCATCACGATGTGCTACGAGCTCTTCGACTTCATCCAGACCCAGTTCGCCAACGCCGGCCTGGACGACGACGACGCCTTCGCGCGGGCGCTGGACGCCAACATCTTCATCTTCTTCCATGAGGTCGGCCATGCCCTGATCCACGTCCTGGAGCTGCCCACCACGGGCAAGGAAGAGGACGCCGTTGACGACCTCGCCACGATCGTCCTGATCGAAAGCTTCGATGGCGGCGACCAGGCCGTGCTCAACGCCGCCCAGTCCTTCTTCCTCTCCGGCAGCGAAATCACCGATCTCAGCGAGCTGGACTTCGCCGACGAGCACTCGCTCGATCAGCAGCGCTTCTTCTCCATCTCCTGCCTGGTCTACGGCTCCAATCCCGGCGGCCACGCCGACCTGGTCGAAGCAGGTACCCTCTCCGACGACCGCGCCGCGCTCTGCGAGGAGGAGTACCCGCAGAAGCTCGACGCCTGGCTCGTCCTGCTCGACTTCGCACTCAAGGCTGAGGAAGAATCCGCGGGCTGAGCGCCGGCTGATCGGGGGGACCATGGCGGGCGAAGAGAGCCGCAGTGCGGTCTTGGCGGCGCTGACCGCCAACGCCGCGATCGCCGTCGGCAAGCTCACCGCCGGCGCCGTCACCGGATCCGGCGCGATGTTCGCCGAGGGCGGCCACTCCATCGCCGACACCACCAACCAGGTCTTCCTGCTGGTCGGCATCAAGCGCGCCCAGACCAAGCCCGACGACGACCACCCGCACGGCTACGGCAAAGAGGCCTTCTTCTGGAGCTTCCTCGCCGCGATCTTCATCTTCGTCGCCGGCGCAACCTTCTCCCTCTTCCAGGGCATTCGCACCGTGATCGATCCGGGCGAGTTCCACGAGCGCACGTTCGCGGAGCTGGGGCTCGCCTTCGGCGTGCTCGGCGGCGCATTCGTCTTCGAGGCGATCTCGCTCGTCATCGCGATTCGGCTGCTGCTCCGGAGCGCGCGGGCACAGGGGTGGTCGGTGCTGCGCTTCCTGCGCGAGTCACCCGACATGACCCTCAAAACCGTCTTCTGGGAGGACAGCGCCGCGCTCCTCGGCCTCCTCCTCGCCGCCGTCGGACTCGCCGTCGCGGAGATCGCCAAAGATGAGACCCCCGACGGCGTCGCCTCGATCCTGATCGGCGTCTTGCTGGTGATCGTCGCCGTCGTCGTGGGCGCGCAGGCGCGCGGTCTCCTCCTTGGCGCCGCGGCCTCACCGGAGCTGCGCGACAAGCTGCGCCGCATCGCGCTCGATTTCGATGAGGTGGAGACCGTGCTTCGGCTCCTGACCATGCAGCTCGGCGCCCGCAGCGTGCTCGTCACCGGTGAACTCCAGATTGGCCAAGACCTCACGGTCGACCAGGCGGAGCACCTGATCGGCCAGATCGACCGCGAGATCGCCCGGCTCGCGCCGGAGGTCACCTCCACCTTCTGGGAGCTGCGCCGCAACCCCATCGATACGAGTGTCGGCCCGCGAATATTTAACTAGCGCATCCCCACTGAGTACGCTATAGTGTCATCAAGTGACCGCTATACGCGATCCAAAAGGCATCCGGGCTGTGGCTCTCCTGCCTCGACAGCCCTGCTTACCGAGTCATGCACACTCGTGCACACTCGTGCACACTCGTGCACACCTGTGCCTGCCAGTGACAATGGATGCGCCCCGCTCTTCACGACGTTCGGTTCGGTGCACACCATGGATCGCCCCTGAACGTTGGGAATCCGCCCCCCAGTCCGTACGCCAAGCACTCCCTGCTCGGCCCGACCCACCCTTCTCGTGCACGTCAGGCCGCGCAGTTCAGCGGCCCTTGCGCATCAAGGACTGGGCTGGCTCCAAATCACGGGCGACGCCACCTCAATCCAGAACGGCAGACCATGAACGAACGACTCCAGCGCGTTGAGCTGTGTTGGCAACGCTGGCCGGAACGTGACGAAGCCCTGCGTGCTCGCGTCCCAAGCGGAGACGCTCTCCGCGCCCGCGAGCGCCGCTCCCAGGCCGTCGGCGATCAGCACGCCGTCGCCGCCGCCCCACACCACCAGGTTGAACCCGGCCACCAGCGATAGCCGTGTCGGCAGAACTCCGTCCGGCTGCTCCCAGCGGATCGCTTCCTCACCGCTGATCAGGATCCAGATCGCGACGCCCGTCGGCAGCCGATCGAGGCTGTTGACGGCGTCGGGAAGCTGCGGGTTGAAGGCGCGGAAGCGCTCTGCGGCTGCGTTCCACGTGAACGCCGCCGACAGCGCGTCTCCGATGCCGGTGAACGCGTCCCGCACCGGCGTCTCGGGCCCGAACCACGGCACAAGGTTCCAGCCCGGAAGCAGCGGGATCGCGCGGGCGACCACCGAGGCCGAAATCTGAATCGCCAGGCGGTTGTTGTCCGGCGTTGCCTCGCTGTTTGCCGCCGTCAGCGTGAACGTGAAGTCGAACGCGCCCGGCTCCAGCAGGTTCAGCGAGAGCACGACCGTCGTCGCGCTCGCGCCCGCCGGCAGATCGTCCAGCGCGCAGCGCAGGAGCCCCTGCCCCACCGAGCAGCCGGGACCGGCGTTGTCCAGTTCGACGCCGTCCGGAACCTCCGCGCGCAGCACCACCCGCTGCGCGTCGTCAGGACCCTGGTTCCCCACCTGGAGCTCCAGGGCGAGGATCCCCAAGTCGATAAGCCCGGGCGGCAGCGCCTCAATCGTCACGTCCAGGTCCACGATGCTGCGCTCGAACGCGCCAATGTCGGGCGTCGCCGCCGGACGCAGGACGCCGCGTTGGTCTCGCGGCGGGTGGTCGGCGGGGTTGGCGGTGTTGACCGCCGGCGATCCGGCCGGCAGCGCGTGCGTTTGTGTGGGCCCACCGTTGAGCGCCAGCGGCTCCAGCAGCGGATCGACGTTGTTCTGGTCGCTGGCCCCGCCCAAGCCGCAGCTACCGTCGCTGTCCAGGTTGTGGTCGTTCGACGCGGGCGCGCCGCTGCAGTTGGCGCCCGTGTTGGCGTCCAGAACCGTGCCCTGCACGCTCACCGTCGTGTTCGTGACGACGTTGACTCCGCCGCCGTTGTCGGCTGCGACGTTGAGCGCCAGGGTCACATGCACCAGCGTCATGGTCGCCCCGCTGGCGGTTTGAATGCCGCCGCCGTCGTCGCCCGCTTGGTTGCCGCTGATCGTGCTGTTCGTCAGGCTCGCCGTCGCCTCTTCGCCACTGGCGACCAGCAAGCCGCCGCCGTCGCCCGAGGCGACGTTGCCGGAGATCGTCGATCCGCTGACGGTCAGCAGGCCCACGTTGTGGATCCCGGCCCCGTTGCCGGACGGCGTCGTATTTAGGAACACGCTGGAGTCGGTCAGGGTGGCCTGGCCGTTGTTTCGCAGGCCGCCCCCGTCCGCGGCACTGGCGTTGTTGAGGCTGATCGAGGACTCCGTCAGGGCCAGCGTGGCGCCGCTGGTGTTGTAGACCCCGCCCCCACCCACGGCCCCGCCCTCGGCCGTGTTACTGACGATGCTGCTGTTCAGCAGCGTCGTCAGGCCGCCGTTGCGCAGGCCGCCGCCGTCCAGACCCGCGCTGTTGGTCGTCACGATCGTGTCGGTCAGACTCAGCGTCCCCTCGTTCCAGATCGCCCCGCCGGAGCTGTCGGCGCGATTCCCGGACAGGACCGAGTCGTCGATCGTTACGACCGAGTCGCCGAAAGCGGCGATCGCCCCGCCGTTGGGGATGCCGGTGCCGGTCGCGACGCTGTCGTGCAGGCGCATCTGCGTCAGCGTCAGCGCCCCCTGCGTCAGTTTGATCGCGCCGCCGTCGCGGGCGGCCCCGTTCTGGATCACGAAGAGCGTCATGCTCACGGAGACCGGGTCATCAATGTCGAAGGCCCGGTCCAACGCGTTGCCATCCACGATCGTGCTGGGCAGTTGCCGCAAGCCGCCGCCGCTGATCGTCAGGTCATCGGTGATGTTGAGGTCACCAGTCTCGACGCCGTTCACGCCCGTCGGCGGAATCGTCAACGTGTACGTGCCGGCGGGCAGCGTGATCGCATCCGCGCCCGCCAGGGCATTCGCTTCCTGCACGGCCGCGCGCAACGTGCAGTCGCCGGCGGCGCTGGCGCAGAGGCCATCACCGGGGCTGGCGTCGGTCGCGTCGGTCGTGCTGTCCACGGTGAAGCTGGCCGCATGCGCCACCGGCGGCGCGACCCCGCCCAGCGCCACGAGAAGCCCCAAGATCAGGCTGACCATGGTCGCACGGAGCCATCGAGTGGAGGACATGATTGATCCCGTCCAGAGCCGCCGGGGCCATCATATGCCCCGGCTGAGCGAGGCGGTGAGAATCCGTGGCTCTGCGGCATCCGACGCAGCAAGCGAATGGACCGCCCCTTCGGACGGCCCGTTCGCTTGCAACGCGGCCTACGAGGAAAGAAGCCCGGCGCTAGGCGCCATGTCGAGCGTTGCTCAGCAGCGAGGCGACCGCGTCACCCGCGATCCGCTGCTCGACCTGGACGACCGTGGCGCCCTGCCCGGCACCGGCGTTGCTTATTCCAGCGCGGTAGGCGTCCCGGTGACGGCCTCCACGATGACGACCGTCGGCCCCGCTCCCCGAGCGTCCTGTACGCGATGTTCACGCCACCGTCGGTACGGCATTCCTGAATCGGCGGGCAGGTCATCGCGGAGTGTGGGGTTCGCGATGCCGAGCGCCGCGACGTCAGCCCCACGACTTCCCCGCCGGCGTCTGGAAGACCTCCGACGGCACGACTTCACGGATCTCCGCCGCGACCAGCGTGCGCTGCTCTCCCGCCCGCTTCTCCAGCACCCCCCGCACACGCACGAAGGGCGCCGTCCGAATGATGTCCTTGCGCTGCTCGCCCAGCTCCTGGCCGACCAGCACATTGACCATCCCGAACTCGTCCTCCAGCAGCAGGAAGATGATCCCGCGCGCCGTCAGCGGTCGCTGCCGGCAGACCACCAGCCCCGCAATCTCCACGCTCTCCCCCGCCCGTAACGACTTGAGGTGCAGGCTGGAAGCCACGCCCTCCCCCAGCGCCGGTCGCAGGAACTGCATCGGGTGCGAGTCCGGCGAGAGCGCCAGCAGCGCGTAGTCGGCCGTCATGCGCTGGAAGGCGTCGAAGTCCGGCAGGGCGACTTCGTCCTGGGCGGTGGCCAGCGGCAAGCGCAGCTGCCGCTGCGGTGTCGCGACCGACTGCCGCAGCATGGCCCGCGCCATCCCCTCCCCAAAGAGGCCCAGCTGCCAGAGCAACTCACGCCGGTTGAGCCCGAAGACGTCGAAGGCGCCGACCCGAATCAGGTTCTGCGTGCTCTCACGACTCAGCCCCGTGCGCTGCACGAAGTCGAACAACGACTGGTAGTCGCCGCCGCGCGCCCGCTCCGCATCAATGCGGGCCCCGCCGGCCGCCCCCACGCTGCGCACATAGCCCAACCCCACCCGGACCGCGCCCAGCCCATCCGCCTGCGGCAGGGCGACCGTGCAGGCGGCGTGGCTGGCGTTGATGTCCGGTCGCAGCACTTCGATCTCGTGGCGCTTGGCGTCGTTGGTGAGCACGTGCGGCGGGTAGAAGCCCATCGGCTGGTTGTTGAACAGCGCGCAGTAGAACGGCGACGGGTGGTGGTGCTTGAGCCAGGTCGATTGATAGGCGAGCAGGCCAAAGGCGGCGCCGTGACTCTTGGGGAAGCCGAACTCGGCGAAGCCCAGCAGGTTCTGGAACATCCGCTCCGCCGTGGCGCGAGGGACGCCGCGTTCCCGCGCCCCGTCCATGAACTTCTCCTCATAGCGCTGCATCGCTTCCAGGGAGCGCTTGCGACTCATCGCGCGACGGAACTGCTCCGCCTCGCCCGTGCCGAAGCCGCCCATCGCCCGTGCCACCTCCACCACCTGCTCCTGGAACAGCACCACCCCCAGCGTCTCGGCCAGGATCGCATCGACGCAGGCGTGCACGTGGGGCGGCCGGTAGCGATCGCCCAGCGCGCGCTGCTTCTCGCGCTCGCGCACGTACGGGTTCACGGCCCCACCCACGATCGGCCCCGGCCGCACGATGGAGACTTGCACGGTGATGTCGTCCAGGCTGCGCGGCTGGGTGCGGGGCAGCATCGCGATCTGGGCGCGTGACTCGATCTGGAAGACGCCCACCGTGTCGCCGCGGCAGATGTCGTCGTAGACCTCCGCGTCCGCGAAGTCGATCCGCGAGAGATCGACAGGGCGCGCGCCCTGCTCCGCGATCAGCCCCGTGGCCTCCTCGACCATGGAGAGCATGCCCAGCGCCAGGAAGTCGATCTTGACCATGCGCGCGTCGTCGATGCTGTCCTTGTCCCAGTGACACAGGTAGCGATTGGGCCAAGCCGCGGGCTGGCAGGGCACGTAGTCGATCAGCGGCTCTGAGGAGATCACGATGCCCCCCACGTGCTGCGAGAGATGCCGCGGGAAGCCGGCCAACTGCTGCGCCAGCTCCGCCAGGTCGCGCCACCCGCGCGACTCCACCCGGTCGGCGTACTCCGGGTGCCGGGCCAGCTCGTCGGGCAGCTGGCCGATGCCGTCGTGGGGGTTGGCGCGCTTGGCCAGGCGATCCAGCTCCGCCCCGGGCAGGCCCAGCGCCTTGCCCACGTCGCGGATCGCACTGCGCAGCTGGTAGGTGGGGAAGATCGCGACGAGCGCCGCGTGCTCCTTGCCCCACTTCGCGTGTACCCGCTCGATCAGTCGCTCGCGGATGTCGCGCGCGAAGTCCAGGTCAATGTCGGGCAGGGTCTGCATCTCCTCATTCAGGAAGCGGTTGACCGTGAGGTTGTTCGCGATCGGATCGATGTGCGACAAGCCAATGAGATAGCAGACGATCGAGGCCACGGAGGAGCCCCGTCCGCGCCCCGGCGGCAGCCCCGCCCGCGCCCGCGCCGTGCCCTCGCCGCGCACCTCCTTGGCTACCTCGTGCGCCAGCGTGAAGATCTCGTGATAGATCAGGAAGAACCCGCTCAGCTGCTGCCGCTCGATCACGCGCAATTCGTGCTCCAGCCGGGCGCTGGCACGTTCCTCCTCCGGGCTGCCGCCGTACTTGTCGCGCAGGCGCACGCGGCAGACGACTGCGAGTTCCTCGTGCGGCGTGCGGCCGCTCGCCACCGGTGGTGCCGGCAGCTGGTAGCCCATGTCCTGCGTCAGGTCGAAGCGGCAGCGCTGCGCGATACGCACGGAGTTGGCCGCCGCCTGCGGGTGGTAGCGCGCGAAGCGCCGCGCCTGGCGCTCCGGAGCGCGCAGGTAGAACTCGGGGTTGGGACGTCGTTCGCGGTGGCTCTGGTCCAACGTCTTGCGATGCTTGATCGCGACCATCACGTCTTGCAGGCGATGTCGCTCACGACGGTGGTAGTGCACGTTGCCCGTCCCCACCACGCCCACCCCCGCCGCCTCCGCCAGCTCGACCAGCGTGTGGTTGCGGGGCCGGTCGTTGAAGACCAGGTTGTCCTGCAGCTCCACGAAGACGTTCTTCGCCCCGAACCAGCCGATCAGGCGTTGCAGCTCCTGCCGGGCGTCGCGCAGGCGGCCCGCCTCGGCCAGGCGCGGGATGCGGGCATCCCGGCAGCCGCTGAGCACGATCAGGCCGTCGCTGTGCTGGGCCAGCCGGTCGATAGGCAGGCAGGGGTCCAGGCGTCGTTCCTGCTTGCCGGCGTCGCTCTCTTCCTCCAGCCCAAAGGCGATGCTGGAGAGACGGCAGAGGTTGGCGTAGCCACGCTGATTTTCCGCCAGCAGCGTCAGATGCGAGCGCAGCGGCTCGGCGACTGAAGCCCCCGGGTCCGGGGGATAGGCGAGCGTGAGCTCCAGGCCGGTGATCGGTTGCAGCCCCGCCTCCTTGGCGGCGCGGGCGAACTCCATCGCGCCGAACATGCCGTCGTGGTCGGTCAGGGCCAGCGCCCGATGCCCCTGCGACTGCGCGGTCCAGATCAGCTCGTCAATGCTGGAAGCGCCCTCCAGCAGAGAGTAATTGGAGTGCAGGTGCAGCTCCACGTAGGGCACGCCCTGCAGCACGTTGGCAGACAGAGGATCGGTGGGCTCGCGCGGGGCCATGGAGCGCGGCGTGTCCGGCTCCAGCCACTGCTCCAGATCCTCCCGACGCTCCTGCCAGCGTTGCCAGCGCAGATGATCCTCGGGGCGGTTGGAGACATGCGGGCGCGTGCCCATCTCAGTACGCCTGCGCGAACCAGGCCCCGCCCAGAGCCGAACCTGCGTCGGCGCTGGGGCCGTTGGGTTGTGCCAGCGTCTCGTCGTAGAAGCAGGTCAGCCGGCGCCCGTCCTCCAGGCGCAGCTGGTAGTAGGTGCGCATCAGTGGTCGCTCCCGCCACCACTCCTCGGCGATGCGCCAGATCTGATCGATGGCGCTCACGGCCACCGTGGCGCCGCCGGGGAAGCGCACCTGCGCCGGCAGGCCGCTGGCGTCGCGCGCGACTTGGAGCGCGCGCGGCTGCCCCAACGGGCGCAGTCCGGACGCGGCGGCGGCCTGTGCTGCCGGGCGACTCATGGGTCGTAGTCCATCAGCGCGTAGCGTCGCTCCGGGATGCGCGACCAGGGCTCCAGCGGCACGATCTGGCTGAGCGGGCTGCGCCCGTGCTGCGCCTTCAGGTGCCGGGCCATCTCATTGAGTTGCTCGCGGCGGCGGGCCCCGTCGCGGAAGAGCGACGGTTGCCGACCGCTCTCCGCCGTCAGCGCGCCCAGCTCCAGCTCCAGCTCCACCACGGGGCCCGCCAGCTCGGCCCGCTCCAGCGCCGAGCGGATCGGCAGCCAGAGACGGTCGCGGTCGCTCATCGGCTCCCGCAGCGCCTGGCTGCGCTCCCACAGCCGGTCCTCCTCCATGACCAGCCGCAGGCGCAGCCGTCGCACGAAGCGGCCGGAGGCGCGTGGGTGTCGCAGCGCCCGGCGCAGGAGTTGCTGGGTGCTGTGCAGGATCGCCTCCCGACTGACCAGCGGCGGCTCTGCCCGGCTGCTCTCCACGACGGCCGTGTGCACGAATGGGTCTGGCGCGACCGGGGTGGGGTCGGCGCCGCTGGCGGCCAGCCAGGCGGTCTCGCCGGCGAGGCCGAACTGCGCCGCCACGGCGTGCCGGGGCAGTTCGGCGAGCGCGCCGATGGTGTGGATGCCGAAGAGGTGCAGGCGTTCCTGGTCGTCGGGGGGGAGGGGGAGCCAGGCAGTCGGCTTGTCGGCCAGGAAGGCGGCGCTCTGTCCGGCGGGAACTCGGTGGGCCTGCCCTTGCTGCGCGCTGCGGGCCGCCACATAGGCCGTGAAGCGCTCATCGGCGACGCCCAAGCGGGCCGCTGGGGCGGGGGGCGCGGCCTGCAGAATGGCGCGCTCCACGTCGCCGGGTTGGGGGTAGAGCAGGTCCAGCCCGCGCAGGTCGGCGCAGACCGCGCCCGGCTCCGGCTGCTCCACGATGGGGCTGACGCTGGCCATCGCGTCGCGCAGGGCGTCGGCGAAGCGGCGGTTCTGGGCCGGGTGCGGCTCCAGGATCGTGATCCGGGGGCAGAGCGCCGTCGCCTCCCGCAACGTCTGGCCGGGCCGCACGTTGCGCTGGGCGGCAGGCGCGGTCAGCTCCGCGACGCGCAGCCCCGCCGCGTCCGTGAGGACAACGGGGTGGTCCTGGAGTTGGGGTCGGTGGGCCAACTCGCAAGCGAGCGCCAGTGAGGGCACCACCAGACAGGCAACGGGCATGATTCCTCCCGCATGGCGCTTCCGGCGGATGCACCGGTCGCGGTCGGCAGGAGGGGTATGCTATAGAACATGAGTTCTAGATCGCAAGGGCCACGGGCGAAGGGGGGAGGGGATGCCGAAGAGTCGATTCTCGACCCGATGCTGGCGAGCGTGTGGGGAACGCGGATCCCACGGGCGAGGTGATCGTGGAGTTCCGCGACAATTTCCTGATCGACGGGGAGGACATCGATCTGTGGATCTTTGAGGTCGTTCGGTAGCCAGAGATCGCCCGGCTAGAGGTCAATCGTGGGGTCCAGCCCCAGCGCGACTTTGCCCGCGTACTGCTGGATCTCCGCTTCCTGCGGCGCCATGAACGGGAAGGCGCGGACATCGCGGTAGGCGCGGGCCAGCTCGCTGGTGGCGATGAAGGAGCTGCCGCCCGCGATGCTCATGGCGCGATTGACGACTTCGGCCGCGGCGCGATCCACGGTCAGCTTGGTCAGGCGCGTGGCGGCCACGGCCTCTCGCAGTTCCGCGATCTCGGCGCGCTGCGGCGCCTCCAGCGTGAGCACGCGGTCGATGTCGAGCAGGTTCTGGCGCAGCATGCCCGTGGCGGCGAGCAGCCCCCGGTCCATCTCCGCGACGGCCACCTGAATCGTGGGGCGATGTGCGGTGGGCGTCGTCGCGGGAACACGCACGCGGGTTCGTGCGATCTCGATCGCGCGGTCGCGCGCGGCCCGGGCCACACCCAAGGCCGCAGTGCTCAGTCCGGCTCCACCGCTGAGCTCGAAGAGCAGGCCGCGGCGGGTCTCGACTCCCACAGGGTCGCCGGGAACGAGTTCCACATCGCTGACAAAGACATCGCGCAGTTGCACGGTACCGCTGCCGGAGCCGCGCATGCCCAGACCGTCCCAGTCGTCGATCACGCTGAGGCCCTCCCGGTCGACGGGGATGGTGACGATGCCGCGCCGGTCGGGTCCGGCGGTCGCATCGGCCGGAGTGACGCGGAGCGGCACGTTGATGTGTGTGGCGGCGGGGGAGATGGTGGCGAAGATCTTCGTGCCGTTGATCCGATAGCCCCCGTCCACGGGGCGGGCTTCGGTCAGCGGGTAGTGCGTCGCGTAGCTGCCGGGCTCCGTGCCCGCGATGGCGAAGACGACTTCCCCGGCGCCGACGCCGCGCAGGAAGGGGACGAGCCGGTCGGCGGCCTCGTTCTGGCCGCGTGCCCGCAGCGCCAGCCAGGCGCCGGTGAATTGATGCCCTGCGCCAACGTGCATCCAGCTGGCGATCGCGGTGGATGCGCAGCCCTGCGCGAGTTCGTACATGCCCGCCGCGAGGTCGTGGAGCGAGCGCACGCCCAGACCCCCGAACTCGACCGGCACGGACGCGGCCAGCACGCCGGCGCGACTCAGGCCCGCGATGCTCCCGGCGACGAAGCGGCCCTGCTGGTCCGCCTCCGCGGCCCGCGCGGCGATCGCCGGGCGGGTTTCCCGGCACAGTCCAACGAAGCGCTCTCCGCCCTCGCTGACTGGGGTGAGCTGGAAGAGGCTCATGCGATGGTTCCGGCGCGACGCAGCGCTTCGATCTCGTCGTCGCTCAGCCCCAGTTCGGCGAAGACGTCCGCGTTGTCCTCGCCGATCAACGGCGCCCGCCGGCGCACGGCCCAGGGGGTGGCGCTGAACCGGTACGGTGCGCCGGGGTAGCGGATCTGCCGACCCACCTCCGGGTGCTCGACCTCAACGGGGAAGCCGCGCGCTTCGATGTGGGGGTCGGCCATGATCTCCTCTGGCGAGTAGATGATGCCGCACTGGAAGCCGCGTTCTTGGCCGCCGCGAAAGAACGCATAGGCGCCGATCGCGCCGGCGATGCGCAGGATCGCGTTGCGGCCGGCGGAGAACATCGCGCGCAGCAGGTCGTCCTCGCGGATCTCCGCGAAGGAGAGCTTGCCCAGGGAGGTCGCTTCCTCCAGCAGCGCCGCCTCCGCGAAGTCGTCGCGCAGGCCCAACTCCTCCAGCCAGTCCAAGACGGACTGGAACTGAGCGCCGCTGCGTGGCGGCATACCGGTGTTGACCCAGCGGCCATCGGCGCACTGGGTCATCGTCGCCTGCGTGGGGAGGACGGCGGCGTGGCGGCCGGTCTGTCGCTGCACGGTCTCCCCGGCGACGTTCCAGACCGTGCTCGCGGCCTCCGTCGTGACGTTGCTGGCGGCGTGCATGTTCACGTCGATGCGCTGCCCGGGACCGCCGGCGTCGCGATGCAGCACGGCGGTGAGCAGGCCCATCACGGCGAAGTGGCAGGCCGTCTGGTAGCCCTGGTAGCCCCCGCCAGCGATGGGCGGCAGCGTGTGGTCGTCGTAGCCACAGCTCCAGGCGGGGCCACCGCCGGCCAGCAGGGTCAGGTCCGTGGCCTCCTCCCCGGCGCGCGGCCCGTCGCGACCAAAGGCCGACATCGACACGTGGATCAGGCCGGGGCGGTCGGCACGCAGGGTGTCATCGTGCAGGCCGTGCGACGCCAGCACGCCGGGACCCTCGGCCTCGATCAGGGCGTCGGCGCCGTCCAGTAGGCGCAGCAGCAGGTCGCGCCCGGCGGGCGTCGTCCAGTCCAGCGTGATCGCGCGCTTGTTGAGGTTGTAGTGCCAGAAGTGCAGGCTGCGCTCGGGGTGGGGTTCGTCGTTCAGGAAGGGCGGGATGTTGCGCGTCGATGCCCCACCGGGTGGTTCCACCGTGACGACATCCGCCCCCATGTCGGCCAGCAGCTTGCCCGCGAACGCGCCCGCTTCCGACTGCAGCTCCACAACGCGCAGATCGGACAGGGCCGCGAGGCCGCTGAGGGGCAGACCGCTCATATCACACCCTCCGCATGCAGCTGGGCCCGCTCCGACGCTTCGATCCCCAACAACTCGCCGAAGACGAGATCATTGTCTTGCCCCAGCAGCGGCGTGCCCCGGGCGATCTCCCAATCCGTCTCCGAGAGATGCAGCGGCATCCCGTCGACGCGGACGGCGCCCATCGCGCCGTGCTGCACGGTGGGCCAGAGTCCCCAGGCGGCCGTGTCCGGGTCCTGCTCGATGCGCTGCTGCGGCGTCTGCACCCGGGTCGCGGGGACATTGGCCGCCTGCAGGCTGGCAGCCAGCGACGTCGCGTCGTGCTGCCGCGTCCACGTCGCGATCGACGCCTCCAGCGCATCGAGATCGGCGAGGCGGCCGGCAAGCGTGGCGAGGTTGGAGGTGGCCGCCCAGGGCTCGCTGATCTCGTCAGCGAGCGCGGCCCAGTCGGTGTCGTCCCGACAGGCGATCGCGATCCAGCAGTCGTCGCCTTGGGCCGGGAAGATGCCGTGCGGCGCCATCCGGCCGGGCCAGCCGCGATTGCTGTGCGGCATACCCTCCCGTCGCAGCGGCCGCTCGTTGACCGCGTGGTCGAGTAGCGCGGGCCCATTGAGCGTCGTCGCGGCCTCGACCGTGGAGAGGTCGACCCACTGGCCTTCACCGCTGCGATTGCGGTGGTGCAGCGCCATCATCGTGGCGATCGCCATGTAGTAGCCGCCCGTGTGGTCCATGTAGGAGTAGCCCCAGCCGGCGGAGGCCTCGTCGGGCAGGCCCGAGCTGAAGGTCAGTCCCGAGATCGCCTGCACGATGGGCCCCCAGGTCTTGAACGATTCGTAGGGGCCGCTGTGCCCAAAGCCGCAGTTGGACACGTAGACGATGTCCGGCTTGATCGCGCGCATGTCCTCGTACGAGAAGCCGAGCCGCGCCATCACCCCGGCCGAGAAGTTTTCGGTCACGGCGTCGGAGATGGCAATGATCTCCCGCAGCAGTTCCCGCCCGCGTTCTGTCCGCAGGTTGAGCGTGACGCCGAGTTTCTCAACGTTGTGATTCTGGAACTGGCCGCCGAACTCCACCCCGCGTCGTTCGTCGACGTAGGGCGGGCTGCCGCGCAGGATGTCCCAGCGGCCCTCGTTGGTGGGGTCCTCAACGCGGATCACCTGCGCGCCGAACGCGGCCAGGAAGCGCGTCGCGCCCGCCCCAGCGAGCTGCCCGCTGAAGTCGCAGATGCGGAGGTGCGAGAGGGCCTGAGACGGCATACGGGCGTGTCCTTCAGGCCCGTATGCGCGCGTGCTGCGCGCGTGCTGCGCGCGACTAGCGCTCGGGGCCGGGCGGCAGGATAGCGTGCCCGGCTGCCCCGCTCCCTGGCCGGGACCTCTGGTGTCCGACGGCCTCCTGGGGTATGCCGTGCGGGTGCTCCCCCCCACGCTGCGCGCGCGCCTCAGTGTCACCGGGCTGCCGTTCTACTACGGCTGGGTCATTGTGGGCGCCGCACTGGCGACCCAGTTCATCGCCATCGGGGCGCAGACGGGGGTGATCGGCGCCTTCACGAAGCCAATGACGGAGGCGCTGGGCTGGAGCCGCAGCGAGCTCTTCCTGTCGGAATCGATTGCCCAGTTGGTGATGGCGGCGATCGGGATCCGTCTGGGCCCCTACGTCGATCGACTGGGGCCGCGTCCGGTGATGCTGGTGGGCATCGTCATTCTGGTGCCCGCCTTGTTGCTGATCAGCCAGGTCACGGAGCTCTGGCAATGGTTGATCCTGCGCGGCTTCATTCTGGCCGCCGGGGCCGCGTTTCTGGGGCTGTTCGTGGCGTCGGTTGCGGTCTCGAAGTGGTTCGTGACCTTCCGCGGCCGCGCGCTCGGATTCGCTTCCATGGGCGTGTCGCTAGCGGGCGTGGTCTGGCCATTGTTGGCGACAGCGTCGATCGATGGGCTGGGCTGGCGCGGCGCCTGGGCGCTGGTCGCCGGAGTCGCCCTCGTGATGCTGATCCCCGCCTCCCTGCTGATGCGCCGTCAGCCCGAGGATTACGGCCTGCTTCCGGACGGCGGCGCCGCACCGACGCCGCAGCAACGCGCCGCCGCCGATCTGGATTACCGCGAGTCGATGGACCGACGTGCGGCGGTGCGCACGCGGGCGTTCTATTTGATCACGCTCTCTTTTGGACTCTCGATCGTCGGGGTCTTCGGCATCCTCACGCAGGGCATTCCGTTCCTCACCGATAACGGATTCAGCGCTGGCGAGGCCGCCGCGCTCTCCTCCACGATGTCGTTCTTCGCGATGGTCACGAAGCCGCCTTGGGGCGCCGCTGCCGACCGCTGGAACCCCAGGGTCCTGGCCGCGGTGGGATTCGTTATCGCCGGGACGGGCACGGCGGTGCTTGTGCCCGCCACGCAGAGCGGGTCGCTGCCGCTTGTCGCCTTGGCGATGACCATCGTCGGGATCGGCTGGGGTGGCAATATCCCAATCCACGAGGTGCTCTGGGCGTCCACGTTCGGGCGCCGGCACCTGGGGGCCGTGCGTGGGCTTGGCTTTCCGTTCGCGGCCGGCATCGCCTCGGTCACACCGCTGGGCCTGGCCACCTATTTCGATCAGGTAGGCGACTACGCCGGCGCGTTCTATTTCTGTGCCGGACTCTGGTTCATCGCGTTCTTCTTGATCCTCTTCCTGCGCCGTCCGCTGCGCCCGTCGGCGCCGCCTGGGACCGATACCGAGGTGAGTGTGGCCGGATCGCACGGCAGTCCGCCGCCTGACGGCTAACCTGCGCACAAGCGCGGACCTCGCCGACGGGCGGGGCCCGCGAGCGAAACGGGCAATCTCCTGGGCATCGATCTTCCCGTCCTAGCCAGCACAGACGTCGCAGGCGATCTCGTGATCCTCGTGGCTGCCGCCGTGGCCGGGGGCTACTTGGCCGGGCTGGCGCGCCAGCCACTGGTGGTCGGCTACATCATGGGCGGGATGGTGATCGGCCCCATCACCGGAATCGTCGAGGAGATTGAGGACGTCAAGTTCATCGGCGAGCTCGGCGTCGCGCTGCTGCTGTTCACGATTGGGCTCGAGTTCCCGCTGTGACAGTTCCGCGCGCTGGGAGCGAAGCTGGTCGTCGCGGCGGCCGTGCAAATCTGCTTCATCGGCGCGGTGGGATACGCGATCGCCGTTTCGCTCGGCTTCTCCGCGGCCGCGGCCACGCCGATCGCCGCCGCGGTCGCGCTCTCGTCAACGGTGCTGCTCGTGCGGCTGCTGGGCCAGCAAGGCAATCGTCGCGATGCGCACGGGCAGTGGGCGCTGGGCATCGCCCTGGTGCAGGACCTCGTCGCTGTGCCGGTGCTGGTGGTGCTGCCGCAGCTCGGCGACACCACGGGCGCGGCGCTGGCGGAGGATGTGCTGATCGCCTCCGCCAAGGGCATTGGCATGGTGATCGTGGTGTTGGCCGTTGGGCGCTTCGTGGTGCCCTGGTTCTTAGGCCAGGCGCTCGCGAATCGCTCGCGGGAGCTGTTCCTCATATCGGTCTTCGCGCTGGCCAGCGGGGTCGCGCTGGGCAGCTTCGCGGCGGGCCTCAGTGTGGCCTTTGGGGCGTTCTTAGCCGGAATCGTGACGGCACAGTCGATCTACGCGACGCGCGCCTTGCAGGAGGTCGTGCCGCTGCGCGACCTCTTCGCAGCGACATTCTTCGTCAGCATCGGTGTGCTCTTCGATCTCGATGTCGTGGTTGACGAGTGGCGCATCTTCCTCGCCGTGCTGCTCTGGGGCGGGCTGGGCAAGGTCGCCTTGATCTTCGCGCTGGCGCGTTGGTCCGGCTTCGACGCGAAGCGGTCGTTACGCACGGGTCTGCTGCTGGGCCAGGTAGGCGAGTTCTCCTTTCTCTTCGCGGAAGCGACGAGCGGCTCCGCGGGAGAGGAGGCGAGCGGCATCTTGATCGCGACCGGCGCGGCCAGTATGGCGATCTCGGCGGCGCTGATTGGGCAGGCCGACCGGATTGAGCGCGGACTGCTGCGCATCCCCAAGGTGCGGGACTGGTGGACGTTCGAGCCCGTAGCGGAGGTAGAGGGCGAGCGGCGGCAGCACACCGTGATCGCCGGCTTCGGCCATTCCGGGCAGGAGGTCGCCCACGCACTCACGGCGCGCGACTTCTCCTACCTGGTCGTCGATTCGGACCCGGCCTTGCCCGCGCGAGCGAGGGCGGCGGGTGTGCCCTTCATTTGGGGTGACTTGGCCAACGCCGCCACGATGGATGAGGCGGGACTCGATCACGCGCGCATGCTGCTGCTGACGATCGCCGACAGCGTGGTCAGCGAGATGATCGTGCGGCAGGCCCGCGCCGATCACCCGCGGCTGCGCATCGTGGCGCGGGCCGACAACCCCGAGGCCGCCGCGCGCCTGTTGGATGCGGGCGCCAACGCGGTCGTGCAGCCGCTGCTGGAGATCGGGCTGGAGCTGACCTACCAAGCGCTGCACGGCTACGGCGTGCCCTCGAACGAGATTCGCCAGGCGCAGGCCCGACGGCGCCGGGAGAGCTAGCCCGCTTCGCTCTTGGTGGGACGCCAGTGGTACTCGACATCCGGGGCGCTCTCCGGCGGCGGGCTGATGCCGTACTTCACCGCCACGAATCCGTGCTTCTCGTAGAACGCGCAGGCCTGCGTGTTCTGCTGATGCGTGTGCAGCGCCAACTCGTGGGGCGAACGTGCGCGTGCCGTGACCAGCAGCGCCGTCCCGGCGCCCGACCGCTGCACGTCCGGGTGGATGTACAGCCGGTCGATGTAGCTGCCCTTGAGCGCCATGTAGCCCAGGAGCGCGCCGTCCGCCTCTGCGACGAAGAGGTCATGGGTCGGTGCGATGTGGTCTCGGAAGAACGCGCGTGCGTCGTCCAAGGTGTGCGCTTGCTCGGTCGGCAAGTAGGGATAGGCGACGCGAGTGGTCGCGTGCCAGAGCCGAACGACGGCGTCGGTCTCGTCGGGCCGCATGGGGCGAACGGTGATGCGATGTGACATGGGGCGTCTTCGTGACGAGGGCGCAGTGGTGAAGAGGGGCGCCCTCGATCGAACCGGTGCTCAAGGGTGGGACGGTGAGCGGACGCGACGCCACCGAGGCCGCGCAAGCGGCGAAGAAACCAGCGTCCGAAGCGGTGACGCGCGGGGAATAGGCCAAACGGGACGCGTCAGCCATCCCCTCCCGGCCTGACCCCCACCGCGGGACTTGGGGCGGGAGACGGCAGCGGAGGTTCTTGACCCGGTGGTGCGCTTTCCCGGTCGCCCGGTGGGGCGCCGCCATCGCCGGCCATCTCGCTTTGTCCGCGCACGGTCACATGGGGCAGCGCCAACGCGACGATCGTGGTCACGACCCCCAGCACCGTCGCGATGATGAAGATGTCGGTCGTCGCTCCCGCGAGCGCCTCCCGCGCGGCCGCGACGGCGGCATCGGCGCTTCCGGGAGTTTCGGCTTCGGCGTCCACCCGGAATCGATCGAGCGCGTCCGGATCGAGCAGGATCTGGGGGCGCTCCGCCAGTCGTTCCGAGCCGGCCACGTCGTTGCTGTTCAGATTCGTGGCGAAGGTGGAGAGGAGGATCGCGCCGAAGATCGCGATGCCCATCGTGCCGCCGATCTGGCGGAAGAATTGTACCGAGGACGTGCCCACCCCCAGCAACCGATGCGGCAGTGCGTTCTGCACGATGATCGAGTGCATCGGCATCGTCGTGCCGGTGCCCAGCCCGATCAGCGCCATGTAGCCACGGGTCAGATTCCTCGAGGAGTCGGCTTCCAGCGTCGAAAGCAGGTAGATGCCCACGGTCATCACAATCAGTCCGCTGATCGTGGGCATCCGGTAGCGGCCCGTGCGATGGACGACCTGGCCCGCGAAGATTGAGCCGATGACGACGCCGCCCATCATCGGCATCATGACGATGCCGGAGTTCGTCGCGGAGGCGCCCTGTGCGCCTTGCAGGAAGAGCGGGATGTACTGCAGGGCGCCGAACATGGCGAGGCCGGTCATGGCCGTGACGAGGATCGTGACGCCGTAGGCGCGATTGCGGAACAGGCCGAGCGGGAAGATGGGCTCCGGGACGCGACGCTCGTTCCAGATGAACGCCGTCATCGCCACGGCTGCGATCGCGAAGGAGAGCACGACCGGGAGTTCGCCCCAGCCGTACTCATTGCCGGCCCAGGAGAAGCCCAGGAGCAGGGGCGTGGCCGCCCCGGCCAGCAGCAGACCGCCTCGCCAGTCCAGCGGAACCGGGCGTCGCAGGCTGCTGTTGGGGATGTATCGCATCGCGACAGGGAGGGCGATCAGGACGAGCGGAATGTTGATGTAGAAGACCCAGCGCCAGGAGAGATTGTCCGTGATCCCACCGCCGACCAGGGGGCCGATCACGCTGGCCAGTGCCCACGTGCCGGAGAACAGCCCCATCCAGCGTCCGCGTTCGCGGGGGCTGAAGAGGTCGCCGATCAGCGTGAAGGCCATGGCATTGGTGAAGCCCGCGCCCAGCCCCTGAACTCCCCGAAACAGAATCAGCTCCGTCATGGAGCCGGCGGCGCCGCTGAGCACGGAGCCGATCAGGAAGACGACGATCCCGGTGAGCAAGATCGGCTTGCGGCCGCGGATATCGGAGAGCTTGCCGATCACGGGCACGGTGACCGTGGAGGTCAGCATGTAGGCCGTGAAGGGCCAGGCGAAGAGGTCCAGGCCGCCAAGGTCCGCCACGATGCGTGGCATGGCGACGCCCATGACCGTCTGGTCCAGGGCGGCCAGGAACATAGCCAGCATGAGCGCACCCATGATGACGGCCTTCTGCCGAGGGGGCAGGAGCATCATTGGGGGCAGTTCGTGCTCGTCCGTGCTCGCTGGCGGATCGAGCGCCGGATCGAGCGGCGGAGCCGCGGCGACTGCCCTCGGGGCGCTGCCAGTGTGTGCATCACGATGGGCGGATCGGTGTCGGAAGAACTGCGGCACGCGCGCTCCAGCCGCCACTGGGCGGACCGCGAGCAGGATAGCTGCGCGAGGCCTCGCAGCGTCGTAACGCACGTATCAGGCGCAGGCCGGGCCCGGCCCCGCAGGCCTAGACTGGTCCGGTGTCCCGACAAGAACCCGGCGGCTGGAGGAGCGTCTTCCGTGATCAGAACACGGGCGGTGTCTTCTATGGCTGGTGGATGGTCGCCGCCGCCTTCTGCATGCAAGCGCTCTATGCAGTGCTCGTCTTCCAGTCCTTTGGGGCCTACGTCGCGGTCCTTCGCGACGAATTCGGCTGGAGCAAGACGCTCTTCTCGGCCGCCTTCGCCATGGCCCGCGTGGAGAGCGGCGCCTTGGGCCCCGTGCAGGGCTGGATGGTCGATCGCTTTGGTCCGCGAGTGGTGATGCGGATCGGGCTGGTGATCATGGCGCTGGGCTTCTTCGGTTTCAGCCAGATGAACTCACCCGCCACCTTCCTTTTCACCTTCTTCGTGGTCTCGGTGGGCGCCGGCCTGGCCGGCTTCATGACCCTCACGACGGCCGTCGTGAAGTGGTTCGAGCGACGCCGCGGCATGGCGCTGGGCCTGATGTCGACGGGGCTAGCGCTGGGCGGGCTGCTGGTGCCGGTGATGATCTTCGCGCTGGACGAATTCGGCTGGCGCGACACCGCGATGGCCTCCGGCGTGCTGGTCCTCATCCTGGGCTTCCCGCTCTCCATGGTGATGCGCCGCGCACCGGAGGAGCACGGCTACCAGGTAGACGGGCGGCGCGAGCCGCCGCGCGCCCACACCACGGACGCGATCCACAGCGGCGATTTCACCGCCCGCCAGGCGCTGCACACCCGCGCGTTCTGGTACATCGCGCTGGGGCACGCCTCGGCGGTGCTGATCGTTTCGGCGGTGATGGTGCACATGGTCGTCTACATCAACGAGGAGTTGGAGTACTCGCTCGGTGTGGCGGGCGCGATGGTGGCGCTGATGACCGCGTTCATGATGCTCGGCCAGGTGGGCGGCGGCATACTGGGCGATCACATCAACAAGCGTCACCTCGTGGTTGGCTGCATGGGCCTGCACGTCGGGGCGCTGCTGCTGTTGGCCTATGCGACCGCGCTTTGGATGGTGGCGGTGTTCGCCATTGGGCACGGGCTGGCCTGGGGCACGCGCGGGCCGCAGATGGCGGGCATCCGCGCGGACTACTTTGGTCGCAGCTCGTTCGGCACGATCCTGGGCTTCTCCTCGCTGATCGTGATGATGGGCATGATCCTGGGCCCGATCACGGCCGGCGTGCTGGCCGACAGCACCGGGAGCTACACCACCGGATTCACGATCCTGGCCGGTGCGGCGGCAGTCGGTTCCATCTTCTTCGTCATCGCGCGGCCGCCGGCGCGCCCGAGCCAGGTGGCCGCGGTGGCGGCCGTCGACGCACCGCTGGCCGCCGAGCCGGTGCTCGCTCGCGACGCCTGACCCTTTGCCCGCGCCGCCCGCGGGCGCTATACCGAACCCGCCCCGGTGTTCGTCGCCGCGACGATGGAGGACGTGATGACTCAAGCCCCGACGCGTGACGGCATGACCGAGCTCTCGCACCGGCGCAGCGTGGCGGCCGGGCTCGGCGGGCCTGAGCGCGTGCAGCGCCAGCACGAGCGGGGGCTGATGACGGCGCTGGAGCGCGCCGAGATGCTGCTCGATCCCGGCACCCGGATCCCCTTCGGGCCGCTGGTCCATTCCGGAGTCCCGGGCGAGGAAGACCGCACCATGGGCGACGGCATGCTGATCGGCTTCGGCCAGATCGACGGCCGCTGGGTGGGCTACGAAGCGAGCGACGCGACGATCAAGGGCGCATCCGGCGGCGCGGGATCGGCGCGGCGGCGGCGAGCCTTCCATCGGGTCATGGAGGAGGCGGGCCTGCCAATGTTCGGGCTGATGCAGGGCGGCGGCGCGCGCATCACCGACATCGTCACGTCACGTTTCGCCGGATTTCATGGCCCCAGCGTGGGAGATCGGCTGGCGTTCCCTCGGCGCGGTGCGCACTTGATCGCCGTGCTGGGGAACTACTACGGTCCCGGACCCACGATCGACGGCGACTACCGGGTCATGACGGCGCCGTCGAACTTCTCGGTCAGCAGCCCGCCGATCGTGGAAGAGGCCACGGGCGAGAAGGTCTCCGCTTTCGACCTGGGCGGCGCCGCCGTGCATAGCAAGATCACCGGCGAGATCGATGCTGTCGTCCCGGACGACGAGGCCGCGATCGCACAGTTGCGCCGCGTCTTCTCGTACTTCCCCGCGAACGCCTGGGAGGAGCCACCCGTCGTGCGCACCGGCGACCCCTGGGACCGCACGGAAGAGGCACTCAGAGATCTGATTCCGGCGCGGGCCAGTCGCGTCTACGACGTCAAGAAGGCGATTAAGGCCGTCGTCGATCGCGACTCCTATATCGAATGGATGCCGGACTTCGCGAAGCAGTTGACCTGCGGCATCGCCCGGCTGGACGGGCACAGCGTTGGCATCATCGCCAACCAGCCCGGCGTACGCGCCGGGTCACTCGACGTGGACTCAGGCACGAAGGTGCGTCGCATCCTGCAAATCTGCGAGTTCATGCGCCTCCCGCTGGTCTCCTTCATCGACGTGCCGGGGGTCCTGCCCACGGTGGAGGAAGAGCACCGGCGGCTGCAGGACGCCGTCTGGGGCTTGGGCATTGACCGGGTGCGACTGCCCCAGCCCAAGCTCAGCGTCATCCTGCGCAAGGCTTACGGATTCGCGATCTTCGCGATGAGTGGGGCGGACCCCGAGTGGTACTCGTACGCGTGGCCCAGCGCCCAGATCGCCTTCGTGGGACCGGAGCCGGGTGTGCGGGTCTCGTACCGCAAGCAGTGGCAGGCGGCGGAGGACAAGGACGCGTTCGTCGCGAAGTACGCCGAGCAGATCCGTCTCGACTCCGAACCCTGGAACGGCGCCAAGCTGGACTTCTTGGACGACGTGATCGATCCGGCCGCCACGCGACCCATTCTCATCAAGGCGCTGGCGGTTGCGCGGGAACGGACCCGGAACTCCGAGACGCAGCGCGGGTGGGAACGGCCCCGTGCCTAGTCATCTCGCCCGCCGTCGGGCGAGGCTGGCGCTGCGCGTTCCCTGGACCCACGGTCGGGCCGCCGCTATACAAAGGCCGCGGTTAGGCAACGAGACAAGGGGGACCGCGTGACACTAGCGCGCGCCGAATCAGGTGCGGCCGAGCTGGAACTCCGTCGCACGATCGCCGCTGGGCTCGGGGGGCCGGAGCGCATTCAGCGCCAACATGACCGCGGATTCCTCACCGCGAGGGAACGCGTGGCCCTCCTCTTGGACCCCGGCACCAATGTCCCATTTGGCCCGCTCGTCAACTCCGGCGTGCCCGGCGAAGAGCATCGCACCATGGGCGACGGCCAGCTCATGGGCTTCGGGAAAGTCGACGGGCGCTGGGTCGCCTACTCGGCCAGCGACGCCACCATTAAGGGCGCATCGGGCGGGGCCGGATCGATGCGGCGTGGTGGCGCGTTTAGCCGCATTGTGTCCGCCGCCGGCCTGCCCAAGATCGGCCTCATGCAGGGCGGGGGCGCGCGCATCACGGATATCGTCTCGTCGCGCTTCTCCGGCTTCCCCGGGCCGTCCACCATGGGGCGGCACCAGGGGTTCCCGCGTCGTGGGGCGCTGCTCACGGCGGTCATGGGCAACTACTACGCCCCCTGGACCGTGGCCGACGCCGACTTCCGTCTGATGACGGAGGCCTCCAACTTCTCGATCAGCAGCCCGCCGATCGTTGAAGAGGCGACCGGAGAGGTCGTGACGCCGTTCGAGCTTGGCGGGCGCGATATCCACGCCAAGGTGACGGGTGAGATCGACAACATCGTTGATGATGATGCGGCGGCAGTCGCCCAGCTGCGTCGCGTATTCTCGTATTTCCCGGCGAACGCCTGGGAGCAGCCGCCGGTTGTGCGGACGGGCGACCCGCCGGAGCGGATCGAGGCGTCCCTGCGCGATCTCGTGCCGGAGAAGCCGCAGCGCCCGTTCAACGTCAAGAAGGCCATCAACGCCGTGATGGATCAGGACTCGTTCATTGAATGGATGCCGGACTACGCCAAGCAGCTCGTCTGCGGGATCGCCCGACTGGACGGGCACACGGTCTGCGTAATCGGCAATCAACCCTCCGTGCGGGCGGGCTCGCTGGATGTGAAGTCCAGCATCAAGCTGCGACGCATGATGCGAGTTGCCCAGGCCCTGCGTTGCGCCACCGTCTCCTTCATCGACGTGCCGGGCGTGTTGCCCACCGTTGAGGAGGAGCATCAGCGGCTGCTGCAGGGAATCATCGACATGTTCTCGGAGCGCAACGCCCTCAGCCAGCCGACCATCGGCGTGCACATGCGCAAGGGATACGGGGCCGCCGTCTGGGCGATGCACGGCGCAGACCCGGAGTGGTACTCCTTCGCGTGGCCCAGCGCACAGATCGCCTTCGTGGGGCCGGAGCCGGGCGTGCGCGTCGCCTTTCGCAAGGAGTGGCAGGCATCCGAGGACCAGGAGGCCTTTGTTGAGCAACACGCCAAGGTGATTCGCAAGAACTCCGAGCCCTGGCTCGGCGCGCAGATGGACTTCATGGACGACGTGATCGATCCGGCCGCCACTCGGCCCATCGTCATTTGTGCGCTGGCGACCGCCCGCGCGCGCGTCCGCAATTCGGAACAGCAGCGAGGCTGGGAGCGACCACATGCCTGAGCAGAACGAACCGACTGGCCTGGAGCGCGTCTTCGCCGAACACGCCGCTGTGGAGGCCTTCGATAGCGAGCGCACGCTTGGCCCCGGCGAGACCTCGCCGCGCTCGCGCGTGCAGGCCCTCATCGATGCGGGCAGTGACAGCTTCATGGAGCTGGGCGCCCGCACACGCTCGCAGCGGCCGGAAGCGCGGGACTCCAGCTACGGCGATGGCGTGGTCACGGCGTTCGGCGAGATCGGCGGTCGTATGACGGCCGTTCTGGCGGATGACCCCGTCGCAATGGCCCAGAGTGACGGCGGCGTGGGCAAGAACAAGCGCATCCGCACACTGATGCATGCCGCGCAGGGACACTTGCCGATCGTCTACTTCGCGCAGGCGGTCGCCACGGACTTGCCGTCGCCCGAGGAAGGCGGCCTGCTCGGTCGCTACTCGGACGGCCCCTCGATCGTGCCAGAGGTGCACTTCGATGATCGCGCGGCGCCGATCGTGACGATCCTTGGGGGTGAAGTGGCCCCGGAGTTGGAGGCGCTGGCCCTGGACTCGGATGTGGTCCTGGCCACACCGGGCGGCGCGGGCATGCCGATCCCGGCCGATCTGGCAGTGCCCGACGATGCGAGCGCGATCGCCATGGCGAGAACCCTGCTGCACTTGATTCCGACTCGCGATACGACCGCGCTGTCCCCGCTGACCGACGCGCCCGCAGCGCCCAGCCGGAACGTGGGCGACCAAGGCGGGTCAGAGCTGGGGGCGGCGGCGGTGATTGAGTCGATCTGCGACGGAGGCAGTATTGTCCCGTTCGCTGGGGACGACGATTTCGCGGCGGGCCTCGGGGCGATGAACGGCTACCCAATCGTCTACGCCGTGGGCGGCGGGCAGGTCTTCACGCGCCCACAGCTGGAAGTCTTCCGCCGCGTCGTGGCGCTTGGTGCGCGATTCCAGATGCCGATGGTCTTCGCGCAGCATGGGATCGCCTACGACGAGGAGGCGCTGAGCACGACCGACTACCGCCGCCTGGTCGGCCAGATCGCGGCGATCATCCACGGCGCGGACACGCCGAAGTTCTCGATTATTTCAAAGCGCGGCCAGTCCGGCGGTGACTTCATTCTGGGTGGGCGCGAGCTTGGCATTCACTACGTTGTTGCCTGGCCCGACGCCGATGTCTCGACGAGCGAGGCGTCGCCATTCACGGCCGCGCGGGCGTCGGCTGTGGAGGGGACCGGCCCCTGGATCGCCTCCGGCCTAGCGCTGGTCGACGATGTGATCGCGCCGACCGAAACGCGCGAGCGCCTGGGCACGATGATGGAGATCATGGCGGCGACTCGAGCGCTGCCGCCGGTGATCGAGGATAAGAAGGGTCGCGTCCCCTACCGGTAGACTGCCGGCCCGGCTCTGCGCGGCTACGGCTCGTAGAGGCGCGCATCCGGCACCAGGTTTGCGACCGCGAACCAGAAGGCGTTGCTGCCATTCACACGGGGCAGGATCTCGCCGCCCGGCGATCGCAGTCCGGTCTCCTCGATCGTCCAGTCGACGCCATCCGCGTCGGTGACGACGCCGGCGGCGAGATCGGCCGCGACGAACTCGCGTGCGCCCCGCTCGAAGGCCCGCCCGCCCATGCCGTCCGGCGTCGCGATGGCCACGATGGGCCGGTCAGCCAGCGTCTCGTTGACCAGGGATGCTTGGGCCAGCGCCGTCACCGGGAACGCGATCAGCGCCTCGCCCTCGGTGACGACGAACACCTCGTCCTTCTGCGCCAGTCGGTCGTCGGTCACGGGCACTTGGAAGATCAGATCAGGGCTGCTGTTGTAGCTGGCGTACGCCGCGCCGGGCGAGTAATCGAACGGGAAGCCGGTGTTGACGTCGAGCACCGTCGTGTTGGGGTTGGCGGCGACCCACTCCCCCCAGGTCGTGTACGTGGAGGGGATCGCGGTCAACCGCAGCCCCTGATCCACCAGGCTGCCCCAGGCCGGCTGGCCGGTGAACTGGTTCCAGAGGGTCCTGGTGGTGCGGTCATACATCAGCTTGTTGGAGCGGTAGAGCAGGCCGCTGGTGCCGAAGCGGTAGAGGGCCCCATCCAGGCGCCCGTCGTAGACGATGGCGCTCCCGCAGAGCGTGCAGTAGGCGAGCGAGATGGGGACGCCGCCAACGGTGTCGTTGAGCATCTCGTGCCAGCCGAGGATGCGGAGAGGGAAGGCGCGCACGTCGCCTTCGATGGAGACACCGACGACCTCGTCGTCCGCGTTCAGCCAGGCCGACGCTTCGTCCGCGCTGACGTAGCCGGGGAACTCCAGCGGCGGGATCACGTCAACCCCAACGCCGCCGTAGCGCACCTCGCGCGCGTCCAGCGTGTGCGGGAAGCGTTCGCTGAGGAAGATGCCGAACGTGGGGTCGATGGACCCGAACAGCGTGCGCTTGAACTCCAGATACCGGGGTGTCTGCGTGTCGCCCTCGGGGAGCACAGCGAGCTCTGGGAAATCGGACAGGGTCATCGCGTCCGGGCGGTCGAAGCGGACGCGTAGGTGCTCGATGATGCGCAGCGCGTAAGGGGTAGGCACGTTGGCCAGATCGACGAGGTATTTATCGGCGCCGGGGTGACCGGACGTGGCCAGCGTGTCGAGCGCCTCCAGCAGGCTGTCGGGCGCGGTGAGGAACCCTTCGCCGGTCAGCGAGTCCCAGAAGAGCAGGCCGCGCTGATCGATGGCGTCGGGGTCGTAGGTGCCGGGCTCGGCGTTCGCGGTGGCCGCGGGGGTGTCTGCTGCCTGCGCGGGGGCGTCGGGCTGCGCGGCCTGATCCTCCACGACGGACTGCTCCGCAGGGTCCGACCGGGCAGTGTCGTCCGACGATGCAGCGCCGCCACAGGCAGCAAGGACGAGGGCTGGAACCGCGAGAAGCCAAAGACGATGCATCGAACCCCCACCGACCGATGGCTCCGTGAAGCCGCCACCACCTCAGACTGTGCCCCCCGGGGACATACAGCAATACGTGAACAGGGCGACCGCGGATGGCGGCCGCCCTGTTGCGATGTTGCGCGGACCGATCGGCGGGCTACCCCTGACGGCGTCGTACGGGGTCGAAGCGCTCCGACATCACATCACTGAGGAAGTTCAGCGAGCCCATCAGCAGGGCCAGGATGAGGGTGGGCCCGATCACGTAGTGCGGGTTGTCCCGCATGAAGCGGCTGCCGTCCAGCAAGATCTGCCCCAGGGTGGGGTTCGGCGGCCTTGCGCCCAAGCCCAGGAAGTTCAGCGCCGCCATCGTGAGCACAGACGCGACCACGGCCAGCGGCAGCTGCACAGTGAACGGTCCGAAGGTGTTGATCGCCACGTGCCGGAAGAGGATGCGGCGGCCGGAACAGCCGATGGTCCGCGCGGCCAGCACGTAGTCTCGTCCGCGCTCACGCAACACCCCGGCCCGGGCCAGTCGGGCGACCCAGGGGATGTTGAAGATGGCGATCGCGGTGGCCAGTGGCAGGAGGTCCCAACCAACGTTGATTTCGCGCAGGATGGTGATCAGGACGATGGCGAGCAGGATGCCCGGGAAGGCGAGCAGCGTGTCAATGGCGCGCATGATGATGATGTCGGTCTTGGCGCCGCGCCAGCCCGCGATGTAGCCGATCACGATGCCGGCGAACCAGCCCACGATCACGGCGCCGACGCCGTTGACGATGGTGCGGCCCAGCCCAATGGAGTTGCGCGCCAGCAAATCGCGCGAGAGGTGGTCGGTGCCCATGGGGTTGGCCCAGGATCGGCTTTTGCTCCAAGCGCACGTGCCCGGGCAGTGTGGGGACGGCGCGCAGGAGCGCGGTGGGGTCCTGCAACATGGCGTCGGTCGCTTGCTTGCGGTCCTTGAACCAATCCTCCATGCGGTGGATCTCGTCGGCGAGACCGGTGGGGAGTTCGCCACGCTCGATCACGGCGCGCTCGTAGCCCTGCGGTGGCTGTCCGCCCACGATCTTCACGAACGCTGCGCGCGGGGTCGCGTCGTCGTCACCCAAGATGCGGCGGGCCTCCCAGAAGTAGGAGTCGGCGCTGCGGTTGGACCCGTAGAAGAGCTGCGCAGTGAGGTGGAAGTATTGGTATTGCTTCTCGTAGACCGACTGGTAGGCCTGGGCCGCCTGCTCGCGGCTGGCGGGGTTGCTGAGCGCGGAGCGGACGTAGGTGGCGGCCAGCGTCGCGCCGCCCAACGCCAGGTGCACGCCGGAGGAGAAGAGCGGGTCCACGAAGCAGGCCGCGTCGCCGACCAGGACGAAGCCGTCGCCGGCGAAGGAGGAGGAGCTGTAGGACCAGTCGCGCTCGATGTTGGCCTCACCGACGAAGGTCGCACCGGCCAGCAGTTCTCGCATGTGCGGGGCCTGCGCCACATGCGCCTCCAGGAAGCCTTGGGCGCCGTGTTCGCGCAGGCCTTCCTGCGCGACCTCCTGGTCGACCACGACGCCGACGCTGGTGACACCCGTGTGCAGCGGGATTTTCCAGAGCCAGCCATGGGCGAAGGATTCGATGAAGATGTTGCCGTCGTTGGGTGGGTCCAGGTGTTTGGCGTTCGTGTAGTAGCCGTAGACGGCGAGGTTGCGGAAGAACGTGTCCCACTGCCGCAGGTCTCGCTTGCGCCCAATGATGGCCGCCTGGCCGCTGGCGTCCACGACGAAGCGGGCCTCGATCCGGCCCTCATCGCCATCGTGCAAGAAGCGCACGGCGTGGGCCCGATCGCCCTCGAAATCGACATCCAGAACGTGGTGCTCTTCCCGCACGTCGACGCCGCGCGCCCGAGCGTTGTCCAGCAGGATCTTGTCGAACTCTGGTCGCACGACCTGGAACGAGGTAGGGCGCTGCTCGGGGTCGTCGGCGAAGTACCAGCTCCACGGATCGGCGTCCTTGCCCCAGACGAGCGTCGCGCCACGTTTCGTCACGAAGCCCGCGGCCTCCACGGCCGGCATCACACCGAGTTTCTCCAGCACCGGGATGCTGGCGGGCAGCAACGACTCGCCCACGTGCTCGCGGGGAAACGTCGTGCGCTCCAGCAGGACCACCTTGAGTCCGTCGTCCGCCAGCAGGGTGGCTGTGGCGCTACCGCCGGGACCACCACCGATGACGACGACATCGCAGGATTCGCTCATGACGCACTCTCCAGCGGCGGCCGCGCTCCGAGTGTAGGCCGGGGCGCAGCTCGCGATTAGCGACGGCCAGCCGCTAGTAGATGTCGTCGCAGCCCAGGACCTGGCTTTGGAAGCAGATCTCGCTGACTTCCATCAGTTGGCCCGTATAGAGGTTCGGCACCAGCCGGACCCCTGCGCGCGGGCCCGTGGGTGGCGGGGTGGCCACCGGCGCCGGCTGGGCTGCGTCGGCCACCTCCAGGGCGGCAGCGAAGCCGTCCTGGTAGGCCTGCGCGACGGCACGATCGTCGGGGCCTTTCTGGAACGCGCCCACGCTCCCCAGGAGCACGATCAGGCCGATACCGACGGTGAACGCCGCGGCGCTCAGCAGCCGCCAGCTGCGCAGGTACACATGGGGAACGACTACATACGGCATTGACTGTCCACGGCGCGGTGGCGCGGATCGATTCTACGCTTTTGCCGGGCGACCGAGCGCGATGGGATAGAAGGAATGCGCCGTCCGGCGGAACCGGGGCTCCGAGCGGCTCGCGGGGCGATGGACCGATCTCCCCCCCGGGCAACGCTTTGGAGCGACGCGAACGCCAAGCTAGACTTTGTAGCCGCCGTCGACGCTGATCACCTGCCCGGTGATGCCGGCCGATTCGGGCGCCGCCAACAGGGCGGCCATGGGCCCCAGTTCGCTCGGTTCCAAGATGCGGTTCTGCAGCGAGTCCGCCTCTGACGTCGCCCGCGCGCTCTCGGCCGACACGCCCCGCGTCGCCCCGATCCGATCCCAGTCCACGAGCGCCGTGTTGGTCCAGCCCGGGCAGAGGCAGTTCACCGTGATCCCATGGGGCGCTGCGCTGGCCGCAAGGGCTCGGGTGAAGCCGATCAGCCCGTGTTTGGCGGTGCTGTAGGCGAGGCCGCCGCCGCTGCGCTTGGCGTAGCCGGAGCCGATGCTGATCACGCGCCCGAAGCCAGCCTCGCGCATGTGCGGGAGCGCAGCGGTGGTCGTCCAGTAGGCCGAGGTGAGGTTGAGGACGAGCGTCCCGGTGAAAGCGTCGTCCTCGTGCGCGAAGGGGTCGTGGCCCGTGCCGACGCTTCCCCCCACGTTGTTGACCAAGATGTCCAGGCGGCCGTAGCGCTCAATCGCCGCCGCGACCGGCGCGCGTGATCCGTCGGCGTCCATGGCGTCGGCAACGACGGCGAGTCCGTCGCTGCCGAGGGCCGTGGCTTCGCGGACCACGCTGTCGAGCTCTGCCTGGGTCCGCGCCGCCACCACGATCGTGGCGCCCTCGCGCGCCATCTCCAGCGCAATCGCACGACCGATACCGCGCCCACCGCCGGTGATCAGCGCCACCCGTCCGTCGAGACGACCCATGACGCGCTCCAATCTGTCGAGTTCCGGGTCCGCGCGCCTAGGCGTTCGTTTGCCAGGAGGGCTTGCGCTTCTCCGCGAAGGAGGCAAATCCCTCCCGCGCCTCCTCGGACGCGAAGAGATTGGCGGAGAACTTGGCCGCCCAGTCGAAGCCGTCGTCGAGCGACATCTCAGGCACGTCCCGGACCAGTTGTTTGCAGGCGCCGAGCGCGTTGGGGCCACCCATGCGGAGCGACTCGAGATAGCTCTCGACCCGGGCGTCCAATCCGTCGTCCGGGGCGGCGGCGGTAATCAGGTTCATCTCGGCCGCTTCCTGCGCCGTGAATGTGTTGCCCGTGATGAAGTACTCCATCCCGCGGGTGATGCCGACCTTGGGCAGAATCACCGTGGAGATGATGGCCGGCGAAACGCCGATCCGGACCTCGCTGTAGGAGAAGTTGACGCGCTCCGCGGCCACGGAGATGTCGCAGGCCGCGACGAGGCCAATGCCGCCCGCCCGCGTGGGCCCCTGCACGCGACACACGACGGGCTTCGGGGAGCGCCAGATGTCCTTGAGGATCTCGACGAAGGGGTTCAGACCACCGGACTGCTTCTCCTGGTTCTCGTTACGCTGCCGTGCCTCCTTGAGGTCAGCGCCGGCGCAGAAGGCGGGGCCGGTGGCCTGGAGCAGGATCGCACGGGCGCTGTCATCGGCCAGGGAGGTGTCGAGGTGGGCGCGTAGTTCGCTCACCAGTTGCCGCGAGAGCGCGTTGCGATTGTGGGGTGAGTCGAGTGTGATCGTCGCGATCCCGCGGTCGATGTTGAGGTGGACCAGCTCGTCGATCACGACGGGTCTCCTTCGTTCTCACCGGGGAATTGGCCGGGCTTGCGCCCTTGTCCGGGAGGGCCCGCGAATGTCTGGGCGATGTCCATCCAGCTCTGCGCCGCTTCCCCTTCCACGACCAGTGCGGTGTCGGCGAGGTGGCGCCGCTGAGCCGCGACGCGGCAGAAGTGGCTGGCCGGGCCGGTGATGCGGCTGGGGGCGTCCGGGGCGCCGTTGGTCCAGTGGGCGCCGGAGGGCAGCGTGAGGTCCAGGAAGACCGGCTCGTCGTTCGGTTCCAGGCCGCGATTGATGTAGGAGAACTTGCGCGTCTGCACGCCGATCATGCAGACGTGCCGGATGCGGTCCGTGTCCGGCCGCTCCGCGGGCACCACGTCGACGATGTCGAGCCCGTGCGACCACGTCTCCATCAGCCGGGCGGTGATATATGAGCTGGCGCTCATGTCGGGGCCATACCAGGGCAGGCGGGCCTTGGGGTCCACGGGACGGGCGTCACGGATCAGGCCGCTGCTTGCCTCGCGCCACCAATTGAGCAGGTCCTCGTGGGAACGCGCGCGGTTCCGCTCCAGATACTTGAGCCCGTCCTGCTCGGCCATGCTCTGCTTAAAGGCTTCCACATCGCGTAGCCCAATGGCGGCCACCTCATCGATGTAGGCGAGGTGCGCGCATTGGTCGCGGACCTTCCATCCCGGCGCATGCGAGTCGCGCTCCCAGTCGTCGGGGCCAAGCGAGGCCAGCACCTGCTCCAGGTCGCGATGCTCGCCTTCCAGATCGTCCACGAGGCCTCGATAGTCAACGGCCATGATCGCTCTCCTTTATTCGGTGCCCTCGCGCTAGCCCAGCAGTGACTCGGGGATCGGCACGACGACGCGCCGCAATTCCTCGCAGAGCACCTTGGCCTGCGCGTCGGTGCGCAGCGACGCGGAGACGCCATCGCCAAGCAGTCCATGGACGACGAAGTTCAGCGAGAGAATGTTGGGCAACTCGAAGCGCTCGACCTTCATCTGCGCCGCTTCGGGATACATCTCGCGCAGCTTGTCTGCTGTGAGGAACTGTTCCAGCCAGAGGTACGCTTCATCGCTCCGGGTCCAGAATCCCACGTTGGCGTTGCCGCCCTTGTCGCCGGAGCGCGCCCCGGCCACGGTTCCCAGTGGGACGTTACGGGTTGGGCCGCTGGGCACCTTCCCCGCCGGCGCGGACGGCACGGGGATATCGTCCGTGATCGGTGCGGTCTGCGGCGGCGCGACGGGCGTCTCTTTACCGTCGAAGACGACGCGCTCGTCGATCACATCGGAGGAGACCAGAGCCGGCCAGTAGACCGTGATTTGGTTCGCGCCGCGGCTGGAACTGACGGTCTTGAAGCCCGGATAGTTGGCCAGCCCCATCTCGACGCCGGCGTTCCAGAACTTCCGGCCCACCGGCCCCTCTTCCGCCGCGCGCGCGCCCAAGGTCAGCAGTCCGAAGGCTTCCGTCTCGGCGGGGCCGCCATGGGCCAGCGTGGACCGCGTCTCGATGAACTGGTCCTTGCCGCCAGCGTAGCCCCAAAAGGCGTTCTCGGCGACGCGTGCCTTGGCCTCCACGTCTGGGCCGGTCATGGCGAAGGTGGTGCTGTTCTTGTAGCCGCCCTCGTAGTTCATGCAGACCTTCGTGGTCGGTGGGGCCGGTTCGCCGCGGATGCCGCTGACGAGGACGCGGTCCGGACCTTCTTGCTCGAGCTGGATCGTGTCGAAGCGCGAGATCACATCGGGGTTGGCGTAGCGCGTGCTGCCGATCTCGTAGAGCAGTTGCGCGGTGACCGTCCCGACCGAGACGAGCCCGCCCGTTCCTTCGTGCTTGGTGACGACGAAGGAGCCGTCCGCGTACATCTCGGCGATCGGGAAGCCCGGGTGCGAGAGGTCCGGCACCTCGTTGTAGAACGCGTAGTTGCCACCGGTGCACTGCGAGCCGCACTCGATGATGTGGCCGGCGACGACGCCGGCGGCCAGTTGGTCCCAATCGTCGCGCGCCCAGCCAAACTTCCAGGCGGCGGGCCCCAGCGTGACGGCCGCATCAGTCACGCGCGGGCAGATGACGATGTCGGCCCCCTGGTTGAGCGCTTCAACGATGCCGAACGCGCCCAGGTAGGCGTTGGCGCTGAGCACGGGCGACCCCAACTCCGAGAGCGGGATGCCCTTGTCGAGGTGGGCGAGCGCTTCGCCACGGTCCTGCAATTCGTCCAGGCGCGGCAGCAGGTCGTCACCGGTCGTGTAAGCGACTCTGGCTTGCAGTCCCAGCTCGCTGTAGATGTTCTCGGAGGCCTGTGCGAGCCCGCTGGGGTTGAGGCCGCCGGCGTTGACGACGATCTTGATGCCCTTCTTGGCGCACGTCTCCGCGACCTCGCCCAGCTGACGCAGGAAGGTGCGGGCGTAGCCCAGATCCTCCTTGCGGGTCTTGTCCTTGAGCAGGATCATCATGGTCAACTCGGCGAGGTAATCGCCGGTGAGGAAGTCGATCGGGCCGTCTTCAACCATCTCTTTGGCGGCCGCGATGCGGTCGCCGTAGAAGCCGCTGCAGTTCGCGATACGGAGCGATTCGGTCATGCTGACTCTCCAGTTTCGGCCTCTTCCAGCACGACGAGCAGCGCACCGTTCGCAACTTGCTCCCCGGGGCTGACGCGCACTTCGGTGACAACGCCGGCGGCTGGCGCAGTGATGCGGTGCTCCATCTTCATGGCTTCGAGCAGCAGCAGCAGGTCGCCCGCCTGGACGGTAGCGCCCGGCACGACGAGTACATCGACGACCTTGCCCGGCATCGGTGCGACGAGGCCGCCGGCGGGGCCCTCCAGGTGGCGATCGGGGAAGCGAGGCAGCTGCGTCAGCCGGACATCGCCCTCCGGGCCCTGCACATGCCAGCGGTCATTGTCGGCGACGAGGGCGAAGCGGCTGCGACGCCCGTCGATTTCGAGGGTGACGGAGTCGTCACCGCGCGCGCTGACGAGCACGCGTTGGTCGCCGGCGCCGGCATCGACCCAGAACGAGCCGTCGCGGCGCGATTGATAGCGCACGACGATCTCATTGTCGTCCGGCCCGTCACCACCCCCGATCTCGTAGTGGACCTCTTCTGGCGGCATCTGCGAGTTGCGCCACCCGCTGGTGAAGGAGGCCAACACGGTGGCTGCGGCGCGGCGGTCCGATTGCGCGGCCATCGCGGCGGCGATCGCCGCGCTACGCAGCTCAGAGTCGGAGGGGACGCGCACGCGCGCGGGCGCGACGCGCTCGATGAAGTCGGTCGTCGTGTCGCCTGCCAGGAAGGCGGGGTGCCGCAGCGTCGCGACGAGGAAGTCACGATTCGTCGTGAGGCCCTGCACGCGCGTGCGTTCCAAGACGCGCGCCAGCCGGGCAGCGGCTTGCTCGCGGGTGGGGGCGTGTGCGATCACCTTGGCCAGGATGGGGTCGAACTCGATCGACACCTCGGAGCCGGTCTCGATGCCGGAGTCGAAGCGGGCCGCCGGCGAGGAGGGCGGCTCCCAGGCAAGGACGGTGCCAGTCGCCGGCAGGAAGTCGTTGTCGGGGTCTTCGGCGTAGAGGCGCGCTTCGATCGCGTGGCCGTTGATCTGGAGGTCGGATTGGGTGACGTCGAGCGACTCCCCCTGCGCGACGCGAATCTGCTCGCGCACCAGATCGAGGCCGGTGATCGCCTCGGTGACCGGGTGCTCGACCTGCAGGCGGGTGTTCATTTCCAGGAACCAGAACTGCCGACCACTGAGCAGGAACTCCACGGTCCCGACCGACGTGTAGCCGATCGCCGCGGCGGCTTGGACGGCGGCCGTGCCCATGGCGGCACGCAAGCCCTCATCCAGCGCGGGTGAGGGCGCCTCCTCGATGATCTTTTGATGGCGGCGCTGAATGGAGCACTCACGCTCGAAGCAGTGGATCACGTTGCCCAGGCTGTCGCCCAGGATCTGCACTTCGACGTGTCGCGTCTGCGCGAGCCAGCGTTCGAGAAAGACGGTGTCGTCGCCGAAGGCGCCGGCGGCTTCGCGGCGGGCGGCGTCGATCGCGTCGCTCAGCTCGCCGGCGCTCTCTACGACCCGCATGCCCTTGCCGCCGCCGCCGGCGGAAGCCTTGACGAGTAGCGGGTAGCCGATCGCGTCGGCGGGCCCGCTGGGGTCTTGCCCCGCGACGACCTCATGCGAAGGCAGGGTGGGGACTCCGGCTTCATCCATCGCGCGCTTCGCAGCCAGCTTGTCGCCCATTGAGGCGATCGCGTCCGCGGACGGTCCCACCCAGACGAGGCCCGCCTCAACGACCGCTCGCGCGAATTCCGCGTTCTCGGAGAGGAAGCCGTAGCCCGGGTGGACTGCCTCGGCGCCGCTGCGCCTCGCGGCGTCGAGGATCTTCGCCACGTCCAGGTAGCTCTCGGCCGCCGTGCGACCGCCCAGCGCGACCGCCTCGTCCGCGTCTTGGACGAAGGGGGCGTCGGCGTCGCCATCGGCGTAGACGGCGATGGTGCGCAGGCCCATCGCCTGCGCGGTGCGCATGATGCGTCGGGCGATCTCCCCGCGGTTGGCGACGAGCAGGCTGGTGATTGGTTGTGTAGTGGTCACGATCACATCCGCCAAACGCCGTAGCCGGCCGCGCCCTTGACGTCGTTGTTGTGGCAGGCGGAGAGCGCGAGGCCGATGGCCGTGCGCGTGTCGCGTGGATCGATGATGCCGTCGTCGGAGACGCGGGAGCTGGCGTACAGACCCAACGAGCGCCGCTCCATCCAGTACTCCACGCCCTCGGCGCGCTTGCGATCCGCCTCCTCGTCCCATTCCTGCCCGCGGCGCTCGGCCGCGGCGCGCTGCACGATCGACATCACGCCCGCCATCTGCTTCGGGCCCATGACGGCGATCTTGGCCGTCGGCCAGAGGAAGGTGAAGCGGGTGTTGTAGGCACGACCGCTCATCCCGTAGTTCCCCGCCCCGTAGGACGCCCCCACGATCACGGTGATGTGCGGCACCGTGGAGTTGGACACGGCGTTGATCATCTTGGAACCGTTTTTCGTGATGCCGCCCTGTTCGAAGTCGGTCCCCACGATGTAGCCGGTAATGTTCTGCAGGAACAGGATCGGCACATCCACCTGGTTGCAGAGCTGGATGAACTGGGCCGCCTTCTCTGCCGACTCCGAGAACAGCGCACCGTTGTTGCCAACGATGCCAATGGGGTAGCCGTGGATGGAGGCCCAGCCCGTCACCAGCGTGGGGCCGTAGAGCGGCTTGAACTCCTCGAAGCGGGAGCCGTCGACCACCCGGGCGATGACCTCGCGGATGTCGAGCGGCGATCGCAGGTCCCGCGAGACCATGCCCAGCAGTTCTTCCGGGTCGTGCACGGGGGCGTCGGCGGGGAGGCTGGGGCCCGGGCCCAACTTGCGCCAGTTGAGGTGCGCAATCACATCCCGGCACATGCGGATGCCCTCTTCCTCATCCTCCGCGAGGTAGTCGGCCAGGCCGGAGATGCGAGCGTGCATGTCGCCGCCGCCGAGCGCCTCGTCGTCGGCGTCCTCACCGGTCGCCATCTTGACCAGCGGGGGGCCGCCCAAGAACACCTTGGAGCGGTTCTGGATGAAGATGTTGTAGTCGCTCATGCCGGGTTGATACGCGCCGCCGGCGGTGGAACTGCCGAAGACGACGGAGATCGTGGGGATGCGCATCTTCGAGAGCTCAGTGATCTCGTAGAACAACCGGCCCGACTCGGCGAAATGGCCGGTGTCCTTGAGCATCTCCTCTTCGGGGTCGCCGGTGACGCCGCGCAGGTCGGCCCCGGCCGACTCGACGAACTGCACATAGGGGAGACGGTTCTCCCGCGCGATTTGCAGACCGCGCATGAGCTTCTTGCCGTTGAAGGGGTTGAAGGCGCCGGCACGGACCGACGGGTCGTGGCCCAGGATCAAGCACTCGACGCCAGAGATGACGCCGATCCCCAGGACGAATCCTGACCCCACCGGGTAATGCGATGACCAAGCCGCGAGCGGGCTGATCTCCAGGAACGGCGTATCGCGATCCAGCACCATGGCAATGCGTTCGCGTATTGGCAGCTTGCCGCGGCTGCGCAGCCGCGTCATCGCCTCTTCGCCGCCCCCGCGCGCCGCCTCGTGCAGCAATTCGTCGATCTGCCCGACCATCTCGACCATGTCGTCGCGGTTCTTCTGGAACCCCTCGACGCGGGGGTCGATGCCCGATGTCAACGTGACCATGTACGACTTCCCTCCGAATACCGAAGCGATGCTAACGCAGGGAGCCCCAGCGCAGAATCCCAACGTCCTCTTCCAGCTCGATGCCGGCGTGTACCGCCCGCAGGACGGAGCGCGCCTGGGTGCTGGGGCAGAGCCGCGGCTGGAAGGCGATGTCCTGGTTGTCGGTCAGCAGGCATCGGAGCTCAGCGTGGATGCCGCCCTCATCGATGATGGTGCGCAGGAGCAGCGAGACACCCGTCGCGTCGGGCCCGTATCGCCCCGGGGTGCCGAAAACGAAGTTTCCCAGGGAGTAGATCACCGGCATGCTGCCGCCGGAGTCCGTTGGGATCAGGGCAATGGGCTGCGCAAGGTGGGGTCCATGGCCGATCACGAGGTCGTAGCCGGCGTCGGCGAAGCGTTGCGCGGCACGGCGCTGGTGCTCATCGACCGGGGCGTAGTTCTCGCCCCAGTGCACGAACGCGACGACCCAGCGCGCGCCACCTGCGCGGGCCAGTGCGATGCCTCGCCCAACTGCTGTGGCCGAGGGCAGCAGCCAGCCGGGACGGTGCGTCGAGGCGGTGCGACCGAACCCCTTGTCGGGTCCGAAGCCAACGACCGCGACGATGCCATGTGGGGTCTCGATCAGCAGCGGCTGCTTCGCCTCGCCGTCGAGCCCCGCCCCGAAGACGGCGATCCCCGCCATCGCGAGCGTGTCCCGCGTATCGGCGATCCCGTGCGGTCCGCGGTCGAGGGCGTGGTTGTTGGCCAGGCTCACCGCATCGACACCGGCCGCCGCGAGCGCCAATGCCGCCGACGGCTGAGCGTTGTAGGTCCAGCGTTGGCCGGGATCCCAGGGCGCGCCATCGGTGGTGATCGGACCCTCGAGGTTGACCAGGGTGAAGTCGGCCGTCAGCTCGCCGGCGAGCAGGGCGAAGGGCCAGTCGTAGCCGTTGGCGTCGAGCAGTGGCTGGGCGCCGTCGGCGAGGAGCGTGTCGCCTGCCCAGAGGATGGTGAACGCGGGCGCGCCTGGATCGGGGCTGGTGACGGATGTTCCGTTCGGCGCCGGTCGCGAGTCACAGGCCGCCAAGAGCAGGGCGAGCGCGATCACGACTGCCACGCGACGCATCGAAGTGGACTATTCCCCGGTGGCAGCGCTGACCGGCTGCGGTGGCGTTGGCGCGGGCTCGAGCGGCCGCTTCGGTGTCGCGCCACGAAGCAGCGAGGCAGGGATTGCAAACGCGACGACAACCGTCGCGACCTGCAGGGCGAGTTGGAGTCCGCTGACCATGGCCTGCGGGCCGATTGTTGGGTCGTCCAGGCCCAGCTCCGATCGAGAGCCTGCGAACGCCGCGGCCTGGCTGGTGAAGATCGCGACGGAGACGGCGACGCCGATCGCGTTACCGATCGTGCGCGCCGTCGTCTGGGACGCGGAGGCGGTGCCGAGTCGGTCCCGGGGCACCGACGACATGATCGTCGCGGTGTTGGGAGAGGAGAAGATCGCGGTTCCCGCCCCAACCAGGAAGAGGCGAACCACGATGCCCAGCACCGAGGTGTCGACGTCCAGCGTTGAAAGGAAGAGCAACGCGCCGCAGACCAAGACGAGACCGAACGTGGTCGGTATCCGCGCGCCGACCCGGTCAGAGAGCGCTCCTGAGAAGGGGGAGATCAAGAGCATCGCCAACGGGAAGGCGGCGATGATCCCGCCCGCTTCGAGTGTGGAAAATCCGCGCGCGTCGACGAGGTAGAAGGGCCCCAGAATGATCACCGCCGAGAGCCCGAAGAACTGCAGCATGGCGGCCGTGATCGAGGCGCTGTAGCTACGCAGCTTGAAGAGGGCGAGGTCCACGACGGGGCTGACGCTGCGTCGCTCCACGAAAACGAACGTGACCAGCAAGACCGAACCGATCGTGAAGAGGCTGACGATCTCCGGGCTCGACCAGCCCCAGGCCTGCCCCCGATTCACCGCGAGCACGAGGCTGGACAGCATCCCAAACAGGATGATCGAGCCCGGGATGTCCATGCCCCGCGGCCTTGAGGCGGGCGGCGTGTCCACGAGGAAGCGCCAGACCAACAGAGAGCCAAGCACGCCCAGCGGTACACGCGTCCAGAAGATCGCCCGCCAGTCCAGTACGTCGACTAATATCCCGCCCAGGACGGGTCCACTGGCCACCCCGGCGCCAACTGTCGCGACCTGGATGCCGAGCGCACGCCCTCGCTGGGAGGCGGGGAACGTGGCCGTGACGATCGCGGCGCCGTTGGCCAGCACGGCCGCAGAACCGATGGCCTGCAGGGCGCGCGTCGCGAGCAACTCCGGCAGGGATCCGGCCAGCGCGGACAATCCCGCGGCCAGCGTGAAGACCGCGAAGCCCATCACGTAGAGGTGCTTGCGCCCGTAAATGTCGCCCAGGCGGCCCAGCGTCAACGCCAGGCCGGTGTTGACGATGATGAAGATCAGCGAAACCCAAATGACGTTGCTGGGGGCGGTATCGAACTCACGGGACAGCGTGGGCAGCGCGATGTTGACGATCGACGCGTCCAGGGTGCTGAGGTAGACGCCCGTACAGACGAGCGCCAGCGCCACCCAGCGGTAGGGGACCCCTGCGACGGACGCGCCTTCGATCAGGTGTTCGTCGCCCGGCGCGGGCGGTGGTTGCGCCATCTAGATAATCGCTCCGCGACGCCCGCTACAGCGGCGCGCCAGCGCAACGGTAGGCCTTTTCCTGAGACGTGTCCGAGACGATGGGCCAGGAAGCGGCCTACCAGGTGTCGATGAACGGATACTTTTTCCCGGTGCGCGGCGGCAGCGGCGGCAGGCGGCGCAGGTGCGTGGCCAGCCAGTCGCGCGTTTCAGCGGGGTCGATCACGTCGTCGATGCCGCCGCCCGGGGCCGAGTTGACCGCCTTCGCCTGCTCGTAGCGATGCGCCACGCGCGATTCGTACTCGGCGATGCGCGCTTCTGGGTCCTCGATCGCGGCGAGATCGTTGCGGTAGCCCAGCTTGACCTCGCCCTCGATGTTCATCCCGGCGAACTCGGCGGTGGGCCAGGCAACGGTGAAGAAGCCGACCAACGAGCTTGCCCCGCACATCGCTTGCACGCCCAGGCCGTACGCCTTGCGAACGACAACGCCGAACAGCGGCGTTGTCAGATTCGCGCCCGCGTTGAACATTCGCACGCAGTGCCGGACGAGCGCTGTGCGCTCCACATCAGGGCCCACCATCATGCCCGGGCAGTCCATGAGGCTGAGGATGGGGATGTCGAATGCATCCAAGAGCTGAATGAACCGTGCGCCCTTATCGGCGCCGTCGGAGTCGATCGCGCCGGCGAGGTGGTGGGGGTTGTTGGCGATCACCCCGACGGGCTTGCCCTCGACGCGGATCAAGGCGGTGATGACGCCGACGCCGAACTTTTCGCGGATCTCCAGCACGGAGTCTTTGTCGGCGATGGTTTCGATGATTTCTCGCATGTCGTAGAGGCGGAGGCGATTTTCGGGGATGACGTGGCGCAGGCGGCGCTGATCGGGCGCTTCCCACGTTTCGATCGGGCCTTGGAAGTAGGAGAGGTATTTCTTGGCGACCTCAACGGCCTCTTCTTCATCCTTGGTGAGGATGTCGACAACGCCGTTGGGCACCTGGAACGACATGGGCCCAACTTCTTCAGGGGTGTAGATGCCCACGCCGCCACCCTCGATCATGGCGGGCCCGCCCATCGCGACGGTGGAGCCCTCAGTGGCGATGATCACGTCGCAGCAGGCGAGCAGGGCGGTGTTGCCGGCGAAGCAACGGCCGTTCGTGATGCCAACCAAGGGCACGAGACCGCTGAGCTTGGAGAACTGGGTGAACGTGTACGTGTCGAAGGCGACGCCGGGACCGGTGCGGTCGTCGCCGGGGCGCCCGCCGCCGCCCTCGGTGAAGAAGACGAGCGGCATCCGGAAGCGATTGCAGAGCTCGAACATGCGGTCCTGCTTGTAGTGGTTGCGACCGCCCTGCGTGCCGGCCAGGACCGTGTAGTCGTACGAGATCACGGCGGCCCGGGCGGCTTGTTCGCCGAGCAGGTCCGCGTTGATCGTGCAGGTGCCGGCGACGAGGCCGTCGGCGGGGGTGTTCTTGCGCAGCGTCTCTTCGTCGTAGCGCTGGTATTGACGCGCGACGACCAATGGCCAGTACTCCTTGAGGGAGCCTTCGTCCACGAGCTGGGCGATGTTGATGCGGGGCATACGGTAGCCCCGCTTGTGGCGCTTGGCGACGGCCTCGGGTCGATTTTCGTCCAGCGTGTACGCGTGCCGCTCGATGTTCAGTTGCAGGTCGCCACGGATGAAGTCCGGGTCGATCATCTCTTCGGCCTGTAGGTCGCCTTCACCGACGTCGGCTTCTTCGACGTACACCAGCGGGTGCCCCTCGACGATGATGTCGCCCTCAGAGACGGTGACGCCACGGACGATGCCGGAGACCATCGCCTTGATGACGTGCTCCATCTTCATCGCTTCCATGACAGCCAACTGTTGGCCCTCGAAGACCGTGTCGCCTTCCGCGACGAAGACCGAGACGACCGTGCCCTGGATCGGCGCGGGCAGTCCGATGGAGCCCTCGGGGCCAGCCAGATCCGGGGTGTCGTCGACCACCGCGGACTCCGCCTGCTTGACCGCTTGGTCGTGCGCGAACAGCGCCAGCGGGTCCCGCGTGTCGATCTGGGCGCCGGCCAGGCCGACCGGTCCGCGTGCCGCTGCGGCGGGCGCCGTCGCGACGAAGCGTTGCGTTGCATCCGCGTTCGCCGCCGCGACCAAGTCGGCCGCGTTGAAGTCGAGGAAGCGCGTGTGGATATCGCCGGCTCGGAAGTCCTCGTGCCCGATCACCGCGCGCAGGAACGGAATGTTGGTCTGCAACCCCTCGATGCGGAACTCCGACAGGGCGCGCAGGGAACGATTCACGGCGTCGGCGAAGTGGGGGCCAGGCGAATGCACGATGACCTTGGCCAGCAGTGAATCGAAGCTGGGGCTGGTGCGGTAGCCGGAGTAGCCGAAGCCATCCGTGCGCACGCCAGGCCCCGAGGGCGGGTCATACGCGGTGAGCAGGCCACCGGAAGGCCGTACATCGCCAGTGCCCGTGATCGTCTCCATATTGACGCGAGCCTGGATTGCGAAGCCGCGCGGGGTTGCGATGGCCGGGTCGGCCAGGCCGACATCGGCCAGTGACTCGCCGCCGGCGATGCGCAGTTGCGTCTGTACCAAATCGACGCCGGTCACCTCCTCAGTGACGGTGTGCTCCACCTGGAGGCGCGCGTTGGCCTCAATGAAGTAGAACGGCGCCCCTTCGCCCATCTGCGAAGCGTCGACCAGGAACTCGAACGTGCCCAGGTTGTCGTAGCCCACGTGTGTGGCGAAGCGGACGGCCGCGTTGGTGATGCGGTTGCGTAGATCGGCGGGCAGATTCGGGGAGGGCGCGACCTCCACGATCTTCTGGTAGCGACGCTGCACCGAGCACTCGCGCTCACCCAGATGGGCGACGGCGCCATGTGGGTCGCCGACGATCTGAATCTCGATGTGTCGCGCGCGTGGCAGGTACTGCTCGACGTAGAGCGCGCCGTTTCCGAATGCGCCTTCCGCCTCCGACGTGCAGCGCTGGAAGGTTTCCTCCAGCTCCGCGGGATCTTCCACGGCGCGCGTGCCACGACCGCCACCCCCAGCGATGGCCTTGAGCATGATCGCCGGTGCGTTCGTGGAGTTGGGCTCGCCAAGGCTGGCGAGGAACTCGCGGGCCTGCTCCAGACTGACGGCCTGATCGATGCCGGGGATCGTGGGTACGTCCGAGGCGGCGGCAGCCGCCCGAGCCCGGCCCTTGTCGCCGAAGAGCTCCAGATTGGCCACGCTCGGCCCCACGAAGGTGATCCCCGCCGCCTCGCAGGCGCGGGCGAGCTCGGCATTCTCCGCCAAGAATCCGTAGCCCGGGTGCACCGCATCGCAGCCTGCCGCTTGCGCCGCGGCCACGATGCCGTTGATGTCCAGGTAGGCGCGCACGCCTTGGGCGTCGAGTGCCACCGCCTCATCTGCGATGCGGGTGTGCAGGGACTCCGCGTCGTCCGAGGAGTAGACGGCGACACTGCGGATGCCTAGGTCCGCGGCCGCGCGGGCGATTCGGATCGCGATCTCACCGCGGTTGGCGATTAGCAGGCTCTGAATAGGCATGGGGGCTCTCCTGGGATAGGTCGGTGACGGCGCGAGTCTAACCAGCCGCGCGGGTATAGGCGGCAAGCTGCGATGCGGGAGCCGCCATTCCTGGCGTGATGTTGCGGACGGCCGTGCCGACTAGGCGCCACCGAGCGACGCGGTCGCGAAGGTGACGGAGAAGGGGACGCAATAGATGACGACGCTGCGGAAGAGGCTGGCGTCGACACCGGCGGGCACGTCGTAGTTGACGAAACCCTGCGTCGCTTTGATGGCGCCGAGATCGACCGCCCCCGCCGCGTGAACGTCGCCGTTTGGGTCCGGCGTCAGGAAGATGTGCAGATCAGGGCCGTTGCGGACTTCGTAGTCCTGGAAGCGCAGGATCAACGATCCGTCGGGGGCCTCAAGGAGCAGCACGTCGCCGCTGCCGGTATGAAACGCGTCGGCGCCAACCAGCAGTCCGCGACTGATCAGCCTGCCTTCGTTCGACGTGCCCGCGTCCGTCATGTCGCTACTGTTTGCGGCTGCATCGTCGTCGTCCCCGTCGTCGTCCGCGGCGTCGGCGGTGTCCGTGGCGTCCGCGGTGTCGGTGGCGTTCGCGGTGTCGGTGGCGTTCGCGGTGTCGGTGGCGTTCGCGGCGTCGGCGGTGTCCGTGGCGTCCGCGGTGTCGGTGGCGTTCGCGGTGTCGGTGGCGTTCGCGGTGTCGGTGGCGTTCGCGGTGTTGGTGGTGTCCGCGGCGTCGGTGGTGTCAGTGTCGTCTGAAACCGAGGCGGGCAGCGTTGGCTGCTCCACGCCCTCGACGTTGAAGGCCAGGCTTTCGTTCAGTGTCTCGCCCTCATCCAGCAGCGGTTGGACCAGCCAGATCGAGAGCCAGATCATCCCGATGGTCGCGGCAAGCGCACCCAGGCCGCTCAGCCCCCAGACGATTGGGTAGCGACGCGGCCCGAACTGATCGAGGCGGGAGCGCGGGGTTGCCGCCGCAACGTCAACGAGAACTGCGGCGCCGCAGAGCAGCGCGACCGGGAAGAAGATCGCGTGGACCAGGAACAGGCCCACCGCGAGTGGGGGCGCGCCGACCAGCAGCGGCAGCAGGCCGCCGCGAGGCCACAGCGCCGCGACGGCGAACAGGCCGGAGCCGATCGCACCGATCCCGAGCGCGAGCTGGAGCGAATCGCCACGCAGCCCGGTGACCCGCGCCGGACCCTCGCGCAGGAAGTCGGTGACCTCCTGCGAACTCAGGACGATCACACCGGCGCAGATAGACGCCAGCAGCGCGAGGGCCAGCAGCAGACGGCGCAGACGCCGCGCCTGCTGCGAGTCGAGGATGGTCCGATCGTTCATTAACTGATCCTGACAGGCTCGGGCGCTGTTGACTACCTGGCCGCCGAATCCACTTTCTGTAGCAGTCGCCAGATCCGATCGCGATGCGCGTGTACGTCGATGCCGAAATTGAGCTCGAAGCTGTCAGTGATCACCGAGAAGTCGTTGATCCCCACCAGCCGGCCCTGGCTATCAACGATGGGGCCGCCGCTGGAGCCGGGCCCAATGAACAAGTCGATCTGAAGGTTGCTGAAGCCCTCCTGCCCGTTCACATCGACCTCGGTACGAACCGCCCCAATGATGCCTCTCGAGACCGTGACGGAGGTCTCTTCGCCGAACAGTTCCCCACCCGGGAAGCCCCAGCTGGAGATCTCCTGGCCGCGCTCGGGGGCCGGGGCCGTCTGCCAGTCCAGCCGTCGCGCGCTGTCTGGCATCTCCCGAACCCGCACGACGGCTACGTCCAGCGCGGAGTCCAGGGCGGACACGAAGCCGGTCGTAATGGTCCCGTCGGAGAACCGGATCTCCAGGGTGCGGGAGCCACCGGCGACGTGCTGGTTCGTCAGGATCTCGTTGCCGCTGATGATGAAGCCGCTGCCGGATCCGAATTCGTTGCGAATGAAGACGGTCGCATGTTCCACGTCCGCGCCCGGCCGGGCGAGTGGTGGTTGAGCGGAGAGACCGACGCCGAACAGCGGCTGCACCCAGTCGATCGATGCGTTGACCTGCAGCCAGATGGCGTCGCCGAATCCGACTGTGAAGTTGTCGCGCAGTGGCCGGGGTGCGTCCTGCCGGTACTCACGGAAGCGCTCCTCCGCTGGAGTCCACTGGAAGGCGGCCTCAAAGGCGCCGCCCAGCGACGCGATGGCCTCTGCGATGCCAACGCTGGGTCCGCCCCACATGACGAGGTTGAAGCCGTCCGTTAGCGCCGCGATGTTCGAGGTGGGCTCGATCGGCTGCGACCAGACGCCGCCTTCGGCGGTGTAGAGCCAGATCCCTTGGCCGTAATCAAGCTCTCGCAGGCTGTTAACCGCTGCAGGTACAGCGGGGTTGTAGGAGTTGAAGGCCCCGGGGGCGGGATCCCAAGTCAAGGCGCGATCCACGTCGCCGCTGAAGGTTCCCAGCGCCTGGCCGATGGGCGTCGCGCCCGTCCAGCCGAGCAGATCCCAGCCCGCTGCGACGGTGACCTGACGGGTGGCCTCGAACAGCTCGAATACATTCGGGACATCGGTCGATCCGCCGGCGGTGACGATGCGAACGCCGTATGTGCCCGGGCCGAAGCGGCCTGGCAGCGACAGCCGCAGCGTGCCGGCCGATTCCGCCACGATGTTCGATGGGTCCAGTGGCACCGGTTGCCCGTTCTCGGGGATCAGCAGGATGCCGGCGTCGCGCAGGGAGCGGCCGCGCAGGACGACTCCCACGTTGCCGTCGTCTGGGATCAGTGCCGGCACGGCGCTGTAGATGGCGGCGGTCCGCAGCGCGCCGGGTAGCACGCTCACCGACCCCACCACGCCGAGGCCCCCAGCCTCGTCCTGCCGCACGCCAACGATGACGTCCGCAAGCTGGTCGCCGTCGACATCGCCGATGGCAGGCAGGACGTCTCCACCGAAGAAGGGGAAGTCCGCGCTGCCAACGAGCTCGCGAATCTCCGAGAGCATGATGATCGCTGAGGGGAATCGCGCGGGCTGGATCGCGTGGGCCGGCACCGTGATAAGCAAGCCGTTGTCGCCGATCAGCAGGTCCGCCTCGTCATCAAGGTCCGCGTCACCAATTGCGATGCCCGTGGGGAAGAAGACCTCGAACCCGACGAAGGTCGTGATCGCCATCGGATCGAAGTCGATCTCCTCGGCGGCGAGCGGGCCGGGAATGATTGAAACGCGCGGCCCCAAGCTGAAGCCGTCCTCTGTGAACCCGGTGTGTACAACCGCGAGATCGGCCTGGCCGTCTTCCGTCAGATCGCCTGCCGCCATCAGCCGCCCGAAGTCGAAATCGTCCGGGAGCCCGCGAATCAGTCCCTGGGTGGCGGCGACGGCGGAGATCTCGTCGCTGACGTCGAAGGGGCCGAATTGGAGGCCAATCGCGGCGCCGTCCGGGCTCGGGAACGCAAAGGCGAGATCGTCCAGGCCGTCACCGTTGAGATCGGCGATCGCGAGCGCGCTGATCGTGAAAAACTCGGCCTCTATCGGCAGGGTCAGCAGGACGAACTCGCCGATGAAGAAGCCTTCGCCGCCCAGCATGACCTCCAGCCCGAAGTCAGAGGCGACCGCGAGGTCGTCAAAGCCATCGTTGTTGAGGTCACCGGCTGCAACGGCGAGGCCGCTGAAGGATCCCGGGAGTCCGGGTAAGGAGGTGTCGGCGTCGCTGAGCAAGAAGACGCCGTCGCCCTGGAGCGGCCCCTGCAGGGCTGCGGCGAGGCCGTCGCCCTCTAGCGCGCCCGGCGCGCCGATGCCAAGGTCGCCGATTCCGTCGCCGTTGAAGTCGCCGACTGTGGAGGCGGCCAGCCCGTCACCGGGGGCCTCGCCGAGAATCGAGACGCCGCCATCGACGAAGCGCGGACCGTCCCCCAGCGTGATTTCGGGCGCTACCTCGATGGTCAGCGTGTAGCTGCCTGTCGCGCCGCCGAAGCCACCGACGACAGCGATGAAGTCGGCCGTCTCTGGCGGATTGAAGCGGATCTGCGACGCCAGGCTCTCGAAGTCGTCGTTGAAGGCGAGGCTCGTCGTCCCGTCCGCCGAGAGGATCTCCAAGATCGAGTCGCTCAGGGAGCCCAGTCCGACGGCAATCTGCAGCGGCTCCCCTGCTATCGCCGGGAAGCGGAAGAAGTCCGATTCGCCCTCTGTATCGAGCGATCCGGCCGTGGTACTGGGCACGCCGACATCAACCGCCGTCTCAAGCGAGGATCCGGGCGCCTGGGCGAGCGCGCCGCCACCACCGACCGCCCAGACGGATGTGATGACGATGGCGAGAACGGCGAACCGGACGGCGGACGCGGGAGTGAACGACATGGATGCTCCGATCGTGAGCTGCCTATTCGTCGAGACGGGTTGAGGGCATCTCGAAGTTGATCGGCTGGATCAGCCAGTGGCCTTGCCGTTGAGGAACCAGCGCAAGATGCGTGGGTTCTCCTCCACGGGGTACGTGTGCGAAAGGTCTGCGATCTCGCGGTACTCCACGGCGGCGCCCGCATCGCCTAGGGCCTGCGCGGCCGCCCGCGCGAGAGAGACGGGAAACATCCAGTCCCGTGCGCCATGGGTGAGATAGATCGGCAGCCCCTGGAGGCGCTCGGGTGGGGCGGCGCTCACGATCGCGGGATGGAACGAGGCCGAGATCGGCGCCAGATGCGTCGCGGGGACCGTTCCCACCAGCCCACTGAGCAGGCTGAACGATCCCCCGTCCGACATGCCGGTCAACAGCACGCGCGACCGGTCGATCGGCCAACGCTCCGCGATCTGCTCGATCATCCGGTTGAGCGGCCGGCTATCCATGTCCGGCCCCGCGAGCGACCAAGTGCGTCCCTGCGCCGTTGGACTGGCCAGTAGTACGCCGGCGCTGCGCACCTCGCGCAGCCAGCTCCAGAGGAAGTCGCGCCCGTGGCCGGAGCCGCCGTGCATCGCGATGACCAACGGCCAGCCGCCGGCGCTTGCAGGCTCGCCGGTTTCGGGCACGTAGAGCGAGAACCCCCCGCGGGACTCGCGGTCGTTGTCACCGTGGATGACGCCGATATCCGTCCGGGCGGGGTCCGCGGCGGCAAGCGCGTCGAGCAGGGCCGTATCGTTACGCGCCTCATCGGTCAGGAAGAACTGCGAGACCGGCCGCAGCGACCCCGCGAGCGGATACAGCGCCTCGGAGGCCAGGCTGACGAATCGGACGGCGCGGTAGCCGCCCAAGATGGCGTCCGGCTGGCTGGGGGCGGCGGCGAGCGCCTCATGCCCCTGTAGCGCGGATTCGGTTGCGTCCAGCAATTGCTCGCGGAATCGTTGCAGCGAGGGCGGCCACTCTTGCGCCCGGAATGACGCCAGCGCGTCGCCAAGGGGCTCGCGAAACGGCGCCGCTTCTTGCGCGACTTCGGCAAGCCCGGACGGATGCAGCTGTCGTCCCGCCCGACGCAGCGCCTCGATCGCCTCCAGCAACGACGGCAGCAGCGCCATCGTGGCGTCGACCAGATCTTCGCGCTCAGCCATGCGCCCTCCGCTCAGGCGCGCTGAGGATAGGTGGTCCGGGCGATCCACGTAGACGCGATCGAGGCCGGCGTGGCCGGCCTCGGGGCAGTCGTTCCGGGATAGGGGCGGCCACTAGGGCCAGATGGTTCCGCCGTCCCAGACGGTCCCGGCCAACTGGCAGTCCTCTGAGGTGGGTTCGCCACTACCGCCGCACTTTGCCGACTGGGCAGCAATCTCGCCCTCGCCGTACGCGGTGTCAGCGCCCCCGGTGACCGCGCTTCCGCCAGCGTTTGGGGTGCCATTGTCTACGGCGCTGCCCCCGGAGCCCAGGTCAGCGGAGCTGTTCTGGGTCGCGGTCCCGCCGCCGGAGCTATCGGTGCTAATCGATACGACGCCGAGAGCGGCGATCCCCGCCAGGATCAGTGCGGCGACCAGCAGCAGGTACCCGTTCCCCTGCGTCCGTGTGGTGTTCTGCAGTGTGCTCATTCGTTGCCCCCCGTCGGCTGCGCTCTTCTGGTCGGGAAACGATCGATCTGAGCGAGTGGATTCATGATAACGCGGCCAACCCTGATCGGGCGCTCGCCGATCAGGCGTTCTTGATCGTCAAGCCGCCATCGACGGGCAGCGCGACGCCCGTCGTGAAGCCCGCAGCGGGCAGACAGAGGCTGAGAGTCATTTGCGCCACTTCCTCTGGCTCCGCGTAGCGCTTCAGCGCGATCCGCCGTCGTGCGTAGACCTGCTTATCGTCCTCCGGGATGTCCGCCGTCATGCCGGTGCGGATCGGCCCCGGGCAGATGCAGTTAACGGTGATCCCCTCCGTACCCAGATCTACGGCCAGCGCACGGGTGAGCCCGATCACGCCGGTCTTCGCGGCCGCGTAGGCGCTGTCGTGCTTCGTCGCGCCGAGCCCCTCCGTGGAGGCGATGTTGACGATCCGTGGATGCGCGGCCTGCCGGAGGTAGGGCAGCGCGGCTCTGATCATCCGCTGATGCGCGCTGAGCATCACGGCCAGGGCCCGCTCCCATGCCTCGTCGTAGTCCTCTCCGTCGATTGGGCCCTGGGCGCTGACGCCCGCGTTGTTGATCAGCACATCGATGCCGCCGAAGTGACTGCCCACCTGCGCCACGACCTGTGCGATGTCGTCCTTATCGCTCACATCCAAGCGCCAGCCACGGGCGTCGCCACCGGCATCGGTGATTGCCTCAACGACCGGGCCGACGTCGTTCACGTCGGTCGCTGCGATACGCGCGCCTTCATCGGCGAAGACGAACGCCGTGGCACGGCCCATACCGCCGGCGGCGCCGGTGATCAGCACCACCCGTCCGTCCACCGAGCGGCTCAGACTGGAGAGCTTGCCCATCGGATCCTCCTCAGGCGCGTCGCTACAGCCGCGCCCCGCCGTCCACGCGGATCACCGCGCCCGTCGTGAACGATGAGGCGTCGCTGGCGAGATACAACGCCGCCCCCACGATCTCGTCGGGACGACCCCCCCTGCCCAGCGCCATCGACTCCTTCGCGCGCGCCTCGAAGGCGGCCATATCCCAGGCCTTGGAAATGTCGGTCAGAAACGGCCCGGCTTCGATCGTGTTGGCGCGCACTGTGGGTCCGTAAGCGAAGGCGAGCGAGCGGGTCAGCGAGTTAATCCCGGCCTTGGCCGCCCCATAGGGCTCGGCTTCCGGGCTCGGCTGCTCGGCCGCCGTACTGGAGATGTTGATGATCGAGCCGCCGTCGCCGGCTGCCATGCGTTCGCCGACGAGGGCGCTGAGCCGGAAGGGCCCTTTGAGGTTGATCCCGACCACTTTGTCGAAGAGCTCCTCCGTGACCTGGGCCAACGATGGATAGAGCGGTGAAAGGCCGGCGTTGTTCACTAAGATGTCGACGCGGCCGAAAGCGTCGTAGGCCGTTTCCGCCAGCGCTGTGACCTGGTCCCAGTGGCCGACGTGGCAGGGGACGCCCAGCGAGCGCCGCCCTTTCGCCGCGATCTCCGCGGCGACGCGCTCGCAGGCGTCGGCCTTGCGGCTGGCCACGATCACGTCCGCGCCGTGGTCGGCGAAGGCGTGCGCCATCGCGTAGCCCAGGCCGCGCGTGCCGCCGGTCACGAGCGCCACCTTGTCGGTCAGATCAAGCACGTCCGACATCGCATTCCTCATCACTGGGTCCGGGCTCGGGGGACGTTCGCCCGTTGGGTGTGCAGGCGGAGTCTAGTGGACGAGGCGGTGATCCCCCCCGATGCTCCGCTCGTAGGCTGAATTGATGAGGCGGTTCCTGACCACCGGGCTGATCGCGCTGCTCCTCAGCGGATCGGCCGCGTCCGTACTCGCGCACGATCCGATCATCACCCGCCCGCGCGTCGTCGTGCTGGAGCCGGGCGAGAGTGGTGCGGTCGTGCTGGAAATGGTCAACGTGGCTGGGCCGGGGGAGCCCAGGGAGGACAGCATCACGACGTTCGCCCAGGTGCCAGCGGGCGTGCGCGTTGAGATCACGAATCCGGAGGTGCCGTCGCAGGCGGTCCGCTTGGTCGCGGCCCAGATCACCCTGCCCTCGGATATCCCGCGCGGTCTCCACGCGTTGGTCTTCGAGGCGATCGGCGCCCGAAGCGGATTGGTCCTGGCGAACGGGGTGCTGGATGTGGTCGTCCCACCGGCGGCGGACTATGTGGGCCCGATTCGGGCTGACGGCGCTGATGTCTTCCTGCGCGCGGCGCCGCAGCGATTCATGGTGGTCAATGCCGTCGGAGGTGGATCGGCGACCGGGCAGCTGTTCGCGATCAACGCGAGCGGGCAGGAGCTGCGAGTCGATCTGGGCGACCTCCCCGCCGGCATCGAGGCGACCTTCGACGCCGGACCGATCATGGGCGGACTCACGGTGATCGATCTCGCCTTCAGCGTGAGCGAGGGCTTTTTCGAGGATCGGGGCCCCGTACCGCTCGCGATCGCTCTGCGCGACAGCGAGGGGCTACAAGTGGCACAAGCCTTGTTGATCGTCAGCGCAGCGCGCGTGTCGGAGCCGGAAGGGGGTGCCGGCGCCACGGCCTCCGCTGCGCCCGAGCCAGCGCTCGATACCGATCCGGAGACCTCGTCGGCTACGACAACGGAGACGCAACAACCGGCGTTGTCGGACGCGTCCAGTGCAGAAGAGGAGGGGGCCTCGCGGCCGGCGCCGGACGGCCCACCGGCCGTTGCGGATGCGCGACCGAACGATCCCACTGCAGCACCGGCGGTCCCCGACGCGCCCGCCGAATCAGCGCCCGCAAGCGCGGACCCGAGCGACGCGACGCGAACCGTTCTGCTGGGCGTCGGGATCGTGATGGCGGCCGGCATGGGTGCGGCCGGACTGGCGTTTCTGCGTCGGCGGCGAGCGACCGCCTAGACTCTGCCGCGCGCTCCCGCCGGGGGTGGTGCCTGAAGTGTCGTCCCAAGACAGGAGTGGCAATGAGCGAGTCGTACTACGAGCAGCTATTTGGCGTGCGGGGCAAGGTCGCGCTGGTCACCGGGGGCACGCGCGGCATCGGGTTGATGATCGCGGAGGGCCTGGTGCGCTGCGGCGCCCGGGTCTACGTCTCCTCTCGCAAGGTGGAGGCGTGCGAAGAGACCGAGCGAGCGCTGTCGGCGCACGGCGAGTGCATCGCGATTCCCTGTGACATCAGCACGATTGACGGCTGCCAACAGCTCGCCGATGCGATCGCCGAGCGTGAGGATCGCCTGCACCTGCTCGTCAACAACGCGGGCCTGACTTGGAGCGCCCCGATCGACGAGTTCCACGAGAAGGCGTGGGATCGCGTCGTGGACCTGGATATGAAGAGCCCGTTTTTCCTCTCGCAGAAACTGTTGCCGCTGCTGCGCGCCGCGGCCTCGCCGGAAGAACGATCGGTGATCGTGAATATCTCGTCGGTGAATGGGATCAAGCCGAGTGGGTTGCAGAACTACTCGTACGCTGCGGCCAAGGCGGGTCTCGCGCAGCTCAGCGCGCAGATGGCCCGCGACCTGATTGACGACCACATCAACGTCAACACGATCGCGCCCGGGCCCTTCAAGTCGAAGATGACGGCGCCGCTCTACGCGACTCCGGAGGCCGAAGCGGAAGTGCTCGATCGCTTTGCCATGAAGCGTTGGGGACAGATGGAGGAGGTGGCGGGCCTGACGATCATGCTCGCTTCGCCGGCGGGTGCATTCCTGACCGGGGTTGAGATCCCGTGCGACGGTGGCTCGACCTCGATCGGTTGATCCGGTCCATGGGCTGATTCGCCCAACTGTCCGACGCGCAGGACGGGCGCGGCTGATCTACACTCCGCCCGCGGAGCGCCGGGAGTTCCTGCCAAGCGCCGCCAGTAGAGGAGTGTCATGGCCATCAACGCGACGGGGATCAATCACGTCATCATCGCTGTCGAGGATCTCGATGCCGGCATCGAGACATTCGGCAAGACCTGGGAGCTCAAGCTTGATCACCTCGGCGAGAGTCCCGAGATGGGCATCCGAATGGCCTACTTCGATATCGGTGACGCGACCCTGGAGTTGGTTACGCCCTACGACGATTCCGAGTCGAATTTGCTGCGCAAGCACCTCGACCGGAAGGGCGAGGGCCTCTACATGTTCTGCGTTCGCGTGGACGACATCACCGAGGCGATCGCCGATCTGCGGAGCAAAGGCTGCACTGTGACCGATCCCGTCGGCAACGATGAAGTGCAGGAGGCGTTCGTCAGCCCGCGCAACTCGCACGGCGTCCGCATGCAGTTGCTGCAACGGCTGAAGTAGCGTTCGAACGCGTCACGGGATCACGCGTCTCACGGAGTCAGGCGCCAGTCGCCTAGAGGATCTGTGAGAGAAACAGCTTCGTGCGCTCTTCGCGGGGCGATGTGAAGAAGTGCTCCGGCGTTCCCTCTTCCACGATCTCCCCTTCGTCGAAAAAGAGGAAGCGGTCTGCGACTTCGCGGGCGAAGCCCATCTCGTGCGTGACAACGAGCATCGTCATGCCGGAGTCGGCGAGCTCCCGCATTACGTCCAGCACCTCCTTGATCATCTCCGGGTCGAGCGCGCTCGTGGGCTCGTCGAAGAGCATGATCTTGGGGCTCATGGCCAGCGCACGGGCGATGGCGACGCGCTGTTGCTGGCCGCCCGAGAGCTGTGTGGGGAACTTGTCGGCCTGCTCCGGAATGCCGACCCGGTCCAGCAACTCCCGCGCCAACTCTTCAGCCTTTGGGCGCGAGAGCTTGCGCACTTTCTGCGGCGCCAGCGCAATGTTGCGCAGCACCGACAGGTGCGGGAAGAGGTTGAACTGCTGAAATACCATGCCCACTTCGGAGCGGATCTTCTCCAGATTTCACAGATCGTCGTTCAGCTCCACTCCATCGACGACGATGCGGCCGGCGTCGTGCTCTTCCAGGCGGTTAATCGTGCGGATGAAGGTGGATTTCCCAGAGCCGGAGGGGCCCAAGATCACGACGACTTCGCCCTCGCGGACGCTGGTCGTGATCCCTTTCAGCGCTTGAAAGTCGCCGAACCATTTCTCGACGCCCTCCGCTTCGATGATTGGGTTGGCGCTGGGCTCGGCCTGCGTCGATCTGTCATGGGTCATGTTCATGGGATTATCGCACTCCAACGCCAAGGGCTCGCTCGATGCGCTGACTCAGCCGGGACATCCCGAAGGCGACGCTCCAGAACGCCAGCCCGATAAAGAGCAGCACCTCTTTCTGCCGGCCGATGAAGTCCGCTTGCGAGATCGATGCTTGCGCCGCTCCGAGCGCGTCCGTGAAGCTGAGAATCGAGAACAGCGTGGTGTCCTTCCAGAGCGAGATGAGCTGACTGACGAGCGCGGGAATGACGGCCCGCAGGGCCTGCGGCAGTACGATCAGCACCGTGGTGTGGACATTGCCCAGGCCGAGCGCGCGCGCCGCCTCGACCTGGCCGGGGGGCACGGACTGCAGTCCACCGCGCACGATTTCCGCCACGTAGGCGCCGGTGAACAGGCAGACCACGATCAGCGCGTTGACGATCACGTCGGTGTTGAGCGCGTCGGGCAGGAACTCCGGCAGCCTGTTGGGCAGGACACCGTCGGTGAAGATCCGTGTGGTGTGGCACGGATCGGGTGTTCTACAGAAGCGGAACCAGCGATTGCCGGAGATTGCGCGCATCTGGAGGACCGGCTTCCACTTCAGCCAGCACGATCTCGCCGCCCCCCGGCGGTCGGCGGGCTAGTCGTGCGCGACTTGCTCCCAGCGACCGCTTTTCGCGGAGCGATACATCGCCAGGGCGGTCCGCAGCTCGCCCAGCGAGTGCTCCGGGCCGGCGGTAAACGGCTCACCGTGCAGAACGGCCCGGCTGAACTCGTTCAGCTCGACACCGAACGCATCCGAGCGCCCTGCGAAGGAGTCCAGGAGGACTTCCCCCTGGGGATGCGCGGCGTCGTAGAGCAGCAATCGCCCGCCGTTGCCGCGCTCGGCCACGATCTCGCCGGCGGTGCCGGTGATCCGGAAGTCTTCCGTCGGCGCTCCCGGGCCCGCGCCGAGCAGCGCGTCGAAAGTGGCGGTCACACCGCTCGAGAAGCGGAAGACCGCGTGCGCCCGCGACTCTCCCTCCATCTCCGCCACGTGGCGCCCGGTGGTCGCCATGACTGATTCGACATCGCCGAACCACATCCGCAGGGGTCGGATCCAGTGTGCGCCGCCATCCATGCTGATGCCCCCGCCGGAGCGCGCGAGCCGGAAGCGCCAGGGGATCGGATCGGCGGGGTTGCCGACCGACCCCGATGATTCCGGCGGGTCGAAGAAGAAGGCGCGCGCCCAGATCACGTCGCCGATCGCGCCCGCCGCCAACAGCTCCTGGATCCGCATGGCGTCTGGCCAGAACTGCGACTGCTCCGCGATCATGAACACCCGGCCTGATGCTTCGGCCGCAGCCAGGATGCGCGCGCAGGCGTCGAGCGTGGGCGCCATTGGCTTCTCCAGTACGACGTGCTTGTGGGCGGCGAACGCTTCCAGCACCGCCGCTTCATGCAAGTCGTGAGGCAGCATCAGATCGACCGCGTCGAAGTCGCCCTGGGCCAGCGCCTCGGTGAGCGACGTGAAGGCTCGCCCACCGGTGCGCGCGGCCATCGCTGCCGCGCGATCGGCGTCGGCGTCGACGACGGCGGTCACTTCCAGTAGCGGCGCTCCGTAGCGAATCCCGCGCCAGTGCGCCCGCGCGATGTTGCCGCAGCCGACCAGCGCGATTCGAACTCGTTCGTCTGGCATGGGCACCTTTCACTTGGCGATACGCGTCACTTGGCGATCCGCGCTCGCCACGCGCGACGCATCATACGAGGCGCGCTTCAGGCGCGGCTTGCGCCGGCCGGTCGCTCGTCCGGGCGCGCGATGCGGAAGATCGTGGTGTGCTCGATCTGCGCGACCGCGGCGCCTTCGGCGTCGCTGATCAAGACGTCGAACACGACGCCATGGTGGCCCTTGCGTTCGAAGATTCGGCGCACGCGCGCGCCCGTGATCATGATGCCTCCGGCGAGGGCCGGCGCGAGGAACTGCAGGCGGCTCTGCACGTGAATCGAACTGGGCACGTGCTGGTTGTGTCGCATGATCCGTTCGGCGCGGCCCGCAGTCCAGCCGGGATGGATGCGAGCGCCGAGACCCTGGAAGGGATCGTCGCCGTCGCGGTGGGGGTGGCTTTCATGCAGATAGGCGGCGTGATCTTCGTCGGTCAGCACATCCATCACGGGGGTCCAATCGCGCCCGACCGGCGCCGACTCCCGTGTCAGCAAAGGTGGCGTTGGGACCTCCGCCGGCGTCAGCGGAGTCGTGGGCCGTTCGAGTTCGTCGAGCCAGGGGGCGTCACCGAGCCCCAACTCTCCCACGACGCAATCCACGCCCGCTTGGTTGGTCATCCGCAACGTTCGCGGCGAACCGGCCTCCACGCGGATCGCCAGGTCGTCGCCCGGGTAAGTGGGCCGCCGGAAGCGGAACGTGCACCAGCCGTGGTCCAGCCATGCGTCGCCGAGCGCCTGCAGGATCGCCGGAGCGCACCAACTCCAGACCGTCACCCCACCCACAAGCGGGCCGCTGAACCCAAACTCGTGCGCCACCGCGGTGGAGTGGATGGGATTGCGGATGTCGGGACTGTCCTCGTTGTCCAGGAAGGCGCGCACGGAGTCCAGCGCGTTGGCATTGGGCTGCATTCGAATCCTCGCTGGTGTCCCGGCCCTCTGGCCGGTGGCGCCTCGCGACTATGTAGTCGGCGTGGTGCGCAACTCACGGCGATGGTAGCCCGTGGAGCCGTTGGGCAGCGGCGGATTCTCCTCCGCCGTCTGCACGGCGCCACTGCCGTCCGTCGCGCGGACGCGCAGGATGTGCGTTGCGGCCGCCGCGTCGAAGGTGAAGGACCAGAAGCGCCAGGCGAGAGGGGCGAACGGATCTTCGACTTCTGCGTCCGTCCAGGTAGCGCCGTCGTCGGTGCTGACTTCGACGCGGTCGATCCCGCGATCGCCGGCGAAGGCGATGCCCTGCACCAGCGTCTGACCGGCAGCGCGTCGCCCCCCCTGGGGCGGGACATCGATCCGGGACATCGTCTGGATGAATCCCTCCTGCGACCAACCGCGCTGCTGCCAGTAGCCCTGGATGTTGCCATCGATCAGGGTGATGCGCGTGATCCACTTGGGGTTCTTGATGCCGTAGCGGCCCGGGGCGAGGAGTCGCAGTGGGAAGCCATGCTTGTGCGGCAGCGGCTCGGCGTTCATCTCCCAGACCAGACGGACACGCGGATCCTGGACGTAGAGGACGGAGTGTGATTCCACGTAGTCGTCGGCGCTGGTGAATTGGATGTGCGTCGCTTCAGGCAGCACCCCGGCACGATCGAGCACCGTCTGCAGCGATGTCCCGACCCAGCGCGCATTGCTGATCAGCTCGTCGCCCAGCTCGTAGCTGATGCACATCAGCGTGTTCATGCTCTCGGCGGCCGGGAAGGCCAGGATCTCGTCCAGCGTGAACTCCAGGGGTGTCTCGACGAGCCCGTCGATGCGGAGCCGCCACGAGTCGCCGTCGACGGTGGGGTCGAAGAAGTTCTTGGAGACCGTGTAGAAGGCCTCATTGGGCGTGACCGGGGGGGGCAGCATGCCGGCGAACGTCCGTCGCACGCCGGTCTCCGCCGTGTCCGCGACAACTCGGCCCACGAATACGGCCGCCGTCACGAACACGCCCAGGCCGCCCGCCAGCGCGAGGAAGCCGCGACGCGTCGCGCTGTGTTCGAGCAGTGGTCGTGATCTCGGCGTGGTCGCCCGTGCTCGCACGGGGGCGGACGCTCCGTCATCGGTTGCCGAAACAGGCGTCGCCCCGCCGTCCCAGACGGGCGGATCGACCGGTGTGGCCTGGATGGCGGCGTCGATCGCGGCGGCGTCCGCACGCACCGGAGCCGCTGCGAGGCGGTCCAGCGCGTGTGCCACCCCGACGAACAGGCTGGAGAACAGCAGCGTCTGCCAGAGGTAGTTGGCCCAATCTCCGCCGTCGAAGACGGAGGAAACGGCGGTCAGGTCGAAGATGGCGGCGAAGATCACCAGCAGGGCGAAGGCGATGCCCACCTGGATGGCCGCGAAGGGCCAGCGTTCGCGCCAGCCCGCCTGCGCGGGCAGGTACTGCGTGCCCCAGGCCCAGAGCACAATAAAGAGGAGGAACTGCAGCACGATCGTGGAGGCCAGTGTGACGGCCTTGCCGGCTTGCCCGACGATATCCAGCACGCGGCTGAAGCCCGACGGCGACAGCACCGAGCTTGTGGCATCAACGATCAAGGTGCCCAAGAACGGGGCGTCGGACTCCTGCACCAGAAGCAGCCACAGGGCGAGGGCCCCAAGCGCTCCGACGGCGCCGGGACCGATCAGGCGGATCGCCTTCGCAGTCGTGCTTCCCGGCGCGGCGGGCATCGCTCGCATACGCATCATCCATCCTCACCGGTGTCCGCTCGCCCACGACCGCGATTATCGCATCCGGTCGTGGTGGGCCCGATCGCCGGTAGTCTGATCTACGTTAGCGAAGCGCATCCGGCGCTACGATCACGGGTCAGAGCTCATTCTTGAAGGGGCGCCCAGCGATGCTCATCTCGAGACCCCTGCGGCCGATCGTCGGTCTGACGGGCGGGCTGATCCTGGTGGCTATCGCGCTGGCCGGCGTCGCTATTGCTGACAATGACGGGGGTGGGCGACTGCGTACGGGCAATCACGCCTACATCTCGGTGCGGGACGGTGACCGGGACCTCTTCGTGCGGGCCGCCGCGGGCGGCGCGGCGCGCCAACTGACAGAGGATGTCGCGCTGGACGGCGATCCCGCGTGGTCGCCGGACGGCGAGCGGATCGCGTTCAGCAGCGATCGCTCAGGCAACCTGGACATCTGGGTCATCCCCGCTGCGG
>QGNQ01000003.1 GCA_003228175.2 Chloroflexota bacterium
CGCCAGGAAGGGCGACGACGGCGGCCATGTTCTGCCGCAGGCGCTGGATGGGGACGGCGAGGATGGCGGCATCGAGGGGACCGACGGCGGCCGGGTCGTGGGTGAAGTGGAGGGAGTCGGGCAGTGTGATGCCGGGCAGGAGGCGTCGATTCTCGCGCTCCGCGGCGAGGAGGGCGGACTCAGCGGGGTCGCGGCAGAGGACGACCGTCTCGGTGCCGGCGCGGTCGAGTTGCAGGGCCAGCGTGCAGCCCCAGGAGGTGGCGCCAACGACTAGGGCTCGCATGTGGTGTCTCGCATGGGGCGCTCCCCGTCGTTAGCTGGCGGCTGGGTCGTCGTTGTGCGCCGCGGCGGGCGTTGCGTCGGCGGCCGGGCGGCCCAGGACACGCTCGGTGCCGGCGGCCAGCCGGACGATGTTATCGCGATGCGCGAGGAGGACGATCAGCCAAGATGCGACGACGAAGCCATAGTAGGCGTCAGGCTCGCCGCCGTAGGCGATGAGGAGGCCCTGCGCGACTGCGGAGACGGTCATGCCGAGCAGGACGGTGAGGGACATGATCCGCGTGATGCCCAGCAGGGCGGCGGCAACGGCGATCGCGACGAGGGCCGCGAAGGGGGTGAGGATCAGGATCGCTCCCCAGCCGGTGGCGGCGGCGCGACCGCCGCGGAAACCCGCGAAGAGGGGGTAGATGTGCCCGATCAGAGTCGCAAGGGCGGCGAGCACTTCGCCGGTGGGGCTGTCAAAGGCGAGCATGAGGATGGCGACGGGCAGCACGCCCTTGCCCACATCGAGCGAGAAGATGATCAGGGCCCAGCGCAGGCCGAGCTTGCGATAGGCGTTGGTGGTGCCAATTTTGCCGCTGCCCTCGGCGCGCAGGTCCGTTTTCGCGACGAGCCGGCCCACCCAGAGCCCGTTGGGCACGGAGCCGATCAGGTAGCCCACGACGAGGCCGGCGATCCAGGCCTCAAGCATGGGGAGGCTCAGCCACCGCGCGGGCCCAAGGTCTCACCACGCTTGCGAAAGTGCATGCGGATGGCGGTGCCGCCGAAGCCGAATTCGTCGCGGATGCGACGCTGCAGGTAGCGCTCGTACGAGAAGTGCAGCGCCTCGGGATAGTTGACGAAGAAGACGAACGTGGGGGGGTCGGTCTCCGCCTGGGTGGCGTAGAAGAACTTGATCGGCCGGCCTTGATGGGCGGAAGGCGGGTGGGCGATGACGGCCCGCTTGATGGCGGCGTTGAGCGGTCCGGTGGCGACGCGGAGCTGTCGCTCCGTGCGGGCCTTGAGGGCGGCGGCGAGGATCTCCGGCAGGTGCTCGCCGGTGAGCGCGGAGGTCCAGACGACGGGCGCCCAGGGGACGAAGCGGGTGCGCCAGCGCATCTGGCGTTGGCGACGGTCGAGGACTTCAGGGTCGTTTGCGATCAGGTCGGACTTGTTGAGGATCAGGATCATGCCCTTGAAGGCGTCCAATGCCATCCCCAGGATGTGCTGATCCTGGGAGCCGATGTCTTCGCTGGCATCGAGCACGACGGCGACGACGTCCGCGCGACCGATCGCGGCGCGGGCGCGGCGGACAGAGGCCTTCTCCGGGCCTGTTTCGATCTTGCCGCGGCGGCGGATGCCGGCGGTGTCGATCAGGGTGAGGCGCTGGCCGTCGTATTCGATTGGGGTATCGACGGCGTCGCGGGTGGTGCCAGCGACAGGGCTGACGATCATGCGCTCGTCGTCCAGGAGGGCGTTGGTGATGGAGGACTTGCCCACGTTGGGCCGGCCGACGATGGCCAGGCGGCAGATGGCGTCCGCGCTGGCCTGACCGCCGGCGGGGAAATGGTCGACGACATCGTCAAGCAGCTCGGCGACGGAGAGGCCGTGATGGGCGCTGATGGGGCGGGGCTCGCCCAGGCCAAGGGCGTAGAACTCCGGGGAGCCGCCGGCGATGGTTTCATTATCAGCCTTGTTGGCGACGACGTAGACCGGCTGGGCGGCCTCGCGCAGGATCGTGGCGATGTCGCTGTCAGCGGAGGTCAGGCCGGATTGGACATCGACGACGAGACAGATGGCGTCGGCCTCGTCCAAGGCGTGCCGTACCTGGGCTGCGACCTCATCCGCGTAGGGGCCGGTGAGCTGCTCGCCGAGCAGGCCGCCGGTATCGACGACGCGGAATCGGATGCCACGCCACTCGGTCTCGGCGTAGAGACGGTCCCGGGTGGTGCCGGGCAGATCCTGGACGATCGCGCTGCGGCGGCCGAGGACGCGGTTGAAGAGGGTGGATTTTCCGACGTTGGGACGGCCCACGAAGGCGAGCAGGGGCAGACCCACGGCCGCGTCTGCCGCGGCGGCCGCCTCGTCGGCGGCGGGGGCGGCGGGGGAGGCGCCGTCGGCGCTTTCGGGCTCTGTGATCGCACTAGCCGGCATCGCCGCTCCCATTCCCGTTCTGCGAGTCGTCCGGGGGCGGCTCTTCCGGCTCCGGCTCGGTTGGCTCTGGCTCCGGCGGGGCCTCGACGAGGAGCCCCACTTCGACGGGCGTCACGGAAACGATATCGAGATCGCCGCTGAAGGCGACCTGGATCGGCGCGGTGGTAATACCGGGTGACAGACCGATCGCGTTGACGGTTACGCGGAAGGAGGCGGGATCGAGCACAGCGATGTCGGGCGCAGGGCCACGCACGCGGACTGCGACGCGCTCAGGAACGATCTGGACGCTCAAGCCGCCGCCGAGGCCCGTGACTTCAACCGGGACCTGGAACACGGCCTCCTCGGTGAGCGCTTGCAGGCCGACGGAGACGAGAACGGTGGCCCCGGGCTGGTCGAGGGCGAGCCCTTCCGGCGGAATGATCGCCGTGAGCGTCCGAATGTCGATGCTGCGGTTGCTGACGGAGACGGGCTCAGTGGTGGCGTTGCCGGCCTGCTCCAGCGCTTCGAGCGTGCCGACGACGACGACCGTGATCGGGTCGATGTTGATCGAATCGATCCGGAAGCCGGCGGCGGGTTCGCCGGTCAGGGAGGGCGCGATGGCGACGGCGCGGCGGAAGATTTGTTGCTGCACGGGCACTCGCACATCGATGGTGGGGGGTGAGATCTGGACGGCGCCCACGGATGCGCCGGTGGAGGTGCGCGCCGCTACGGAGACCGTGGCGTCGACGTCGACGGTTGCGCCGCCGATATCGACCCGGGCGACGACGGTATCGACGAGCGCGACGAGCTGCTCGATACCGCTCACGGTGACGGTCGCCTGCGCCGCCAGCGGCTCACCAACGTCAAAGCCGAGCGGGGGGGAGTTTTCCACCTCGACCGTGACCGGCACGATCCGGGAGACGACGGACTCCAGCGTTACCAGGACGGACTGGGGTTGCACGGAGCGGACGGTCACGTCGCGGTCCCGGGAGCTGATGCTGATGGGGATTTCGTGGGTCCCGGCGGGCAGGCCGGTGAGATCGACCGTGGCGACGAAGTCGTCGGCGCTGGCGTTGTCGACGTCATCCTGACGCCCGCCGATCTCGATCAGGGCGGGGGGGATGCGGCTGGCGGTCGCGAGCTCGCCGGGGATATTGACGGCCTGCACGGTGAGGGCGAAGCCCAGCTGCTCGATGATTGTTTCGTTTTCGGAGTCGGTGATCACGAACCAAATGACGACGGCCAAACCAAGCGCGGTCAGGAGGAGGGCGGAGTCGCGACGGAGGCGCAAGAAGAGGAGGCGGGCGCGTCGCTCTGGCGGCACGTCAGAGGCTCACGGGGTAGGGGTCGCCCCGGCGGTGCCGGCCGTTGCCGCCGCCCAGCAGAGCGGCGAGGTGATTTTCCAGCCGGCGCCGATCGAGGGGCCGGAGGAGCTTGCCGTTGGCAGCGAGGGAGATCACGCCGGTCTCCTCGGAGACGACGACGGCGATGGCGTCGGTCTGCTCGGTGACGCCGAGGGCGGCGCGATGGCGTGTGCCGAGGTGGGGGTCGATGGCCTTCTGGTTGATCGCGGTGGGGAGCATGCAGGAGGCGGCGACGACGCGGCCGGGACGCAGAACGACGGCGCCGTCGTGGAGTGGGCCGCCGGGCTGGAAGATGCCCTCGATGAGCTCCGATGTGGGAGCCGCGTCGATGCCGATGCCGGTGTCGACGACGTCCTGCAGGCCGGTCTCCCGCTCTATGACCATGATCGCGCCGACCTTGCGTGCGGCCATTGCCACGGCGGCCTCGGTGAGGACGGCAACCATGTCCTGATAGGTCTGGGGCGCTGGGTTGAACCAGGAGCGCACCCCGCCGGCGCGGCCGACGCGCTCAAGGGCGCGGCGGAACTCCGGCTGGAAGACGATCAGTACGAAGAGGACAAGGACGGCAAGCGCGTTGTTGACCAGCCAATCTAGGACAACGGAATCGAGCACACGACTGAGCACGACGATGGCGACACCGACGAAGGCGATGCCGCGCACGACGGTCATCGCGGTGGTGCCGGCGAGCAAGCGCAGGACCCAGAAGAGGACGAGGGCGATGATCCCGATCTCCAGCACGTTCTGTGCGTCGAAGCTGGAGAAGGCGTCGTTGAGGTCGTCGAGGAGACTGTCCACGGGATGCCTGCTTACGGGATGCGCGCGCGGCCAGCACGCCCAATCCAGTTGGAGCGCGGTCAGTGCGCCCGAATCCTAGCGCACGAGATGCCAGAGCAAGGCCTGCTGGGCATGCAGCCGATTCTCGGCCTGGTCGAAGATGATCGCGTTGGGACTTTCGAAGGCGTCGTCGGTGATTTCCTCGCCGCGGTGGGCGGGGAGGTCGTGCATGAGCATGGCGTTCGGGGCGGCGGCAAGCAAGTCGGTTGTGATTTGGAAGCCAGCGAAGGCCTCAACGCGGGCCTGTGACTCGGCCTCCTGCCCCATGCTGGTCCAGACATCGGTATAGACGATGTCGGCGGGCGGGAGCGGCTGGGCGGAGAGGTCGTGCCCGGAGACTGCGGCGACAGGGTCGGTGGTGGCGAGGACGCTACCGCCGCTGGCGTCAGCGCGTTCCCGCACCCGCGCCAAGCTCGCCTCGTCGAGGGCGTAGTCGGGCGGGGTGGCGATACGGACGTGCATGCCCTCGGTCGCGGCGCCCATGGCGAGCGATCGGATGACGTTGTTACCGTCGCCGATCCAGGCGAGCGTGCGGCCGGTCGTACCGCCGTGCTCGCGGATCGTGAGGAGGTCGGCGAGCGTCTGGCAGGGGTGTTCCCAGTCGGAGAGCGCGTTGACGACGGGGACGCTCGCGTAGCGCTGGAGTTCGTCCAGGATGTCCTGGCCGAACGTGCGGCAGACGATCGCGTCGGCGTAGCGGCTGAGTACCCGGGCGACATCTTTGACCGGCTCCCGCGTTCCCAATCCCACCTCGCCAGGCGAGAGGTAGAGGGAAGTTGCGCCGAGGCGGCGGGCGGCGATCTCGAAGGAGACGCGGGTACGCAGCGAGGGCTTCTCGAAGACCAACACGACGGACTTGCCGTCCAGCGCGCGGCGATGATCGCCGGTGGGATCCGCTTTCTGGGCCAGGGCGGTGTCGAGTATCTGGGCGAGCTCGTGCGGGGTGAGATCGGCAATCGTGAGGAGGGAGCGACCTTGCAGGGGCGCTGGGGGCGTCTGCATGGGGGGCGTGTGCGTGGGGGGAGGGGGGGGCATGTGCGGGTCCTCTCTGAGCGCCCCTTGTTGGTCGGGCAGGCATGCGCGCTGAGCGGGCCACTATAGTCCGCGCGACCGTAGACGGCCTCCCCGGCGCGGACGCGTGGCATGCCGGCCAAGGACGGAGTGCGCTGGTGTGATGCTGCCGTCTCGATTTCTGAACGGTCTGCCGGGCGTCTGGTGGCCGGCGGCGCTGGCAGGCGTGGCGCTGATCGCCGGCGTTGTGGTGCTGGCGGCGACGGCGGGGCCGGGGTCGACGTCGGTGCGGATCTTCGAGGCCGAGGCACGTCCCAGCGCGATCCCCGTTGACCCCAGCGGCGATCGCCTGGTCGATCTGAATCGGGCGTCGACGCAGGAGCTTGAGGCGCTGCCGGGGATTGGCGAGGTTCGAGCGGGCGCGATCATCGAGGCGCGCGCGGAGGCGCCGTTCAGCTCGCTGGCAGAGGTTGCTGAGCGCGGCGTGCTGCCGCCGAACGTTCTACTGGGACTCGAAGGCTGGGCGACCGCACGGACCTCGGATGGGGCGGTGCGTCAATGAGAGCGCCGCTGCTGATTCTCTCGCTGGCGTTCTTCGCCGGGGTGGCGGTGGGGACGGGGTTCGCGTCGGAGGCGGGGGAGGTGGGCGCGCTGTTGGCGGTCGCGGTGGTGGCGGCGGGCGTGGCCGTAGCGACGAAGCGGACGGGGGTCATCGTCGCGATCGCGGCGGCGGGCCTGTTCGCGCTGGGGCTGGCGCGGGCCGGGGAGGGTCCGCCGGCGTTGGGGCCTGTGACGGCGTTCGCCGATCGCGAGGTGACGGTAGAGGGGGTGGTGGAGTCGGATCCGGTGTCGCGGGGATCCGACCAGGAAGTGCGCGTCGCGGTGGAGCGAGTGTCGGTCGGGGCGGAAAGCCTGGGGACGGGAGGCGATGTGCTGCTGCGCGCGGGCCCGGGCGTGAGGGTGGTCTACGGCGACCGGCTGCGCGCCTTGGTCAGTCTGCGGGCCGTCCCCCCGCAGGACGGCAGCGACTTCGAAGACTACCTGGCGGAGCGGGGGATCGCGGCGACAGGATTCGCGCGGGAGGTGATCGTGCTGGAGCACGACGCGGCGAGCCCCGTCCGCGCGGCGCTGTCGGAGGCGCGTGCGGAGCTGGACACGGGCCTCCGGCGGGCGCTGGACGAGCCGCTATCGGGGCTGGCACAGGGCATCGTGACGGGGCGACGGGGCGCCGTGTCCGCGTCGCTGCGGGAGGACCTGAACGCGGCGGGGCTGTCGCATCTGGTGGTGATCTCGGGCAGCAACGTGACGATTCTGGCGACGTTGGTGGTGGCGGCGAGCGCGTGGATCGTGGGGCGGCGGCGAGCGATCTGGCTGGCGATCGGGGTGGTGGGGCTGTACACGGTGTTCGTGGGGGCGGATGCGCCCGTGGTGCGAGCCGCGATCATGGGCACGCTGCTGCTGCTGGCGGGGGCGTCAGGCCGGCGCGGCGCGGCGGAGCCGGCGATCGCGCTGGCGGCAGCGCTGATGGTGGCGATCGAGCCGGGCACGATCGACGATCTGTCGTTTCAGTTGTCGTTCGCGGCGACGGCGGCGCTGGCCGCGATCGCGGAACCGGCGCGGCTGCGGCTGATGGCCGTCAGCGGCTTGGATGTGGCGGAACGGACGCTGGGGTCGCGGCTGCAGTCGGCGTTTCTGGAGACGGCCATCGTGACGGCGGCGGCCGTAGCGGCGACGCTGCCGCTGATCGCGCTGCACTTCGGGCGGATTTCGCTGGTCTCGCTGCCGGCCAACCTGTTGGTGGTGCCGCTGTTCCCGCTGATCTTCCTGGGCAGTCTGCTGACGGCGCTGGGTGGCGCGATTGATGCGTCGCTTGGCGAGTGGCTGGGGTGGCTGCTGGCCTGGCTGCCGCTGTCATGGTTCGTGGAGTTGGCGCAGGCGGCGGCGGCGCTGCCGTTCGCGTCGGCAGAGATCGACGGGTTCGGGCTGGGCCACGCGCTGGCGCTGTACGTGGCGTTGGTGGGCGTGGCGATCTGGCTGCGACGAGGCGGGGCGGAGCTGCGTCGCGAGGGGAAGCCCGCGGCAGAACCGAGCAGTGGGTGGCTCGGGGCGTTGGAGTTCCCCACGGCGATGATGGCCCTGGGCCTGCTATTGGCGGCGAACGTGGTCGTGTGGTGGGCGGTGGCGGCGGATGGTCGCGACACATTCGACACGCACGTGCTTGATGTGGGCCAGGGTGACGCGACGGTCGCGATCGCGCCGGGCGGGGAGACGCTGTTGGTGGATGGGGGAGCGGACGGTCAGCGACTGCTGGGGCAGTTGGCGGCGGCGCTGCCGTTGGGGCAACGCGAGATCGACGTCGTCGTGGCGACGCATCCGCAGGCGGACCACATCGCGGGGCTGTTCGCGGTGTTGGACCGCTACCGCGTGGGGACGCTACTGGTCTCGCCGATCCACGACGCGGCGGATCTGGGACGGCAGTTGCGTGCGGCGGCCGAGTTGCGCGGGGTGGCGGTACGCACGGCGAGCGCCGGCATGCTACTGGCGCTTGGCGCGGAGGTGTTGGTGGACGTGCTGGCGCCGGCGCCCAACATCCAAGCGGGCGCCGACCTCAACGCGGGTGGGGTGGTGCTGCGACTCCGGCACGAGGCCGTGTCGTTGCTGCTGACGGCCGACATCGGGGTGGTGGAGGAGCTGGCGCTGGCGCGGGGGCCGTGGGACTTGCGCGCATCGGCGCTGAAGGTGGGGCACCACGGCAGCGCCACGTCGACGAGCGATCTGCTGGTGCGCCGGGTGGGGGCCGGGGTGTCGGTGATCAGCGTGGGGGAGGGGAACTCGTTCGGGCATCCAGTGGCGGGGGTGCTGGAGCGCCTGTCGGGGAGCGTGGTGCTGCGGACGGACCTGGACGGCCGAGTGCGACTGCGGTCGGACGGGGAGCGGCTGCGGTTCTCAACGAGCCGATGAGAGGCAGACGGGGGGCTGGGCCTAGCGCGGAGCAGGCTGGTCGATAGACTCCGGCCCATGACACGTGTGGATGGACGCGCGCCAAACGCGCTACGACCCTTGAACGTCGAGCTGGGCGTGCAGATGAACGCGGCCGGGTCTGTGCTGATCAGCACGGGCAACACCAAAGTGATCTGCGCCGTGACGATCGAGGAACGAGTGCCGGGCTGGCTGCGCGGCAAGGGGGCGGGCTGGGTGACGGCGGAGTACGCGATGCTGCCCGGGTCGACGGACACGCGAGCGAGACGGGAGACGGGCCGGATCGGTGGTCGTACGCACGAGATTCAGCGGCTGATCGGTCGCAGCCTGCGGGCGGTGACGCAGTTGGACTTGCTGGGGGAACGGACGTTCACGGTGGACTGCGACGTGCTGCAGGCCGACGGGGGCACCCGCACGGCGTCGATCACGGGCGGGTACATCGCACTGGCGCTGGCGATGCAGAAGCTGGTCGATGCCGGCGCCTACGGGGCGCTACCGCTGGAGTGCGCGGTGGCGGCGACGAGTGTGGGGGTGGTGCAAGGGGAATCGCTGCTGGACCTGTGCTACACGGAGGACTCCACGGCGGAGGTGGACTTCAACGTGGTGCGGACGGGGCGGGGGGAGTACGTGGAGGTGCAGGGGACGGCGGAGGGCGGGACGTTCAGCCGGATCCAGATGGACGGGATGCTGGAGCTGGCCGACGCGGGCATCGAGGAGCTATTCGCGCTGCAACAGGAAACGCTGGCGGCGGTCGCGCAATCGGTCTGAGGCCGGCTCGGGTTGGGCGGTCGGGCTAGACGTAGTGGCCGAGCCAACTGCCGGCCAGCAGATGGATGTGGCCCTTCTCACCGCCTGGCAGGCGTTCCTCGTTGGGGAAGTTCGCGAGCAGGCGGAAGCCGTACTGACTGGATGACCAGCCGACGTCGACGATATCGTCGCCAAACTTGCCCATGTTGGCCCAGAGTTCTGGGGCGGGGATGTCGGCGGCGGGGTCGGCGTTGGGCAGGGCGAGGGCGGTGAGGGGCGGGTGGCCGGCGCGTTTGCGGGCGTCGAAGAAGACGGCGTTGTCGGTGCGGATGGTGGGCTCGGCGCCGTCGCGGACGGCATCGACGATGGATCGGGGCGGTTTCGCCTTGCGTTCATAGATAGGGTCGGTCTCGTCGAGGATGTGCAGGTGCCCGTGGGGTTGGCTCTGCATCCCGTAGGAGCCGAAGTTGGAGAGGATGCGAAATCCTTCCGGCGCGTGCTCCCGGCCCAGTTGCACGGCGACGTGGCCGACGGGGCCCAGGTCGGCCCATAGCTCTGACTGGGTGCGATGCTGCTTGGGCACGGCCAGCAGCATGAGGCGCGACCAGCCGAGGATGTTCTCAAAGACCATGACATCGTCGTCCTCGTAGAAGACACGCGCGGGTTCGCGGCGGGCGACGATCTCGCAGAAGGTGCAGTAGTCGGCCATGAGGAGGCAGGGTACGGACGCGGGGAGGGGTCGATCAACGCGGGGCGGCTCGGTTCGGGTACCGGACGAATGGCTAGGAGACAAGCGAGGGTGCGGAAGCGGAGCAGGCGATCGGCGCTGGTAGGCTGCGACGCGATGGTTGACGCACTACCGTTCCGCGGACTCCGTTTCGATCCCCGGGTGACGGGGGATTGGGGCGCTTCGCTGGGCCCGCCCTACGACGTGACGACGGCGGCGCAACAGGAAGCGCTGCGATCGTCGAGCCCGTACCAGATCACGTGGGTCGAAGCGCCGGGGGAGGGTGGAGCGGTGGCGGCCGCGGAGACGCTGCAGGCGTGGCGAGACAGCGGCGCGCTGAAGCGCGACGCGGAGCCGTCCTACCACCTGGCGCGGCACCATTTCCAGCACGGGGGCCAGACGCACAGTCGAACGACGCTGTTCGCGGCGCTGCGGCTGGCCCCGTGGGGGGAGTCGCACCCGGGGGGCGGCTGCACGAAGCCGCATGAATGGACGATGCCGGGTCCAAAGCGGGAGCGCACCGCGCTGCGCGCACGGACACGGGCAGACATCTCACCGCTGATGGTGTTCGCGCCGGACGCGTCCAGGGCATTGGCGGCAGCTCTGGCCCGCCTGGAGTCGGCGTCGCCCGCCGCGCAGGGCACCGACGCCGCCGGTGAGTCGCACGAACTGGTCGTGGTGGACGGGGAGCGAGACGTACACACGATTCGCGATGCGCTGGCGCGGGAGACGCTGTACATCGCAGACGGGCACCATCGCTACGAATCGGCGCTGGCGCATCGGGATGAGCGCGCGCGACGGGCGGGAATCACGTGGTCGGGCGACGAGCCGGAGAACTATGTGCTGGTGGGCATCGTGCGGGCGGAAGACCCGGGGCTGATCGTGGGCGCGACGCACCGGCTGCTGCAGCGGCCGCCACCGGCGGACGCGGTGGCGCGGCTACAGGCGGCGTTCGACGTGCAGGTTGTGGGGCCGGGCGGCGACGTGGCGGCGCTGGTGTCGCGAATGGAATCGGTCCCGGCGGGCACCGTCGCGATCGGGGTCCACGGCCTGACGGGGAACGACTTGCTGCTGGTCGCGACGGACGAGACGCGTCGGGCGCTACCCGCGGAGGTGCCGGAGTCGTGGGGCGGCTTGGGACCGGCCGTGCTGCAATTCGGCGTGCTCGCGCCGGTGTTCGGCGTCGATGAGGAGGCGCTGCGCGCGGGCGAGGCAGTGTCGTACGCGCACGATGCGGCGACGGCCTACGCGTCGGTGGAGTCGGGCGCGGTGGAATCTGGGGAGGGATCAGTGGCGTTCCTGCTGCAATCGCCAACGCTGGCACAGATCTTTCATGCGGCGGACGCGGGCGATCGGATGCCGCAGAAGAGCACATACTTCGTGCCAAAGCTGCCGACCGGGGTCGTGGTCTACGCATTCGATGCGGGGGATGACGAGTCGTTCTGAGTGGGGGAGCGTCCGACTGCAAGGGCTGAGCAGGCCTGGGTGAGGCCAGGCTCGTTTCCGACTCCGCTAGACTCACCGCCTTCGAAGGGAGAGGAGCCAGCATGTCGAAGCATCTCGAGGGCAAGGTCGCCCTGGTTACGGGCGGGGCGGGGGGCATGGGCTCGCAGATCTGCAAGGTCTTCGCGGAGCAGGGCGCCCAGGTGGTGGTCTGCGACATCGAACGCGATGTGGAGGGACGCGCGGACGGCGAGGTCTCGCAGGTGGAGGCGGTGGTAGCGGATATCCGGGCGGCCGGGGGCGAGGCCGTGGGCCTGGCGGGCGACATCGCCGACATGGATACGGCCGAGCGTGCCGTGCAGACCGCGCTCGACACGTACGGCGACTTGGACATCCTGGTCTGCGCGCACGGCATCCTGCGCGAGCGCATGATCTTCAACATGTCGGAGGAGAATTGGGACGACCTGGTCCGGATTCACCTGAAGGGCTGTTTCGCGCCGACGAAGTTCGCCGCGATTCACTGGCGGACGAATCGTGATAAGGGCGGGCGACGGATCATCTACTTCACGTCGTCGGCGGGTGTGACGGGCATCGCGGGCCAGCCGAATTACTCGGCGGCGCACGCGGGCAAGATCGGGCTGATGCTGTCGAACGCGGAGGCGCTGGAGCGCTACGGCGCGACCAGTAACTGCATCTCGCCGGAAGCGTCGACGAGGATGACGGACCGTGGGACTGGACTCTCGATGGCCGGCAGCGATGCGGCCCTGGGGACGTCCAGCGACCCCAAGAACGTGACGCCGATCATCGTGCTGCTGGCGTCGGACGAGGGGGAAGCGATCAGCGGACGGGTGCTGGGCGCATCGGGTAACAAAATCACCATCTGGGACAACCCGGAATGGGAGAGCACGATCTTTTCGACGGAGCCGTACTGGAACATCGACGAGCTCTTCGAGGTGATGCCGGCGACGCTGGTGGCACAAGGTGTGGGACCGCCGCCGCGAGTGCACCCGTAGGGCATGGGCTTCGCATCAGAGAATCGTGCGCGTCGGCCGCGGATCGGCCGGGGCGTCGCTGAGGAGGACTGACATGGCAACCCATCTGGATGGCCGGATCGCGATCGTCACCGGGGGCGCGGGCGGGATCGGCTCGCAGATCGCGAAGGTGTTCGGGGAGCAGGGCGCGCGGGTGGTGGTGGCCGACACCGGCTTCGATGTGGAGGGGCGCGCGGGGATGGACGCCAGCAAGGTGCAGGCGGTGGTGGACGAGATCGTGGCGGCGGGCGGGGAGGCGGTCCCGTTCGTGGGTGATGTGGCGGACATGGATACGGCCGAACGCTTGGTCAAGCTGGCGCTGGACACGTACGGCGATCTGGATGTGCTGGTCTGCGCGCACGGGATTCTGCGTGAGCGGATGATCTTCAACATGACGGAAGATGAGTGGGACGAGCTGATCCGGGTCCATCTCAAGGGCTGCTTCGCGCCGACCAAGTTCGCCTCGATTCACTGGCGGGCGAACCGCGAGAAGGGCGACCGTCGGATCATTTACTTCACTTCTGATGCGGGCTTGCGCGGGGCGGCCGGGCAGCCCAACTACTCGGCGGCCCATGCCGCCAAGCTGGGGCTGATGCGGAGCAACGTGCAGGCGCTCGATCGGTATGGCGTGACGACGAACTGCATCGCGCCGGCGGCCGCGACGCGAATGACCGACCGGGGCCTGGCCGCGGCGGCCGGCACGGCGGCGACCAGCGATGCCGCTGTGGGGACGGCGCGCGACCCAAAGAATGTGGTGCCGATCGTCGTGTGGCTGGCGTCGCTGGAGGGCGGACAGGCGAACGGCCGGGTGTTCGGGGCGGAGGGGCATCGGATTTCGCTGTTCCGCGAGCACAACCGGGAACGCTACCTGCACTACACGGAGCCGCTGATCGACATCGACGAGTTGTTCGCGCTGTGGCCGAAGACGCTCGCGGTGCGCAGCTTCCCGAACAACCAATACCGGATGGGGGCAAAGCCGCCGGCGCGGTAAGGGCTGCCGCAGCGTGCGGCGAGCGGGCGTCCATCGGCACGCCCGGGGGCGAGAGAGGGCGTCCCTGGACAGGCTGCGGATGAGCGGAGACGGGGGGCTGGGCGTCGTTAGGCCGGGGCGGGATGGGGGATGGCGCGGAGCAGATCGGCGACGCGCTCCGCCTCGGGAACGCCAGTCAGGTCGATGCCCTGACTGACGACGATGAACTCGACGCCGAGAACTTCACCATCGGTTCCGTAGTACACGATCGTGTGAGGGCCGGCTTCGCGCCCGCCGCGATGCGTCCCTTTGCGAAGGCTGATGTAGATCGCGTCGGCTTCATCGTCGTATCGGAGATCGGGCATAGGCTCAGTCTAATGATCCCGAAGCGGGTAGGCGGTCACCACCAAGGTGACCGTTGGTATGCGCGTGGTGACCACAACGCAAATATCGCGCCCCTCGATCGCGCGTATGTACTTCTCGACCCATGCGTCACGGATCCGCCTGTCCGGCGCCTCGAGCACGCGGTCGATGTCGGTCCGGCGAATGCCCTCTTGCTCGATACGCTCCCAAGCATGGTCCGTCAGACGTACGTCCATCGCTCTCGGCGTCTAGATCTCGGCCTGCTTGACGTCGCCGATGCCCGGGATGGCGGCCAGGGCGGCGAGTTCAGCGGGGCCCAGATGGCGGTCGACGGTCAGGACCATGATGGCGATACCGGCGCCGTCGGAGGCCGGGAGCGCGGGCGGGCGACCGACATCCATGCCGCTGATGTTGACGCCCATCTCACCCAAGGCGTTGCCGACCGCGCCGATACGGCCGGGGCGGTCTTCGTTGTGCAGGATCAGCATGTGGGTATGTCCGTCGTGGAAGAAGTCGCCGGCGACATCCACACGGAAGCCGTCGATCTCAACGATGTGCGGGTCTCCGTGTGCGAGCGCGCCCGAGACGCATGACGTGCCGGCTTCGGTTTGCAGTCGCACGGTGATCAGATTGGCGTAGAGGCCCGCATCGGGGGTCTTTTCCTCGACAAGGCGGAGGCCGCGCTGCTCGATGATCTTGTTGACGGAGACAAGATTGACGTGCTCCTCGCTGATCGGAGCGAGGAGTCCGGCGACAGCGGCGGCCTTCAGCGCGGTGACGTCATGGTCGGCGATGCCGCCCCGATATTCGATACGCAACGACTGCCAGCGCCCCGTCGCGATCTGTGTGACGAGGCGGCCCGCGGCCTCGGCGACGTTCAGGAAGGGGCCCAGCGCCTCCATGGTCTCGGGGTCCACGAAGGGGGCGTTGACGGCGGCGGTCGCGGGACGACCGTGGAGCACTTGCAACACATCGACGGCCACGTCGACGGCGACACGCTCCTGGGCCTCCTGGGTGGAGGCGCCGAGGTGCGGCGTGACGACGACGTTGGGGTGCCGGGTGAGCGGATTGCCGGTGGCGGGCTCGGCGCTGAAGACATCCAGGGCGGCGCCGGCGAGCTGCCCACTGTCGAGCGCGGCGATCAAGGCCGCTTCGTCGACGAGGCCGCCGCGGGCGGTGTTGATCAGTCGGGCGCCGGGTCGCATGGCGGCGAACTCGTCGGGACCCAGGAGTGGCGGCGCGCCCGGCGCGAGCGTCGTGTGGAGCGTGATGAAGTCGGCGCGGGCGAGGAGCTCGTCGAAGCTGACGAGCTCCACGCCCAGCAGGCGCGCGCGCTCGTCGGGCACGAAGGGGTCGTAGGCGAGGACGGCCATCTCTAGGCCGAGCAGGCGGCGCGCGACGGCCCCACCCACCTGGCCGAGACCGACCACGCCCGCAACCTTGCCGCGCAGCTCGACACCGAGATAGTCGGCGCGCTTCCATGCGCCGCCGCGCAGACTGGCGTCGGCCGCGGCGATGTGGCGACTGAGGGCTAAGAAGTGCGCGATGGCCAGTTCGGCGGCGGAGACGGTGTTCCCGGTGGGCGCGTTGACGACGACGATGCCACGGTCGGTGGCCGCCTCGACATCGATGTTGTCGACGCCAACGCCGGCGCGGCCGATGACCCGCAGTCGGTCCGCCGCCTCGATCACGCGCCCGGGGACTTGTGTAGAGCTGCGCACGAGCAGGGCGTCGTACTGCGGGATGGCGGCGATGAGATCGTCCTCGGAGAGTCCGGTGCGCACATCGACGCGAACATCAGCGTCCTGCCGCAGCCGATCGACTCCCTCGTCGGCGATCGAGTCGGCGACGAGGATGCGGAGTGATTCGGGCACGATGCGGGGCCCTTCTTTGTGGAGGACGTGGGACGCTAGGCGGAGGCTCCGGCGGGGATCCGGTAGCCAAGGTCAACGAGCGTCTTGCGCAGGGCGTCGACGGCGTCGTCGAGTTCCTGCTGCTCGAACCAGCCAAGGTGGCCGAAGCGGAAGATCTGTCCGGCGAGCTTACCCTGGCCGCCGGCGATGACGGTGTCATAGTCGGTCCGCATCTTGGCGGTGAGGGCCTTGCCGTCGACGCCGGTCGGGACCTTGACGGCGGTGACGGTGTTGGAGGCGTAGCGCTCGTCGGCGAAAAGCTCTAGGCCGAGTTTCCTCATCTGGCCGCGGATGTTCGCGGCGGCGGCGGCGTGACGATCGAAGATGGCGCCCGGGCCCTCATCCGCCATGCGCTTGAGGGAGACATCAAGACCGAACATGACGGGCAGCGCCGGGGTCCAGGGGGGCTGACCCTTATCGGCGAAGTCCTTGTGCTTGCCGAAGTCCAGGTAGAAGCGGGGCATCTTGGCGCGCTTGAAAGCTTCCCAGCCGCGCGGTCCCACGGCAGCCATGGCGAGACCGGGCGGCACCTCCCAGCCCTTCTGGGAGCCGGTGACGATGACGTCGATGCCCCAGTTGTCGGTCTCGATGGGGACGCAGCCCATGCTGGAGACGGCGTCGACGAGGAGCAGGGCCTTGCTCTCCGCCCTGACGACCTGGGCGATCGCGCGGAGCGGATTCTCGACACCGGTGGAGGTCTCGTTGTGGGTGACGAGCACGGCTTGGTAGTCGCCGCCGCGGAGGGCGTCGCGCACGGCGTCGGGCTCGGCCGCGCCGCCCCACTCGATGTTCAGTCGCTCGACCTCGGCGCCGTAGGTCTCGGCGATGGCGCCGAAGCGGTCGCCGAAGGAGCCGATGCTGATGGCCAGCACCTTGTCGCCGGGCGACAACGTGTTGACGATGGCAGCTTCCAGGACGCCGGTGCCGCTACAGGTGTAGATCAGGATGTCGGACTCGGTGCGGAAGAAGGGGCGCAGCCCTTCCGTGACGCGTTCCAGGAGCGCCGCGAACTCTGGCCCGCGATGGTTGATCATCTGGGTGGAAAGCGCCGCGCGGACGTCGTCTGGGATGGGGGTGGGGCCGGGAATGCGAAGATTGGCCACCGGGTCGCTCCTTGGCAAGGGGAGTTGGGCGCGTCGCCGGCTGGGCGGGGCCCATCTCTGGGGGTGATTAACCGGATCATATGAGCGACGATCTGGCCGGGGCAATCAAGCGCGAGTGTTACGATCGTCGCAACGGCGGTGGTATATGACGAATCCGTACCGTGGTTTACCCAGCGTGGACCGAGTGCTGCAGCACGACGCCGTGACGGCGTTACGCGCGCGCTTTCCGGAGGCGTTGGTCACGGCGCAGGCCCGGGCTGCGCTGGAGTCCGCGCGCGCACTGATTGGGTCGGATGCCGGGACGGCCGAATCCGCTGCGACCCGTGATGGGGCCGCTGACGCGGCGATCAGCGTGGACGGCATCGCTGCGTCGGTGGTGGCGCGCGTCGAGGAAACGGCTCGGGCATCGTTGCGGCCGGTGATCAACGCCAGCGGCGTGATCCTGCACACGAACCTGGGCCGGGCGCCGCTGCCCGAATCCGCGATAGAGGCGATGGCGGAGGTCGGACGCGGCTATTCCAACCTGGAGTTCGATTTGGCGGCAGGCGAGCGCGGCTCACGACTGAGCCACTTGGACCGACTGTTGCAGGCGACGACGGGGGCCGAGGCCGGTCTCGTGATCAACAACAACGCCTCGGCGCTGATGTTCGTGCTGACGGCGTTCGCGTTGGAGCGGGAGGTGATCATCAGTCGGGGGCAGGCGGTGGAGATCGGAGGCGGCTTCCGCATCCCGGATGTCTGCCGACAGAGCGGCGCGCGGCTGGTGGAGGTAGGGACGACGAATCGGACACGGGCCAGCGACTACGGCAATGCGGTCAGTGAAGACACGGCGGCGCTGATGCGGGTGCACGCCAGCAACTTCAAGATCGTGGGGTTCACGGAGGAGCCCAGCCTGCGCGAGCTGCGCAGCGTAGCCAGCGAGCACGGGATCCTCTTCCTGGACGACATCGGCAGCGGCTGCCTGCTGGATACGACCCGTTACGGGCTTGCGCCGGAGCCGACGCCGCAGGAGAGCCTGGCGGCCGGGGCCGACCTGGTGCTGTTCTCAGGGGACAAACTGCTTGGCGGTCCGCAGGCGGGGATCATCGTGGGGCGCGCGGCGTTGATCGATCAACTGAGGCGACACCCACTGGCGCGCGCCTTGCGAAGCGACAAGGCGACGACGGCGGCGCTGGCGGCGACGCTGCGCCACTATTTGCTGGGGGAGGCGGAGTCAGAGATTCCTGTCTGGCGGATGATCAGCGCTTCGGCCGAGCGAATGCGCGAACGCGCCGAGGCGTGGCGAGGAGCGCTGGACGCGGGCCAGGTGGAGGCGTCGGAGTCGATGATCGGCGGGGGATCGCTGCCGGGCGAGGGCCTGCCGACGTTCGTGCTGGCGATCGCGCAGCCGGAGCCGCACCGGCTGGCGGCGGCGTTGCGGCGCGCGGAGACGCCGGTCGTGGGGCGTGTGGAGCGGGAGTCGGTGCTGCTCGATCCGCGCACGGTGGCGGAATCGGAAGAAGCCGCGTTCCTCGCGACTGTGCGATCGGCGCTGGGCTAGGAGTCCGCACTGGACCCGAAAACACTCAGCTACCTGGAATACCCAAAGATCGTCGCACGGCTGCGCGGGTTCTGTGCGTCGCGCGGGGGCCAGCGCCTGGCGTCGGAGCTGTTGCCCAGCAGCGACGTGGAAGAGGTACGACGCCGGCAGCGTCTGACGGCGGAGGCGGTGGCGCTGCGGACGCTGAAGCCGCAGTTCGGCCTGGGGGCGATCGGCGACGTGGAGCCGGCCGTGGAAGGCGCGGCGCGCGGCGCGATCCTGCCGGCGACGGATCTGCTGCTGGTGGCGGGCTTCCTAGGGCGTGCACAGGCGGTCCGCAACCATCTGCTGCCGATGGCGCGGGAGCTGCCGGGTCTGTCGCACATGGGGCAGCGGATCGGCGAGTTCGGGGGCCTGATCAAGGCGATCGAGGCGGCGGTCGCGCCGTCGGGCGAGATTCGTGAGGACGCCAGTCCGGATCTGCCGCGCCTGCGCCGGGAGACGCGGGAGAAGCACGATCGGCTGGTGGCCCGGATGGAGGGGATTTTGCAGCGGGCGATCGCCCAAGGGATCGCGCAAGACTCGATCATCACGGAGCGCGACGGTCGTTATGTGATCCCGATCAAGGCGGAGTCCCGCAGTCACATACGCAGCGTGGTGCACGACGTGTCGTCCAGTGGAGCGACGGTCTTCGTGGAGCCGCTGGTCGTGGTGGAGATGGGCAATGCCTGGCGCGAGGCACGGCTGGCCGAGGAGCGCGAGATCCAACGCATCCTGCGACGCCTGAGCGAAGCGATTGGGGCGGAGGGCGGGACGATCGAGGCGTCGCTGGGGGCGATCGCCGAGATCGATGTCGTGGTGGCACGGGCGGCGCTGGGGGTGGAGATGGGCGCGGCCTTGCCGGCGGCGGGCGACAGGGAGATCGGTTGGGTGGTGGAGGCGCCGTCGGAGTTGCGCCTGCAGACGGCGCGGCACCCGCTGCTGACGGGGGAGGTCGTGCCGATCTCGCTGATGCTGGGCGGCGAACATCCGGGAGTGTTGGTGACGGGTCCGAACACGGGCGGCAAGACGGTGGCGCTGAAGACGGCGGGGTTGCTGGCGCTGATGGCGCAAGCGGGGATGGCGATTCCGGGCGAGCCGGGCTGTCGCTTCCCGGTCTACGCGGGGGTCTACGCGGACATCGGGGACGAGCAGAGCATTGAGCAGTCGCTGTCGACGTTTTCGTCGCACATGACCAACATCATCCGCATCCTGAGCGAGGCGGACGCGCACAGCCTGGTGCTGCTGGACGAGCTGGGCGCGGGCACCGACCCGACCGAGGGGGCGGCGCTGGGGCGGGCGATCCTGTCGCATCTGCTGACCGGCGATGTCAGCGTGATGGCGACGACGCACCACAGCGAGTTGAAGCTATTCGCGCACCAGGAGGCGGCGGTGCAGAACGCCTCTGTGGACTTCGACCCGGAGACGCTTGCGCCCACCTATCGGCTGCGGCTGGGGCTGCCGGGCCGCAGCAACGCAATCGCGATCGCGCGCCGGCTGGGCATGCCGGAGTCGGTGCTGGCCAACGCGGAGGCGGGCGTGGGCCAGGACGACGCGAGCGTGGAGGGGCTGCTGGCGGACTTGCAACGCGAGCACGCCGCGGCCAGCGATGCGCGCGCGGCGGAGGAGTTCGCGCGTGGTGAGGCGGAGGAGATTCGCCACGGGCTAGCGCAGAGTCGTGACGAGCTGGAAGCGAAGCGTGAGGGCATGATCGCGCGGACCGAGCTGGAGATGGAGACGGAGCTGGCGGGGTTGCGTCGGGCGACGCGCGCGGCGGAGAAGCAGCTGTTAAAGGGGCGGCGCGACGACATTGAGCGAGCGCGGCGGGAGGGGGAGGAGGCGGAGGCGCACCTGGTCAACGTGCGGCAGAAGCGGAGCGAGACGCGACGGCGGCGGGCGCGGCGGGCGCAGGAAGCGCCGCTGGACCCGTCGGCCATCCGGGCGGGCGACAAGGTGTTCCTGGCGGGGATCGAGCAGGCGGGGGAGGCGCTGGGGCTGGTGGGCGAGGACGGTACGCTGGAGGTGCAGCTGGGAGCGCTGCGCAGCCGTGTGCCGGTCGATCAGGTGGAGCGGACGATGCGGGACGGGTCGCCGGTGCCGAGCGCCGCGATCCACTACGACCTGGCCCCAGTGGACGTGGAGAGCCGGTTGGAGGTGCGCGGGCAAACGCTGGATGAGGCGATTCCGGCGGTGGAGTCGTTCCTGGACCAGGCGTACCGCGCGGGATTGCAGCGGCTGGAGTTGGTGCATGGCAAGGGCACGGGCACGCTGCGCCAGGCGGTCCGCGAGCTGCTGCGGTTACACCCGCTGGTGTCGTCGTACGAGGGGGCGGAGCGGCGTGAGGGCGGCGAGGGTGTGACGATCGTGCGGATGGCGGTGTAGGTGGTGTCGAGATGATGCGTCGGATCGCCCAGGCGATCGATCCACGAGATGCGGGCGCGGTGCGCCGGCGGTCGATCCTGGAGATCGCGGCGCGCGATTTTCTGTCGCAGCTGCCGTCGAAGAAGGGCAGCAAGGGGGGCAGCGGCTACAACGGCTGGGAGCTGTCCAACATGTGCCAGGCGATGTTCTGGGGGATGCTGCTGATCTCGCAGCGACGCGAGCGCTACGCGATGCGGCTGATCGGCCAGGTGCAGCGCGACCTGCACGCGGTGTCGCCGTACCTCGCGGAGAAGAAGTCGGCGCAGGAGATCCTGGACGCGGTGCCGGGGGTGGATGCGGATTCGCTGGTGGGATTCGCGGACGTGGTGATCACGCAATTCCGGCCGCCGAAGTCGACGGGGGCGCCGCTGGTGCCTCGCCCGGAGGCGATTGAGCTGCTGAAGGCGGCGGGGTTGCGCGGAGCGATGGTGGGGGAGCTGCGGCCGGAGGCGGTGCGGGCGTCGTGGCTGGAGGCGCATCCCAGCGGGGAGAAGGACGAGGAGTCGCAGTGGAAGGTCGCGCAGGGGCGGGCGGAGATGCTGCTCCGGCGCTGGCAGGCGAAGCGGAAGTCGAAGGGGCGGCGGCTGCTATAGGGGTTGCTTCGCCGCGCCGGCCCTATGCTGCGGCCATGCCGAGACGACGCCCCGCCGGGGCTGCACAATTGGGCGGGCCGACGCTATTCGAGACGCCCGCCGCGCTGGACGCGGTGGATCCGCGGGCGCCGCTGGCGGCGCGGATGCGGCCGCGCAACCTGGACGAGTTCGCCGGCCAGGAGCACTTGATCGGCGAGGGACGCCCGCTGCGACGGGCGATCGAGCGGGACGCGATGCCGTCGGCGATCTTTTGGGGCCCGCCGGGGGTGGGCAAGACGACGCTGGCCCGGATCGTGGCGCGGGCGACGCAGGCGGTCTTCGTGCAACTGTCGGCGGTGTCGAGTGGGGTGGCGGACTTGCGCAGTGCGATGTCCGACGCGCAGGTGCGCGGCCGTGACGGCGGGCCGCGGACGATCCTGTTCATCGATGAGATACATCGCTTCAACAAGGCGCAGCAGGACGCGGTACTGCCCTACGTGGAGGACGGCACGATCACGCTGATCGGGGCGACGACGGAGAATCCGTCGTTCGAGGTGATCGCGCCGCTGCTTTCGCGGTCGCGAGTGTTCACACTGGAGCCGCTTGCGCCGGAGGCGCTGGCGTCGTTGCTGCGGCGGGCGCTGAGCGACGAGGAGCGCGGGCTGGCCCGGTTCAGCGTGGGGGTGGAGGAGGAGGCGCTGCGAGCGCTGGTCGATCTGAGCGGCGGCGACGCACGATCGGCGCTGAACACGTTGGAGCTGGCGGTCAAGGATGTGGCGTCGGAGGGGCGGCTGGAGGCGCGGGAGGTGGCGGTGGCGGACGTGGAGTCGATCGTCGAACGACGGCTGCGGCACGACAAGTCGGGCGACGCGCATTACGACACGATCTCGGCCTTCATCAAGTCGCTGCGCGGGTCGGACCCGGACGCGGCGGTGTACTGGCTGGCGCGATTACTGGAGGCGGGCGAGGACCCGCTCTTCATCGTGCGGCGGATGGTGATTCTGGCGGCCGAGGACGTGGGCCTGGCGGATCCACAGGCGCTAGCGGTGGCAGTGTCGGCGCAGCAGGCGGTGCACTTCGTGGGGATGCCGGAGGGCTACCTGATCCTGGCCGAAGCGGCGCTCTATCTGGCGCTGGCGCCGAAGAGCAACTCCGCGATGACTGCCTATCAAGCAGCGATGGCGGACGTGCAGGCGCAGGGGCAGCTACCGGTGCCGCTACACCTGCGCAACGCGGTGACGGGGCTGATGAAGTCGCTGGGCTACGGCGCGGGCTACGAGAACGCCCACGATCACGAGGGCAATGTGGCGGCGGAGCAGGTCCATCTGCCGGAGGCGCTGACGGGTCATCGGTACTACCGGGCGGGGACGAAGGGGGAGGAGGCGTCGCCTTCGAGTTCACTCCGGTCAGGCGAGCAAGAAGGGCGCCATCGTGCGCCAGACGCGCCGCAGCTGCGTGCCTCGGAGGGGCGGGAGCGCCCAGCGCCCCGGGAGCGGCAGCGACCAGCGCCACCCGAGCGGCAGCGCCCAGCGCCCCCGGAGCGGCCGGGGGCGACGGAGCGGGATGTGCGTCGTGACTGAGCCCCCCAGCCTGCGGCCGCGGGAGTCGTTCCCGGGGGTGTCGCGGGAGGCAGTGGATGCGATCGGAGCGCTGTTCGGTGTCGGGGCGGAGCGGGAGCCGTACGAGCCTGTGCCGGGCGAGGCGGTCTACGCGCTGCGCTACCGCAGCGAGACGGGGACGCTGCGGCTGCTGCTGTGGCCATCGCTGGGGCGAGTCGATGTGCAATGCGGGCCGCACGCCTGGGTGGCGAAGGGGGTGGTGGAGACGGAGGTGATCGCCGGGCTGGAGGTGATCTTCCGCTTTGGGGATGTCGGGGACGCCGAGCCGGAGGGGACGCTGTTCGTCGCGCTCAAGGGCGATGTGATGATGGTGGGGGGCTGAGAGCGGTCGCTGGTCAGTGTTGGTAGCCGAGCTGGAGGGCGACTTCTTCCAGGAGGCGGCGCAACATGAGGCCGGTTGCGCCCCAGATCACGTGGTGGCGCCAGAGGTAGTCGCGCATCTCGAACGTCTCGCCGTCGCGCTCGTAACGGCGGACGGCGTGATTGGCCGGGTCCAGCAGGTGGGTCAGGGGCACTTCCAGGACCTCCGCGACTTCGACTTCGCTGACCCGGAAGGGGTAAGGAGCACGGTCCAGCAGGCCGAGGAAGGGGGTGACGTGGAAGTTCGTGATCGTGACGTGGTGGCTGACCTCGCCCAGGATTTGGACGTGGTTGGGCTCGATGCCGGTCTCCTCCCAGGCCTCGCGCAGGGCGGTGCGACGCAGGTTCTCGTCGTCGGGCTCCCAGATGCCGCCGGGGAATGAGATCTCGCCTTTGTGATGCTCGACGAGCTGGCTACGCACGGTGAAGATGATGTGCGGCTCGTCGTAGGGCAGGACGGGGATGAGGACGGCGGCGGGGGGGTTGTCACCGGGGTCGAGGCGATGGGGCTGGTGGGCGTCGATCGCGGCGTGGAGCGCAGGCCAGAGTTCGGGCATGCGCCGAAGGTACCAGGAGCAGGCCCGTGCCCGGGGGTGCGCGAGTGCGCGCGGGCGGAGGGGTGGTGGGCCCGCCAGGATTCGAACCTGAGACCGAGCGGTTATGAGCCGCCTGCTCTGACCTCTGAGCTACAGGCCCCGCGTATCCCCGTCGCATGACGCCTCCGCATGGTAGGACGCGGCGTCGGCCGCGCGGGTTGGCCGGTCGATTGGCCTGGCCAGGGGTGCCTCCGGGAGACAGCCTAGGGACCGATGATTCAGTGGGCGCAGGCGGCGGCGAACGGATCGACGCGCACGGGCCCCGTGGGAGACGCCGATGGACGACCGTGACTACGCGATGATGATCCGCAAGATCGACGAGCTGTTCGATCTGGATCTGCGCAGCTACAAGGAAGGGCAGATGCGCTGGCGGCTGTCGACGTTTGTCTCACGCAGCGGCTGCGAGAGTACGGCGGCGTTCGTGGGGCGATTGTCGCGTGACGCGACGCTGGTCGACGACCTGCGCACGATGTTGACGATCAATGTGACGGAGTTCTTTCGCGACGCGGCGCAGTGGCGCACGCTGCGGGAGTCGGTGCTGCCGGATCTGCTGCAACGGACGAGCACGCCCAAGGTCTGGAGCGCGGGCTGTTCGCACGGCGGCGAGCCGTACAGCCTGGCGATGCTGCTGGCGGAGGCGGGGGTGCGGCGGGCGTCGATCGTGGCGACGGACCTGGACCGGCGGATCCTGTCGCACGCGAAGGCGGGAGGCCCCTACGGACCAAAGGATGTCGTATCGGTGCCGCCGGAGATCCGCGCCAGCGCCTTCGAGGAGCGCGACGACGGCCTGTACGTGGGCGCGGCGGTTCGCAAGCAGGTGCAGTTCCGGGAGCTCAACCTGCTGCGCGATCGCTTCCCGACAGGGGTCGACCTGGTGGTGTGTCGGAACGTAATCATCTATTTCACGGATGACGTGAAAACGGACCTGATGCGACGTTTCCACGAGGCGCTAACGCCAGGCGGGGTGCTGTTTATTGGCGCAACGGAGTCCATGCTCAATGCGGAGGATCTGGGATTCAGCCGCCTCGCGTCGAGCTTCTACACACGACCGAACCCGGACATGGCGCGAGCGGCCTAGCGCCGGGTCGGAGGGACGCGGGCCTCCTGGCCAGTGCGGCGCGGCCCAGACACCGTAGCCGGAGCGTATCGCGGGTGATTCCCTCCGCAGGGGTGCGCCCGGCTAGCCTGTGGGCATGCAATCGCGTTCCATTCCCACGTTCCGGCGAATCGGCGGATGGCGTGCCTCGCTGGCGCTGTTGCTGATCGCGGCGCTGGCGTTGGCGGCCTGTAACGACGAGGCGCCGGTGGTGGTGCGGGCGCCGGACGGGGCTGTCGCGTCGGAATCGACGCTGCCGGCGGCGACGCCCATCCCGGATGACATCGACGATGGGCTGGAGCTGCCGGACGACAGCGATCCGATCTCGTTCGACTACGTGCAGCTGGTGATGGTGACGGCGGGCGGGGAGCTGGCGATCGGGGCGCTGGTGGCGGACACGATCCGGCGTCGGACGCGGGGGCTGATGTTTCGCGAGGAGCTGCCGGATTACACGGGCATGATCTTCGCGTTCCCGGTTGAGACACGATCGCCGTTCTGGAACCAGGATTCGCCGATGGACCTGGAGATCGCGTTCCTGGACGCGGAGGGTGTGGTGCAGGAGATTCTGCTCTTGCGCGGGAATGATCCTACGCTGGTGACGCCGGAGACGCGGTATCTGTTCGCGGTCGAGATGCCGGCCGGGTGGTGGTTGGAGAACGGCGCCGCGGTGGGGACGCGTTTCGTGATTCCGGCAGGGGTGGTGGGGTTGGCGGAGTAGCGTGCGTTGGCAGCGGGAATCCGTTGCTGTGTGGGTGCTGTTCTCTGCGCGTTCGAGCGGCGGCCCGCTTGGTCCACCAATGCAGGTAGTATCCAGGGACGTGAGCGCGAGGGCGCCGCGACACCCAGTCCGGCGCGGCGAATGCTGAGGCGCCGGCCTTGGGCCGGATTCGGAGGGACGATCTGATGAAGAAGATGCTGCGTATTGGTGTGTTGCTCGCTGCGGTGGCTGGGTTCGGCAAGATGATCATGGGCCGGAAGAACCGAGACGAAGAAGAAGCCTAGGGATCGATCACGCCGCCCGGCGTCGGAATCGGTTCGATCGCACGACCGTGACCGCGCTCGCCGGAGCGCAGCGGGGAGGGGCGTCATGGACTCCGCCCAGCCTGAGGCGACGCCTTACGATGTCGTCATCGTTGGTGGGGGTATCTGCGGCGCCGCGGCGGCCCTGGCGCTCACTCAAGGCGGCTATCGCATCCTGCTGCTAGAGCAGGCCGACTTCGCGTCGGGATCGACGGCGGCGTCGACGCGACTGGTGCAGGGCGGCTTGCAGCATCTGGAGTCGGTGCAGGCGCGCCGGCTGCACGAGTCGCTGCACGCACGCGAGCGGCTGCTGCGTAGCCGGTCGCATCTGGTGCGTCCGCAACCGTTCCTGCTGCCGGTCTACCGCGACGACGGTCGGACGCCGGCATTCGTGCGGGCAGGGCTGGCGCTCTATGACCTGCTGACGCCTCGCAAGGTGGGGCCCTGGAGTCGTGGGTTCCCGGCCCGGGCGGTGCGGCGGATGGAGCCATCGCTGGCGACGGACGGGCTGCGCGCGACGTATCGGATCCACGACGGCGTGGTGGATCTGCCCGAGCGCCTCTGCCTGGAGTATCTCCGCGAGGCCCGCGAAGGCGGCGCCGACTTGCGGAACTACACGTCTGTGGACTTCATTCTGGGCAGTGACGGGGGCAGCCGGGCGGGGGGGGTGGACTACCACGATGTGCTGAGCGGCCAGCGACACACGGCGCATGCACGTCTGGTGCTGAACGCGGCGGGGCCCTGGGTGGACGACGTCCTGCAAACAACCGGCCGGGCGATGCGTCCGCGGCTTCGTTCGATTCAGGGAACGCACGTGGTGCTGGACCTGGCGGGGCGCGGACCTACGCACGGACTGCTGGCGCGGCGCGGACAGGGGCAGTCGCCGGTGGTGGTGGTGCCCTGGCTGGGAATGCACATCGTGGGGGTAGCGGAATCGATACCGCCGCGGACCGGCACTCAACAGACGCAGCCGAGCAGTCATGAGATCGATGGCCTGCTGGACGCGGCCGATCGACTATTGCCGGGCGTGGGGATGAATCGATCGCACGCGGTGTATGCGTACTCAGGCCTGCAACCGTGGGGAGATCCGGCGGAGCCGGGCAGTCGATCGGGGCGGGTGATCGATCACGGCCAGGATGGAATGCCGGGCCTGCTCTCGATCGTGGGCGGCACGTTGACGAACGCGGCAGCGACGGCGGACCGGGCGGTGAAGGCCGTGCGGGCGTCGATCGGCGGGGCGCCCCGGCGCAGTGGCCCGCGGGCGCTGCCGCCACGGGCGCCCGCGAACGTGTCCTTCTTGCCACCGGAGACGATGGCGCATCTGCGCGGTCGCTACGGCCCACGCTCGCCGGAGGTCGCGTCGTACGCGGGCCTGGATGCGGCGCTGGCGGAGCCCATCAGCCCCTACCACCCGGACATCGGTGCGCAGGTCGTCTACGCGCTGGAACACGAGCAGGCGCGGACCGTGGGAGATGTGCTGTTGCGCCGGACACCGGTGGGCCGAACGGGCGACCTGGGCCGGCTGGCGGCGGATCGGGTGGCAGGGATCATGCAGGAGCGGCTGGGCTGGTCGCAGGCGGAGCGCGCGCAGGCGGTGCGAGACTACGACCTGGAGCTGCATCGGACGCTGACGGTTCTTCGTGACTGGGATGGGCGTCCTGTGCGGGATGGGGCGTCAGCCGACGAGTCCAGCGCGGAGGCCGCAACGGACGAGCGCCCCGCCTAGCACTCCGGCTCGACCGCGACCGGAAGGACCGCGTATGTCCTGGCTCTTCGCGCAGTGGTATGGCCTGATCACGAGGCGGGAGTCGCCCGCGATGCGGGAGACGCGGGCGCAGCTCGTGCAGGGGCTGCGCGGCGCGATTCTGGAGGTTGGCGTGGGGAGTGGCCGCAACCTGCCGCTCTACGACGCTGCCGCGCACGTCACCGCGGTGGACTACAACCGGCACATGTTGCCGAAAGCGGCGGCGCGGATCGGGGATGCGCAGGCGGGCGTCGATTTGCCTGTCGCCAGCGTTGAGGCGTTGCCGTTTGCGGATGACCACTTCGACCACAGTGTGGCGGGGCTGGTGTTCTGCAGCGTTGGCGACCCCGCGCAGGGGCTGCGGGAGCTTGTGCGCGTGACGCGGCCCGGCGGCGAGATTCGGCTGTGGGAGCATGTCGCCGCAGCGCCGGGCTGGACCCGGCGAGCGCAGCAGACATTGAATCCGTTCTGGAGTCGTCTGGGCGACGGCTGCCGTCTGGACCGCGATACGGTGGGGCTGGTTGAGGCCGTGGGCCTCGTGATCGACGAGGTGCTGCCCGTGCGGGGGCTACCGCGCTTGCTGCCCGCGCGGTTGATCTGCGCCCGGGCGCCGCGAGGCGATGCGGATCGGGCCTGAGGCCAGGCGACCCCTCGCCGATGATCGTTCATGCGGAACTCGTTCCTGCAGCGTCTGCTGCATGTACGCCGATTCGTGTGGGACCGCCGCCCACACCTCATCTGGCTGCTCGTCGCCGGCGTGATCGCCGTCGACCTGCCGTCGGGGGCGCTGCATGCGCCGCTGACGATCGCGGCGGTGTTCCTGGCGGCCGGGTGGTCCCATGCGTTCCAGCGGCGACGGATGAATCATTCCTTGCGCTGGGCCCGGATCGAAATTGGGAAGCTGCGCAATCGGTCCGACACGTTCGAGCGGGCCGCGACGATCGATCCGGTGACGGGGCTGGCCAACCGACAGGCGTTCTACTCGAAGCTGTCGGAGACACTCGCGAAGCCGTTGCATGGGGTTGAGGCCCCGGCGCTGCTGCTCATCGACCTGGACCGCTTCAAGGTAATCAACGACACGTACGGACACGCGGCGGGCGACGCAGTGCTGATGCACATGGCGCGGGTGCTGCAAGAGGAAACACGACCAGCGGATCTGGTGGGGCGGCTGGGTGGGGACGAGTTCGGGGTGCTGCTGCATCGGACGACGGCGGATGCGTTGCCGCGGATGCTGCAACGCATCCAGCGGGCGGCGGGCGCGCGTCCGCTGCACACGATGCGGAACGGCGTTGAGATCTTCGGCTCGCTGAGCGTTGGCGGGGTGATGCTCTGGGAGTACCCCGACATTGACGCGGCGCTGATGGCGGCTGATCGCGGCCTCTACGCGGACAAGGAACGCCTGGGCGCAAACCCACGATCCGCGTAGGGAGCTAGGCCCGGCTCGGGCGAGCCGTGACCTTCAGCGGACGCGGCGCGGCGAGCGGGATGAGCGGCGGCGGCGCACTCCGATCGACGCGCAGCCGCTGCAAGCGCAGGGAGTTGGCCATCACGCTGAGGCTGGAGAGGGTCATGGCGAAGCCCGCGACAATCGGCTCCAGGAAGCCGCGGTCGCCGAAGAGCCACTCGAGCCCCCCCGGCACGGGACCAATGACCTGGAAGACCTGGTAGAAGAGCCCTGCCGCTACGGGGATCAGCAGCAGGTTGTATCCGAAGGCCCAGATCAGGTTCTGATGAATCGTGCGCAAGGTCGCGCGACTGACGGTGAGCGCCTGCGCAACACCGCGTGGGTCGTCACGCATGAGGGTCACGCCGGCGGCTTCGATGGCGACATCCGTGCCGCCGCCCATGGCGATGCCCACGTCCGCTTGCGCGAGCGCCGGGGCGTCGTTGATGCCGTCGCCGACCATGGCGACGACGTGCCCCTGCGCCTGCAGCCCCGAGACGACAGCCGCCTTCTCGTGCGGTTGGACCTCTGCGATGGCTTCGTCCAGGCCGAGCGTCGCGCCGACCGCTCGCGCGGCCCGATGATCATCGCCGCTCAGCAGCACCGTGCGAAGCCCGGCATCCTGCAGACGCCGCACGGCCTCCGCGGCGGCGGGCTTGATCGTGTCGGCGAGGGCGAGGACGGCGACGACTTCCCCGTCGACGGCGACGTAGACAGGTGTCGCGCCTTGGGAGGCGAAACGCTCCACGTGGGGCGCGGCCCCGGCGAGATCGATACCAGCCGTTGCCATGAGGCGCGCGTTGCCGACCTGCACAAGGGCCCCGTCGACAGTGGCGTGAGCGCCCTGTCCAACGACGGCCTGGAATCCGCCAGCCTGGGGAAGGCGAAGAGCGGCAGCGCGGGCGGCGTCCGTGACGGCTCGCGCCAGGGGATGTTCGGAGTCGCGCTCGACGGCGGCGGCGGCGGTGAGGACGGCGTCACGCGTCTGCCCCGAGAGCAGGGCGACATCGGTCAGGGCGGGGGCGCCGCGCGTAAGGGTGCCGGTTTTGTCGAAGATCACGGTATCGACGGCGGCGAGACGCTCGATGGATTCGGCGGAGCGGAAGAGCACGCCGAGTTCGGCCGCACGACCGCTACCCGCCATGATCGCCGTGGGGGTGGCGAGGCCGAGCGCGCAAGGGCAGGCGATGACGAGCACGGCGATGGCGTTGAGTGTCGCCAGGGTGAGGGAAGGCGAGGGTCCCAGCGCGAACCAGAGCCCGAAGGAGGCAGTCGCGATCAGCAGGACGGCCGGCACGAAGACGGATGCGATGCGGTCGGCGAGGGCCTGGACAGGGGCCTTGGACGCCTGCGCCGACTCGACGAGGGCGATGATCCGGGCCAGCACGGTGTCCGCGCCCACCTGGGTGGCGCGGATGCGCAGGGATCCGCCGCCGTTGATCGTTGCGCCGAATACGGGCTCGCCGGGCGCCTTGTCGACGGGCATGCTCTCGCCGGTCAGCATTGACTCATCGACGGTGGTGCGGCCATCGACCAACGTGCCATCGACGGGGATCTGCTCGCCGGGCAGGACTCGCATGACGTCACCGACGGCAAGCTCGGAGACCAGCAGCTCGACCTCCTCACCGTCGCGGAGCACACGGGCGGTCTTGGGTCGCAGGTCCAGCAGACGCCGGATCGCGGCCGAGGTGCGTCCTTTGGCGCGCGCTTCCAGATAGCGGCCCAGAGAGACGAAGCCAATGATGATCAGGGCCGTCTCATAGAAGGTCTCGCGCTCCAGGCTGGCGTCCCGGAAGGGGCCTGGGGCGAACGTCGCGACGATGCTGTAGGTCATCGCGGCGGAGGTACCGAGCGCAATGAGGACGTTCATGTCGGCGCCGCCATGGCGAACCACGGTGAGGGCGGCGCGGATGATGCGACGGCCGCTGAAGGCGAAGACCGGCATGGCGACGACGAAGAGCGTGAGAAAGAGGGCGTCCTTGTCGAAGTTGAGGTCCGCCCAGCGATTGATCTGCAGGGCGATGAACGCCGCCCAACCGAGGGCGAGCGCGGCGGCGGCATCGATCAGCAGGCTGCGACGTTCGGCCGCTTTGCGGCGCTCCTCGGCCTCTCCGGCATCCAGCGCCGTGTCGGTGTCGGAGAGGATCACTTCGTAGCCGACGGCGGCGACGGCGACAGCGAGCTTTTGCGGTGAGACGGCGCCGCTGACGAATCGCACGGTGGCGCGTTCGGTCGCGAGGTTGACCGTGGCCGACTCGACGCCATCCAGGCGCGTGAGCGCCCCCTCAACTTTGGCGACGCAGGAAGCGCAGTGCATGCCGGCGAGCGCGAGCGTGACCTCATCGACTGGGACGTTGTAGCCGGCCTGTGCGACGGCGGCCGTGAGTTCGGCCTGGTCTGGAGACGCGCCGGAGAAGCGCACGGTCGCGCGCTCCGTGGCGAGGTTGACGGCGGCCGAGTCGACGCCGGGGACCGCGGCCAGGGCCTTCTCCACACGGCCGACGCAAGCCGCGCAGTGCATGCCCGCGATCGGCAGATCCAGCGTGCAAGCGTCGCCCCGCTCGGACGCGGCACCCGGGTCAGGCTCCGGGGCGAAGCTCTCCGGCGGCGGTGATGTATCAAGCATGGGGAACAAGGTGGTGTCGGGCACCAGCTACTCGCTCTCGCCGGTCGCGGGCAGGGCCGCGGCCAGGGCCCGCTCGTGCAGGCCGCGCTCAATCACGGGGCAGTGGTAGTGGCCGGTGCTGCGCTCGCTCTGGAGGCGCGCGCCAGTCTCGGCGATTGTTCGGTCGAGGACATCGCGCAGAGCGACAGCCTCGGTGATCCAGCCGTCGATTTGATCGCGCTTGCTGCGCAGCAGTTGGAAAACGTGGTCGCAGTTGACCGCGTCGCCATCGGAGGCCTGGAGGATGTCGGCGATCTCCGAGAGCGAAAACCCGAGCGTCTTGGCCTTCGCGACGAAGTCGAGCCGGTCCCGGTCGGCGCCGCCGTAACGACGGTAGCCCGACGCTTCTCGGGCGGGCGCGGGCAGCAGGCCCGTGCTCTCGTAGTAGCGGATCGTCTTGGCGGGAATCCCGCTCCGCTTCGCGAGCTCGCCAATACGCATCGATCTGCCTCCATCCGTGCTCCTACCGTAAACCCTCCCCTCGGCAGGAAGGTCAAACCGGGCCCAGGCCTGAGGAGGCGCTCGATACACTTGCGCCCATGCCACGCGTGCTGCTCCTGATCCCCAGCGCCAGCTATCGGGCGCACGACTTCCTGGCGGCGGCGGGGCGGTTGGGGCTGGATGTTGCCGTGGCGTCGGACGTGGGCCAGCCGCTGAACGCCTTCCCGGAGCGATCGCTGACGGCCGATTTCAGCGACGTGGAGGCCGGGGCCGCCACGATCGCGCGCTACGCGGACAGCTATCCGGTCGACGCGATCGTGCCGGTGGACGATGGCGGAACAGCGCTGGCGGCACGTGCATCGGAGCTGTTGCGGCTGCCCGCGAACGCGCCCACGGCGGTGGGCGCGACTCGCAACAAGGCGGAACTGCGTCAACTGCTGGCGGAGGCGGGGCTGCCCTCGCCGGCGTTTCGGGTGTGCGCGTTCAATGAGGACGCAGCGGCGGTTGCGACGGAGCTCTCGTTCCCGGTGGTGGTCAAGCCGCTGGCCCTGGCGGGCAGCCGGGGCGTGATGCGGGCGGACGATGCAGGCGCGTTCGTGGCGGTCGTCGAGCGGCTGCGGCGGATGCTGGAACAGCCGGCCACCGCGGCCGCCTGCGGGGCGACCGCCGACCGCTATCTGGTGGAGGGCTACCTGCCGGGAGACGAAGTCGCGCTGGAGGGGCTGCTGTTGGACGGGTCGTTGCAGGTGCTGGCGCTATTCGACAAGCCCGATCGCCTGGAGGGGCCGTTCTTCGAGGAAACGATCTACGTGACCCCTTCGCGACTGACGGCCGAGCGGCAGGCGGAGATTCGCGAGGTGTCGGCGCGGGCGGCATTGGCGTTGGGGCTGACGCGGGGACCGCTGCACGTGGAGTTGCGCCTGAATGACGCGGGCGCGTTCCCGATCGACATCGCCTCGCGGACGATCGGCGGACACTGCGCGCGATGTTTGCGATTCGACGTCGGCGAGGGGGCCGGCGCGGCAGCGTCGCTGGAAGAAATCGTGCTGCGACAGGCGGTCGGGCTGTCGCTGGAGCGGCTGGAGCGAGAGACGCCGGCGAGCGGTGTGATGATGATCCCGACGCCCGGCGCGGGGCGGCTGCATGCCGTGCACGGTCTGGAGGAGGCACGAGGGGTGCCGCTGGTGTCCGAGGTGACGATCGCGACGCCACTGGGGCACTTGTTCGTGCCGTTGCCGGAGGGCGGCGCCTACCCGGGGTTCATCTTCGCGCGGGCGGAAACGCCGGAGGCGGTGGTGGGGGCGCTGCGCGCGTCGCACGCCCGGCTGCGCTTCGAGCTGGAGCCCGTGTAAGCGCGCTAGCTCTTGTCGGGCGCCGGTCGATGATCGCGGTAGGGAGTCGCGCGATGCCTGCCAACGATTCGAACCCGCACGCATACGATGCCGGCACGCCGGTGCAGGCGGTGATGAGCCGGGACGTGTTGTCTGTCGACGCGGACACCACGCTGGGTGCGGCACGGGAGCAGATGCGCCTGGCCGGCGTGCACCACTTGCTGGTCTACGACCGCAGCCGACTGGTGGCGGTGATCTCCGACCGGGATTTGCTGGCGCATCTGAGCCCGCGTCTGGGCACGATGGCCGAGCAGCGGGACGACACGAGCACCCTGCTGCGTCGGGTGTTCCAGGCCGCGAGCTACCAGCCGGTCACGATCCCCTGCGGGGCGACGATCGCCGCGGCCGCCGCGATCTTGCTGCGGCACACGATCTCATGCGCGCCGGTCACGGACGCGCTGGGAGAAGTAGTCGGCGTGTTGACGTCGCGAGACCTGCTGGGGGCGCTCAGCCGCATGGCGCCCGAGCGTCGCGCGAGCTAGCGAGCCGCTAGTCGGACGCCTGCGCCGCCAGCAGACGCGACTCAAAGGCGCGAGCGATGTCCGGCAGGGCCTCGCTGAGCACGCTGGAGTTGGCCTGTATGAGCTGCAGGGTGCCCAGCACGCGGCCGCGCGGGATCTGGTGCATTTGCAACTCGAACTCGAAGGGCAGACCAGAGATCTCGATGCTGATGAGCACGCCGAAGGCGACGCTGTCGGCGAGGAGGGCCTCGGCGTCAACGAGCTCGACGCTGGTCAGCGAGATCGAGGGGCCGTCCGGGTCCGCGCCGCCGAGCGAGCTCTCCATGGCGTCGGCGAAGCACTGCTCCAGCACGGTGGACTGCGTCAGCAGCTCCTGTGCGGCCAGGCGGCCGGCGCTGACGTCGAGGTCGCCTTCGTAAACCTCCACCTCGGAGCCAACCTGAAGGAACTCCAGGCCCCCACTCTGCTGGAAGTCGCGCTCGCGCTCGACGAGGGAATCGTTGTCGTCGCCCTCGCTGAAGGCCTCTGCCAGGGCGCGCAGGTCTCGGCATGACTCGGAGGCGAGGAAGTCGGAGTCGTCGTCGTCGTCGGAGCTGCTGCCGGAGTCGGTGTCTTCTTCGACCTCCCAGTCGCCATCGGGCAGATCGGCGAGTTGGAGCAGGCCGGCGGCGGCGATCGTCTCGGCGTCGGCGAGGCTCTCGGCGGCGGAGGGCCCGTCGTCGCCACCGCAAGCGGCGAGGGCGAGGGCGCCGAGGAGGAGGAGGGGGAGGAGCAGGAGGGATCGAGATTTCAGGAGGGTGGGTGGCATGGTCGGACCTTCCGGGTGCGGTCGAAGTGTTTCACGGGCAGGGGTTAGGCGGGAGAGGAGGGACCGACCACGGATCGCCAGTGCTCAGAAGACGATCACGCAGCGACCACGGGTGCCGCCGGCTTCGAGGCGGGCATGCGCGTCCGACGCCTTGGTAGGCGGGTAGGTGGCGGCGACACGGAGGGCGATGCGGCCGTCCTCGGTGAGGCGGCGGAGTTCGTCCAGCAGGTCGGCGCGATGGTCGTAGGTGGTGACCATGGTTCGATGGAAGGCGATCTCGCGCTCGCCGGTGCCGCGCCAGCCACGCACGGAGACGAATGCGCCGCCGTCGCGGAGGGCGCCAACGGCGAGTTCGTTCTGGACGGCGCCGTCGGCGAGGGCATCGACGCCGTCGGGCGCGACCTTGCGGATCTGGGCCGCGATATCGTCGCCGCGTGGCACGACGATATCGGCCCCGAGGTCGCGGACGAGGGCTTCATCGGCGGGAGAGGCGTCGGCGATGACGCGCACGCCAGCGACCTTGGCGAGTTGCACGACGTAGCCGCCGTAGCAGCCGGCGGCGCCGGTCACGGCGATGGTCTGGCCCGGCTGCAGGGTGAGCTGGTCGAGCGAGAGCCTGGCCGTGAGGCCGTTCATGGGCAGTGCGGACGCTTCCGGGTGGGTCGCGCCGGCGGGCGCGCGCGCGACGGAGTCCGCGGCGAGGACGATGCTCTGTCGGTATGCGCCATGGCTGCCGCTGGGGACGACCATGGCCATGACGGGATCCCCGATGGCGAGATCGGTCGTCGTGCCGGGGCCGATCTCGTCGATGACGCCGGCCGCGTCCATGCCGGGGATATAGGGCGGCGGGTCCTTGCGCAGCGTCTCCGCGCGGTCGCCGTTGCGAACGAACGTGTCGGTTGGGTTGACGGCGGCGGCGTGGACCCGCAGTCGGACCTCGCCGGTCGCGGCGTGGACCTCCGGCAAGTCGACGACTTGCAGCGCTTCGGGGCCGCCGAACTCGATCACGCCTACGCCTTGTGTGGCACCTTGCATGGGATCCTGCTTCCTTTTCGCCGGGGGGGGGCCGGCCCGATTGATCGTCGCTGCCGACAAGTGTGATTGATCGGAGGCGGACTCGCACGCCCGGGCTCAGCTCGTAGCGGGGATCGTGTCGTCTCCGCCGACGCAGGCAGCGAGGGCGACCGCGCCGATCAGGAAGACACCGAAGATCAGGAGGAGCCGTCGGGGCATGTGATTCTCGGGAGCCCCTGGAGGAAGGATCGCAGGGGGACGGTTGATACGACGCTCAGTCATCGTCTGATCGGGGAACGATCTCGATTCCAGGCGGGGCGATGTCCGCGCGCTGCCTGATCGCTTTCTCCGCCCTTGCCTTCAGCTCTTCAACTGATACGTGCTCGCGCGGAACCCCCGCAGCATCAAGTTCACCCAAAAGGTCCTGGATGATCAGACTGGCTAGCCCTGGAGCCGTCGCAGTCACGATTTCGCGCGGGTGGTTGAGGCCAAACGGATAAATTCCTCGTCGAATTAGATCTTCAATCTCGTCAGGTGAAACGGTCTCGGACCGAATGTCTTGTTCCACGGCCGCTCCGAAGGGCGTACGGGGGCGCCGCTGTCGCGGAGCATCAGGCTCGACAACTCTCTCAAGCTCGCGGATCACTGCAACATGGCCGTTGAAGAGGTTCGTGACGTCGTCATAGTACGAAAGCGCATGAACAAGGAGGTACGACATAGCCTCGTACTGGCCGCGCCGCGGAGTGAGCTCGGCGAATAGTGTCGCCCACCAGTCGCCCATCGGCGTATTGCTGTCGACCGGGAATGCACGCATATCGGACAGAAGGAGCGAGAGCGTTTCGTGGAGATGACTGGGACGGGTCGATCCATCGGGCGCAACGTCGAGGAAAGCGCCGCTTCCGACCGCATCCGACAATGCCCCGATCTGAAGGCGGTCCCCAGTGACGTGGCGCATCAACCCCATAATAATCAGATCGCGTTGGGCCTGAGAGACAGGAATCTGACTCGTGGGATCCGCTTTAGGATCCAACTGCAGGGATTCCCGTACCTCGGAGAGCATTGTGTGACGCGCGTGAGCGGAGTCATGGTATCGAGACACCATGTGGCTTAAGTTCGCCGTGAACTCACTGACAAGACGGCGGCGTCTCCGCGCCTCCGCTTCGGCACGCTCCCGCGAGCGACGTAGGTATTCGACCAGCCCGACTGTGACGTACGTGCCGAGGACGACACCGAACGCTTCGGTTGCGATATTCACGGAGGCATCATCACTCGGCCCGAGAAACGCGAGCAGGAGGAAGCCCGCAACGAGCACAGCAGCACCTGCTGTCCATAACTGGAACGTAGTGCTAGCGAGGACCGCTAGGAGGGAGTGCTTCACCTCACACCAACTACGACATGTTCAGAGGAGCCAACTGCTCCTCGGTGGGCTCCGCTCAACAGAACCAGGCTTCGGAGAGGCCGGGGACCCAGCCCGCGGGCGGCGACTCAGGTCGTGGCAAGGGCAGGCCGGCCGCCAGGGCGGCGTCGGAGCGGATGCGGGTGAAGACGCGGGCGTTGTCGGTGGGCTCGTCGTGCTTGCAGGAGACGCGAGCGACGAATTCGGCGAGCTTGGCCTGCAAGGCGTCGACGGCGGGGTCTGGGTTGCGCCAGGTGTGCGTGAGACCGTCGGGGTCGAAGCCGGTCAGGTGGCCGTCGGTTTGCGCTTGGGCGATGAGCGGGGAGCCGGGGGGGAGCAGCAGCCGCAGCCCATATTGCACGGGGGGCACGCTCTGGATGAGGTCGTGGCGGGCGATGAAGTCCAGGATGGCGTTGAAGTCATTGAGGGTGGTCCAGGGCGTGAAGGGCAGCCAGGTGGGGCGAAGGGGGAGTCCGGCGTCGCGGGTGAGGGTGAGGGCGCGCTCCATGTCGGCGGCGGTGTGGCCTTTGTCGAGGCGCTGGAGCAGGGCGTTGTCGACCGACTCGAAGGCGCTGGTCACCCAGGCGACGCCGAGGCCGGGGAGGGCGCCCGCCTCCTCTTCATGCTCCAGCAGGTGCTCGACTTTAATCGTGACGTCCAAGCTGAGGCCGGGGTGACGCCGCGCGAGGATGCGCAGCAGCGACATGGCGTGGGGCACGGCGTTGAAGAAGTCCGGGTCGCCGAAGGTGATGTGGCGCGCGCCCAGCGCGAGTTGGGCGTCGATGTCGGCGAGGACGATTTCGGGCGGGACGAGGCGCAGGCGACCGGCGTACGTGGGCGTCAGGGGGCAGTGTGTGCAGCGGTGCGCGCAGCCGCGCGTTGCTTCGACGTAGCCGGCGAGTCGTTCTTGGGGGGCGCCGTCGGGCAGGACGATGGTGGCGCGGGCGTATTCATCGAGCGAGGGCAGGCCGCTGCGATCGGGCAGGGGCATCGCCTCTCGGGGGAAGAGCGGCTGCGGGCCGGCGCCTGCGACCGCCAGTGGAGTGCGCGTCTTGATGGCGTCCGCCGTCGCGACCAGGGGGCCTTCGTACTCGCCGCCGATGACCGCGCTGACGGGGGAGTCGTCGGGCAGGTGCGCCGCCAGCTGTGAGGCGTAGAGGCCGTAGAGCACGATCGGCGCTTCGAAGTTCTGCTCGCGCAGTTGCGCGGCGAGTCGCAGGGCGAGTCGCGAGGCGGTGTGCATGGGCACGGAGATGGCGAGGAGGTCGATGTCGGCGAAATGGGAAGCCGCGGCGGGCTGGACGGCGAGATCGAGCGTGCGCACGTCGTGGCCGGCGTCGCGCAGCGCGGCGGCGGGAGAGGCGAGACCGAGCGGCTGATGGCCTTGCTCGTAGGCGGAGACGAGGAGAACACGGGTCACGGCCCCAGCGTAGACGCCAGGGGACGGCGGGGCGGGTAGTATGTGGCGGCTTTGGGAGCGGGTGAACGGATCCAGGCCAGGGAGCCGGGGGGTGGACTATGCGACGCATCTTCACGATTCCAGTGCTGGCTGTGCTGGTGGGGCTGTTCGGGCTGCTGGGGCAGGGGGACTCGCGGCTGGTGGCGAGCAACGCCCCCGGCGGGGTGGGGGTCGCGCAGGTGCCCGATCAAGCGCCGCAGACGCGCGAGGTGATCCTGCTGGACGGCTGAAATCTGGTGGGCTGGACCGGCGGCGACGTCGCGACGAGCGTTGTGACGAACGCGCTAGGGGGCGTGTTCCGCAGCATCCACGCCTTCGGCGGAGAGACACAAGCGTTCGAGACGGTCACGGCGACGGGGCCGGCGTTCCTGAACAACCTGTCGCAGGTGGACGGCGGGGATGGCCTCTGGCTCTTCTCCCACGGCGACACGTTCTGGGAGCAACCGGTGATCACGGGGGCACGATCCGTGGCGCTGTCGGCGGGCTTCAATCTGGTCACGTGGACGGGCCTGCACGGGATGCCGATCGCGGACGCACTGGCGTCGCTGGGCGAGGCGGTGGAGAGCGCGTTCACCTATGAGGAGCTGTCGGACACGTTCCTCAGCTTCGGCCCGGCGCTGCCGCCGGCCTTGAACACGCTGGCGGCGCTGGCCTACGGGGAGGCGCTGTGGCTCCGGGTCAGTGAGGCGCGGACGTGGGAGCAGCCCGCGCCGCCGGCGGGCAGTGTGGCAGTGAGCGCGGACGGACTGGCCTCGGTGACGGTGCCGGTGGGGCAGTCCGCCGACCTCGTTGTGCGGGCGATTCCCGCGGAGGAGTGGCCGGCGGAGATCAACGGACAGCCGGTCATCGCGGGGTACACGGTTGCCCCGGCCGCGCTCGAGCTCGCGAGCGGACTACGCACGTCCAACGGCCCGTTCACGTCCGAATCGGGCTTCTGGGAGTTCGAGGTGACGCCGGACGGTGATCCGGCCCCGATTGTCACCCTGACACCAACCGGGTTCACGGTTTCCCCACCCCCCCGCCAGTTCTATGACGGCACGGCGGACGGCGATTTCGTCCGGACGCCTATTGAATACGGCGTCTCCGAGGCCAACCGCGTGAGTTATCGCCGGCCGTTCACATTCGCTGATCTGTCACAGGAGGAAGTTCTGATCTTCCTGACAGACGCTCCAGCCGTGCAGGGGCTGTTCGAGTTCAACCATGAAACGGGCCATGCGACCTTTTCGGACAGCCCGTTCGGACCATTCAGGTTCACGTACGGTCCAAATGATTCGCGCCAGACGAACTTCGATGTGCAGCCCGGCGCCGACGTCCCGATCGCGCCGCCGAATGGCTTCTGCGCGAACGAAGCAGCACGCGGAAGCCTGGAATATCTCTTCGATACCTCCTGGGGTGACCACACCTTGAAGTTCGAAGTGACGGACGCGGAGCTGTGCCCCGGCGGCAGCGGCGATCCCGGTGGTGGGACCTGCATGCCCGACGTACTCATCCTCGATTCGCTCTTCGATCTGATCGATGACCAGCTGAACCCCGGGATTCTGGGATTCGACGGCCCGTTCCTCGAAGAGTTCGGTGACCGGGTAGATCAGACGCGCATCGTGGGCAGCTCGTGCCCGCTCACCGAACAGCAAATCGAGGACTGGATCGCGCCCCTCATTCCGGCGTCGCCGAGCGCAGATGGCGTCTTCGCTCCCGGCGGAGACGCCCCGCTCGGCCAGCCGTTCGATGTCTTCAACGACGATCTTGGCCTGCTGGATCACCTTCACGTCGCGCAGGCCGACGCGACGCCATACGTCATCGTGGCCATGGAGCTCGTCGATGCGGTCCCCCTCGCCAGCGAGGACCTCTTCTTCGTCTACGCGGCCGTCTTCGATCGGGACGGCAACCCCACCAACAACTTCGTACCGCTACCGCAGTTCCCCGGGGACTACTTCCTGGGCACGGACCTCTGGTACGAGGCGAAGTACAGCCCGATCAGCGGCGAGTGGGCGCTGTCGCGTCGGATCGTGATCGGTGGCGCCCCTCGCTTCTTCCCCACCGACGCCCTGGTCCTGATCGCCGGCAACGTCATCTACTTCGTCATCCCCCAGGACGAGTTCACTGTCGGCAGCGGGGAGGATCTGCCGTTCCGCATGACCGCCTTCACTTACGACAAGACCGACCCGTTCGGCTTCGGGGCCGGCCTGGCGGCAGGCGACACGACGCCCTTCGTGCTGGATCCGCTGGCGTTGCTGCCGCTGCCGTAGGGCGGGTGGGGACGAGAGTGGGCGAGAGGGGCCGCTACTTGCTGGCGGCGCCTTCCTTCTGGGGCTGGTAGTAGGGGTTGGTGCCGGCGGCGTGGTCCGTGGTATCGACGACTTCGACGATCTCGGGGATGTGTTCCTTCACCGCCACTTCGATGCCCTGCTTGAGGGTCACGTTGGCCATGCCGCAACCGGCGCAGCCCCCGCCCATCTCGATATAGGCCTTGTCCCCCTCCACGGCGAGCAGCGTGACAACGCCGCCGTGTGAGGCGATGCCGGGGTTGACGTACTCGTCGAAGAGGATCTGGACGCGCTCTTCCAGCGGGTTGTCCCAGACGGAGTTGGGGTTATCGAACTCCAGGCCGCTGGCCTCAGGCCCTTTGTATTCGTAATGGATGGCGACGCCGTTGAGCTTGTCGGCGTTCTCGCGCTCGACGAAGACGTGGAAGCCGTTGGCGTCGACGGTGGTGTCGTCCGGCTCCGCGCCCTGCTCGACAAGGGTGATGACGTGGTCGAATCCCTGACCGCCGCGACCGACAATCTTGAGTCGCAGGCCAACGACCGTCTCGGGATAACCCGCGATCGCGGCGCTGAGCGCGGAGACCGCGGCCTCTGAGAAGGCAAGTTTGATCTCGCCGGTGGCGTCTGTCATGCCGCAGCCTCCTTCGTGTGATCCGTGATCGCATCGTAGCGCAGGCGTCGTGTGTGGAGGGCGGGCGTGATCCTGGGCACGGGCGGCGGTCGTCTGCGCCCGTATGCTGGCCGCGATAGGCGTGGCGGACTGGAGGAGGAGGGGCGGATGCGCAAGCCCGACTACGACATCGTGGTGATCGGTGGGGGCCCGGCGGGGTTGGCGATCGGTCGCTTCGCACCCAAGCTGGGAGCGCGTGTGGCGATCGTCGAGGAGGGGCGGCTGGGCGGCGACTGCACATGGTCGGGCTGCGTGCCCAGCAAAGCGTTGATCGCGAGCGCGCGGGCCGCGTCGGCGGGGCGCAACCGGGCCGCGCTGGGTCTGCCGCCGTTGCCGCCGCCGGAGCGAGTGGAGATTGGGCCGGTGCTGACGCGCATCAAGGCGCTGCAGGAGCAGATCTACGAAGAGTCGGACCGGCCCGACTTGCTACCGGGTGTCGATGTGATCTCGGGGCGGGGACGCTTCGTATCGGCGGACGCGATCGAGGTGGACGGGCGCCGGATCACGGCGGCGACGGTCGTGATCGCGACGGGGGCGGGGCCCGTGGTGCCGCCGATTCCGGGACTGGCGGAGTCCGGCTATCTGACGAACCACAGCATCTGGGAGATCGCGCGACTGCCGGATCGGCTGACAGTGATCGGGGGCGGGCCGATTGGCCTGGAGCTGGGGCAGGCGTTCCAGCGGCTCGGGTCGCAGGTGACAGTGGTGGAGATGGCGCCGCAGATCCTGCCGCGGGCGGAGGCGGACGTCGCGCAGGCGCTGAGCGTGGAGTTGGAAGCCGAGGGGATGATCATCCACACGCGCACGGCGGCGACGGAGGTGCAGTGCGAGGGCGATCAGCATCGGCTCATGCTGCGCGGACCGGAGGGGGAGTTGACGGCGGAGGGCGACGCGTTGCTCGTGGCGGTCGGTCAGCGACCGAACGCGTCGGATCTGGGGCTGGAGGCGGCGGGGGTGCGGACGACGGACGGGGGCGGGGTCCGGGTCGACGCACAGTTGCGGACCTCGAACAAGCGCGTGTACGCCTGCGGCGATGTGATCGGCGGCTATCAATTCACGCACACGGCCGCGTACGAGGCGAGCGTCGTGATGCACAACGCGCTGTTCCCCCTGCGCAAGCAGCGGGCCGACTACTCCACGACGCCCTGGGTGGTGTTCACGGATCCGGAGGTCGCCGGAGTGGGGCTGACCGAGGCGGAGGCGCGGGCCAAGCACGGGGACGGGGTGCACACCTATGAACGGTCGTTCCGGGAGCTGGACCGAGCGCTGCTGGATGGTCGGTGCCCGGGGTTCTTGCGCATCGTGACGGTGGGGCGGCGGCGCAAGATCGTGGGGGCGCAGATCGTGGGACCGTCGGCGGGCGAGCTGATTCAGGAGCAGGTGCTCGCGATCTCGCAGGGCATGAACGCGATGGAACTGGCGATGACGCACCACGCCTACCCCACGCTGAACGAGGCGTCGCGTTGGGCGGCGGTGGCGGCGGTGGACGACATGCTGCGTTCGCGATCGGTGCAGCGGGTGGTGGGGATCGCGCGGGCGCTGAACAAGCGGCCTTGGTGACCGGGGTGCAGGATCGACGGGAGCGATCTGTGAGGGCTTCCGGGTCGTAGTTGGTAGAGTGCGACCAGCCGCGAATGTGTGCGTTGTACGTCACGTCGCGGCCAGCGGGGATGCGGGGGTGTGGAGTGCGGATCAACTTTTCGGAGGAGGCGCTGACGCTGGCCCAGGAGCGGGGCGGCGTGATGGCGATCGACTACATCCCGCCGATCGGTTGAGGGGGCTCCCCGGAGGTGTCGGTCGACACCTATCTCAAGGGCAAGAACACCAGCCAGTACATGCGGGTGGAGCAGGACGGGCTGCAGATTCTGGTCGCGGGGGGGCTGCAGCGCTTCGCGGAGCGGATTGAGCTGGACGCGAAGAAGTTTCTCTTCTGGCGCTCGTTTGACGTGTGGGTGGAAGCGAAACACGCGCACGGCCCCACTTGAGCGCACTAGGTTGTGACCCGCCGTGCGCGGGTCTGTTGGCAGCGGAGCGAGGCTGGACGCATCACCCCGCTGCCGGCCCCCTCTATCGCAGCTCTCGCGACCAGGGGAGGTGATGAGGGAGGGTGGAGCGGGGGACGGGATTCGAACCCGCGGCCTCCTGCTTGGAAGGCAGGAGCTCTACCACTGAGCTACCCCCGCTCGCGGGCCCAGCCTACCAAGGCCATCGGCTAGTATGCCGCCGAGATCGCCGGCCCGGTCCGGCGTCGCAAGGCAGGAGGCGCGCATGCAGGTCACGGGCTTCAAGACGATGGTGGTGGAGGCGGAGGAGCCGTACATCGGCGGGCGGTATTTCCTCTTCCTAGAGCTGCACACGGACGAGGGCATCACCGGCCTGGGCGAGCGCATTGCCGGGTACTAGTACTCCGGCGAGCCCGGCGCGCTGAAGGCGCACATCAGCCTGCTGGAGGAGCTGGCGGAGACGTTCGTGGTCGGTCAGGACCCGCGCAACATTGAGCGGATCTGGGACCAGATGTACGGGTCGCGCCACGACCTGCGCCATCCCAGCCTGTACGCGACGCCGGCGATCAGCGCGATCGATATGGCGCTCTGGGACATCGCGGGGAAGGCGGCGGGGCAGCCGATCTACAACCTGCTCGGCGGGCAATACTGGGAGAAGCTGCGCGCCTACGCCTACATGCCCAGCGAGGGCCTGGACACGCATCCGGAGAAGGCGGGCGACGTGGCCGCCCAGCTACTGGCGGAGGGAAACTCGGCCTGCAAGATTGACCCGTTCATGCCGATCCAACCGGTGCGCGACATTCCCCTGTGGGAGATGGAGCACGCCGGCAAGATCTTCGAGAGCATCCGCAAGACGGTGGGCAACAAGATTGAGGTGGGGATTGGCACGCACGGCCAACTGACGACCTATAGCGCGATTCGGGTGGCCAACTACTTGGAGCCGTATCACCCGTTCTGGTTCGAGGAGCCGGTGATGCCGGAGAACATTGAGGAGATGGCGCGGGTAGCGGCGCACACGAGCATCCCCATCGCGACGGGGGAGCGCCTGGTCACGAAGTACGAGTTCGCGCGGCTGCTGGAGAAGCAGGCGGCGCAGATTCTGCAGCTCGACGTGGGGCAATGCGGCGGCATCACGGAGGCCAAGAAGATCGCGGGCATGGCCGAGGCGCACTATGCCGTGATCGCGCCGCACATGTACTGCGGACCGGTGGCGGCGGCGGCGGCGATCCAGATCAGCACCTGCTCACCGAACTTCATGATCCTGGAGGCGAACCAGGGCCCGCTGCACAAGACGATCTTCAAGCAGCCGCTGATCTTCGAGAACGGCTTCATCGTTCCGCCAACGGGACCGGGGCTGGGCGTGGAGTTCGACGAGGACGTGCTGCAGGCGCACTTAGTGAGCTAGCGGGCGGCGTTGGCCCGCGGCGGGGCGGCGACGGGGTGGCGGCGGCTAAATGCCGTCGCGGTAGGTGACGAAGTCAGACCCGACACGGTTGTAGGCGCGCTCCAGGGCCAGGTCGGCCTGCTCCAACAGGCGGCCGGCGGGGATGTGTGGCGGCGAGGTCACCGCGAGGCCCGCTTTGATCACCGGGAGGAAGCTGTGGCCAGCCGCGACGAGCGGGACGTGACCGGACTCCAGCATGCGCGAGACGGCGATTTGGGCGCCGATCATGTTCGAGGTGTCTTCCAGGATGATCGCGAGCTGTGTCGCGTCGAAGACGGCAACGGTGTCGCTGATGCGCAGGGGCTCCGTGACGCGGGCCGCGAGTTCGGCGCGGAGTGTGGGATCAGACTGGAGGAGCGAGGCCGCCTCCGGCGGGGCAGCGAACTCCATGAGGACGACGGCGAAGACCTCAGAGCGACGTTCGGCGCGGGCGCGGGCGTGGCGCAAGCGGTCCTCGAAGATCGCACGGCGGGGCAACCCGGTGGTGTCATCGTGTAGGAAGCGCCGAATGTCGACCGGTGGCTCGGAGGGGTTGCGCTCGCTGACCATGCTTGCTCGCTTTCGATCGGCGGCGCGCCGTGCGACATCCGGGCGGCCGCCCCATCTTGCCTCGATCATCGGCGGCCCTAGGCACGTCCCGCAGGGGGCCGGCGCGACGTCGTTCTCGCGGTCGCGGAGGCGCGGGCGCGACGGGCTTCTGGGGGAAACCCCTACGGAAGCAGCGATCCGGTCCGATGATCACGCTACCTGGTGCGCCATCGATCGCCGGGCAGCGAGGGAGCACGCGATGCCGAATCATGACTTTCTCCCGATGTCGGACCGGCTGGCGGTGACCGCCGCCAGCGAGAACGAGACGGCCGTCATCGCGCGCGAGCTGCGCGCCGTGGCGGCGACGCTGCCAGATGCGGCGGCGATGACGCTGCCGCGCAAGCGTGTCTGGGATCGACTGTCGGCCGAGATGAAGAGTGGCGAGAGTCGCGCCCGGGGCGCGGCCTAGTGGGCGCGGCGCTGGGGTAGGTCACGATGGCGCTGCAAGATCCGGCCGCCTTCCGCCAGTTCTTCGATCGCACGTTCGATCCGGCCTACCGCTTCGCCTATGCGCTGAGCGGTGATGCGGAAATCGCGGAGATGGCGATCGCGTCGCTGTATGCGGACGGTTGGCTGAGCTGGCGGCGGATGCCGAAGTCGGACGACGAAGTGCGTGAGCTGCTGGACGACCTGTTCGCCCAGGGGTACGAGGCGTTCCAGCAACGAAATCGGCTGGTGAGCAACGCGGACGAGATCGCGCGGGTGATGGCGGGAACGATTCAGCAGCGCTGGCAGCAGACATCGAACGACTTCCGCTCTGGCCAGCGTACGGTGCCGACGGGAACCCGACCCAAGCTCCTGGGCAACGCGGAGCCGCGGTCGGACCCGGACGACCCGGGGGAGCTCGACGAGGCCGCTGTGGCGCCGACCGCGGTCGGTCCGGCGGGCGGCACGGAGGGCGGTCCGGGCGAGATGGCGAACTGGCGGCGGGTGCGCTGGTAGCGCGGCGGGCAGCTTTGCGTGAACGCCGCGGTAGCCGGTCGTATCGGCGGCGGGTGCGCGCCAATCGCACTACGGGCCGATCGCACTACGGGATTGACGAAGACGTTGGCTTCCGCGCCGGCCGAAGCGTCGAAAGAGCGCAACGACGGGCGGTCCGGACGCGCTCGCTCGCCCGATCCCTTCCCAGGATTTAATACATAATGCCTTCGCTTAGGGGAAATCCCTTACTACGATCAGAGCAGGTCGCAATTCCACAACGCGCCCGCGCGGGTCCCTGATGGTTCGCGACTGCGAGATCGGGCCGTGGGAGCGTTCGGCGAAGGGATAGGCCGTGGCGATCCGCGTGCTCATCGTGGACGACAACGCGGCGCTGCGAGGCGCCGTGCGCGCGCTGCTGGGCGGGACTGAGGGCTTCGAGGTGGTGGGGGAGGACGACGACGGCCCGGCGGGGGTCAGCCGGGCGATCAGCCTGCGGCCCGACGTCGTGCTGATGGATGTGGACTTGCCCACGCAGAATGGGATCGAAGCGGCGCGGGAGATCGGCAATCACTTGCCGACCTCCCGAACGTTGCTGTTCACCGGCGGCACGCTGGAAGAGGGTGATTGCCGACGGGCCGGCGCGGTGGGAGTGCTGCCGAAGACGGCCCGTAGCGATGAACTGATCGCGGCGATTCGTCGTGCGGTGGCGCCGTCGGCGGCCGCGGGCACCGCGAGCGCCGATATTCCGAGGCTGACGCTGGCGTCGACCCGACCCGCGGGCGAGGTTGTGGAGGCCGCCGCTGCGGAGAGCCTGGCTGCGACGGCCACCAAGCCCGCAGCCAGACGGGGCACGTCGGTGCGGGCGCTGTCCGGCGTGGTGGTGGAGCTGAGCGACCTCGTAGTCGGTGCGTCGGCGCTGATCGCGGATCTCGCGGAGGACGGCGCCCCGCCGAACCCGAAGGCGCTGCGACAGTTGCCGGCGCTCTTGCAGTCGGTCGCGAGGGCGGAGCAACGCCTGGCGCACGCGCTCCTGGATGAGGCGGCGCTACTGGACGCGACCGACGACGCGCCCAACGAGCCGCCGCCCGACTAACTGCCGGGACTAGACACCGTTCGGTGCGTCAGAGCTGTCGTCCATGGCAGGCTCGCTCGCTGTGGACTCGTCGGGAGTTGCCTGGGTAGGGGTTGCCTCGCTGGGGGCCGCTTCGTCCTTACGGAACGTGACGAGGAACTTGTCGGGCTTGAGGACGCGGTCCGCGGCCTGCTTGGCGACGGCGACCGTGAGCCCGTCGGGCAGGCGACGCTTCTCCGGGACCGTGGCGGTGGTCTCAACGCGCCAGCCATGCTCGGAGGCGGCCTGGATCCCCAGACGCATGCTCTCCTGGTCCGGGTACCCGGCCGTGTGGACGGGACCGGATTCGTCACGGAACCAGGTCTCGCGGGCTTCTTGCTTGGCCTTGCGCTCGTCGAGCTTGGCGTCGACGACGGCGCGACCGCGCCGGGCCTGCTGCTGAACGGCGGGCTTGGCTTTGTCGACGGCGTCCCGCAAGGCCGGTTCGGCTTTCTGCCGGACCTCCTCAACTTTGACGGCGGCCTGATGCACGCCTTCGCGAGCGGTGTCCTCGGCGTGCTTGAGGCGTTCCTGCCAGGTGGGCATGGTGGTGGCCTCCAGTGGTGAAACGAGCGTTAGTTGATCTGCACCAGCGTACGCCCTCGGACGCCACCTTGGAGGATCGAGGCGGCAGCGGCGGCGACGCCGTCCAGATCGGTGTGGACGGCGATGGAGTCGAGCAGGGCGTTGGGCTTCCAGTCGCTGCCGAGATGCCGCCAGATCTGGGTACGCAGATCCATGGGGCAGTAGACCGACTCGATGCCGGCCAGGGAGGCGCCGCGCAGGATGAAGGGCATGACCGTGGTGCTGAGGCCGGCGCCCCCGGTGAGACCGGAGAGGGCGCTGACGCCATCGCGCTTGAGCGTGCGCAGAATGTAGGCCGTGGTCGTGCCACCGACGGGGTCGACGGCGCCGGCCCAGCGTTCCTTCTCGATCGGGCGCTTGTTTTCCTCGCTGACCTCCTCGCGGGTCAAGATCTCGCTGGCGCCGAGCGCGCGCAGGTAGTCGTGCTCGTCGGCCTTGCCGGTGCTGGCGGCAACGGTGTAGCCGAGCTGGGCAAGCATGGCGACGGCGGTGCTGCCGACACCACCCGTTGCGCCGGTGACCAGAACGGGGCCGGAGTCGGGCGTCACGCCGCCGTGCTGCAGAGCCTGCACGGAGAGGCCGGCGGTGAACCCGGCGGTACCCAGCGCCATGGTCTCTTCGAGGCTGAGGCCGTCCGGCAGGGGGACGATCCAGTCGCCGGGCACGCGCGCGAGCTCGGCGAAGCCGCCGAAGTGCCCGATCCCCAGGTCGTAGCCGGTGACAAGCACCGGCTGGCCGGCCTGGAAGTGAGCGTCGTTGGACTCACGCACGGTGCCGGCCAGGTCGATGCCGGGAACCATGGGGTAGCTGGTCACCACGCGGCCCTTGGGAAGGGTGGCCAAGCCATCTTTGTAATTCACGCTGGACCACTGCACGGTGATCGTGACGTCGCCCTGCGGGAGGTCTGTCTCCTCCAGCGATTGGACGCCCGCGCTGAAATTGTCGTCCTGCAGGTCAACAACGAACGCGCGGAAGCTCATGTCGTATCTCCTTTGGCGAAGGTCCTGGCGATTGGAGGGGCTCGGTCAGCGAGCTGGGGCCTCGCCGCGTTCGAGCGCGTCGAACAGGATCGGCTGCACGTTGACCCCGTGCGGTTGCAGGTCGACGAGCGTGAAGCCCTTGAGCAGCCCGGGCGCCCCGGAGTAGAAGGCGGTGGTGCCGGGCGGCCCCGTCTGGCCGTGTCGGTCCAGGTGGCCCAGGGCGACGTAGTGCGCTTCCAGGTCGGCGAGGTGCTCTTCCTCGATGCGGTAACCGAAGGAGAGCCGCCCGTCGAAGCCCACGGCGGAGCCGTGCGCCATGGCGATGCGCCAGAAGGGGCGCTCCGTGTCGCCCCGCCAGGCCGGCGAGGCGTCGGCGGGGGAGAAGTCGTCATAGCTGGCGTGCGCTTGGCCCCAGATCTGCACCCCGATGTCGTCCAAGCTGAAGAGTGTCCCGTCCGGGCTATCGAAGATGTGAACGTTGTCTGCGAAGTGATGCGCGAAGCGCTGATACATGGAGCCGGACATGAACGGATCGTGGTTGCCGGGCAAGATCACGACGGGCTTTTCGGTGGCGCTGATAATCTCGGCGGTCGCCTGGACGAGGGGCTCTTTGACGCGGTTGTTGTCGAAGAAGTCGCCGGCGATCACAACAAGGTCGGCATCCAAGTCGGTGGCCGCGTTCACGATCGTCTCCATGAAGACGAGCGCCTCTTCGCGACCGGACTCGTCGAGGGCGAAGCCCGTGCCCACGTGCACGTCGGAGGTATGGATCATGCGCACGCTGTGCGAGTGCGCCGAGGCCGGGAGGCGCTCGGAGGCGTCGGACACCTGGAGCCCAGCGTCCGTCGGCTGGGAGCCGGTGCTGGCGGACGGTGTGCCGACTCCGTTGGCAAGGGGATCTGGCATCGCACCCAACTTCGCATGTCGCGTCGAACGGCGTGACGCGGTGGATCACTGGTTGGCGCGTCGATCAGAGTGACGCGCAGATCAATCATCGCGCGTCCACGGGCAACGCAGCACAATCGATAATGGCGTTCAGCCTAGCGGAGGCGTCGGTGAGGCGCTCTCCGCTCCCTGGCAACGGAGGAACAGGCCTGATTTCTTCGAGGCCCGTAAGATAGAGGGGAAATGACCACTAACGCCTCTCCCCGCATCGCCTCAGAATCCCCCTCCGTCGAGAGCCGCAGCGACGGGTCGTCGCACGCGGACGATTTCGAGACGGTGATCGGCCTGGAGGTGCACTCGCAGCTCAAGACCGAGAGCAAGATGTTCTGCCGCTGCCCGGCGAATTACGCGGACGCGCCCCCCAACACCCACGTCTGCCCCATCTGCCAAGGCATGCCGGGCATGCTGCCGGTGATCAATGAGACGGCAGTGGAATGGACGATCCGGGCGGCGCTGGCGCTGCATATGGAGATTCCCGAGGTCTCCAAGTTCGACCGCAAGAACTACCACTACCCGGACCTGATGAAGGGCTACCAGATCAGCCAGTTCGAAGAGCCGCTGAGTCAGAACGGCTATCTGGACGTGATCGTCGAAGGGGAGTCGCGGCGGATCGGTGTGACCCGCATCCATCTGGAGGAGGACACGGCGCGGCTGATGCATCGGGAGGACGAGGCGGGCGAGGGCTACTCCCTGCTGGACCTGAACCGCTGCGGGGTGCCGCTGATGGAGTGCGTCTCTGAGCCGGACATGCGCAGCCCGGAGGAGGCGCGCGCCTACTTGGTGGCGCTGCGCCAGATCTATCGCTACTTGGACGTCTCGACGGCGGACATGGAGAAGGGCTCCTTCCGCTGCGACGCGAACGTCTCGTTGCGGCCCTGGGGCCAAGAGGCCTTCGGGACCAAGGTTGAGATCAAGAACATGAACTCGTTCCGGGCCGTCTACAAGGCGCTGCAGTACGAGCAGCGCCGGCAGGCGGAGGCGATTCGCAACGGCGAGCCGATCCGGCAGGAGACGCGCGGCTGGGTAGACGATCGCGAGATCACGGTCTCGCAGCGCTCCAAGGAGGAGTCGGACGACTATCGCTACTTCCCGGACCCCGATCTGCCGCCGCTGCGGACCGGTCGCGAGCGGGTGGAGGCGATCCGGGCGGCGCTGCCCGAGCTCCCGTTCGCGCGCTTCCAACGCTTCCAGTCGCAGTACGGGCTGGGAGAGTTCGAAGCGAACCTGCTCACGGAAGATCGGGCCAAGGCCGACTATTACGAGGCGGCGGTGGAGGCGGTGGCGGAGGCGCGGTCCGAGAAGACGCAGAAGGCCGTCGCGAACTGGGTCGTGGGCGAGATGGCACGATTGATGCACGAAGCGGGGCACGATCTCGGCGCGGTCAAGATCCGGCCCGCACAGATCGCGGCGCTGGTGACGCTGATCGCGGGCGGGACGATCAGTAACACCCTGGCCAAGGACGTGTTCGAGTCGATGTACGCCAGCGGCGCCGACCCGAAGGCGATCGTGGAGGCGTCCGGGCAGACGCAGATCAGCGACAGCGACGAGCTGGCGGGGGTGGTGCAGGGGGTGATCGATGCGCAACCAGCGGCGGTGGCGGACTATCGGGCAGGCAAGCAGGAAGCGCTGAAGTTCCTCATGGGGCAGGTCATGCGGGCCACCCGTGGTCGCGCGAACCCGACCGTGGTGACCGAGATCCTGCGGCGCTCGCTGGACGCCTGACCGCGGTCGCGGGATGCGCGGTACGGAGCCGTAACGCGCAATGCGCTGCGGGCGTCTACGGAGTGCGGTGCCCACTGCAATGGAACTGAGCAGGCCCGTCCACCGTCGTGCGAGTGGAACGCGAGGGAGTGGACCGGGGGATCTAGGGAGCGGTGATCGGTGTGGTCGTAGCGTCGTCCCAGCCCTATAGTGCCGACCAATGAGATGGGTCCGCGATCCGGACACGCGCAAGTGGCTTCTGCCCGGGATGGGTGTGAAGCGCTGGTTCTTCCTGCTCTTTCTGGGTATGGCGTTCCTGGGGCTCGGCGTATCGTTCTTGGCGCGCGAGGCTTACCTGACGCTTGAGCTGCCCGACGCGTTCTACTACCTGACGCTGCAATTCATCCCGCAGTTGCTCCGCGGCGGTCTCTTCATGGGCGTTGCCGTCCTCTTCGTAGTGATCGGCGTGTGGAAGTTCAACGCGGGCCTGCTGGCGGCGATGCGCACCCCGGCCCGTAGCAACGCCAGCGGCGAGCCGGAGAGCCTGGTCAATCTGGTCTACCGCCACCGCTTCGCCGGGCGGGGACCGCGCATCGTGACGATCGGCGGCGGCACCGGGCTATCGGTCTTGCTGCGCGGGCTCAAGGAGTACACGGACAACCTCACGGCCGTCGTCACGGTGGCGGACGACGGGGGCTCGTCGGGGCGGCTCCGGGCAGACATGGGCGTGATTCCGCCCGGCGACGTGCGCAACTGCATCGCCGCGGTGGCGGACGCGGAGCCGCTGATGACGCGGCTCTTCCAGTACCGCTTCCCAGCGGAGTCGGGCGAGGGCCTGTCCGGGCACTCGTTCGGGAACCTGTTCATCGTGGCGATGTCCGAAGTGACTGGGTCGATGGAGCAGGCGATCCATGAGACCGGCCGCGTGCTCAACGTGCGGGGGCAGATCTTGCCTTCCACCCTGGAGGACGTGAATCTCGTGGCGCGCACGACGGACGGGCGCACGATCCGGGGCGAATCCGCGATCACGGCCGCGCACACCGAGATTGAGACCGTGGGACTGGAGCCCCAACGGCCGGGGGCGCACCCGGACGCGGTCAACGCGGTGCGCAACGCGGACCTCATCGTGGTGGGGCCCGGCAGCCTCTACACCAGCGTGCTGCCAAACCTGCTGGTCCCGGAGCTGCGCATCGCCTTCCAAGAGTCGCAGGCGATGCGGATCTTCGTGAGCAACGTGGCGACCCAACACGGCGAAACGGACAATTACTCCGTGCAGGACCACGTGGCGAGTATTGAGTCGCACCTCGGCGGGGCGCCGTTCGAGTTTATCGTCGCGAATAACAACGTCAGCGCGCGGCTCCCGGAGCGCTGGCAGTCCGAGCCGGTGCGCGCGGGCGGGGCGGAGATCGGGGGGCAGGTGATCCTGGCCGATGTGATCGATGAACGCAACCGTTACCGCCACGACGCGACGAAGCTAGCCGATGCGATCCTCACGATTTACCATGAGCGCGGCGAAGCGGCCCCCCGCTCCGCTCGTGGAACGGGCGCCGAGGACGTGGAGCGCATGCTCAGCGGCTCCTAATCCGGCATCGAGCGGCAATCCGGCGTAGGGCCGGTCGAAGGATCTGATGAACGCCAGCGATATCATCAACGTCTTTCAGATCTTGGTCGCGCTGATTCTCATCGCGGCCGTGCTGATGCAGGCCAAGGGCGCCGGCATGGGTAACATCTTCGGCGGCACCGGCGGCGAATCGTTCCGCACGCGGCGCGGGGTGGAGCGCGTGCTGTTCCGCGCCACGATCGGGCTGATCGTGGTCTTCGTGGGGCTATCGATCGCGGCGATTCGCGTTTAGCTGCAGCGCCCCGATGCCTGGCGCCGTGTCCGGCATTGTCACACTCACCACGGACTTTGGCCTGGACGACGGCTACGTCGCGCAGCTGCATGGGACCCTGCTAAACGTCAGTCCGACGCTGCGGATCGTCGATCTGAGTCACGCTGTGCCGCACTCCGATGTCGCCGGCGCCCTGACGACCAGCCTGTTCCTCACGGAGAGCGTCTGGCCGCGCTTCCCGGCTGGGACGGTGCATGTGGTCGTCGTCGACCCGGGAGTGGGGAGTGCGCGCAGCCTGGTGGCAATCGAGACGCCGGGCGCGTGGCTGGTTGGCCCCGACACGGGCGTGCTCAGCAGTGGCCTGCCCGACGCCATCCGCCCGGTCAACGGGATCGCGCGGGCCACCCTTCCCTTCGGGCACCGGGCCCGCGACATCCAGTCCACTCCGCTCGCAGGCGATACGGTCTCGCGAACGTTTCATGGGCGCGACCTGATCGCCCCCGTCGCTGGCGCCCTCGCTTTGGGCGGGGCGCTGGAATCGACCGGGCCGTCCGTACGGGACGTTGCCGTGGCGGCGACGCTGGCCAGTCCGATTCTGGAGGGCGCCGGGACAGGCCGGATCCTGCACGTGGATCGATTCGGCAACGCGATCACGAGCTTCCGTGCAGCGGCGGCGGGGGAGTCGTTCGAGATCGTGGTTGCGGGACAGGTGGTCTCTGGTCCCGCGTCGAGCTATGCGAGCGCTGGGGCCGAGATCGTGGCGCTGCCGTCATCGAACGGATACCTGGAGATCGCGCTGGCGAATGGGAGTGCGGCGGCGGCGTTGGGCCTTGAGCGCGGCACGCCGGTGGTGCTGCGACGCGGGGCAGCCTGAGTATGCTCGCCACATGACGAGTCCCCGCGTCGCGTTTTTCGGGTCGCCCGACTTCGCCGTGCCCACGCTGCAGGCGCTCACCCACAGCGCCTACCGGCCGGTGGTGGTGGTGACGCAGCCGGACCGTCCGGCAGGACGCGGGCGGGCGCTGCGACCGCCGCCGGTCAAGGTCGTCGCGGAGGCGGCGGGGATCGACGTGCTCCAGCCGGCCCGTCTACGCGCGCCTGCGGCCACGTCGGCGCTGGCGGCGTACGCGCCCGATCTGCAGGTGATCGTGGCGTACGGCCAGATCCTGCGCCCCGACGTGCTGTCGCTGCCGCGCTTCGGCACGCTGAATGTGCACGCCTCGCTGTTGCCGCGCTGGCGCGGGGCGTCGCCGGTCACGGCGGCGATCCTGGCCGGCGACGCGGAGACCGGAGCCACGATCATGTGCGTCGACGAAGGGGAGGACACCGGCGATATTCTGAGTTCGCGCGTAGAACCGATCCGTCCCCAGGACGACGCGGGCCACCTGAGTGAACGACTCGCCGCACTGGGCGCGGCGCTGCTGCTGGAGACGATCCCGCGCTGGCTGTCGGGCGAGATCACGCCCCAGCCACAGGACGATGCCCTGGCGACGCGGGCGCGGCGGCTGGAGAAGGCGCAGGGGCGCATCGACTGGACGGAGCCGGCCGCGAAGATCAGCCGTCAGGTGCGCGCCTTCTCGCCCTGGCCCGGTGCGACGACGGATCTGCACGGGGCGGGTCTGCGGATCTGGCGGGCGAGCTCGTCCGAATTGGAACTGGGCGAAGTGGAGCTGGGCGAGTTGGGCTTGGACGAGGCGGCGGCGGCGCCCGTAAAGCCGGGGACGGTGCTGGCGGTGGGAACGACGATCGATGTCGCGACGGGGGACGGGCGATTGCGTATCGAACGGCTGCAACGGGCCGGGAAGCAAGCCCTCGACGCTCGCGCGTTCAGTAACGGAGAGCCCGATCTGGTTGGGCGAATGCTGGGAGCGTCGGCATGAGCACAGACACCACACGGCCACCGTCGTTGCTGGACCTGGACGACCACGCACTTGAGCAGAACGTGGCGGAGCTGGGGTCGCCGTCCTATCGCGCGGGGCAGATTCGCCGGGCAGTGTACCGCCGATTCGCGCTCGATTTCGCGGAGATGACCGATCTGCCACAGGCGCTGCGGACCCAGCTGTCGCAGCGCCTGCGCGTGGGACCGGCGGCGGTCGTGGGCCAGCAAACGAGCGGCGACGGCAGCACGACCAAGCTGCTCTTGCGCCTGGACGACGGCGAACTGATCGAGACAGTGCTGATGCGCTACGACCCGTTCGGCAAGCGCCGCCCTCGCCAGACGGTGTGCGTCTCCACGCAGGCGGGCTGCGCGATGGGCTGCACGTTCTGCGCGACCGGGGCGCAGGGGTTCCGGCGGCAGTTGTCGGCGGGGGAGATCCTGTTACAGGTGCTGACGATTGCGCGGATCGCGGCGGGGGAGGCTGTCGCCGACAGCGACAGCCTTGCAGACGAGAGCGCGGCGGCGGCCGACGGCTCGGCGGGGCCGAGCGGGCTAACGAACGTGGTCTTCATGGGGATGGGCGAGCCGCTGGCCAACTACGAGGCGACGTCGGCAGCGCTAACACGCCTCAGCGACCCGGAGGCGTTCGCGATGAGTCCGCGTCGCATCACGGTGTCCACCGTGGGGCTCGTGCCGGGAATGCGTCGCCTGGCCGCCGACCACCCTCAGGTCAATCTGGCGATCAGCCTGCATGCCTCCGACGAGGCGCTGCGGAACGCGCTGGTACCGGTGCCGTCGGCGTCGCTGGCGGCGATCGTGGCGACAGCGCGGGAGCACGTGAGGCGGACCGGCCGGCGGGTGTCGCTGGAGTATGTGCTGCTGGCGGGGATCAACGACGCCCCGTCGCAGGCGAGCGACCTGGCGCGGCTCCTGCGGGGGCTGAACGGCCACGTGAATCTGATCCCGATCAACCCGTCGCCCGGCGTGGTGGGTGCGCGGCCCAGCCGGTCGGCGGTGCTGCAGTTCCAAGCGGCGCTGGAGACGGGGGGCATCTCCACGACGGTACGGGTGGAGAAGGGGCGCGACATCGCGGCAGCCTGCGGGCAGCTGCGTGGCGACCGGGCGCCGGCTGCGAAGGCGGGGAGTTGAGGCGGGCTAGGAGTCGCTGCCGTCCGAGGCTGCGCCGTCGGCCGATGCGGCCTCGCCGTCCTCGCCCTCGCCGGGTTCGCCTTCGGCGCCCTCTTCGTCGTCCGCTGCCTTGACCTCGTCCTCCTCGGGCAATCGGGGCGCAACGATGGTCGCGAGCTGGGCGGTGGGATCGGTGAGGGCGCGAACGCCCTCCGGAAGGTCCAAGTCCGAGACGTGGATGCTCTGACCGAAGTTCGCCAGGATGGAGACATCGATCGTCAAGTCCGAGGGCATGTCGGCGGGCAGCGCTTCGAGCATGACGGAGTCGAGTGCGTGGATCAGGACGCCGCCCAGGGCCAGGGCTTCAGCCTGCTCCGCGCCCACGAGGTGCACCGTGGCCGTGGAGTGAATCAAGCGGGTCATGTCGATGTGGTAGAAATCGACATGCTGGACCTCCCGGCTGACCGGGTGGCGGCGGACGGAGCGCAGGACGATCGGGCGCGTCTCGGACTCGCCCGCGATCTGCGTGGTGACGACGGCGTTGCGGTCGACGGAGCGGAAAATGCGCCGGAGCTCCACGAGCGGCGCCTGAACGGCAACGGACTCGAGCCCACGGCCGTAGACGTTGCCCGGCACGATGCCCTCGCGGCGCAGCCGCGCGACCTTCTTGCCGATCAGCGCGCGAGGCTCCAGTTGCAGCGTCAGTTCGTCGGCCATGGTCTGTGTCTCCGCGGGGCGTACGCCGCACGCCATGGGGGCGCGGGCCGGTGATGTTCTGGAAAGCCAGGAATCGACCGTACCGGCGGGTTTCCTTGGGGGTCAAGCGGTCGCATTACCGACGGGGACCAACGAGCGCGGACTGGCGTATGATTCGCGACGATCGTGACAGGCGAGGGCATGACACACGCTGGGCCACCAACGCACGCGCTGACCGCTACGCAGGCCGAGAAGCTGGACACCCTGCGCCGGGTCGTCTCCGGCTATGAGCGGGTGGTGGTAGCGCTGAGCGGGGGCGTCGACAGTGCGCTGGTGGCGGCCGTGGCGGCGGAGCGACTGGGGGCTGGGGCGCTGGCTGTGACGGCGCAATCGCCGTCGCTACCGGCGGCGGAGCTCCAGGCGGCGGACGATCTGTCGGCCAGGATTGGGATTCAGCATCGGGTGGTGCGGACGGATGAGATGGCGCGGCCAGCATACGTCGCGAATCAAGGGGACCGCTGCTACCACTGCAAGACGGAGCTGTATTCGCACCTGACACCGATCGCGGCGGAACTCGGGGCAGTGGTCTGCAACGGCACGAATCTGGACGACTTGGGCGACTACCGGCCCGGGCTGCGCGCCGCGCGCGAGCGCGAGATCCGCAGTCCGTTGGTGGAGGCGGGCTGCGGCAAGGCGGACGTACGGGCGCTGGCCCGCCATCTCGGCCTGCCCGTGTGGGATAAACCCGCCGCCGCCTGTTTGGCCAGCCGCGTGCCGGTGGGGACGCCTGTCTCGGTGCCGGTGCTGGGCGAGATTGAGGCGGCGGAGGCGTTGCTGCACTCGCTGGGCGTGTCGCACGTGCGCGTACGCCATCACGGTGAGATCGCCCGTATCGAGACGGACGCTGCGGGCATCGAAATCGTTGCGCGGGAGCGGGAGACCGTCGAGCGGCGCTTGCGCGCGCTCGGGTTTCGCTTCGTCACGCTGGATTTGGGAGGCTACCGCAGCGGCAGCCTGAATCCCATCGCGACCCACCCCTCCGGCGCGGCCCAACCAATCGAGGAATCATGAGTGTGCTCGACCAGTTCCGGCTCGATGGGCAGGTCGCGCTGATCACGGGGGGCGGGCGCGGCCTGGGCCAGGCGATCGCCGACGCGTACGCGGCGGTGGGGGCGGAGACGGTGATTGTGGGGCGGACGGAATCGGAGCTGCGCTCGACCGCCCGCCTGATCGAGCGGCACGGCCATCGCTGCATCCCGATCGTCGCTGACATCACCCGGCCGCAAGAGCCGGCGCAGGTCTTGCAGCCGGCGCTCGATCGCTGCAACCAAGTCGACATCCTGGTCAACGGCGCGACGTTCACCCTGGACGGTGGCGGCTATCTGCCGCGCGCGCTGGAAGCCGCGCCTTAGCGCATGGCGAGGCGGCAAACCCGGACGCGTGCGCCGGCCGGGCGACGGCTGCTGGGCGTGGACGTGGGCGGCACGTTCACGGACTTCCTCTACTGGGACGGTGTGGCGCTACAGCTGCACAAGCGGCTCTCGACGCCGGACGACCCGGGCCGGGCGATCCTGGAGGGGCTGGCGGAGCAGGGTTGGCGGCCGGGCGAGGTCGTACACGGCTCGACAGTCTCGACGAACAGGCTGCTGACCCGCAGTGGGGCGCGCTGCGCGCTGATCACGACGCGGGGCTTTCGCGACACGTTGCTGATCGGCCGGCAGGCGCGTCCTGAGCTGTACGCGCTGCATCCGGTGCGTCCTGATCCGCTGATCCCGGACGCGCGGCGGTTCGAGGTGGACGAGCGCGTGGCCGCCGACGGCAGCGTGCTGCGGGCGCTGGATGAGGCAGAGGTCAGCGCCGCGCTGGATCGGGTTGAGCGCAGCGGCGCAACGGCCCTCGCGATCTGCTTGCTGTTCTCTTTCGTGAATCCCACGCATGAGCAACGCATCGCGTCGCTGGCGCGCGAGCGCGGACTCGCGGTCTCGGTGTCGCACGAGGTGCTGCCCGAACACCGGGAGTACGAGCGGATGAGCACGACCGTCGCGAACGCATACGTCGCGCCAGCGATGACGCGGTATCTGTCGGGGCTGGAAGCGGGCCTGCGCGCGACGGACGCCACAACCCGCCTTCGCGTGATGCGCTCGAATGGGGGCAGCATGGGCGCCGCGGAGGCCGGCCGCGACGCGGTGCGCACGGTGCTGTCTGGGCCAGCGGGCGGAGTCGTGGGGGCGCGGGCGGCCGCGGAAGCATCGGGCATCGGGCAGGTGATCAGCTTCGATATGGGCGGCACGTCGACCGATGTCAGCCTCTGCCCCGGCCGGCTGTTGGAGCGATCGGACCTGCAGGTCGGTGGCTTGCCGATCCGGACCCCAGCCGTCGACGTGCACACGATGGGCGCGGGCGGTGGATCGATCGCAACACTGGACGCGGGCGGCGCCCTGCGGGTCGGCCCCGAGAGCGCCGGCGCCGATCCTGGGCCCGCGGCATACGGTCGCGGCAATGCGCCCACCTTGACCGACGCCCACGTCGTCCTGGGGCGGTTGCGGCCGGACCGCTTCCTGGGCGGCACGATGCGCTTGGATGTCGACGCTGCCGAGCGGGCGGTAGCAACGCTGGCCGGGACGTTCCAAGGCTCGCTGCGACGAACCGCGCAGGCGATCATCGAGGTGGGGAACGCGAACATGGCCCGCGCGCTGCGCGTGATCTCGGTGGAACGCGGCTTCGATCCGGCCGATTTCACGCTGGTTGCCTTCGGCGGCGCGGGGCCCCTGCACGCCTGCGATCTGGCGGTGGAGCTGGGAATCCCAACGGTGCTCATCCCGGCGACCCCCGGCGTGCTCTCCGCCGCGGGGATGCTGCGCGCACCGGTCGTGAAGGACGCGGAGCAGGGGATGGTGCTGCGCGTGGAGCCCGACGCGCCGGGCCGCGACGCGACGCTGGAGTCGACGTTCAAGCGGCTGGAGGAGGAGGCGCGGGCGGGGATGCGGCAGGACGGCTACGCGCGCAGCCGCATCGAACGGTCCGCCGATCTGCGCTACGCCGGGCAATCCCACGAGCTGACGGTGCCGCTGCGTTCGACATCGCGGGCGGCGATCCGTGGGGCGCTCGCGAAATCCCACACGGCGCGCTTTGGCTACGCGTACCCGGATCGACCGCTGGAGGTGGTCGTGGCGCGGGTCAAGGCGATCGCCCCGGGCGCGTCGTATGCCGGATCGATCGCGACCGCGTTGCAGGGGGATATCGCAGGGGAGCAGCGCGCAACGGTCGTGTGGGAGCGGCCGCGTCGCACGCAGGTGCTGGATCGGGCCGGTCTCAAGGGGCCAATCGCCGGGCCGGCGATCCTGACGCAGCTGGATAGCACGATTCTGGTGCCACCCGGCTGGCGGGCGAGGCCGCACGACTCCGGCAATCTGATCATCCGCCAGGAGGCGTGATGGGCCGTCGAGCGAGAGCTGATGTCGCAGAGGAGAACGCATGACGGCTTTCATCACATTGCAAGGAGCGGAGGCAACGCCTGAAGCGGCGGCGGCGGTCGCGCAGCGGCTGACGGGGCCATGTGTCGTGCTGCCGTTCGACGCGTTGCGCCGGGACTGGATCGCGAAGCCCGGCGCCGACGACGCCACCGTCGCCGCGCAACAATTGAAGCTGCTGGGCGCGGGCTATGTGAAGGCGGGGTACCACGTCGTGGTGCATGGGGAGGCGTTGGCGGAGGGGCAGGCAGGCAACGACGTGCTGCGGCTGATGCGGATGGTGCCGGGCGTGTACGCGCTGTCGGTCGCGGTTGGCTTGGGAACCGATGGCTTGGGAGCGGATGGGTTGGAAGCAGGGCGAGAGGTCGACTTGCGGTTGCCGGCCGGGCAGTCCCTGTCCGAGATCGCGCAGGCGGTCTGGGAGGCCCTGCCGGTCGATGCTGTTGGGCCCGATCGGCGGGTGTCCGATGCCTAGCCGGCAGGCCAGCATCGATCCGGCGCGACTGGCGGTCTTCGAGTCGCTGGCGACGTCGATCGCGGAGGAGATGGGCGCGACCCTGCGGCACGCGGCGCTCTCCCCGAACATCAAGGAGCGCGCCGATTACAGCTGCGCCGTGTTCGATGCGGAGGGGCAGCTGCTGGCGCAGGCAGCGCACATTCCGGTGCACTTGGGCGCGATGCCGGCCTCCGTCTCGGCGGTGGCGGGGCTCGCGCCATGGGCGCCGGGGGACATCGCGATCTTGAACGATCCTTTCCTGGGCGGTACGCATCTGCCCGACGTGACGATGGTCTCGCCGGTCTTCCGGACGAGCGGGCGTCGGCGGCGATTGGTGGGCTTCGTCGCGAGCCGGGCGCATCAGGCGGACATTGGCGGCATGGCGCCGGGGTCCATGCCGGTCGCGCAGGAGCTGGTGCAGGAAGGCTTCATCATCCCGCCGGTGCGGCTGTACCGGGCGGGGGCGCTGGTCCCGGAGACGTTGACGTTGTTCCTGCGCAACGTGCGGACGCCGGAAGAACGTCAGGGCGACGTGGACGCGCAGGTGGCGGCACAGCGGGTGGGCGAGCGGCGACTGGCGGCGCTCGCCGATCGGTTCGGGGCTGGAGGATCGGGACGGACGGGGTTTCAGGCGGCGGCAACGGCGCTCTTGGACTCGGGGGAGCGGGCCGCGCTGGCCGGCATGGCGACGATCCCCGCTGGTACGTACCGCTTCGAGGACTTCCTGGACGACGACGGCACGAGCGATGAGCCCGTCCCGATCCGCCTGCGGTTGACGACCAGCGCGCGGGGTTGGGAGCTGGACTTCACCGGGTCAGCGGGGCAGCGGCCCGCGTCGATCAACGCGGTGGCGGCGGTGACACGGTCGGCGAGCTACTACGTGCTGCGTTGCCTGCTGCCGCTCGGCGCACCGACGAACGCTGGGCTGTTCCGGCCGCTGCGCTTCATCCTGCCGGAGCGCTCGGTGGTCAATGCGGCGCCGCCGGTGGCCGTCGCGGCGGGCAACGTGGAGACGAGCCAGCGCATCGTCGACGTGGTCTGGGGGGCGATCATGCAGGCGCTGCCGGGGCGCATTCCGGCCGCGTCGGCGGGGACGATGAATAACCTGGCGGCCGGTGGGACTGATCCGCGGACTGGATCGGCCTGGGCCTACTACGAGACCAGCGGCGGTGGGCTGGGGGGAGGCCCGGACGGTCCCGGTCTGTCGGCGGTGCAAAGCCACATGACGAACACGTTGAACACGCCGGCGGAGGCGCTGGAGCTCGCCTACCCGATGCGCGTGCTGGAGAACAGCGTGCGACGCCGGAGCGGCGGGCGGGGCAGGCATCGGGGTGGGGACGGTCTGGTGCGTCGGACAGAGTTCCTCGCCGCGTCGACGGTGACACTGATCACGGACCGCCGCAGACTGGGGCCCTGGGGGGCCGCCGGCGGCGAGGCGGGGAAGCCCGGTCGAAACCGGCTGGAACGCGCGACCGGGACGCGACGGACCCTGCCGGGCAAAACGACGATCCGCGTCGGGGCGGGGGATGTGATTCGGGTGGAGACGCCGGGCGGCGGCGGCTGGGGGGTGGCGGGGTCGGGCTGAGCGGTCTTGATGGGCAAGGGCGGTTGGGCAAGAGATGGGCGCTGCCCCAATCCTTTTGATGGCCCCCGTTCGTTAGACTGATTAGAGGAGTTCGCTGATGGCCGACCGCCTGGAACGCGACGTCGAAGACGTGCTCGAGAAGATCGAGGATTTCGAGTGGCACCGCCGCCAGCGTCGGGCGCCCAGTCGTGCCCGGCGCGCGTGGAGCGGCTTCTGGCAGCAAACGAGCGACCGATTGGGATCGCTGTTCGTCCGCTTCTCGTCCGGACATCTGATGCTGGCCGGATTCCTGCTCCTGGTCGCGGGCCTCGTCTTGCGCGCGCGCGGGCTGGGCACCTGGTTCGTGCTGGCGGGCATCATTCTCTTCCTGATCGGGCTGGCCTGGAACATGCGCGCTCCGCGCTCCGGGCCGACACCCGATGGTCGCGGGGGCTTCTGGCGCGACCGCTACATCCACTACGACGAATCACAACCGGGCGGGGTGCGCGGTTGGTTCAAACGGTGGCGACGCTAATTCTGTCCTCCTTCGTTCTTCGATCCGCACCCGTCGCAGGGCTGGGCCTGGCGCTCGTCGCGCTGGTTCTGGCCGCGTGCGGCGGATCCGATGCGGCATCCCCCGCCGTCGCCGGCTCGCCCGCGACGGCTGAGTCGAGCGAGGAGGCGATCGTCGAGCAGGCGGCTGCGCCTCCGGAGGAGTCGGCCGCCGGCCAAGCGGCGCCCGCCGCGAGCGACGCGGCGCAGGCTGGCGAACAAGCTGGCGAGCAAGCGCCTGCGCAGTCCGAATCCACGGAATCGGCTGCAGCCGAGCCGCCGGCCGCCGAGGAACCCCCCGGCGACGATCCAGGCGTCGAGGCGCCATCTGACCCACCGGCGCTGCCCAGCACGCCGCTGCCCTACGACAACGACAACGCGCTGCGCATCCTGGAGACCCTGACGGTGACCATTGGCCCGCGTGTGCAGGGCACGGAGGCCGAACGCGACGCGGCGGCGTTCTTGGCGGCGGAGTTCACGTCGGCGGGCTATGTGGTGGAGTTGCAGCCGGTGCCACTCGAAAGCCGGCGGGTGGCGGAGCTGGCGTTCAACGTCGATGGCGAGACAATCGATGCACAGGCCTTCGACGGGTCCGGCGCCGGCGACGTGCGCGGACCGCTCGTCGTAGTACCGGGCCTGGGGGCGGCGTCGGACTTCGCGCAGGTGAACGTAGAGGGAGCCGTAGCGTTGATCGAGCGGGGGGTCCTGTTCTTCGTCGACAAGATCGCCAACGCGGAGGCGGCGGGGGCAGCCGGCGTGGTCATCTTCAACAACGAGGCTGGGTCGTTCTCGGGGACGCTCGGCGAGGCAGCGGCGATCCCGGCGCTGGCGATCACCCAGGAGGACGGGCGCGCGCTCGTCGCGCAGGCGCAGGAGGCCGCGCTGGTCGCGGATCTGCTGGTCCGCTTCGACCCCCTCTCCGGCGAGTCGCAGAACGTCGTGGCGCGCAACCCGGGTGGCGCCTGCACGATCTGGGTGGGCGGCCACTACGACACGGTCCCCAACGTCCCTGGGGCCAACGACAATGGCAGCGGCACGGCACTGGTCGTGGAGTTGGCACGGGCCTACGCGGGGAGCGCGACCGCTCAGCAGGCGTGCTTCGTGGCCTTCGGCGCGGAGGAGGCCGTGGGAGGCAGCGTCGGTATCGAGGGCTCGCGGGTGTTCGTTCAGGGCCTGATCGCCAGCGGTGAGATCAACGGGGTCACTGCGATGCTCAACCTGGATGTCGCCGCCGTCGGCACGGATCTGTTCCTGATCGGCGACACCGATCTGGTCGACGAGACGGCCAGCATTGCGGAGGCGATCGGCGTCGACGCCAGCCCCGGTTCGCTGCCCGCCGGCAGCGGCTCCGACCATCTCAATTTCGCGCAGGCCGGCGTGCCGGTGATCTTCCCCACCCTGGACGGCGGCCCGATCCACGATCCGTCGGACAACTTCAGCGCGGTGCAACCAGAACGGGTCGCGGCGGTGGGCGAACTGGCGCACGCGCTGCTGGGCTGCCTGGCCAGCAGCGCCGACGCGCAGGCCGCGCCTGACTGCGTCTTGGGGGCGGAATGAGCGTGGGCCCTGGGCTGGTGGGTAGACTGGCCGTGAGACGGGGACAGCTGGCGATTGCTGCGACGGGAGTCAGAAGCGTGCGCGTCCCCTTGATCTTGTCCGTCCTGATGCTCGCGACGCTGGCCGCGGCCTGCGGCGGCAGTGACGACCCGACGACGCCGTCCGATGCGGTCACGGCGAACCCGGATCCCGAGACGATCCCCACTGAAGCGCTGCCCGAGGTCCTGCCCGAACCGTACATTTTCAGCGGCGACGAGCTCTTCGGCGGGGAAGTGGTGGAGGAACTGCAGGAGGAGCTGTACATCGTCCAGCCCGGGGACACGCTGGCCCTGATCGCGGAGTTGGCCGGCGTTACGACGGAGGAGCTTCAGCGGTTGAACGGGATCGCGGATCCGTCGGTGCTCTCGGCCGGGGATGAGCTGCGCATCCCAGTGCGAGGGGAGCGCATCGCGGCGACGACGGAGGCGGGAGCCGAGGCCGAGGACTTCGCCGGCCAGCCCCCCGGCGAAGAATACGCGGTGCAGCCGGGCGACACGCTGATCGGAATCGCCGAATCGAACGGGCTCAACTACCTCGACCTGCAGTCGTACAACGGTCTGAGTGACTTCGAGGCCGGCAACTTGCTGGTCGGTCAGATCCTGATCATCCCCCCGCCTGCGGAGGAAGCGGCAGAGCCGCCGGGATAGCATTTGGCGGGGCCTACGGGCGTCGGGGAAATTGTTCACCCTGGGCGCCTGTGATAGCCTCCGGCCCGATCTTGCCGCCGATCCGAGAATCCTCACGTGGGGGCAGATCTAGCAGCGAAGTCCGTGTTCGCAAGCCCGGAGAACCATGACGGTCGAAGAGTACGGCGTACAGCGGGACACGGGCCTGCAAGAGTTGGCGCGTCGCCGCGCGGAGAGCCTGGAAGCCGGCGGCGAGGCCGCCATCGCGCGGCAGCACGAGCGCGGCAAGCTGACCGCCTACGAGCGCTTGGCGGTCCTCTTCGACGAGGGCACCTTCCAGGAACTCGACCCGTTCGTCACGCACCGCGCGACGCGCTTTGGCCTGGCCAGCCGGCGGCCGCCGGGCGACGCCATTGTGACCGGACACGGATTAATCAACGGACGCACGGTGTTCGCCTACGCGCAGGACTTCACCGTCTTCGGTGGCTCGCTCTCGGAAGTCGTGGCCGAGAAGATCGTCAAAGTGCAGGACATGTCGATGAAGGTGGGCGCCCCGATCGTCGCGCTCCAGGACGGTGGCGGGGCGCGGATCCAGGAGGGCGTCTCCTCCCTGCGGGGCTACGGGGACATCTTCCTGCGCAACACCCTGGCATCGGGTGTGGTGCCGCAGATCTCGGTCAGCTGCGGGCCCACAGCGGGCGGCGGTGTCTACTCCCCCGCGATCACCGACTTCGTCTTCATGGAGTCGGGCAGCGGCCAGATGTACATCACGGGCCCGGACGTCGTGCGGACGGTGACGCATGAAGATGTGACGCACGAGGAGTTGGGCGGGGCGCAGGCACACGCGACCAAGAGCGGTGTCGCGCACTTCGCGATCGATGGGGAAGAATCGACGCTGTTCGCCGTCCGGGACCTGCTTTCGTATTTGCCATCCAACAACATGGAAACGCCGCCGTGGGTCCTGCCTCGGGACGACCCCGACCGAAGTACCCCAGAGTTCGCCGAGCTGGTGCCCAGCGCGCCCGACGAGCCCTACGACATCCGCGATGTGATGCGCGGCCTGGTGGACGATGGCGACCTGATGGAGGTGCACGAGCACTGGGCGCGCAATATCGCGGTGGGCTTCGCGCGGATGGGCGGCTACACGGTGGGCTTGGTGGGCAACTCGCCCAACGTGCTGGCCGGCGTGCTGGACATTGACGCCTCACGCAAGGCGGCGCGATTCGTCCGCTTCTGCGACTGCTTCAACATTCCGCTGGTCACGCTGATCGATGTGCCGGGCTATTTGCCGGGCACTGTGCAGGAGCACGGCGGCATTATCACGCATGGTGCCAAGCTGATTTACGCCTACGCGGAAGCGACGGTGCCCAAGATCGCCGTGACCCTGCGCAAAGCCTATGGCGGCGCCTACGTAGTAATGAGCAGCAAGCACCTGCGGTCCGATATCAACCTCGCCTGGCCCAACGCCGAGATTGCGGTGATGGGCGCGGAGGGCGCGGTGAACATCATCCAGCGCCGGCAAATCGCCGCGGCCGAGGATCCGGAAGCGGAGCGCCAGCGACTGATCGCCGAATACGAGGCGGAGTTCAAGAACCCGTACCAGGCGGCGGAGCTGGGCTACATCGACGATGTGATCGACCCCAAGGACACCCGCCGGCGGGTGATTCGCTCGTTGGAGATGTTGAAGAACAAGTCCGATCAGAGCCCGCCGAAGAAACACGGCAATATTCCGCTCTGATCGACTCGCCGCCGAACGGCCGCTTGCGCCGATCGGCCGGCGATCAGACACACGACGGCGCCGCGAGACGCCCCGCGCCCGGCGCGGCTGTGCGTGGGTTAGGCCTGTGCGTGAGGATGCACTGCGTAGACGCACGGTTGGTAGAATGCCGGTGGTCGCGCTCCCAGCCCTTGCTGGACGACGCTCGTCGACGCCGGCGGACGTGCCGCGGCGGGGGCATGCGCGAGCGCCCAGCGGCCGAGGAGTACCCATGCCCATCTACGAGCCGGACACGGTTGAGCGAATCGGGCGCGCCTACGAGCGCGCGACGGCGTCGATCGCGATCGCACGGCAGCGGCTCCAGCGCCCCCTGACGCTGGCGGAGAAGATCCTCTTCGCGCACATGTCGAAGCCCGAGACGCAGGGACTGGAGCGGGGGGACGACTACGCCGATCTGCAACCGGACCGCGTGGCGCTGCAGGACGCGACGGCCCAGATGGCGCTGTTGCAGTTCGATCTGGCCGGGCTGCAGCGGGTACAAGCGCCAACGACGGTGCATTGCGACCACCTGATTCAGGCTCGCATTGGCGCTGAGTCCGACCTGCTGGCGGCCGTGGACGAGAACAAGGAGGTCTATGACTTCCTGGAGAGCGCCGCCGCACGGTACGGGGCGGGGTTCTGGAAGCCGGGCTCCGGCATCATTCACCAGGTCATCTTCGAGAACTACGCGTTCCCCGGCGGACTGATGATCGGCACCGACAGCCACACCCCCAACGCGGGCGGCATGGGCATGCTGGCGATCGGCGTGGGCGGCGCGGATGCCGTGGACGTGATGGCCGGGCTCGACTGGGGCGTGACGATGCCGAAGCTGATCGGCGTGCGCTTGCTGGGGGAGCTCTCTGGCTGGACATCGCCCAAGGACGTGATCTTGCGCGTGGCGGACGAACTGACCGTCAAGGGCGGCACGGGTGCGATCGTCGAATACTTCGGGTCCGGGGTCGCCTCGCTGAGCGCGACGGGCCGCGGCACCGTAACGAACATGGGCGCCGAGATCGGCGCGACAACCTCCGTGTTCCCGTTCGACGCGGCGACGGCGCGCTACCTGCGGGCTACAGGCCGAGAGGCGGTCGCGGACTTGGCCGAGGCGAACGCCGCCAATCTGACCGCGGACCCCGAAGTGGACGCGCAGCGCGAGGCAATCTTCGATCAGGTGATCGAGATCGACCTGAGCACGCTGGAGCCCGCCTGGGTGGGACCGCACACCCCCGACCTGCGGCACACCGCGTCCGAAGTGGGCCCCTGGGCCGAATCGCAGGACTACCCGCTGGCGATCAAGGACGCGCTGATCGGCTCCTGCACGAATAGCTCCTACGAGGACTTGAGCCGTGCGGCGAGCCTGGCGCGCCAGGCGGCGGCGGCGGGCCTCCGGGTGCAAGTGCCGCTGCTGGTCACGCCGGGATCGGAGCAGGTCCGCGCGACGGTCGAACGCGACGGCCAGATCGCGGCCTTCGAAAGCGTGGGCGGCACCGTGCTCGCCAACGCCTGCGGTCCCTGCATTGGCCAGTGGAAGCGCGAGGACATCGCCAAGGGCGAGAAGAACACGATCGTGACCTCCTTCAATCGCAACTTCCCGGCCCGCAACGACGCCAACCCCCAGACGCTGGCCTTCATTGGCAGCCCCGAGATGGTGGTCGCGGCCGCGTTTGCGGGGCGCCTGGGCTTCGACCCGCGCACGGACTCGATCCCGCTCAACGGCGACAGCTTCCGCTTCGATCCGCCCCAGGGCGACGAACTCCCGCGCGACGGCTACGAGCTGGGCGACGCGGGCTTCGTGCCACCCCCCGCGCACGGCGGCGACGTGCAGGTCGTTGTGGGGGAGAACAGCAGCCGGCTACAGCGGCTCACGCCGTGGCAACCCTGGGACGGCAAGGATGTCGAGAATTGCGCGATTCTCTTGAAGTCCGTGGGCAAGACGACGACGGACCACATCTCGCCCGCCGGGCCCTGGCTGCGCTTCCGTGGCCACTTGGACAACATCTCCGACAACACCTTTACGGGCGTGAACAACGCCTTCGCGTCGCAGGCGGGGACGGGCAACAACGTGCTCAACGGTGAGCAGGGGATGCTGCTGCCGGACATCGCGCGCGCCTACAAGATGGCCGGGCAGTCGTGGGTGGTGATCGGCGACGAAAACTTTGGCGAGGGGTCGAGCCGGGAGCACGCGGCCATGCAGCCGCGGCACTTGGGCGCCGTGGCGGTCATCGTGCGCAGCTTCGCTCGCATCGCCGAGACGAACCTCAAGAAGCAGGGGCTACTGCCGCTGCGCTTCGCGGACCCGGCGGACTACGACAAGTTCGGCCAGGACGACCGCGTCAGCATCCGGGGCCTGCAGTCGCTCGCGCCGGGAACGCCGCTGACGGTCGAGATCCGGCGCCCGGACGGGAGCACAGAGAGCATCGAGGTGACGCATTCGTTCACGGAGCAACAAGTCGGCTGGTTCCGTGCCGGTGGCGCTCTGAACGAGATCGCGACGGCGCAGCAGGCAGCGACGCAGTAATCGGCAGAAAACGGCGATCGGCGGTCCTCGCCAGCGCCATCAATAGCACGAGCGCCGCCGGGGAGGCGGAGTGGGAGGAAACGAGAGCATGCGCAAGAAAGTGACCGTGATCGGTGCGGGCAACGTTGGGGCGACGACCGCCCATCGGCTGGCGGAACGCGGCTACGCGGATATCGTCCTGCTGGACATCGTCAAAGGGATGCCGCAGGGCAAGGCGCTGGACCTCTTCGAGGCAAGCCCCGTGGTGGGGGTCGACGCGAAGATCACCGGCACGAACAGCTACGGTCCCACGCGCAACTCCGATGTCGTCGTGATCACATCCGGGATCGCGCGGCGGCCGGGGATGAGCCGCGACGACCTGCTGGCGACCAACATGTCGATCGTCAAAGACGTGACGGCGCAGGCGGTCAAAGCATCGCCCAAGGCCGTCGTGATCGTGGTCAGCAACCCGCTGGACGCGATGTGCCACGTCGCATTCGAGGCGGCCAAGCTGCCCGCCAAGCGGGTCATTGGCATGGCCGGCATCCTGGACACGGCGCGCTACCGCTCCTTCATCGCGGAAGAGCTGAACGTGAGCGTGAGAGATGTCAACGCCTACGTGCTGGGCGGGCACGGCGACACGATGGTGCCGCTGGCGTCGTACACGACCGTCGCGGGGATTCCCATTCAGGAGTTGCTGCCCAAGAAACGGCTGGACGAGATCATCGACCGCACGCGCAAGGGCGGGGCGGAGATCGTGGGGCTGCTGAAGACCGGCAGCGCCTTCTACGCGCCCTCGGCGGCGGTCGTGGAGATGGTCGATGCGATCGTGCTGGACCAGAAGCGCATCCTGCCCTGCGCCGCCCTCCTCACGGGCCAGTTCGGGATCAAGAACCTGTACGTCGGCGTACCGGTGAAGCTGGGCGCGGGCGGCGTTGAGCAGGTCATGGAGATCAAGCTCACACCGGACGAGCGCAGCGCGCTGCGCTCATCGGCGCGGTCCGTGAAGGGTCTTGTCACCGACATGGCCCGCATCAACAAGGCGAAGGCGGCGCAGGCCAGCAAGGCGGCCAGCGCGGCGAAGCGGGCGGCCAAGAGGACGGCCCAGAAGACGACTGCCAAGAAGACCGCGCGCAAGTCCGCCGCCAAGAAGTAATCACGGCCCGACACCGCGGCGGGACTGATTGTTGGTTGCCGCCGCCCGGCCAGAAGGATCTGAGATGAGCGACGTCCGCATCGAATCCGACACGATGGGCCAGGTAGAGGTGCAGGCGGACCGCTACTGGGGCGCGCAGACCCAACGCTCGCTGCAGAACTTCAAGATCGGCGGCGAGCGCATGCCGCGGCCGATCATCCGTGGGCTGGGGATCGTCAAGCACGCCTCGGCGTCGGCCAACGAGTCGCTGGGCAAGCTCGACGCGGAGCGCGCGAACGCGATCCGTCGGGCAGCGCAGGAGGTGATCGACGGGACGCTCGACGAGCACTTCCCGCTGGTCGTCTGGCAGACCGGCTCCGGCACGCAGAGCAACATGAACGGCAACGAGGTCATCTCCAACCGGGCGATCGAGCTGCTGGGCGGGGAGCGGGGCTCGAAGGACCCGGTGCACCCCAACGACCACGTCAACATGTCGCAGTCCTCGAACGACGTGTTCCCGGGCGCGATGTCAGTCGCGACGGCGGAGCAGGTCGTGAACGAGCTCGTGCCGGCGCTGACCAAGCTGCGCGACGCCCTGCACGCGAAGGCCGAGGCGTTCGACGCCATCGTCAAGATCGGTCGCACGCACCTGATGGACGCCGTGCCGCTGACGCTGGGCCAGGAGTTCTCCGGCTACGTGCAGCAGGTGACATACAGCATCGCGCGCGTCGAGGGGACCCTGCCGCGGCTGTACGAGCTGGCCCTGGGCGGCACCGCGGTGGGCACGGGGATCAACTCGCACCCCGACTACGCCGTCAAGGTGGCGGAGGAGATCAGCACGATCACGGACCTGCCGTTCGTGACGGCGCCGAACAAGTTCGAGTCGCTGGCCGCACACGACGCCCAGGTCGAGCTGGCCGGCCAGCTGACCACGATCGCCGCGTCGCTGATGAAGATCGCCAACGACGTGCGCATGCTGGGCTCCGGCCCGCGCGCGGGCATCGGCGAGCTAATGCTGCCCGCCAACGAGCCGGGCTCGAGCATCATGCCGGGCAAGGTCAACCCCACGCAGTCGGAGGCCATGACGATGGTCTGCGCGCAGGTGATCGGCAACGGCACGACGGTCGCCGTCGGTGGCGCGACGGGCCACTTCGAGCTCAACGTCTTCAAGCCGGTGATGGCCTACAACAATCTGCAAAGCATCCGCCTGCTGGCCGACGCGGCGGTGTCGTTCACGGACAACTGCGTGGTGGGGATCGAGCCGAACCGGGCGCGGATCGACGAGCTGATGCGGCAGTCGTTGATGCTGGTCACGGCGCTGAACCCGCACATCGGCTACGACAACGCGGCCAAGATCGCGAAGGCCGCGCATGAGTCGGGCGGGATGCTCAAAGAGACCGGCGTCGAGCTGGGCCTCCTCACCGCGGAGCAGTTCGACGAGTGGGTGCAGCCGGAGAAGATGACCAGGCCGTAACCCCGCCTCGCGCGCTACGCTCTGCCGACCGAGTCGGACGTAGCGCAAGGAGCGAGCGATGGGCACGCAGGCACGAGTGGTCGTACTCCCCCCGGGGACGCAAGAATTGCGGGTGGAGGATCTAGAGCTGCCGGAGCCCGGTCCGACGCAGGTGGTGATCAAGCAGTTCGCCTCGGGCGTCTGTCACTCGCAGCTGCATCAGATGCACCGGGAGCGAACCGCGCCGACCGTGCTCGGTCACGAGTCGACGGGCGTCGTCCTCCAGACCGGATCCGACGTTAGCCACGTGCAGGAGGGCGACACGGTCCTGGTGACCTGGGTCCCCCGCGACGCCGCTTCGGCGGACACCCCTCCGGCCCCGCTGGAGATCCCGGTCATCGGCAGCCTCGCGAGAGCACAGGGCGTCTTCACCTGGGCCGACCACACAATCTGCGACGGCCAGTACGTCGTCAAGGTCGATGCCAGCACGCCGCACGACGTGACCGCGATCATCGGTTGCGCGGTGATGACGGGCGCGGGCGCCGTCGTGAACTCGGCCGGCGTGCAGCCGGGCGAGAGCGTCGCCGTCTTCGGGGTGGGCGGCGTGGGGCTGTCGGCGGTAGTGGGCGCGAAGGTGGCGGGCGCGGACCCGATCATCGCCGTCGACTTGGACGAGGCAAAGCTGGAGTTCGCCAAGCGCTTCGGGGCCACGCACACGTTTAACGCCTCCAAAGTCGACCCGGTCGCGGCGGTGCATGATCTGACGCCACATCCCGGTGAGTTCACGATCTCGCAGCACCCCGTCTCCGGCGCCGACTTCGCCTTCGACTGCATCGGTGTCCGGCAGACGATGGAGCAGATCGTGCCGGCGGTGCGGCCGGGGAACTTCGGCGTCCGGGCGGGCGGGACGGCAGTTCTCGTGGGGGTGCCGAGCACGCCGGTCGAGCTCGTCGCGGGCGACGTGCTGGTCAGCGAGAAGCGCTTCATCGGCAGCATCGGCGGCTCCTGCGTGCCTGAGCGCGATTTCCCGATGTTCCTGGAGTGGCATCGCGACGGGCGGCTGGACCTGGAGGCAATGGTGACGGCACGCTACGGCATCGACGAGATCAACGAGGCGACGCGGGCGCTGGCCGCCGGGGAGATCAGCGGCCGGGCGATCCTGGAATTCGCCTAGGCGCTCGGCCACTTCAAACACTGGAGTCAGTCTCTGACGACGGAGAGCGCCTATGAACAGGGCGTTTTCAGATTCGGTACCTCTTTATGTCGTGTCCTTACGCGAACATTGCACGCGAGGCGGAACCGGCTTTCCGGGCCCAGCGTTTTGTTGTCAGGAGGGCCATCGAAAGCGGGACCGATCAGTACCGTCACCCCGCCCGCCTTCCTCCGGCTCCCCGGCTGGAGGAAATGCCGATTCGGTCTCGCCGCTCTCCGGACCATTACGAGCCGTTCGACTTCGGTCGAGCGGCTCGTTTTGGTTTGCCCCTTGGGGGGTGTTGGTATTTGAGGGAGATTCCCCCTCGATCTAGGCTGGGGCCGACGCGGCCAACCGGGCCGCAACTTGCGACAGGGGGCGCGCATGACCACCACATCGATCGCTGCTAGCTACGAACGCGACGGCTTCGTCTCGCCGATCGAGTTACTGAGCGAGGCGGAAGCGGTCGCGTTGCGCGCCGATCTGGAGGCGGGGGAGGCCGAACTCGCGGATCAACCCGACAAGCTCGCGCTGCTGCGCGGGAACCTGCCGCAGATCCTGCCTTCCTTCGCGGCGCTGGTCCGCCAGCCGCGTCTGATCGACATGGTCTCGCAGGTACTGGGCCCGGACCTGCTGGTCTGGGGCACGAACACGTTTATCAAAGAGCCGCGCACGCCCAATCACCTGAGCTGGCACCAGGACCTGACCTATTGGGGCCTGGACGACGAACAGGAGCTGACCGCCTGGGTGGCGCTCTCCCCGGCGACGACGGCGAGCGGCTGTATGCGCTTCGTGGCGGGCAGTCACGCCCGCCCCATCGTGCCGCACGTGGACACCTTTGCGCAGAACAACATGCTCACGCGCGGGCAGGAGATCGCCGTCGATGTGGATGAGGCGGAGGCGACGGACGTGGAGCTGCGCCCGGGCCAGTGCTCGATGCACCACGGCCACCTCTTCCACGCCTCCGGCCCTAACAGCAGCGACGACCGCCGCATCGGCATCGCGGTGCGTTACATCACCCCGGCGATGGCGATGCAGGGTGGCGAACGCCCACTGGCGTCGCTGGTCAGCGGAGAGGATCGCTACGGGCATTTCGAGCTGATGCCGCCGCCGGCGGGGCGGCTGCAGGAGGCCGACTTTGCGCGCGTGCGCCGGCACCAAGCGATCATGCGCCCGATCCTCTTCCAGGGCGCCGACGAGTCGAAGCGGGGTTAGTGGACCTCGCCGGAGCCGCATACTCCGCGGCGGCGCACTCGGACCAACCGCGCTCCCGGCGCGGCGCGGCCGGCTAGATGCCGGCCTTTTCGAGCAGCGGCTTGGTGTTGACGACGTGGCGGTTGAGGCCGAGCTTCTCCGGCTCGATACCCATGGCCAGGCCGATCAGCTGCGGGATATGCAGGATCGGCAGGTCCAGCTTGCGCTTGATCACGCGGGCGGCGTCGGCCTGCTGGGCGTCCAGGTTGAGGTGGCAGAGGGGGCAGGGCGTGACGAGCGCGTCGGCGCCTTTGTCCTGCGCCTCACCCAGATGCGTCCCCGCCATGGTCAGCGAATTCTTCTTGTTGGTGGTCAGGATGGGGAAGCCGCAGCACTTGGTCATGCCGTCGTAGGTGACCGATGTGGCGCCGACCAGTTCGATCGCGGCCTCCAGGCTGCGACGGCGGTGCGGCTGCTTGTCGAAGCCCAGGACGCGCTCGGGACGCAGGATGTAGCAGCCGTAGAACGGGCCCAGGTTGAGCTCGGTGAGGGGGGTGGTGATGAGGTGGTTGAGCTTGCCCGCCTCCAGGTCCTCCAGAAGGATCCAGAGCAGGTGTCGCGGCTCCACACTGCCCTCGTACGACAGCCCTTCAGGCGCCAGACGCTGGTTGATCTGTGCACGGTAGTCGGCGTTGCCCAGCTTCTCTTGGGCAAGGCTGTGCACACCGACGCAGGTGGAGCAGATGTCCATCAAGGGCAGGTCCATCTGCTCCGCCATGGCCAAGGTGCGGGCGTTGAGCGTGTCGGCCAGGAAGGGGTCGCCGTCGGAGATGATGCCCGCCCCGGTGCAGGCGGCCGCGTCCAGTTCGACCAGCTCGATGCCGATGTGCTCGGCCACGGCGAGCGTGGACTTGTAGAGCTCGGGTGCGGCCCCGCGCGCGACGCAGCCGGGCCAGAAAGCGTATTTCACAGGGGCTCCTAGCCTTCCAACGCTTCGGCGTAATGGGTGCTAAACGCCGCACGGTTGACGTCGTGATGGTGCTTGGCGTCTTCAACCTCGTCGAAGATGCGCTTGATCTGCTGCTTGCCCTCTTTGCTGGCCCCGTGCCGCCTGGCCGCGACGAGCAGCTTGCGCGACTTGAGCAGGCGGATCGCGCCGGGCGTGTAGCCCAACATCTCGGGGATCGCGCCGGGTCGCACCCCGGCCGAGAGGATCGGTAGCGTCGCCTCGTCCAGGCGGCCACGCTTCTTGACGCCACCGGCGAAGGCCTTGGAGTGGCGGCTGCCGTGGTTGTTGGTGACGCCCGCTTTGATGGCCTCGGTGCGCAGCTCCATGATGGCGTCCATGGGCAGGACATCCTTGGGGCAGGCCTCGACGCACATGAAGCAGCGGGTGCAGTCCCAAATGCCGCCCTCCATGCGGGAGAGCTTCTCCAGCCGCTCCTGCCGCTGTGAGTCGCGACTGTCCATCACAAAGCGATAGGCCTTGGCCAGCGCCGCTGGGCCGAGGAACTTTGGGTCGACGGAGGCGACGGTACAGTCCGAGTAGCAGGCCCCGCAGTGGATGCAGGTGGAGGCGTGCTGCCAGTGGTCGAAGTCGTCCTTGTCCTGGCGATACTCGCGCGCGGGCGGCTCCTGGCCCTCGAACGGCTTGAGCCAGGTCTGGGCGCGGTCGAATTGCCGCATGAACTTGTCGGTGTCGACGACCAGGTCCTTGATGACGGTTTGATTGCCTTGCGGGCCAATGTGGATCGGGTTGCCGCGCTCGGCGGCGGCCGGCACTTGGGTCTGGCAGGCCAGCCCGGAGCGGCCGTTGATCTTGATCGCGCAGGAGCCGCAGATCGCGTGTCGGCAGGACATGCGCAGCGAGAGCGTGCCGTCCTGGTCCCAGCGAATCATGTTCAGGCAGTCGAGCACGGTTTCGCCGGCCTCGTAGTCAACGCTGAACTCTTGCTCATAGGCGCGGTCTTCGACCGGGTCGTACCGGTCAATGACGAACGTCTGCTGCGGCATAGCCATCCTCCATCGCGTCGCTGGCGGTCGCGGCGCGCCCCTCGGTCGAGGGGCGTGCTAGTACTTGCGCTCCTCGGGCGGGTAGGCCGCGCGGTGGCGCGGGCTCATGTTGACCTCGGAGTAGGTCAGACGCGGGCCATCAGCCTCGCGATAGGCGAGCGTGTGCTTGTACCAATTGTCGTCGTCCCGTGTGGCGAAGTCGCGCCGAGCGTGGCCACCGCGGCTCTCCTGGCGATTGAGGGCGCCGGAGACGATGACTTCAGAGAACTCCAGCATGTGCCCGACTTCAATGGCGTCCAGCAGGTCCGTATTGAAGGTGGTGGTGCGGTCGTCGATGCGGGCCTTGGCGAAGCGGGCCTGAAGATCCTTGACGGTGCTCAAACACTCCTGCAGCGCGCCCTGCTCCCGGAAGACGCCGCACTTTTCCATCATCACGTCGCGCAGGTCGGAGCGAATGGCGCCGACGTTCTCGCTGCCTTCGCCCTGAAGGAAGCGATTGACTTCGTCGATCGCGGGCTGCATCTCGCCCTCGGTGATGCGCGTGGGATCCAGGTCCTTGACGTGCTCGCGGATGTTCTTGCCGGTGCGGCGGCCGAAGACCACGGCCTCCAGCAGCGAGTTGGTGCCCAGCCGGTTGGCCCCGTGCACGGAGACACAGGAGCACTCACCGGCGGCGTAGAAGCCGGTGATGGGGGTGTTGTCCTGGTCTTTGAGCCGCACCTGGCCGTCGATGTCGCAGGGGATCCCGCCCATCGAGTAGTGCGCTGTGGGCTGGATCGGGATCGGCTCGACGAGCGGGTCCAGCCCGGCGAAGTCGCGCGCCAGGTGCATGACGGAGGGCAGGGCGTAGCGGATGCGTTCCTCACCAATGGGGCGCAGGTCCATGAAGACGGAGTCCCCCTTGGCGGTGACGCCGCGTCCGTTGTCGACCTCGGTTTGCTCGGCCCGGGCGACGATATCGCGCGGGGCGAGCTCCATGGCCCCGGCGGCATAGTCCTCCATGAAGCGCTTGCCGTCGGCGTTGACGAGGTGGGCGCCCTCGCCGCGGGCGGCCTCGCTGAGCAGGATGCCGGAGCCCTGTAATCCCGTGGGATGGAACTGCACGAACTCCATGTCCTGCAAGGGGATACCGGCGCGATAGGCCATGACGACGCCGTCGCCGGTGGAGGCGAAGGCGTTGGTCGTGATGCGGAAGGTGCGACCGTAGCCACCGGTGGCGAACATCACGGCCTTGGCCTGCACGGCTTCGATCTGGCCGGTCAGGATGTCGTAGGCGATGAGCCCTTGGCAGGTGTTGTCGCGCACGATCAGATCCAGCGCATACCACTCGCTGTAGACCTTGACGCCCTTCTTGAGCAACTGCTCAAAGAGGACCGTGAGCAGGGCATGACCGGTGCGGTCGGCGGCGTAGACGGCGCGGGGCTCAGAGTGTCCGCCGAAGCGGCGCTGGGCGATGCGCCCGTCCTCCATGCGCGAGAAGGCGCAGCCCATGTGCTCCAACTCGAAGATGTTCTCCGGCGCCTCGCGGCCCAGAATCTCCGCCGCGTCCTGGTCGACGAGGAAGTCGCCACCTTTGACGGTGTCGTACATGTGCAGTTCCCAGCCGTCCCCGTCGGAGGAGTTGCCGAGCGAGGCCGCGATTCCGCCCTGGGCGGCGCCGGAGTGGGATCGCAAAGGGTGGACCTTGGTCAGGATGGCGACATCGATGCTGGGGTCCTCAGCCACTTCCAGTGCGGCGCGCATACCCGCCAGGCCGGACCCCACTATCAAGACATCGTGTTCCAGCACTGGCGGCCTCCCTGAAATTCACGGGCCCTGATGAACCGGACCCGGGCAAGCGCGCGCGGGGTGGGGCGGCATCCAGACGCCGCAGCATCACGCCGGGCCGCAAGTGGGCAGGCAGGATCGTACACCCGGGCTCTGGGCCGTTCAATTTCGCGAGACGCCGGCGGTCGGATCGGTGGTCGGTTCGTCCAGGAGGCGGAACCGCACGATCACGGCGTCTGGCCGGGCAGCCGCCGCGGCCAGGACGCTGCCCTCGAAAAGGTCGGGCAGGGAGGACTCGGCAGGCAGGATCTCGGCGTGCGCCGGATACTCGAGACCACGGAGCCGCACTCGGATGGGGGCGACGAGGCGGAGATTGCGCCACCAGAGGCGATCGCGACGCGAGAGAACGTAGAGATCGGGCTCGGCGGGGATGTACTGCACCGGCGTCGCTCGCCAGTGACCGCTCCGACGACCCGTGGTCTCCACGATTATGACCGCGGGCAGGAGTCGCCAGAGCGGGGATCGCAGGAGCAGTCGGACCAGGGGGTTAAGGCCAAAGCGCGTGAATCGCCCGAGCATGCGCGAAGGCTAGAGCGCTGGAGGAGGGGCCGCATCAGGGCAACGCTGGAGGTCGCTACACGCTGGCGGGTCGACGTCTGGCGCGCTTCTGCTGCGCTTTGGCAAGGTCGTAGGATGTCTGCAGGTTCATCCAGGTTTTTGGCGACATCCCAAGCGCCCTCGAGAGATCGAGAGCAGTCTCTGCGCTGACACTTCTCCGCGCCTGACAGAGGTCATTGACCAGCCGGGCGGGCCGGTCCATGAGCTTCGCTAGCTTGGCTTGCGTCCAGCCGCGTGCCTCCAGCTCCTCACGGATATACGCGCCTGGGTGAATCGGCGTATCGGGTCCGTCGTATCGGTACGGTCCGGGCTTGGTCCTTTTCGAGCTAGTCGTCATAGTGGTCGCTCACCTCCTCAATGGTCACAGCGGCGTCACCCTGAATCGACACGATGAGTCGCCATCGTTGACCCAGATCGATGGCATGCTCCGCCCTTCGGGCTCCCTTCAGCGGATGCGCTCGCCAGGACCGCCGTTCGAATGCTTCCGCCCAGTGATCCAGGCTCGCGAGAGGTTTACGGTTAGAACGTACTTGCGCCCAACAGCGGGTCCCCATCGCCGGATAGCGAGATTCTCGCTGTCGGCGGCGCTCTTGAGCGCGCGGGTTCGGAAGTAGATCTCGATGCCGCGTGACCTGTCTCACGAGCCTGTTCAATGAGGGTATGCTACGTCATCTGGTGACCATCTGACCAGATCCGAGGGTCGCTTCACTCCCCCGCGTAGAAGCGGACCACCTTCGCGCCCAGGGGACCCACCGCCCGCAGCGCGACGGCCTGCAGGCAGATGATCGTCTTGGCGTCCTCGATCTCGGCGGCGGCGACCATGTCCATGGCTTCGCCGAGGGTGTGGTACTCCACGATGATGCGCTCATCATCGTCCGCGGCGAGGCGGGAGGGTTCGCAGTCGCGGGCCAGGAAGCCGTACAGGTATTCGTTGGTCCAGCCGGGCGCGACGTAGAAGCGCGGCAAGGGCAGCAGGGAGCCGGGCCTCAGCCCTGCCTCCTCCTGTAGTTCGCGAGCCGCACTGAACTCCGGATCCTCGCCCTCTTCCATGACGCCGGCGGGCAGCTCCAGCAGCGGCCGCCCGACTGGGGAGCGCCACTGACGCACGAAGGCAATGCGGCCGCGATCGTCGAAGGCGACGATGACGACCGCTGGCACATGCTCAACGACTTCACGGCTCGCTTCACTGCCGTCGGCGAGGCGCTGGGTATCGCGCCGCAGGTTGACGATGCGGCCTTCGTAAAGGCGCTCGCTGGCGATCGTTTCCTCCCGCAGTTCGGCGGGCACATCGGCGGGCACATCGGTGGGCTCAGGGGCTGGGTCGGGGCTCACGCGGAGGGCCCGTCGCGCAGGAGCCCGTCGCGCAGGCCCTTGTCACGCAGGTCAATGGAGACGGCGACTTCGTCGCAGTTGCTGTACTTGGGGCAGCGGAAGCACTCGTTCCAGACCTTGCGGGGGAAGGACGAGACGGCGGCCTGCTGGAAGCCGACGCGCTCGAAGAAGGCGGGCGTGGTGGTCAGCGCGAAGACGGTGCGCAGGCCCAGGCGCCCTGCCTCGTCCAGGAGCGCCTCCACGACGACGCGGCCCAGACCGCGCCCTTGTTGCTTGGGGTCGACGACGAGGGATTTCACCTCGGCCAGATCCTTCCACTCGATGTGCAGGGCGCCCGCCGCGACGATCTGCTCACGCCCATCCTGCACGTCCCGCAGGACCATGAAGTCCCGCAGTGTGCCGTAGATCTCCCCCTCGCTGCGGGGCAGGACATCGCCGGTCTCATCGGCCCAGTACTGGATCAGGCGGTGGATGGCGGGGACGTCGGCGAGGTGGGCGTGATCGTTGATCAGGCCGGGGGATCGCTCAGTAGTGGTCATGACGCTCTTGGTCCGATATGAGGAGCCCGACCGGCGGCGACACCCGATCCGATCGGGGCGCTGCGGGACGGGAACGCACCTTTATCGTAGCCCAGGGATCGGGCAAGGCGCTGTTGTGAGCGGGATCGCGATCGGCTCCCAGATCGGGCGATGATCGGCCTACGGAACCCGGTTGGGGATGTCCAGCGACGGCTCGGCGTCGCCAGGCTGGCCGGCGCTGGCGTGGAGCGCGGCGAGACGGCGTTCATCGAGCCAGGCGAGCCGACGGCCGAGCTGGGCGAAGAACGGCTGTTGGTCGAAACGGATCAGGCGCGCGACATGCTCGCTGCAACGCACCTCGACGCGGCTGTGCGCAACGGCGGGGAACTCGCCTTGCCCGTCGACGCTGAAGGCCACACCACCGCTCGCCGCCGGGCTGAGGGCGACGACGGAATCGTGCGGGAGGACGAGCGGCGCGGCCGCGGCGAGATGGGGGGCAACCGGGGTGACGACGATGCTACGCGCGACGGGGTCCAGGATGGGGCCGCCGGCGGAGAGCGAGTAGCCGGTGCTGCCGGTGGCGGTCGCCACGACGACGGCGTCGGCCCGGATCACACCGATCAGGTCGCCATTGACCTCGACGTTGATATAGACGGGGCGGCCCAACGAGGTGCGCCCCAGGATGACGTCGTTGAGGGCGTGCCGCGGAGCGTTGGCCTCCGCGTCTTCGGCGTCGAAGAACCGCACATCGAGCATCGTGCGCTCTTCGACGCGGTAGCGACCGGCCAGCACGTCGTCGAAGCGGTCGCTAAGGCCCTCGGGCGTGAGCTCCGTGAGGAAGGCCAGCCGCCCCATGTCGACGCCGAGGATGCGGGTGGGATTGGGCACGACGGCGCGCGCCGCGCGCAGGACCGTGCCATCGCCCCCCACGCAGACGAGCAGCTCGGTGCCTTGCAGGTCGCGCGTGGAGCGATCGGGGTCCCAGGCGGAGGAGACCCAGACGTTGGGAACATGCGCGCGGAATCGATCGTGCAGCTCGGCGGCGTACACGCGGGCAGCCTCGAGCTGGGGATGATGGTAGATGCCCACCTTGGTGAGATCGCTCATTGGTCGAGTATGCCCGGGTTGGACGCTTGGGCGTTAGGGGCGCGCAGCCAAACGAGAAACTCGTGGTTGCCCGCCGGGCCGCGCAGCGGCGAGATGCGGACGCCGCCCAGCCGCCAGCGGCGCTGCCGGGCCCAGTGGAGCAGCAGCGCGACGGCGCTGGCGTGCCCCAGCGGATCCGTCACGACGCCACGCGCATCGACCTGCGCACGAGGGAGCTCAAACTGCGGTTTGACGAGCACAATGGCGTCTGCGCCCGGCTCCGCACGAGCCGCGGCCGCTTCCAGGGCCACCCGCGCCGAGAGGAAGGAGACGTCAACCGTGATCAGCGAGGGCGCCGGATCGAGTGACGGCAAGTCCCGGACGTGCGTGCGCTCCATGACGATGATGCGTGGATCGTCGCGCAGTTGGGAGGAGATCTGCCCGTAGCCCACGTCAACCGCGTAGACGCGTGCGGCCCCATGCTGGCGCAGGCAGTCGCTGAAGCCGCCGGTGCTGGCGCCGATGTCCAGGCAGACGCGGCCGGCGATCTCGATCGGCCAGGCGTCCAAGGCGGCGACCAGTTTCTCGCCGCCGCGCGAGACGTAGGCGGCGGCGGCGCGCACCTTGAGGGTGGTGTTGGGTGGAAGGCGCAGGCCGGGCTTGGTGTAGCGCCGTCCCTGGCCGCTGACGCGTCCGGCCATGATCAGCGCGCGCGCCTGTACGCGGTCGGCGGCGAGGCCGCGCGCGACAAGGAGGTGATCGAGCGGTTGCTGCCCCGTCGGCACCGACTCAGGCTAGCAGGGGAGCGGGGCGGTCCGTCTGCCTGGGACAGGCGCCGGATGGATGGGACGGTGGCGGCGGGTGCCGTCAGGCGCTCTCTTGCTCCAGCTCAGGCGATGTCTCTTCTTCATCCGGGAGGGCGTCGGTCTTGAGGGAGCGGAGGGAGGCGGGGAAGTTGCTGTAAGCGATGTTGGATCCCGACTCCGCCAGCAGGATCGGCCGGACGTGGTCACGGACCGTTTCCTCGCTGACGACGCACTTGCTGACCTTGGGCTGGCTGGGAATCTCGAACATGACCTCCATGAGGATGTCTTCCAGCACGGTGCGCAAGCCGCGCGCGCCGGTCTTCTCAGACAGCGCGAACTCGGCGATGGCCTTGAGGGCCTCCGGCGTGAAGTCCAGGTCAACGTTGTCCATGGCAAAGAACTGCTCGAATTGTCGCACGAGCGCGTTCTTGGGCTCGGTCAGGATGCGCACCATGGACTCGGCGTCCAGGGCGTCCAGGCCGACGACGAGCGGCAGCCGGCCAACGAACTCCGGGATCAGTCCGAACTTGAGCAGGTCGTCGTGGCTGAGGTCGTGCAGCAAGGAGTTGTCGTCGTCCACCGTGCGGGGCGTCGCGCCGAAACCCAGGTTGCGCCGGCCGCGGCTGACCCGACGCTCGATCATATCCTCCAGGCCCTCGAAGGCGCCGCCGCAAACGAAGAGGATCTTGGAGGTATTGATCTGGATGAAGTCTTGGTGCGGGTGCTTGCGTCCGCCCTGCGGCGGCACGGAGGCGACGGTGCCCTCGATGATCTTGAGCAACGCCTGCTGCACGCCTTCGCCGGAGACGTCCCGGGTGATGGAGGGGTTGTCCGACTTGCGAGCGACCTTGTCGATCTCGTCGATGTAGATGATGCCGCGCTCGGCCCGAGCGACGTCGAAATCGGCGGACTGGATGAGGTGCAGGAGGATGTTCTCCACGTCCTCGCCCACGTAACCCGCCTCGGTCAGGGCGGTGGCGTCCGCGATGGAAAAGGGCACGTCCAGGATCTTGGCCAGCGTGCGTGCGAGCAGCGTCTTGCCGGAGCCGGTGGGGCCGACAAGCAGGATGTTGCTCTTCTCGAGCTCCACGTCGTCGGTCTCAGCAGGGTCGGAGTTGATCCGCTTGTAGTGGTTGTAGACGGCGACGGAGAGCACTTTCTTGGCTTGCTCTTGACCAACGACGTACTCGTCAAGGCGTCGGAAGAGCTCCTGCGGCGGCATCAGCGTTTCGCCGCTGCCCTCCACACCCGCGGCGACCGCCGGGGTGGCGCTGGAGCCCGCCTCTTCCGTGATGATCTCGCGACACAAGTCCACGCATTCATCGCAGATGTAGACGGCCCCGGGGCCGGCGATGAGGCGCTTCACTTGATCTTGGTTCTTGCCACAGAACGAGCAGTGGTATTGAACCCGGTTGTTGCCCCTGTTGCTCGCCACTACGCGCTCCTATGTGACCCCGACTGATCCGGTTGGCCCGATTCGCTAGGACGCTGCGGCGACGTCCGCGCTCTTTTCATCGACTGGTCCCTTGAGAACCTCGTCGATGATTCCGTATTCCTTGGCCTGCTCAGCATCCAGATAGAAGTCGCGGTCCGTGTCCCGCTTGATGACATCCAACGGCTGCCCCGTGTGCTTGGACAAGATGCCCCGGATGATCTCGTTTTCACGCAAGATTTCCCGAGCCGCAATTTCAATATCGGCAGCTTGGCCGCGGGCTCCACCCAGGGCCTGGTGCATGTGGATGGTGGAATTGGGCAACGCGTAGCGTTTGCCGGGAGTGCCGGCAGACAAAACGACTGTTCCGAAGGACGCGGCCATACCCACGCAAATGGTGGAAACATTGGCCGAAATGAGCCGCATGGTGTCGTAAATGGCCAGGCCCGCGGTGATCGATCCGCCGGGCGAGTGAACGTAAAGCTGGATGTCCCGCTCTGGATCTTCGCGATCCAAATAGAGCAGTTGGGCGACAATAACGTTGGCGACCTGGTCATCAATGCCCGTGCCGAGAAAGATGATGCGCTCGCGCAGGAGCAGCGAGTAGATGTCGTAGGCGCGCTCGCCGCGGTTCGTGCTCTCGACGACCATGGGGACGATCGCAGCGGGGTTGACCAGGGACATCGGGCCTCCTTGCGTTGGGGGTTGCGAGATGTGACTGCCCGGCGGGCGGTCTGTATGTGCTTCCTGTCACGCGCCGGAGGTGACTCTGCGGCGCGCCGTAGTTTCAGCTTACTCGGCGATCTCGCCGTCGGAATCCGTGCTTGCCTGATCTTCGGGTGCGTCGCCCTCTGTCGCAGACGCTCCCTCAGCGTCCTCCTCCGACGGACCACCCGATTCACCCGTGCCGCCGAGTTCGGCGGCCGCGTTGGCCGCCGCAATTTCGTTGAGCCGGTCCATGATGCGAGTGTTCAGCAGGTTGCGCTGCAGCATCGCGCGGCCATTCTCGTTGTCGAACATGGCACGCACTTGCTCGGCCTGGGGACCATCGCCACCCATGCGGGTGAGTTCTTCGGCGACTTCCTCGTCGGCGACTTCGATTGACTCCGCAGCCGCCAGTCGCTCCAGGACCAGGCTGCGGCGGACGCGCTCATTGGCCTCGCCGCTCATGTTCTCCCGCAGCTGCTGCGCGCTGGGCCCTGCGGCCTCGAGTATCGCCGCCGGATCCTGGCCCGTTTGCCGCGCGAGCTCCTGCAACATGTGCTCCACCTCATGCTGGGCCAGCATCGGCGGGAACTCGATCGTGGCGCCGGCCAGGACGGCGTCCATGAGGGCCGTGGAGTGGGATTCGCGATCGCGCTGCTCGGCGCCGTCACGAAGATCCTCGCGCAGGCGCTCACGCATCGCCTCGAAGGAGTCGAACTCGCCAACCTCGGCCGCGAGATCGTCGTCGGCGTCGGGTAGGATTTCCTTCTTGATCTCTTTAATCGTGATGTTGAATTCGACCGTCTTGCCGGCGACGTCTTCATCGTCCCAGTCATCTGGGGCATCGATGCTGAAGCTGTGGTCGCCGACTTCCAGGCCAACCAGGGCCTCGCCGACGCCGGGCACGCCGAGGATCATCTCCTCGCGGACGTGGAACTCGGCGTCCGTCTCGTCCAGGGCGGACTTCCCGTCGATCACAGCCTTGATGTCCGCTTTGAGGCGGTCGTTCAGCTCGACGGGCCGCTCCACGGGCTCGAGCACGGCGTGCTGGCGCTGCACATTCAGGACGGCGGTGTCGACATCGTCGTCGGTAATCGCGACCGGCTCTGCAAGCATCGTGATTTCGCGATACGGGCCCAGGTCCACTTCCGGCTCCATGGGCAGCCGGGCGCGAAAGCGCACGGGGTCGCGCTCAACCGATTCCACGTCGGGCGGGCCAATGGGCGTCAGGCCCTCGTCCTTGATCGCCTGTTCGTAGGCCTGAGGAATCAGACGTTCGATCGCCTCTTCGAAGACCGCGTCCACGCCGAGCGCCTGCTCCACGACAACGCGCGGGGCTTTGCCCTTGCGAAATCCGGGGATGCGGTAGCGCTGAGCGAGCCGCTGGGCTGCCTGATTGAGCGATTTAGTGACGCGCTCGTCGTCGATTTCGACCTCAAGGACCAACTGGGCCTCGGGGATGCGTTCTGTCGTGACTTTCATTGAGTTTTTCGGGCTCCCGTACCGAGCAGTATATCAACGGCAGTGGCTGCGCCCAGCGGCCCCGCGCGTATCGCGAAGGTTAGCGGCCCCTAGGGTTGACGACGTCATTGACGGCATCGCCGAGCAAGTTGAAGGCAAAGGTCAGGATAGCGACGACGATCGCGGGCACCAACAACAGGTGCGGGTGCAGATCGAACGTGCGAATGCCAATAGCCTCACTGATCATTTGCCCAAAGGAGGCCGTGGGCGCTTGCACGCCAAGGCCCAGGAAGGTGAGCGCGACTTCAGCGCCCACGACGCCCGCGAACGTGGACGACAAGCCAATGATGACCCACGGCAGGATGCCCGGGAACAGGTGCCGCGACAAGATCCGCGGCGTCCGGGCGCCGATCGACTCTGCGGCCAGGATGAAATCTGACTCTCGCAGGGAGAGCGTTTGGGCACGCACGAAGCGGGCGGTGTCGACCCAGCCGAAGAAGGTCAGGGCCAGGATCAACAGGGAGAGATGGTCGATGCCCTGATCAATGAAGAAGTCCCAGCGCAGGAAATCGTCGAAGTCGGTGAACCAGCCCGTCCATTGCTCGCGGAAGGCGGCGCTGACGACGATGAGCACCAGCAGGCCGGGAATCGCCAGGATGACGTCGCCCACGCGCATGATCACCTGATCGACCCAGCCACCGGCGTAGCCCGCGAGAAGCCCCAGCCCCAGGCCCAAGAAGAGGCTGCCCAACGCGAAGACGAGCACCGTCAGGACGATGGCGGCGCGCGCGGAGAAGAGGGTGCGGCTGAACATGTCGCGGCCGGTGCGGTCGGTGCCGAACCAGTGCGCCGTGGAGGGTCCCTCGAGAGCCGCGTCGGCGCGAAGCACGAGCTGGGTCCCCGGGACGAGGATGGTCGCGGCGGTCAAGGCTCCCTGGTTCTCCACGACCTCCGGATTGAGCTGGGCCACGGCGTTGAGGGAGACATCGTGGCGCTCGGTGAAGGTGCCCAGCGTCTCCGCCTCCCGCGTGGGACGCCGCAGAGTGAGGTTGGTTTCGTTGGGGTCCTGGAGGCCGGTGGGCACGCCGAAGGCGTCCAAGAATGTGTAGGCGCCGGCTCCGTAAATGATCAAGATCGCCAACAACGAGATCGTCGCGATGCGCTTCTTGAGCAGGGCCCGAATGCCTCGCCGCCAGGGGGACTCGGACCGCTCCAGGGCCAGGCCGCGATCCTCGCCGGGGGCTCGCGCGGCGGCGCGGCCTGGGAGGCTCATGCCGACCGCCGGGTGTAGCGGATGCGCGGGTCGATGAAGACGTAGGCGATGTCCACGATCAGGTTCGCCGTGATGAGCAACGTCGCGACGAGCATCGTGAAGCCCAGCAGCACGTTGAAGTCGCGCTGGGTGATGGACTGAAAGATGAAGGCGCCAACGCCTGGGATGCCGTAGAGCGTTTCGACAATGATGGAGCCACTAACGACGCCGACCACGCTGAGCCCCATCACCGTGGAGAGTGGCAGCAACGCGTTGCGCAGCACGTGCCGGTACACGACGGCGCGCGGAGCCAAGCCCTTCGCATGCGCGGTGCGTACGTAGTCCTCGTCGGCCACGGTGAGCACGCTGACGCGGACGAATCTCGCCATGCCGGCCAGCGAGGGCACCACAAGGACCGTCACGGGGATGATGAACGAGGCCGGATCGCCGGGCGTCCAGACGGAGGGCACGTCGAAGCCAAAGATGCCGAAGAAGCTGTCCGCCTTGAGTACCAGGAACCAGGTGAGGACGGGCTGGATGACCAAGCCCGGGGGCGCCGTGAGCAGCATCAGCCCGCTGATCAGGGCGGGATCTTTCCATCTACCGCGGTTCATGGCGGCGTAGACGCCTAACGGAATGCCGATCAGGTAGATCAGGAAGAGGGCGATGATACCGATCTGCGCGGAGACCCAGATGCGGTCGCCCAGCAACTCCTGCACGGAGCGCTGGGGGCTGCGGTTGAAGTACGAGAGCCCAAGATCGCCCTGCACGAAACCCACCACGTAGTCGCCGAAGCGCTCCACGAAGGAGCCGTTGAGGCCGAACTCCTCGCGAATCAACTCCGCGCGCTCCGGGTCCGGCGTGCGCTGGCCGCTGATGATGCGAACCGGGTCGCCCGGCGCTACCTGGGTCAGCGCGAAGGTAATCAGCAGGACGGCGAACAGCGTGATCGGCGCGATCGCGATGCGACGCGCGATGAAGGCCCAGAGACTGGAGCTCATCTGCCGTCACCCCTCCGACACGCGTCGTCCCGCTTGGATGCGCCGCCGCGCACGTGCCTCGGCGCTACTGCTCGAGGCCGATGTAGCGCAGATGCGGAATGATAGAGCGTGGCGGCAAATAGCCCGTCACGTACGGCTTGACCACCTGGTTCGCGGTGCCGAAGAAGAGGGGCACCCAGGGGGCGTCCTCCACGATCACGCGCTCCGCTTCGCGGTAGAGCTCAATGCGGCGCTCGGCGTCCAGCTCGACCCGGGCTTCCTCAACAAGGGCGTCGAGTTCGTCGCTCTGGTAGGCCGGGTTGTTCTGCAAGGAGCTGCTGTGGAAGAGCAGGTCAATGATGTTCTCGGGGTCGGGGTAGTCCAGGATCCAGCCCAGGCTGAAGGCTTGGTACAGGCCCTGGTCCAACTCTGAGAAGAAGTTCGCCGCTTCGACCTGCTGAATCTCGATGTCGAGGCCCAGGTTCTCGCGCCACATGTCTTGAATCGCGACGATGACGTTGCCCGGCGTCGCGCCAGCGCCCGGCACCGTGATGCGGATGTTCTCCAGGAATGGTGTGCCGGCGTACGAGGAGGCGTCCAGCGTCTCCTTAGCCAGCTCCGGGTCGAAGGGGAGGCCGCCGTAGGCCTCATCGAAAGCGGCGAGGCCGGGCGGAATGACGCCGTTGGCGACCGGTGCGATGGACTGCAGCACGACATCCGCGATGGTCTGCTTGTCGATCGCCATCGCGAGCGCGCGGCGCACGTCGCGGTCGTCGAAGGGGGGCTGCTGGGTGTTGAAGCCGACGTAGAAGATGGAGAGTTCGTTGCGACTGACGAACTCCGCGTTGAGGTCGGAGTTGGGGTCGCGCGCGCGTTCGATGTCGTTGGTGCCAACGTCGGCGATGTCAACTTCGTTGTTCTCGTACTGCGTGAGTCCACCGCCCGCGAAGCGCACCTCGACGCGCTCGATGATGGCGAGCTCCAGGTGGTACCGATCCCAGCGCTCCAGCACCATGCCTTCGCCCAGGTTCCACTCGACCAGCGTGAAGGGGCCGGTGCCATTCGGCTGCGAGGCCCAGTTGCGGGGGTCGTTCTCGACCTGCTGCCGATCGACGACGAAGGATGTGGGGTAGGTGAGCTTGAAGAGGAAGTACGGCTTGGGCGCGTCGATCGTGATCTGGATGGTGTTGTCGTCGACCACCTGGATGCCGCTGATCTCGTCGGCCCGGCCGCGCATGTAGTCGACGGCCCCAAGGATGTCGTTGAGGAAGTCCGGCGCGGTGGGCGAGAACGTGTCCGGGTGGGCGTGGCGCTCAATGCTCCACTTGACGTCGTCCGCCATGACGCGGCGGCCGTTGTGGAAGAGTGCGTCGCGCCGCAGGTGGAAGGTGTACGTCACCGTGCCGTCTGCGTTCTCGGTGAACTCGGGCAGGGTTTCGGCCAGGTCCGGAATAATCCGCAGATCCTGGTCGAGGCTGAGCAGGCCGCCAAAGATCTCGACGACGAAGCGGGCCGAATCGACGCTGGTGGTGAGGGCGGGGTCCAGGGTGAGGGGGGAGGAGAAGGCGAGTCGCAGGTCGCCGCTGGGGGCCGTCGCGGGGGAGCGGGAGGGTGTGCTCTGTTCTTCCGCTTGCGCCTGAGCCTGAGCCTGGGCCTGGGATTGGGATTGGGACTGCGACTGCGCCTGCGCCTGCGCCTGCTCCGATTGATCGGCCGGCGCGGCCTCGTCGTCGCTCTCGCGTTCATCGCGGGTCGCCGCTGTGCCGGGATCATCAGCGGCGTCATCGCCGTCGCTGCCGCCGCCACAGGCGGCGCCGACCAGCGCCGCGACGAAGATCAGTGTCAGGATCGAGGCCCAGCGGCCTTTGGCGTTGGTCAACGCAGCGTTCATGGGTCAGTCCTCGCTCGCTCGCTCCGCCCGCCTCGCTGCGTGGCACGGTGCCCCGCCTGGCGTGGCGCAGGTTACCACCGGGATGACCGCGGAATTGCTAGCGCACTGCTAGCGGAGCGATCACATGTCGTGAAGTACGGGCGGGGCCGCCAGGCGGATGCCGAGCTCGTCCAACTGATCGCTGGCGACGGTGGAGGGTGCGCCGGTCAGTGGATCGGTCGCGGACTGGGTCTTGGGGAAGGCGATCACCTCACGGATGTTCTCCACGCCCATCAGCAGCATGACGACACGATCCAGCCCGACGGCGAATCCCCCGTGCGGGGGCGCGCCGTACTCGAAGGCGCGCAGCATGTGGCCGAAGCGCGCTTCTTGCTCCTCCGCACCGATGCCGAGCAGATGGAAGATCCGGGATTGGAGCGCCCGTTGATGAATCCGAATTGAGCCGGAGCCCAGCTCGTAGCCGTTGGCGATGCAGTCATAGGCGCGGGCGCGGATCCGGGCGGGATCGCTGTCCAGCAGCGACTCATCCGCCCGCAAGGGCGCCGTGAAGGGGTGGTGCTGGGCGTTCCAGCGACCGCCCTGTTCATCGCGCTCGAACATGGGGAAGTCGGTCACCCAGGCGTACTGCAGGATGTCCGGGCTGGCCAGGTCCAAGCGCGACGCGATCTCTCGGCGCAGGCCGTCCAGCACCGTGTTGACCACGCCGTCCACGTCGGCGGCGAGCAGTACCAGATCGCCCGACTTGGCATCGCAGCGCGTGCCGATCGCCTGCACGGTCTCCAGACCGAGATGACGCAGGACCGGGGAGCGAACGTCGTCCTCCGTGGCGTCCGCGGGCGGGGCCGTGAACTGGATCGAGACGAGCCCTTTGGCGCCCATCGTCTTGGCCAGCGCGGTGAATTCCTCGACCCGCTTGCGCGACAGCTCGGCCCCGCCTGGCATGACGATCGCGCGCACGCGTCCGCCGGACTCGATGGCGCCGCGGAAGACGCCGAACTCGCTGTCGCGCACCAGGTCCGAGCAGTCGGACAGCTCCAGCCCATACCGCAGGTCCGGTTTGTCGCTGCCAAAGCGCTCCATGATGTCTGCATACGTGAAGCGCGGGAAGGGCGTGGGCACGTTGAGGTCCATGCGCAACGACCGTGTGAGGCCGATGAACATCTCCTCCAGCAGCGAGAGGATGTCCTCCTCCTCCACGAACGAGACCTCCAGGTCGAGCTGGGTGAACTCGGGCTGCCGGTCGGCGCGGAGGTCCTCGTCCCGGAAGCATCGCGCGATCTGGAAGTAGCGCTCCAGTCCGCCCACCATCAGCAGCTGCTTGAGCTGCTGGGGCGACTGCGGCAGCGCGTAGAACGACCCATGGTGCAGGCGGCTGGGCACCAGATAGTCGCGCGCGCCTTCCGGCGTGGCGGCGACCATGATCGGCGTTTCGACCTCGCTGAAGGCACGCTCCGTCATGAAGTTGCGGATGTACTGGTTCACGCCGTGGCGCATCTCAATGGCGCGGACCATGGCGGGGCGGCGCAGATCGATGTAGCGGTATTCCAGGCGCAGCGTTTCGTCGACGTCGATGTCGTCGCTGATGGCGAAGGGGGGCGTCTTCGCTTCGTTGAGGACCTCCAGGGTCGTGGCCTGCAGTTCGACATCGCCGCTGGCGAGGTTGGGGTTCTTCGCCTCGTCGGAGCGCTCCACGACGGCGCCCGTGATGCGCAGGACGTACTCGCTGCGCACGCCGGCGACGGCCTCCAGCGAGGCGTCGGCGGCCGCGTCTGGCCGCAGCACGACTTGGACGAGGCCGGCGCGGTCGCGCAGGTCGATGAAGGTCACGCCGCCGTGATCGCGCCGTCGATGCACCCAGCCGGCCAGCGTGACCTCCTGGCCGACGTGCTGCGCGCGCAGGTCTCCACAATTGTGCGTCTTGAGCACGCCGTCCCTCACTCTTCTGGTCGATAACTGGCTGCCGCGTCACTGTGCCACGGGGCCCGATACGAATCAATGAAGTAGCGCCGTCAGACCACGGATAGACTGCGTTGGTGACTCGCCCGATCAGCCTCTACGTCCACGTGCCGTTCTGCACGGTCAAGTGCGCGTACTGCGACTTCAACTCGTACGCCGGGATGGAAGATGCCATGCCGGCCTGGGAGTCGGCACTGCTGCGAGAACTGCGACTGTGGGCGCCCGTCGTGGCGGGGCGCCCGGTGCCGACGGTGTTCATTGGCGGGGGCACGCCGAGCCTGCTGGAGGGGGCGTCGATCGCGCGGATCATGCACACGATCCGCGACGCTTACGCGTTGGAGCCCGGGGCCGAGATCACGCTGGAGGCGAACCCGGAGTCCGTCGCGCTGGAGCGCCTGCGGGCGTATCGGGCAGCGGGCGTGAACCGGCTATCGATGGGGGTGCAGTCGCTCGACCCGGACGAGCTGCAGTTCCTGGACCGCCTGCACGACGCCGACCGGGCCCGCTGGGCTTTCGATCAGGCGCGGGCGGCGGGCTTCGACAACGTCAACTGCGACCTCATCTTCGGGCTGCCGGGGCAGTCGTTGGAGAGCTGGCGACGGTCGCTGGAGGGCGTCGCCGCGTTTGGATCTGACCAGGCGGGACCGGATCATCTGTCGTGCTACGGGCTGACGGTGGAGGACGGGACGCCGCTGGCGCAACGCGTGGCCGAGGGGCGGGTGGCCGAGGCCGACCCCGACGTGGTCGCGGATATCGCGGAGTGGACCGAGGAGCGACTGTCGGAGCTGGGCTACGCGCAGTACGAGATCAGCAACTGGGCGCGGGAGCGATCGGACGGCGAATCCCGCCCGTGCCGGCACAACCTGGTGTACTGGCGGCAGGGCGAGTACGTGGGCGTGGGACCGGGGGCGCACGGCTTCGTCGATGGGGTGCGCTACGCCGTGGAGCGCAGTCCGATGCGCTACGTCACGGCGCTGCAGGACCAGACCGTCCCCCTTCGACAAGCTCAGGCTGGCCGGCCAGATCTCCCCTCGCCCGCCGTCGTCTCGCACGAGCTGGTCGACCCCGCCACCGCCGCGATCGATGCGATCACGTTGGGCCTGCGCCTCAACGCCGGCATCGATGAGACGGAGATGCGCGAGCGCTACGGAGACGGGTGGAGCGGTGTTGAGGCGGGGCTCGACTGGGGCGTCCGGGAGGGACTCCTGGAGCGCAACGATCGGCTGCGGCTGACGAGTCGGGGGCGGCGGCTAGCGAATGAGGTGTTCGTGCGGGTGCTGGCGCCGGAGCTGGTATGACGACGCTCGATCCCGCCCTTGCGTCGGAGCAATACGGCTATCTCACGACCACCGGTCGCACGTCCGGCGAGCCGCGCGAGATCGAGATCTGGTTCGCGCTGGAGGGGTCGGTCGTGTACGTGATGAGCGGCGGTCGGGATCAATCGCATTGGGTGCGAAACCTGCTGGCGGAGCCGCGGGTGTCGATGCGGATCGGCGAGACGACATTCACAGCCGTGGCGCGCCTGGTCGAGGCGGAGACCGACGAGGACGCGCTGGTGCGGCGCCTGTTACTCGCGAAGTACGCGCCGGGACACGAGGGGGACCTGTCGGAGTGGGGGCGTCGGTCGTTGCCGGTCGCGATTGAGGTGGAGTTGGTCGGGTAGGGGGCGACTGGCGAACGAGGTGTTCGTGCGGGTGATGGCGCCGGAGCTGGTGTGATCGGGTCTACAAACTGGTCCACCCGCAGTTCGTACACAACGTGTAGTCCGTCGCATACGGGCCATCCTTGTCAACGTCCACCACACTGTCGCCCCGAAGCGACACCTGCCGACAGGCAGGGCACCGTGTCACTTCATACTCTTTGCTCTGCACGAGAGTCGTCAGGCTCATGTTCACCGAATTCAGAAATGACCGGAAGATCCAGTCGAGCCATTCCGGTTTGTAGTCAGTCTTCTGCGACTCGTTCAAATGACGGATTCCGAAGTCGTTCGCTATCTCGAAGAGGCGCGCTTCAGCTTTACTCGGTAACTGCGTGCCAATTGTGGCTCTAAGCTGCTCGAGGATGTCGGCGAGATCACGAATCGCATGGCGCTTGTCGTCGGGAGTCGCACCGAACCGCGCGTAACGCGAGATCGCCGACTGAACCCTCTCGTCAATGACGATGTCCCCGGTTTCGGGGACCTTCGGGGGCTCGAGTCCAGGTGGCGAAGCTGCCCAGATTTCCCCATTTTCGTGCAACTCGAAGCCGCTGCTGTACCGAGCCAGGTAGGGATTGGCGCCTCTCCTGAACTCCGCTGCCCCCGCTGCGTCGTCACCTGAGTCGACGTGGAGACCGCAATCTCCATACGAGTGGAAACCGGACTCCACGGGCTTGGAACAATGATCGTGGAGGAACTCAATCGCGGTTAGCGTCCCGGCTTCGTGGAGACCGACGAAGTGTTCCCTCATCGGCCAGAAGCGGACCTGCGTCCGAATGAACGCCCACTGGTCGGCCCGGCCTCCGAGCGAGCCCGCAACGAACCCAGCATCGATGCATTCGTACCCGAAATGGACCTGGAAGAAGCCCGCCTCCTCGAGGTCTTCGAAGACCAGCAGCACCGCAGTCTGCAGTGCCTCTAGGTCCCTCCCAGAGTCCACTTCACCTGCCCGCTCCGCGTAGTACTGTCGGTCGCCCATCCCCACGTCTGCCTTTCGAGTCAACGTTATCTCAGCCGAAGGCGCGGCGGCTCTACACAATAGGTCGAGGGAGTCAGCGCGGGCGTCCGTCTCCCGGGTCCGCGATCCGCTCCCCACGACGCAGCGCCAACGGCACGACGCCCGCCCAGATGTCCATCGCGTGGTCGGTCTCGTCGTCATCGTGGGGCCGGCCGGCCCAGCGGAGGCGTCGCCCGCAAACCAAAACGCCCCCCGACCGGAGCCGGGGGGCATAGTTTGGTTGGCTGCTGCGTCCGGTTACTCCTCTGGGCAGCTCAGGTTTGTGGTAATCCCGTTCGACACGGCCGCGGCCTGCAAGGCCTCACAAGCGACCACGAAATCCGGCTGCACGTTGATGAAGTCGGACTCGCTCAGGAGCTCGAAGAACTCGTCATCGTCGTCAACGCCGTCGAGGTCGTCGGCGAGCTTCCTGGTCGCCTTCGTGAAGTCGTCCAGGGAGCTCACGAAGGTGTCGTGCGCGCAGCCACTTCGCTGGGCGGGTTGAGATCGCGCACGTCGTCCAGGTTGTCCTCGAGGATCTTGGCCTGATCGTCGAAGAAGCCCGACGCGTCGCCAGCGTCCTCGGGCTCGTCCAGATCGTCCTGACGGCTGTCGACGTCGGCGCCGAGTTCCTCGACCCGGTCGAAGTACGCCTGAAGGCTGAGCGGCGAATCGCCACCACCGCCGCCGTCGTCGCCACCGCAGGCAGCAAACAGCAGGGCGATGCTGATCACCCCAATCCCGATCCATCGCTTCACGCCATCACTCCATTTCCGGAGACTCCCGTCGCCAAAGCCGACCTCGCTCTGTGGGATCTACCTTGCGATGGTGCGCCGCTTGCGTCAAAGCCCACCGACCGTGGTGAGAACCCGCGTTCCGGGGATCTATGTGCCCCCGGCGACATCCAGGATGATCTTGCCAAAGTTCTTGTCGGCCTCCATGTAGCGATGCGCGTCCGCGGCGTCGCGCAGGGGGAAGACGGAGTCGATGACGGGGCGCATGCGACCGTCGACCAAGGCGGGCTCCAGGTGTTCCTGATAGTGGCGCGTGATCGCCACGCGGTCGGCGAGAGGGCGAGCGCGCATGACGGTGCCGAACATCTGCAGTCGCTTGACCATCAGCAAACCCAGGTTGATCTCGGTCTTGGCCCCGCCCATCATTCCCACTTCGACGAGCCGCCCCGCGACGGCCAGTGACTTGAGGTTGCGTTCCAGGTAGGGCGCGCCGACAACGTCGAGGATGACGTGGACGCCCCCACCAGCGGAGGCGTCGTTGACGGATTCGACGAAGTCCTGCGTCTTGTAGTTGATGGCGAGGGCGGCGCCCACCTCTTTCGCCTTGGTGCACTTCTCATCGGTGCCGGCGGTGATCCAGGCCTCGCCGCCGAGCAGATTCGCGATCTGGATCGCGGCGATGCCGACGCCGCTGCCGCCGCCGTGGATCAGTGCACGCTGTCCCGGCTGCAGCCCGCCCAGCGTGTGAATCGCGGTGTTGGCGGTGAAAAAGACTTCAGGGATCGCGGCGGCGAACTGATAGTCCCAAGCGTCGGGAATAGGCATCGCCAGCTGGTGGTCGAGCGTTGCCAGCTCCCCGTAGCCACCACCACCGCTGAGCCCGTAGACGCGATCGCCAACGGCGAAGCCGGACACATTCGCGCCCGTCTCGACAACTTCACCCGACAGCTCCAGACCCAGGATCTGCGAGGCCCCGTGCTGAGGCGGATAGTTGCCCTCGCGCTGGTTGGTGTCCGCGCGGTTGAGCGCCGAGGCGTGGACGCGGACCAGGAGGTCGTCCGGGCCGGGGCTGGGGTCGGCGACCTCGGCCAACTTCAGCTGCTCGGCGCCACCGGGTTGATCAACGACGATCGCTTTCATAGCACTATCTCTCCTACCACTGGTCCAAAATCAGCAACACGACAACAAGAGCTGCGCCGATCTTGAGGTCCGCAAGCAGTTGTTTCCGCGATGCCTTCTGCAATTCCGGAAGAACTGCGCCGGGATTCTCACGATCGAGCTCGAAGTACTCGACCCCCTGCAACGTGGCAAGGCTGCTGTGATCTAATCCTTTTTCGACCAAGGGCACAACTAGCTTTCCCTGACCCCTCGCAGCACCGACTTCTTGCTGGACGTACGCAGACGCTGCGCTGTTCTTCGTGAGCAGCACGAGCAAGCAACGTGAAGCGGTGATCTCACGGAGAATCTTGTCACCGAGGTTCTCTCCCGGACGCGGATCGTGCTCGAACAGATAGATGTCGAGGCGCATTTTCGAAGCAGCCTCGTGGATGGCTCCCGCGGTCGCGGCGTCCTGTGCCGAGTGGCTTAGGAACACGTCGTGCATTCGATCTCCTTGCCAGGCCCTGCCACTGGCCTCGGCAGCCTAGCAACGGGCATCGCCCCCCCACCGATCGGTACCCTGCCCCCATGTATGTCATTGGCACGGCGGGGCATGTGGACCATGGCAAGAGCACGCTGGTGCATGCGCTGAGCGGCATCGACCCCGATCGCCTGCAGGAGGAAAAGGACCGCGGGCTGACGATCGATCTGGGCTTCGCGTGGTTCGCGCTGCCCAGCGGCCGCGAGGGCAGCGTGGTGGACGTGCCGGGGCACGAACGCTTCATCAAGAACATGCTGGCGGGCGTGGGGGGGATCGATCTGGCGTTGTTCGTCGTGGCGGGCGATGAGGGCGTGATGCCGCAGACCCGTGAGCACCTGGCGATCCTCGATCTTCTGCAGACCGAGCATGGGGTCGTGGCGCTGACCAAGTCAGACCTGGCCGAGCCGGATTGGCTGGACCTCGTCGAGGCGGACGTGGAGGAGTTGCTGGCGCCCACCTCGCTGCGGGGCTCGCCGATCGTGCGCTGCTCGGCGACGACCGGCGCGGGGCTGGATGCCCTGCGCGCGACCATCGATGAGGCGCTGGCGTCGCTGCCGCCGGTGCGCGACATCGGCCGGCCGCGGCTGCCGATCGACCGGGTCTTCACGATCAGCGGCTTCGGCACTGTGGTCACAGGGACGCTCGTGGATGGGCAATTGCACGCCGGGGACCAGGCGGTGGTGCAGCCGGGGGCGGTGCACGCGCGCGTACGCGGGTTGCAGAGCCACAAGAAATCGGTTGAGACGGCGGAGCCGGGGACCCGCACCGCCGTCAACCTGAGCGGTGTCGCGGCGGACGCGCTGGCGCGGGGGATGGTGCTGACCACGGGCGACTGGCTGGCGGCGTCGCGCTCCATGGATGCGCGGTTGCGGACGGTCGCGACGCTGAGCGCGCCGCTGCGCCACAACACAACGCTGACGCTGCATACCGGGGCGGCTGAGGTCGCGGCACGTGTGCGCCTGCTGGAGGGCGACGAGCTCGCGGCAGGTGAGGAAAGCTGGGCGCAGCTGCGACTGGAGGCGCCGGTCGCGGCCGCACGGGGCGACTTCTTCGTGCTGCGCAATTCGGTCATTACGGTGGCGGGCGGCCGCATCGTTGACACGCGGCCGCGGCGCCACAAACGCAACCAGCGCGAGACGTTGGAGGCGCTGGAACGCCTGCTCGAAGGCTCCCCGGACGACACGTTGCTAACGGTGCTCCAGCGCATCGAGCCGGCGCCCTTGTCGCTGCTGCGGGAGCGAGCGGAGCTGGACGACGCCGTGACGGACGAGGCGATCCGGCGCCAGCTGGTGTCGGGCGGCATTGTCGTGCTGGAGCAGGAGGTGCCCGCACTGCCCGCAAACAGCGCCTTCCTCTGCACCGCCGCCGGCTACGAGGCGCTGGCCGGGCGGGCGCTGGCGGCCGTGCTGGAGTTCGTCGCGGCACACCCGCTGCGGCCCGGCATCCCCCAAGAGGAGCTGCGCAGCCGCCTGGGGCTGACCGGGCGCGCTTTTACGGGTCTGGCGTCGCTGCTCACGTCGCGGCCGACCGACGACGAAGACGCGACCGCGCCGCAGCTGATCGAGCGGGAAGGGTCGTTGGACGTCGTCGGACGGGAGGTCCGGCTGAGCGGGGATCAGGAACGCGAGGCGGCGGCGCTGATGGCGCGGCTGCGAGTGGCAGGGATGAAGCCGGAGACCGAGTCCATCGATCTGGAGCTGGCGCAGTATCTGGATGGGGCGGCGCAGATCGTGCGGGTGGCGGAGGGGCTGTATTTCGAGGCCGCGATCCACGCGCAGATGGTGGACCAGGTCCGAGCCGCGATCGCCGAGCGGCAACGGATCACGCTGGCCGAGGTGCGCGATCTGTTCGGCAGCAGTCGCAAGATCGCGCAGGCGTTTCTGGAAGATCTGGACCGGCGCCAGGTCACGCGCCGGGTTGGGGACAACCGGGTCTTGCGAAAGGGCTAGGCACGGGCCCTAGGCGGATACGCGCCTGGCAGCGGCGGCGTCAGGAGCGGCGGCCGGCAGCGGGCGGGGGCCAACACGCAGGAAGCGGTGGAAGCTGCCCTCACTCCAGAGCACCAGGATCTGGGAGGCGACGCCGATCGACGAGTAGGTGCCCGCCATCGCGCCGACCAAGATGACGAGGACGAACGGTCGCACGGTGACGCCACCGATCAGGAGGAGCGCGACGAGCGCGAAGATCAGCGTCAGCGAGGTATTCAGTGAGCGGCCCAGGGACTGCGTTACGGCCGCGTTCACGCTGATGCGGAACTCCTCCTTGGGGTTGGCGAGACGGTTCTCACGGATGCGGTCGAAGACCACGATCGTGTCGTTCACCGAGTAGCCGATGATGGCCAGCAGCGCCGTCACGAACATCGCGTTGACCTCGATGTCGGCCAGCTCGCCGAGGATCGAGAAGACGCCAACCACCACTGTGATGTCGTGCAGCAGCGCGATGATCGCGGCCGCCCCGTACAGGGCCGGATTCGGCAGGCGACGGAACGCCATGCTGATGTAGATCAGGATCGCGAAGGCGGCGATGACCAGCGCGATCGCCGCATCGACTGCGATCTCGGCGCTGAGGATGCCGGAGACCGCCGATGAGGAGAGCACGAAGAAGTCACCGAGGTTGTCCCCCAGAGCCGCTTCCAAGTCCTGGCGGACGTCTTCGATATTGCCGCCGTCGGGCTCCTCCGCGCGAATCTTGAACGTGGAATCGCCCGTTTCCTGGATGCGTGCGTCGGCCACGCCGGCGTCGCGGGCCACGTCACGCACGTCGTCCTGGGTCACATCCGCCGGGAACCAGAACTCGACCTCTAGGGCTAAATCGCCGTCAGTCAGCCGCGCATCAACGGCCTCCGTCGGGCCGATCGCTGCCTCCAGCGCGTCGAGCAGATCTTGGTCGATTCCGTCCGGTTGCCCCGCCGTTTCGAATCCAACACTGACCAGGAACGATCCTTCGTCAGTCGGCGCTGCAACGACGCCCTCAATGCCCGCATCATCACCAGCGGCGACGATCGTCTCGGCGTTGACATCGCGCAGGACGCGGACCTCAAGCTCCAGTCCGCCGTCGAAATCGATGCCCGGGTTGAGTTGCCAAAGGGCGAGCGCGACCAGACAGGGCGCGAGCACCAGCAGTGAGAGCATGGCGAAGTAGCGTCGCAGGCCAACGAAGTTGATCATCAGTCGCCCCCGGTTCCGGCGGAGCGGCGGCGGCCGGGTCGATCGTCATCCAGCAAGGGCGTTTCGCGGATGCCGAACAGCCACGGCTTGCGCGTGAGCCGGAAGCCGATCAGGGATTGGAGGAAGGTCCGCGTGACGAAGATCGCCGTGACCATGCTGAAAATCGTGCCGACCAGCAGGGCAATGGCGAAGGACTTGATCAGGTTGGCGTTGAGCTGGTCGGCGAAGAACCAAAGGATGACAACGGTAATCAGCGTCGAGACATTACCGTCGCGGATCGCCGGCCACGCGCGGTTCCAACCGGCCTCCACCGCTCCCTGGAGGCTGCGTCCCAGTCGCAACTCTTCCTTCATGCGCTCGAAGATGAGGATGTTGCCGTCCACGGCGAGGCCCACAGAGAGCACGAAGCCCGCAATCCCCGCCAGCGTCAGCGTGACCGGCAGGAGCTTGAACGTGGCCATCACCATCGACACGTAGACGAAGAGGGCTAAGGCGGCCAGCAGGCCCGGCAGCCGGTAGTAGACGACCATGAAGATGATGATCGCCAGGAAGGCGATCAGGCCCGCCTGCACTGTGTCGACGACGGAGTCCTCGCCCAGGGTGGCGGCAACTTCGGTCTGCTGGATCGTGCGGAAGTTGATCGGCAGGGCGCCGGCTCGCAACTGACGACGCAGCGTCCGCGACTGCTCATCGCTGATGCCGGTGATGATCCCGGAGTCACTGATCACCGCGGTCACGTTTGGCGCGCTGATCAGCTGTCCATCGACGAAGATGCCCAGCGGGCTCTGGCTCGTGACGAGACGGCTGGTGATTTGCTCAAACAACTCGGCGCCGTCGTCGTCGAAGCCGAAGGCCAGCGCCACCTGGCCACCGGTATCGAACGTGCGGGCGATCGAGTCCGCGACCAGGTAGGTGCCGTCGAGCGGGACCTCCTCGCCGTTGAGCAGACCAATGGCGGGGATCCAGCGTGCGTCGCCACCGCCGCCGGGCAGCGGCGCAAGCACGACATCCTCGTCGGGATCGCTGATCGGCGTGTCGCTCAGGCGGGGCTCGTCCGGGAAGCCCTCTTGCTGGAAGAGTGGGTCGAACGCATCGATGACCGTGATCCGTGCGGCGGTGGGATCCACCGGACCCGCTGGCGCCGGCTGTTCCGGATCGACTTCGCGGAACTCCAGCAGCGCGGTGGATCCAACCAGGCCCGCCGCTTCCGCGGCGGTGACGCCGGGGATCTGCGCGTTGATGCGGTCATCGCCAATCAGGGTCACCTCAGCCTCAGAGACCCCGAAGCCGTTGACCCGTTCCTCGATAATCAGCCGCGCCTGTTCAAGGTCGTCCGAGAGGTCCAGGTCCGGGTCCAGCGGCAGCGTGAGGGTGCGCAAGTCGGCGGGCAGCGGCCGGTCGTATTCGTCGGCATCCAGCGCTTCGAGACCGCGGTTCAGATCGAGCAAAACATCGAGGGCGACATCGTGGCGTGCAGCGAAGCCGTTCAAGGACTCGCCGTCGCGAACGGAAGCGGCGGATCCTGAGGCCTCCAGGGTGACGGAGACGCCCCCCGCCAGGTCTAGGCCGAGCCGGAAGTCCGCGCGGTCGAAGTCGCCAACCGTCAGCCCGGAGCCGCTGGGCCAGGGAACGAAGTCGGGCAGGTATCTGTCGGGATCCCCGGGCCAGGTCACGACGACGCTGAACGTGGTGACGGCCAGGATCACGAGCAGGGCAAGCTGGTTCTGACGCCTACGCACAGGCCTCCGGGCCGCGAGCCGATCCTCGCGGCGCGGTGATCATACGTGGGCCCTCCCTTGGGGTCACCGTGCCGAAGCAACGGATTGCGCCGATTGCGTAAACACGTGGCGTCTGGCACATCGCAGGCAGCTAGGCGCCTGTGGCCTGTTCGGGGGGCGGCGGCGCGGTTTCTGGAGCGCTGCTGTCCGAAGCGTCCTCCAGTTAGCCCCTGCTCATGTCTTCCGACTCCGCGTTCTCCGGGGATCGATTTCCTGCGACGGGGGGCTCATCCAACGCGGCAGACTCCGCCGCAGGGGCCGACAGCTCGAGGGAATCCAACTCAGTCGCGCTCCGCAGTCGCTCTTCGATCGCGCTGGTGCGGGCGTGCACGATGACGCCGTCGTCGATCTCAAGCTGCAGGAGCATGGGCCCAGTGGGGGGCGTCTCCACCGCAACCACGATTGCGATAATGCCGCCCGTGGTGAGGACTTCGTCGCCGATACGGAGTTCGTTCAGATCGCGGCGGCGCCGGCCCTGGACCTGCCGGGCGGGGCGGACGAAGAAGATGAAGAAGAGCGCCAGGACGAGCGCGGTGATGAGAAGGACTTCGGCCATCGGTCTCGCTTCCGGGGCGCGGATGGTGCTCAGTGTAGCCCGGCCCACGCGGCTGTTGACGGCAGGGAGCGTTAGTCGGGGGGAGGGGGGTCGTCGCAGGCGTCCGGCGCGACGTCGGGCAGGCGCAGAAGCGTGTCCGGATCCTCGACCTGATCGATGTAGAGAATCCCGTTGACGTGGTTGATCTCATGCTCCAGCGCCTGTGCGAGGAGGTCGTTCTCGGCGCGGATGCGGATCTCGCGGCCCGTGAGGTCCAACGCCTTCACGACGACCCGCGTGGAACGGGTCACTTCGCCGCGGTAGCCGGGCACGCTCAGGCAGCCTTCCAGGAGGGGTCGCTCACCGGAGCGCTTGACGATCTCCGGGTTGATCAGCGCGAAGGGCGACGCACCGGGCATCCCAATCACGACGATCCGCAGCGAGGCGCCGATCTGGGGCGCGGCGAGACCCACGCCGTTGGCGGCGTGCATGGAATCGATCATGTCCTCCACCAGGCGCACGATGGAGCCATCGATCGCGGGGACGCGCTTCGCTTTGGCGCGCAGGACGACAGCATCTTGCGGGATCACCGTGATCGGCCGAACGGTCACGCATCACTCCTCTGCGGTGCTTGCATCCATGGGGCTGCTCGCGTGGAGCCTCTTGAATCGCTCACATTCTGGCCCAGCCCGCGAACAGAGGCGAGCGATCACCAGGCGGTCTCCCCCTAGAGCCCCCTCCTCTAGAGAAGTGAGACCGGGTCAATGTCCACGCTCCAACGGCGCGGGAAGTCGATCCCGCGGAGGAGCGGCAGTGGGTCCGCGCCGCGCATCGTGATCTGCTGGCGGTAGAGGTCCCGACGGCGCGAGATGAAGGCCGGGGTGGGGCCGAGCACCGCCGGTCCCGGCAGTCCGCGCCGGTCGCGATCTTCGATCAGGCTGGCGGCCATGGTCGCGGCCACGTCTCGGGCGCGATCGCGGTCCCGATCCGAGTAGACGAGACGGGCGAGCCGACCCGTGGGCGGGTAGTCGTGGGCAGCGCGAGCGGCGATCTCCGCCGAGGCGAAGGCGTCGTAGTCATGATTGGCGGCGGCGACGATGGCTGGGTGATCCGGCGCGTAACTCTGCACGACGACGTGGCCGCCATCGACACCGCGCCCGGCCCGGCCGGCGACCTGGGTGATCAACTGAAAGGTCCGCTCCGGACCCGTGTAGTCCGGCAGGCGCAGCGAGAGGTCGGCATTGATCACCCCGACCAGGGTGACCTGGGGCAGGTCCAGTCCCTTGGCGATCATCTGCGTGCCAATGAGGACGTTGGCCTCGCCGTCGCGGAAGCGCTCCAAGAGTCGGCGGTGACCATCGCGACCGTGGACCGTATCTCGGTCCCAGCGCAGCGGCCGCGCCAGCGGGAACGCTTTCTCTACCTCCGCCTCCAGCCGCTCGGTGCCCATGCCCATGGGGCGGATGCGATCGCTGTCACAGCTGGGACAGCGCCGGGGCGGGGCAGCGCGCAGGCCGCATTCGTGACAGCGCAGCAGCGATACGGCCTTCTGCATGTTGCCGGCTTGCCCGGGATATTCGTGCAGCGTGAGTGGGATGTCGCAGCGGCTGCACTCCACGGCGTCACCACAGTTGCGACAGACCACCATGCCAACGCCCCGACGGTTGAGAAACAGCATCGCCTGATCGCCGCGGGCCAGCGTGGCGTCCAGTTGGGCAGCTAAGGCACGCGAAAAGATCGAGCGGTTGCCGCTGACAAGCTCCTCGCGCAGATCCACGACCTCGACTTCCGGCAAGGGAATCTCGGGCGGAATTGGCTCGCCGGGGCGGGGGCGTCGCACGCGGCGGGACAGATCCAAGCGGACGTAGCGCCCGGCCAGTGCGCGGGCGTGCGTGACGAGGTCCGGCGTCGCGGAGCCAAGGATGGCGACGGCGCCGGTCAACTCGCAGTAACGCTCCACGACCTCGCGCACGTGGTACCGCGGCGGGGGGTCGGTCTGCTTGTAGGTCCACTCGTGCTCCTCATCGATCACGATCAGAGCGGGATCGTCGACGGGGGCGAACAGCGCCGAACGGGAGCCCACGACGACATCAACCTCGCGATCGCGGATGCGGCGGCGGTGCTCTTCGATCTCGCCCGCGCTCAAGCCGGAGTGCAGCACGGCGACGCGGCCCGGCATGCGCGCGCGGAACCGGTCGACGGTTTGGGGCGCGAGCGCGATCTCGGGCACCAGCACCAGCGTGACCCCACCCTGCTCGCGGACGCGCTCCGCGGCCGCCAGGTAGACCTCCGTCTTGCCGCTGCCCGTGACCCCGTGCAGCAGGAAGAGGCGTGGCGCTGTTGTACTGCCTGGGGAGCGCCGGGCCTCATCGAGAGCACCAACGACGGCGCCGTAGGCGCGGGCCTGCTCGGCGGTGAGCACCGGGGCAACCGGAAATCGGAGCTGGGCGGCTGGATCCCCCACGGCGCGACGACGGATCAGCCCTTGGTCGATCAGTGCATTGACCTCAGCGATGCTGGCGCCGGACTCAGCACGGGCTTCCGGGTCGGGACGGGGGCCCGCCAGCAGGGCGTCAAGCAGCGCCGCCCCGTGACGCTCGACGGCGCTGCGTCGCAGGGCAAGGATGGCGGCATCGGCGGCGGCCGGATGATCGATGAACCGCGGGGCGAGCCGGACCGCATCGCCGTCGCGCAGGACCAGCGCCCCGTCCGCGAGCCAGCGGTCGATCGATTCGCGGGAGCCGGCGATACGTCGCGCTTCGTCGTAGGGGGCGGGCCCCGCCTGCAGACGCTCCAGAAGGTCAGCTTTGCGCGATCGCTTCGTCTGCGGCCAGTCGCGCAGGGACGCCTCCGCCTCCAAGCGCGGGATGGCGAGTGTCAGCTCAACCTCCGTTTGCGGCGGCCCCGGCGCCCGGGCGAGCTCGTATCGCTCCTCGACAAGTCCGCGCTTGACGAGGCCCTCCAGCGCGGCGTCAATGCGGCCCTCGTCGCGCAGGGCGGCGAGCTTGGCCGCGTCAATCGGACTGCGCAGGTGGATATCCGCCAGGAGATCGGCCTGCAGGTCGCTGAGGGAGTCGTCGGGCGGGGCATCCGGCACGGCACTGAGGAGGCGCAGCGGTACGGAGGTCATGCGTCGGGGCAGGAAGAGCGCCACGCAGGCCCAGAGGGAGGCGAGGTAGGCGTCGGCGATCCAGCGGGCCAGGGCGGCCTGGGCCGTGGTCAGCATGGGCGTGGGCTCGATCCGAGCCAGGATCGGGCGCGGCGCGGCGATGTCGGTCTCGTTGCGCAGGGCCAGCACGATGCCCTGGGCAACCCGTCTGCCAAACGGGACAAAGACGCCGTGTCCCACGCGCAGGGCGCCGACTTGCTGCAAGAACTGGTCCGGGACCGCGTAAGTGAAGGGCTGCCTTAACGGTCTACCCGCGTTGACCGCAACCAGTGCGTACACGGATGCCGCGGCTGCCGCCCCCGGCTGGGCCGCGTCCGACTGGGCCGCCGCGGGCGCCCCACCTCCCGGTCGCCCCAAGGGGAGTCGAGGGGTGCCGCACGGCGTGGGGGACAGAGCAGGGGCTGGCGGCACGCGGCGTGCGCCTCTCAGGCAGCGATCGATCAGGAGTCGAGTCTAGACAGCGCGGCGGGGTGAGCGCGGCGGGGTGAGCGCGGAGTGGGCTAGAAGCCGTGCACGGCCCGCTTGGCGTTGCGGGCACGGGCCGGGATGCGGGCGGCTTTGCCGGTCCGGCCACGCAGGTAGTACAGCTTGGCGCGACGCACGCGCCCGCGTCGGGAGATTTCGACTTTCTCAACGCGAGGCGAGTGCAAGAGGAACTTGCGCTCGACACCGACGCCCGCGGTCACCCGGCGGACGGTGAAGTTGCTGGACGAGCCGCCCCGGCTCAGCGCGATGACGACACCCTCGAAGACCTGGGTGCGCTCGCGGTCGCCCTCAACGATGCGCACGTGCACGCGCACCGTGTCACCGGGCTGAAAGTCTTCGATCTCGGGGTTGGGCTCGAGTTCGAGCAGATCAGATCTATCCATCGCTGGGTCATTGTAGACACGGCGGGGCCCACGGGGCGAGACGGGCGAGCGTCAGCGGGGCCTCACTCGGCCCTGGTCGTCATTCTTGAGCGGCGTCCGCCAAGAATTTCCGTTCCTTCGCGGTCAAGTCGGCGTCCGCGATCAGATCGGGTCGACGATCACTGGTCCGATGCAGCCGCTGTACGCGCCGCCACGCGTCGATCTGGGCGTGGTTGCCGCTGAGCAGCACGTCGGGGATGCCCCAGCCTCGGAAGTCCGGCGGGCGGGTGTAGTGCGGGTACTCCAGCAGGCCGCCCTGGTGCGATTCCTCGCGCAGCGACGCCGCGGACCCCAGGGCCCCGGGCAGCAGCCGCACAACGGCGTCCACCACGACCATGGCGGGGATCTCACCGCCGCTGAGCACGTAGTCGCCGATCGAGATCTCGTCGTCCACCAGATGGTCGCGGACCCGTTCGTCGATGCCCTCGTAGCGAGCCGCCATGAGGATCAGTCGGGGTTCTTGGGCCAGTTCTTGGGCCACGACCTGCGAAAAGGGGCGTCCCTGTGGCGTCAACAGGACCGCCCGGCCAGCCGCTTGTTGCTCTCGCAGCGAAGCGCCCCGCAATGATTCGACCGCCGCGAACCACGGCTCGGGCCGCATGACCATGCCGGCGCCGCCACCGTAGGGCGCATCGTCCACGCTGCGGTGCTTGTCGGTGGTCCAGTCGCGCAGGTCGTGGGCGGCGATGGAAACGAGGCCCGCCTCACGCGCGCGACGCACGATGCCGGTGTTAAGCGGGACCTCGAACATCTCCGGGAAGATCGAGATTACGTCGATGTGCAGCGCTCCGGTGGTCATGGATGGGAGCCTAGCTGCCTGCAGGATTCACGAGCAGCGCGTCCAGAAGGCGCCCTCCGGGCTGGCCCAGAACGTTGCGCCGGAGCCCACGCGGCGAAACTGCTCCACCTGCACCGCGGCCGCGAAGATGGCGGGGTTCGTTGATAGCCCGTCCCGCGAGACAAAGATGATCCCTGCCTCCGTGAGCACACGCAGTTCGTAGTCGGCCGGGTCACCCTGGAGCTCGATGCGGATCACGTCGATTGCGTCCCGAGGGAGCGGATCGGCGGGCGTGAGGCCGTGCGGCTCCGTCCCCTCCGCCGCGATTGCGGCCTCGAAGGCCTCGCCGCAGCCGGCGTTGAGCCCAGCCACCTCCTGTATCTGGGAGATCGCCTCCTGCGCGGTCGTGAAGCCGGCCTCGGAAGCCGTGATCGAGATCGGGACGAGGCCGGGGGGATCGGCGTCGAGGTCTGGACGGGCGGGCTCAGCGCTGGGGTCGGGCGGGGGCAGGAGCGCGCCAGTATCGGTCAGGCCGGGGTCACCGCAATCGAGGCCCAGATCGATCACGACGCCGTCGCTCGCCAGCCGATCGCCGATCGCGCATGCAGCGTCGACCGACGCAAGCAGCGCCGCGCCGCGGGCCAGCGCCGCCGCCTGTAGTGCGCTGCCCTCGGTATGCGCGTCAGAGAATGCCAAAAAGGAATCCAGCCCTGCCAGAACCTCCGCCGCGACGGTCGCGTAGCCCTCGTAGGCCGTCGCCACTTCGGCCAGCCGCAGCGCGAGCGCGGCGTGCAGCGCGGCCAGATCCGCCGTTGGGGTGATCATCGCGAGATCGGTCGCGGCGGTACGGCGAATGAGCGCCTGCGCGTCGAGCATGGCGCTCGTCGCAGAGGTCTGCGCGGCGGCCGTCTGCGACGGATCCTGTGTCAGGGCGAACAGCGCGGCCGCTTCCGCGGCCTCCTCGGTCAAGGCGTCGACCCAGATCTGCTCGACGGCGAGACCGTACGTTGCCGTCACGGACGCTTGCCCATCGCCGACCGGCGGCGCCACGGCGGGCGGCGCGTCGTCACCCCCACAAGCGGCGAACAGCGACCAGGCTGCGACGAGCAAGAGAAGCGCGCGCACGGGTTAGTCCGCGCCCGCGGGGTGTTCGGTCTGGCCGGCCAGGAGCTCCACGGCGTGGGGCAACAGCGGCAGGACGGCCGCCAGGTTCTCCCGCACGCCCTTTTCGGAGCCGGGCAGGTTGAGAATCAGCGTGGAGCCCGTTGCGCCGGCCAGGCCGCGGCTCAGGGCCGCCTTTGGCGTGTGGCGCAAACCCGCGGCGCGCATCACCTCGGCGAGTCCGGGCACCTCCCGATCGATCACGGGACGGGTCGCTTCAGGGGTTATGTCGCGCGGACCGAGGCCGGTGCCGCCGGTCGTGATCACACAGTTCACACCGGCATTATCAATCCAGGCGCGCAGTTGCGCGGTGATCTGATCGGGCTCGTCGGGCACGATCGCTTTTTCGACGATCTTCGCCCCCAACGGATCAAGTAACTCAGCAATAGCGGGCCCTGCGGTGTCCTCGCGCTGCCCGCGGCTGCCCGCGTCGCTGACCGTCAGCACCCCCACCCGAAGCTCTACGCCCATCTGGAACGCCGCCTTTCCCCGCCCGCCGGGCGCAGCCGATCGTGCGGATCGTAGGACCGTGGAAGATTTTTCTTGAGACGGCTTGACGAAGGTGTTGACATGAGTGGGGCTGGATGGCACGATGTGTCTCGATGTGGGGAGAAGTGGGGACCTTGGTCGGAGGTCACCACTGAGGAAACGGAAACCTCTTCCCCGGGGAAAGAGACCGGAAACGGATGCAGTTCGTTGGCCTTTCGAGGCATGTTCGATCACTCCCTGGACAACCGCGGTCGTATGGCCGTGCCAGCGCGCTACCGCGACGTGTTCGCGGGGGGCGGGGTGATCACGCAGAGCGCGGACGGCTGTCTGGAACTCTATACCGCGGCGGAATTCGACCGCACGGCCGAGGACCTGACACGGGAGCCGGCGAACCGCCAGCGTGGCCGCCGCCTCCGCCGCGCCCTCTATGGCCACTCGACGGAAGTCGAGCTGGACGGCCAGGGACGGATTCTGATTCCGGCGCGATTTCGCGACCAAGCGGGCATCACGGGTCAAGCCGTGCTCCTGGGCCGTCGCGAGTGTTTGGAAATTTGGAGCCCCGAGGTCTGGGAGAGCGAATCCACGGTGGTGGAGAGCGAATTCCGGGCGAATCTCGAGGCCAGCAGCGGAGAGGGGACGGCATGACGCAGAACGACGCCCACACCCCTTCCAACGCCGGGCCTTCCAACGCTGAGGGGGCACCCCCCCACACATCCGTCATGACGGCTGAGGTGCTGGAGTACCTCAGCGTGCGGCCTGGCGGTCGCTACATCGATTGCACCACCGGCGCCGGTGGCCACAGCGCCGCGATTCTGGACGCCTCGGCGCCCAGCGGCACGCTGCTGGCCAACGACGCCGACCCGGCCGCCCTCGCCATCGCGCGGGAGCGGCTGGCGGGCTACGGCGACCGAGTGCGCTTCTCAGAGCGCTACTTCGATGAGATCGCGGACGTGGCGGGCGGCGCGGACTTCGTCCCCGTCGACGGGCTGCTCTGCGACCTGGGCGTCTCCAGCATGCAGCTGGACACACCCGATCGGGGCTTCTCCTTCCGGGAGAGCGGCCCCCTAGATATGCGCATGTCTCCAAAGGCGGATCTGACCGCAGCGGAGATTGTGAATGAATATGAGGAGGGCGATCTGGCCGACCTCCTCTACCAGTTGGGCGATGAGTGGCGATCGCGCCGCATCGCACGCCAGATCGTGGCTCGCCGACCGTTGGCGACCACTACGGATCTTGCCAAAGCCGTCGAGCAGGCTGCGGGGAAAGGCCGCAAAGCCAGTACTTCTAGTAGAGTTCACCCCGCCACCAAAACCTTTTTGGCCCTTCGCATGGCTGTCAACCAGGAGCTTCGGCGACTGGGAGACTTCCTTGCCCTGGCCCGTAGCCTGCTCGGCTTTGGATCCCGTCTCGTCATCATCAGCTTCCATTCGATGGAAGATCGCATCGTCAAACATTTTCTGCGCGAGGCCTCGCACGGCGAGGCCCCCGCGTATGAGGTCCTGACTCGCAAGGTGGTGCGTCCCAGCACCGCCGAGGTGGAGCGCAACCCTCGCTGCCGCAGTGCGCGGCTGCGAGCGGCCGAGGCGCGTTAGCCGTGCCGGGCGCGCAGGCCTTGCCGATGCCAGTGGCTCGGCGGGCCGCATTGCGGGTTCCCCCGCCGGTTCGTCGCGCCCGTCTGCCGCTCTGGATGTGGGTGGCCGTGATTGGCCTCAGCCTCGCGGCCGCGCTCCCCGTCCTCCAATTCAGTGACGCGACCGCCCGAGGGGCGGTGCTGCGTGGTCTGGAACGGCAACGATCCGGGGCCCAAGCCGAAGTCCGTGAGCTCGCCTCGCAGGTCGGAGAGCTGACCTCGCTGGAACGCGTCGCGGCAATCGCCCAGGAGCGACTGGGGCTCACCCCGGCCCGCCCCACGGTGATTCTGACTGTCCATACACCGCCACCGGAACGCTTGCTGCCCGCCCGATTTCTCCCGCGGCGGGACGCAGTGCTGATCGAGAGCGCCGTCTGGTGGCAACGTCTGGCGGACGTGTTGATTGTTCGGTAGTGGCAGCGTTTGTGTTTGTGCACCGGCCCTGAACGCCGGCAGCGGGAACACGGCAGGTCGCTCGGTCGTGCGACAGGTCGTGGAAAAGGGGAGTCATGGAGCGGGCGGGGCTGAGTCCCTGGCGACTGCGCCTGATCGCGACGATCTTCGTCGTGTTGGGTGCGTTGCTGGTCCTGCGCTTGGTGCAGGTCCAGATTCTTGAGCACCCCCGCTTTGAGGCCGAAGCACGAGACGCCCACTTCTGGGCGCAAGAAGTCACCGGACCACGCGGCGCAATCCTCGACCGGAACGGGCTACCGCTCGTCACGGGCGTCGACACCTTTGAAATCCACATCGATCGGGCAGCGTGGGAACTGGACGCCGGAAACGAGCGTCTGGCGGTTGAAGAGCTGGCGCGGCTGCTGGGTGTCGAGGAAGAGACGATTCTGGCGATCGTGGGCTCGGGCAGCGGCCGGGACGTGCTGTTGGCGCTCAACGTGCCCTTCGCGCTCGGCGAGAGCATCACACTGGAGGGCCTGCCGGGCGTCAAGGTGACCCCGGCGAGCCTGCGGCGCTATGCGGAGGGCGGGCTCGCCAGCCAGTTGCTGGGCTTCGTGGGTCGCGACAATCAGGGCCTCTCCGGCGTGGAGTTCGATTTCGACGCGATCTTGGCCGGCAGCCCCGGGCTGCTGGTCTTCGAGCGCGACAGTATCGGCAATCCGATCCCCTTCGGCGCGCAGGCCCAAGAGCCCACACAGCCCGGGGCGGATCTGGTGCTGACGATCGACAAGGGCCTGCAGCGCATCGCGGAAAAACACCTGGCCCAAGCGCTGGAGGACACCGGCGCCCGCGGCGGCACGATCCTGATCATGGACCCCAACACGGGCGACATCCTGGCCATGGCCTCCGCCCCCACATTCAACGTCAACGAGCTCAACCTGGCGGACCCCAGCATTGACCTCTCGCTGATTCGCAATCCTGCGGTGACCGATCTCTATGAGCCGGGCTCTGTCTTCAAAGTGGTCACGATGGCCGCCGCGATCGACGCCAACGTGGTCACGCCGAACACGCAGTTCATCGATACGGGCGCGATCGTCGTGGGGGCGCGGACGATCCGCAACTTCGACCTGAGCTTCCACGGGCAACAGACCATGACGCAGGTGCTGCAGCGTTCGCTGAACACGGGCACGGCCTGGGTCGCGACGCAGATCGGCTCGGAGCGCTTCTACGAGTACCTAGACCGCTTCGGCTTCGGTGAGGTCACCGGGTCCGGACTGGCCGGCGAAGCGCCCGGCCTGCTCAAGGAGCCCGGCAACGTGTTCTGGTCGCAGGTGGACCTCGCGACGAACTCGTTCGGCCAAGGCATCTCTGTCACGCCGCTACAGATCGTGCGCGCGTATTCCGTGATCGCGAACGGCGGCGAGTTGCTACGCCCCCGGATCATCCGATCCGTGATCACCGAAGACGGTGTCCAGAATGTCCCCGTCGTCAGCGACGGGCGTGTGATCAGTGAAGAAACCGCGGCCAGCCTGCGCTTCATGATGCAAGCGGTGGTGGACGGAGTGGCACACCACCCCGCGCAGACGCCCGGTTGGTCGGTAGCCGGGAAATCCGGCACCTCCGACGTGGTCGAGGGCGGCGTCTACCTGGAGGATGAATCGATCGCCTCGTTCGCGGGCTTCGCGCCGGTCGACGATCCGCGGGTCGTCGTCTTGGTCAAGCTGGACCGGCCACAAGGAGAGATCTTCGGCGGTGTGGTTGCGGCGCCCGTGTTCTCGGCGGTGCTAGCGGACGTACTGCCGGCGCTGGGCGCACACCCCACGGCCTACGTCGCCCAACCGGACCTGTTCGACCCCGTGCTGGAGGAGACGGGCCCGCGCCCCGAAGACGACGCGTCCGCGGACGCACCGGCGACCGACGCCACGAGCGCGGAGGAGGACGACGCCGAGCCGGAGGACGCACCACGGGGCGGCTCCGGGACGACGCCAGGGGGCGTCGAACTCGCGCGCCCACTCAGCGACGAGGAACGAGAGGCCCAGGAGCAGCGGGCGGCCGCGAACGGGGCGGGGGGAGGATGATCAGTCCGGCCACCCTCGCGCAGATGCTCGACACGTTGCTGCTCAATCCGGAGCAGCCGGTCGAGCCGACGCCGTTCACGGCGATCGTGATCGACTCACGCAAGGTCACGCCGGGAGCGCTGTTCGTCGCGCTGCGCGGCGAACAGACGGACGGGCACCGCTTCCTCGCGGACGCTGTCGAACGTGGAGCAATCGGCCTCCTCTCGCGCGTATTGCCGCCTGACCTGCCCAGCCAGGTACGCGTCTTCCTAGTCGAGGACACGCTGGTCGCGCTGCAACAGGCCGCCAAGCGCTGGCGAGCGGCACAGCCGGCCCGCTTGATCGGCATCACCGGCAGCGTGGGCAAGACCACGACGCGCGAAGCCGTGGCGGATGTGCTGCGCTCACAGTTCGAGACGCTGGAGAGCCCGCGCAACTTCAACAGCGATATTGGACTGCCCCTGGCGCTGCTGGCGCTTGCGCCCTCGCACGCCTGGGCGGTGATGGAAATGGGCCCGTACGACCAACGCGAGATGGAGTTGCTGGTCGACGTGGGCGCGCCGGACGTCGCCATCGTCACAAACGTGGGGCCCACGCACCTGGAGCGCTTCGGCTCAATTGAGGCGACAGAGGCGATCAAGGGGTTGCTCCCGGCCTCGCTGTCGCCCGATGGCGTCGCGATCCTCAATGGCGACGACGAACGCGTGCGGCGGATGCGGACGCGGACATCGGCACGGACGCTGCTGTTCGGGCTGGGCGAAGACGTGGATCTGCGAGCGACGGAGATCGTGACGCACGGGCTGGACGGAATCGGGTTCACACTGCATCTGCCCGACGCGCCGGCCGGCATCCCCATCCGGACGCCGCTGGCGGGCGCGCATCACGCAATGACGGCCCTGGCGGCGGCGGCCGTGGCACACGTGGCGGGCTATGCGCCCTCCGAGATCGCCGAGGCCCTCACAACGCTGCGCTCGGGCAGCCGCCTGAAGCCGCGCCGAGGCTACTCCGGCGCGCTGATTCTGGACGATACGTACAACGCGGCGCCGCTCTCGATGCGGGCGGCGCTGGACCTGCTCTCGGAGATGCCCGGCCGTCGGATCGCGGTGCTCGGGGACATGCTCGAACTGGGCAGCGAAGAAGAGGCGGCGCATCGGGAGGTCGGGGCCTACACCATGGGGCGCTGCGACCGCTTGCTCGCGATCGGCCCCCGGTCCCGCGGCATCACCGACGGCGCTTGGGACGCGGGCCACCGTGAACTCCAATGGTTCGCCGACAAAACGGAAGCGGCCGAGATTCTGCGCAATGAGCTGGGCGCCGACGACGTCGTGCTGATCAAGGCGTCGCACGGGCTGGCGCTGGAGACGATCGTTGAGGCGCTGATCACGCCACCGGGGCCCGCGGCGCTGCGTCCCCCTCCCCGTCCGGACGCCAGGGCCGAGGAGAGCGCGCCATGACGACCTTCTCCCTGGCCACGGCGGGCATCGCCTTCGTGATCGCGCTGGCGATCGGCAAACCGCTGCTGAACTACCTGCGCGCGCGGCAGATCGGCAAGGCGATCAGCGACGAGGGTCCGGACAGCCACCACGTCAAGGCCGGTACGCCGACGATGGGCGGCCTGATGATCTTCGCAACGGTGGCGATCTTGACGCTGGCCACGAATGTCGTCGGACGGGAATCGATTCTGCTGCCGCTGGTCGGCATCGTTGTGCTGGGAACGGTCGGGCTGCTGGACGACATGGGCACATTGCAGGGTCGGTCGCAGTTCGCCCTCAGCTGGCGGATCAAGGTCGTGCTGCTATTCGCCTTCGCCCTGGGCGCTGCGCTGGTGCTGTTCTACGCGTTGGACACCGAAAGCATCAACATCCCCTGGTCCGGGCAGCACGCACTGGGCCCGATCTACATCCCCATCGCCGTGGTCGTGATTCTGGCCACCACGACATCCGTGGCGATCACCGACGGCATGGACGCGCTGGCCGGCGGCACGCTGGCGATCGCGTTCGCCGCCTACGGCGTGATCGCGGTGGGACAGGAGCAGGACTTCCTCGTCCGTTTCGCCTTCACGACAGTCGGCGCGACGCTGGGGTTCCTCTGGTACAACGCGCACCCGGCGCAGATCTTCATGGGCGACACGGGCGCCCTCGCGCTGGGCGGCACGCTGGGCGTCTTGGCGCTGATGACCGGGCATTGGCTGTTGCTGCCGGTGATCGGGATCGTCTTCGTGCTCGAGGCGGCGTCGGACATCATCCAGATCGGGTACTTCAAGCTGACCGGCGGCAAGCGGGTCTTCCGCATGGCGCCGATCCACAACCACTTCGAGTTGCTCGGCTGGTCCGAGCCCCAAGTCGTAACGCGCGCCTGGTTGCTGGGGATCGCGGGCGCGATCCTGGGCGTCGCCATGGCGTTGCAGGTCTGAACGATGAGGTGGAATCGAAGGCGATGACGATCATGACACCCCCTGCCCACTCTGATCCGCGCCGTCCGTCGCGCACCCCGGTCGAGGAGCCGTTGCGCTTCGTCGGGCTGCGCGTGGGCGTGGTGGGGCTGGGCATCGAAGGCATCGACATCGTGCGCTTCCTGCACGAAGAGGGCGCGGCCGAAATCGTCGTCTCGGAGCGCAAGCTGATCGATGAGCTGAGCGACCAGATTCGGGCGCTGAACGGCATCCCCTTCGCCGTTGAGGCGGGCGGAAACGACCCCGGCCTGGCGGAGCGCGTCGATGTGCTTTTCGTCAGTCAGGGCGTGCCTGACGACCTGCCCTTACTCGCAGCGGCACGGGCCGCCAGCGTCCCGATCACGGCCATGATGCGGCTCTTCCTGAAGCGCTGCCCGGCGCCGGTGATTGGGATCAGCGGCAGCGCCGGCAAAACGACCGTCACCTCGCTCGTGGGTGCAATGTTCGAGGCCGGCGAGAGGCCCGTATTCGTTGGGGGCAACATCGGCCGGGGGCTGCTCAGCGCGCTGGACGTGATTCGGCCCGACACGACCGTCGTGCTGGAGATCAGCCACACCCAACTTGTGCGGACGGATCGCAGCCCGCAGCTGGCCGCCGTACTCAACGTGACTCCGAACCATCTGGACCAGTTCGACTGGGACGCCTACGTCAATCTGAAGCGTCGTCTGCTTCGCTACCAGCAGACCGGCGACATGGTGGTCCTGCCCAGCGATGAACCGATCGCGGCCGGATTCGACATCGATACGCCCGCCACCCTGTACCGCTTTGGCGTGGGGCCCTTCGACGGTCCCGGCGCGACGGTCGTGGACGGGCAGATCGTCTGGCGCGATGGCGTGGAAATGATCGTTTGCCCCGTGGACGCGATTCCGCTCCCGGGCGCGCACAATCGAGACAACGTCCTGGCCGCCGTGGCGATCGCCGGGGCCGCTGGCTTGCCGGTGGGCGCGATGGCGACCGCGATTCTCAATTTCCAGGGCGTGGCGCACCGGCTGGAGACGATCGCCGAAATCGATGGTGTCCGCTTTGTCGACGATTCGATCGCAACGACACCGGAGCGGACGGTCGCGGCCCTGCGCGCGATCGACGGGCCGATTGTCCTGCTGCTCGGAGGCCGCGAGAAGCGGCTCCCCCTGCAGCCGCTTCTGGAGGTGGCGCAGGGCCGGCTACGAGCGGTGATCGGTTTCGGCGAGGCCGGCGCACTGTTCACGGAGGCGTTCCGCAAGCAGGCAGCGCCACCTCGCGTCGTCCAGCAGGACGACCTCGCGGCCGCCCTCGAGACGGCCCGGGAGATCGCGCAGCCGGGCGACACGGTGCTGCTCTCCCCCGCCGGCGCCTCATTCGACGCATATCCGAACTTCGCCGCCCGCGGCGATCACTTCCGCTCGCTGGTCCGCGGAGAGGAGCCCGCCGATGGCACGCGCTGACGCGCTTGGCCCCGGCGCCCCGTTCGTTGGGCGTGGCGACGCGCAACTCGTTGGCCGCTACGTGGCCGACGAGACGGCGGTCGGACGGCGGGCGGCAGGATCCCCGGATTGGGCACTGATCGCGACGGTGCTCACCTTGACGCTGCTGGGCCTGGTGTTCGTCTTCAGCTCCTCATTCGCGGTCGGGCAGCAGCTCTTCGACGACCCCCGCCACTTCGCGCTGCGGCAGCTGCAAGGCGCCGCGATGGGCTCGCTGGCCTTCCTGTTCTTCGCACGGATCGACTACCGCCGCCTGCGCGCGTTCAGCCCGCTCATCATGATCGTGGCAGTGCTGGCGCTGATGGCGGTGCTCGTTCCCGGTATCGGGCTCGAGCAGAACGGCGCCCGCCGCTGGATCCAGGTTGGCTCGGCGCCACCGCTCCAGCCCTCGGAGTTCGCGAAGCTGGCCGTCGTGATTTATGTCGCAGCCTGGCTGGCGAGTCGAGGGGACGCGATCCAGCACGTGTCGCTGGGCCTGATCCCGTTCTCGCTGATTGTGGGCTTCCTGGGCTTCCTGCTGATGGCGGAGCCGGACTTGGGGACCGGGATCACGGTCACGGCCATTGCTGGGTTGATGTTCTTTGTCGCCGGGGCCGCGATTCGGCACATCGCGGCGCTCGGATTGCTGGGGGGCGGCGTGCTGTTCAGCATCGTTGCGGTAGCGGGCTACGGCATGGACCGCTTCACGCAATTCGTCTCGGCCGAGCAGGATCCGGAGGCCGGCGGCTTCCAGGTCCTGCAATTGCTGATCGCGCTCGGCAGCGGCGGCATCCGCGGCGTGGGGCTGGGCGAAAGCCGGCAGAAGTTCTTCTACGTCCCGTCCGCCCACACCGACGGGGTCTTCGCGATTATTGGCGAGGAAATCGGCTTCATCGGCGCGATTCTGGTGCTGCTGCTGTTCGCCTTCCTTGCCTACCGCGGCATCCGCATCGCACAGCGCGCGCCGGACAAGTTCGGCACCCTGCTGGCCGTTGGCATCATCACCTGGATCACGCTGCAAGCGTTCTTCAACATCGGCGGCATCACGCGGACGATCCCGCTGACGGGGATTCCGCTGCCGTTCGTCTCCTTTGGCAGTTCAGCGCTGATCGCGACGCTTGCCGCCGCCGGTCTGCTGGTCAGCGTCTCGCGCTTCACGGTCGGCCGTCTCGATGACAGCGGTATGGCGCCCAGCTTGAAGGACTTCGCCATGCCCCCTGCAAGCCACCGCGACGATGGGGGCACGGCATGAGACTCGCCCTGGGCGGCGGCGGTAGCGGCGGTCACGTCTTTCCTGCCCTAGCGGTGGCGCAATCCCTGCGCGCCTGTGCCCAGGAGGACGTGGAGCTGTTGTACCTAGGTCGCGCGGACGGCGTGGAAGCCACGATCACGCGCGACGCGGGCATCCCCTTCCGTGACGTCTCCGCCCGACCGATCCGGGACCGCAATGTCTTGGCCAAACTCTGGTCGCTGGGCGCGATGAGCTGGGGCGTCTGGGACGCGGCGCGCGCCTTGCGCCGCTTCCGCGCCGATGTGGTCCTCGTCACGGGCGGCTTCGCCAGCGTACCGGTGGCCGTAGCGGCCCGGCTGCTGCGGATCCCCGTGGTGCTCTACCAGCCGGACATTGTGCCGGGCTGGGCCGTCCGGCAGTTGTATCGCTTCGCAACACGGGTCTGCGTGACACACAAGTCGTCACTAGCGCGCGCGCCCAAGGGCAAATCGGTCGTGACCGGCTACCCGCTGCGCGCGATCTTCGAGGAGGTCGACCGGCCGATGGCGCGCGCCCGATTCCACTTGAATGGTTCGCCCACCGTGCTCGTCGCGGGGGCCGTGCAAGGCGCGCGTCGGATCAACAACGCACTGGCCGATGACCTGCCCGCCTGGATCGAGGCCATGCAGGTGATCCACGTCACCGGCCCTGACGACTTCCGGCGCATGTCGTCGCTGCGCGAATCGCTGCCGGAGACCCTGCGGCACCGCTACCAACCGTTCGAGTACATGGGAGACGATTTCCCGGTCGCGTTGGCGGCGGCGGACCTGGCCGTCTCGCGCTCTGGCGCCTCGGTTCTGGGCGAGTACCCGGCCTCGAGTCTGGCGGCGATCTTGGTGCCCCTGCCGATCGCCGGTGGGCACCAACGTGCGAACGCGGAGATGCTCGCCGCGGCCGGGGCAGCCGTCGTCATGGAGGACGCCGAGACACCGGACGCTCTGTTGCCGGCCGTCCGCGAGCTCCTGCAGGACACTGAACGGCTGCAGACGATGCGCGACCGGGCGGCGGCCGTCGCACAACCGGATGCGGCGCGCAACATCGCTCGGGTGATCTGGGAGGCGCGCAAATGACCGCACCCCAGCGCACCGCGCTCCTGCCACAGGGTCGTGTCCACTTTGTTGGCGTCGGCGGGATTCACATGAGCGCCCTCGCGGGCCTCGTGCTCGACGCGGGCGGCCAGGTCAGCGGCTCCGACCTGACGCCGAGCCCGCTCACGGACGCGCTCGCAGCCCGGGGTGCGACGATCCACGCGGGCCACGACGCCGCCTACGTGGCCAACGCCGCGCTGCTGGTGCGCACCGTCGCCGTGCCCGACGACAACCCGGAGATCCAAGCGGCGGCACGGGCCGGCATCGAGACGATCAGCCGCGCCCAAATGGTCGCGCGATTGGTCGCCGGTCGGCGCGTGCTCGCGATCGCCGGCAGCCACGGCAAGACAACCGTCTCCACGATGCTGACGCTGATCCTGCGCGCAGGCGGCGGTGAGCCCGGCTACATCCTGGGCGGCGAATCGGCGGACCTGCCCTCGCACGCGGCCTGGGGCCGCGGCGCAATGGTCCTGGAGGCGGACGAATACGGTCGCGCCTTCCATCACTACGCACCGGCCGTCGCCGTAATCACAAACATCGACGCGGACCACCTCGATTACTACGGAGACGCGCACGCACTGGTGGACGCCTTTCTGACCTACGCGCTCACGCTGCAAGACGGTGGCCGCCTGATCGTGGGCGAGGAATCGCCCTGCGCGATGCGCATCGCGGAGCAGGTCCGGGCGCAGCGGCCGGACCTCCGCATTGAGACGTTCGCGTTGGACGAAGCGGCACGGGCCGATCTCACGCTTCAGGTCCCGGGAGACCACAACCGTCGCAACGCGCTCGCCGCGCTGGCCGCCGCCGCCGAAGAGGACGTGTCCCCCGCCGACGCGCGACGGGCCCTGGCCGCGTTCCGTGGTGTGCGACGTCGATTCGAGCTGCTCGGTGAAGCCGCCGGCGTCACCATCATCAACGACTACGCGCACCACCCCAAGGAGATCGAAGCGACGATCGCCGCGCTCGGCGAGCGCTTCCCGGGCCGTCGCTCCGTGCTGCTCTTCCAACCACACACCTACAGCCGCTCCGCCTACCTGCTGGAGGGGTTCCGTACGGCGTTCCAGGGCGTCGACCGCCTGCTGCTGACCGAGACCTACGCCGCCCGCGAGGCCCCCGATGCCGGCATCGACGCGGCCGAACTTGCCGCGCAGATCGTGCGCCCAGTCGCCGAGTACGTCGGGGACCTCAACGCTGCGGCCGATGCCGCCGACGCGGCGCTGCGAGACGGCGATGTCTTCGTGGCGATGGGCGCGGGCAGCATCGAGCAAGCAGGGCCCGCCCTGCTGGAACGGCTGCGTGCCCGATGAGCGCGACGCAGGTCGTGACCCGGCTGCGATCGATTGTCGAGGCCACGGGCGGCGTCGTGCGGGAGCACGAGCCCATGGCCCGGCACACGACTTTCGGCATCGGCGGTCCCGCCGATGTCTACGCCCGCGTCCACGATCGTGACGCCCTGCGCCGCGTGGTGCAGGTCGGCGCAGATGCTGGGCTGCCGCGCTTCATCCTGGGTTCCGGCTCGAACATCCTCGTGGGCGACGGCGGCATCCGCGGCATCGTGATCGAGAACAAAGCGAACGCAGTTGGTGACGCAGAACCAGATGGCGACCAGGTGCGATTGCACGCGGAGGCGGGGGCGTCGTTCGCAGGCTTGGCCCGCGCGACGGCCCGCCAGGGGCTGCGCGGCCTGGAGTGGGCGGCCGGAATCCCCGGCACGCTGGGCGGCGCCGTCGTCTACAACGCCGGCGCGTACGGCGGCTGTCTCGCCGACGTACTGATCTCCATCGACACATTCGCGACCGGCGGCGACGACCAGAGGCTGGACGCGACGGCGCTGGGACTGGCCTACCGCTCAAGCGAATTCACACGCGGACAGCTGGGCGACCGCATCATCACCGATCTCGACTTTGCGCTCGAGCTGGGCGACGCCGACGCGGCGCTGGGCCGCATCGCGGAGTTGGAAGAGCGGCGCAAGATGTCGGCGCCGCGCGGCCGCAACGCCGGATCGATTTTCAAGAACCCGGCCGCGGACGCCGCCGACGGGCATCCCGCCTGGTGGCTGATCGATCAGGTAGGGCTGCGCGGCCACCGTGTTGGCGGCGCGCAGATCAGCGAGAAACACACCAATTACTTCCTCAACGTCGGCCCACGCGGCGACGAGGCCAGCGCACGCGACGTCGTGGCGCTGATCGACCTGGCGCGCCTGCGCGTGCGCGAGCAGTTCGGCGTCGACCTGCAACGCGAGGTCACGTATGTCGGCGAGCAAGGCGGGGGGGAACCGGCATGAGCGCCCAGCGCTCCCCCCTGCGCATGGCTGTGCTGTTCGGCGGCGCCTCCACCGAGCACGTGATCTCGGTGCGCTCCGCGCGCGCCGTGATCGCCGCGGCAGACCCGAACCTGATCACGACGGTACCGATCGCAATCGATCGCGGCGGCGTGTGGCGCGACGTGGCCGCGTCGCGGGCGCTCGTGGAGTTGTTCGACCGGGGTGGGCCCGAGTGCGTGCCCGCCATCGAGGGGCAGCGCGGGCTACTCGCCGCGCCCCAGGCCCTGGCCGCGCTCAACGATGTGGACCTCGCGTTCCCGCTCGTGCACGGGCAGACCGGCGAAGACGGCAGCCTGCAAGGGCTACTGGAGCTCACCGGCGTGCCCTACGTCGGGGCCGGGGTGGCCGCGTCGGCGATAGGCATGGACAAGGCGCTGATGAAGGCCGTCTTCGCGCAGGCCGGTCTGCCGATGCCGCGTGCGACCGTCGTGACGGCCGACGGCTGGGCCGCCGACCCCCGCGGGATCGAGCGGGAACTGGCTGCGATGCCGCTACCGCTGTTCGCGAAGCCGGCCAATGGCGGCAGCAGCGTGGGCGTCGTGAAGATTCACAATCGCGAGGAGATCGGGCCCAGTGTGGAGAAGGCCTTGCGCTTCGACCGCAAGGTCGTCGTCGAGGAAGGCATCGTGGGGCGGGAGATCGAGTGCGCTGTCCTGGCACGCTCGTCGGCGGACGCCGCCGCCGACGGTCGCACAGCGGAGGCGACGCACCCGGGCGAGATCCGCACGCTGCGCGACTTCTACGACTACACCGCCAAATACGAGGATCCGTCGACGGAATTAATCGTGCGGGCGGACCTGGAGCCGGCCGTGGCGGCGCGCGCGCAGGCCCTGGCCGTGCGCGCCTTCGAGGCGATCGACGGCTCCGGCTTCGCGCGAGTGGACTTCCTGCTGCGCGGCGCCGATGAGGTCCTCATCAATGAGATCAACACGTTGCCCGGCTTCACGAGCACCAGCATGTTCCCTCGCTTGTGGGCCGCGGCCGGTCTGCCCTTCGATGCGCTCATCGCGCGACTCGCCGGACTGGCGCTGGCGCGCGCCGACGGGAGGCGCCACCGTGCCTAGCTCTTTGCCGCCGAACCCGTTCACCCGGGGCTCGTTCACCGAGAACAGTGGCCCCATTGACCCCCTCTACCGGGACCAGATCACGACGACGGACGACGAACCGCTGGCGCAGCCGGAGATCACCCATCGGGGTTGGCATCCGCGCTGGATCACGCTGATCGCGTTGCTCATCCTGCTGGCGGTGGGCGCGGCGGTCGTGGGCGCCTTGAACTCGCCACTGATGGAGATCCGCAGCGTCAGCGTGAGCGGAGCCCAGCGGGTCTCGCCCGACGCGGTCGCGCAGTTGGCCGCGCTCAGCGGTGAGAACTTCCTACTGGCCGACCTCAGCGCCGCGCGCGAGCGCATTCGCCAGCAGCCGCTGATCAAGGACGCCCGCGTCAGTCGCGAGTGGCCCAACTCGATTCACGTCGTGATCACCGAGCGCGAGCCCTGGGTGCGCTGGCAAGCGCAGGGCGAAATCTGGGCCGTCGACCGCGAAGGCGTCGTCTTGGAGGGCGTCGAGGCGTCCCAGGACAGCATCCTTGTGCGACAGGTCTCGTCGCTGCCTGCGATCCGCGCGGGCGCGGTGGTGGGCCTGGATGCGGTGGACCTGATCCAGCGCATCGAAGACATCGGCGTGCCGCGCAAGGGCCCCGAGATCGTGGCGTTCGAATGGTCCCTGCGCACCGGGCTGACCGTCGTCACGCGCCACGGCCGCGTCACCTTTGGCGACGCGGCGGGCTTCGACTTCAAGTACGCCGTGTGGGAGCAACTTGAACGCGAGGCGCAGCGGCGCGGCGAACCATTGTTGACGGCGGACCTGCGCTTCGGCACACGGCCCGCGGTAGAGATTGGCTTAGGACTGGGTCGGGCAACTCGGATCACGCCGGAAGACGTGCGCCGGGAAGAAACCGCGTCGTAAGGCGCACCAGAGTAAGGAGACAGGGATGGCCAGAGGAACCGCCATTGCGGCCATCGATCTGGGCAGCACCAAGATCGCCACGATCGTGGGCGATACCGCCGAGGGCGGCATGCTGCGCATTCTGGGCGCCGGCGTGGTCCCATCCGCCGGCATCGAGAAGGGCCAGATCAGCAGTATTGGGCAAGCGACCGCCGCGATCGTCGCGTCAATCGAGAAGGCGGAGCGAGCTTCGGGCACCCGCATCCTCTCGGCCGGCGTGAGCGTCTCCGGGGCGCACCTGGCCTCGCTGAACAACCGCGGGATCGTCGCCGTGCCTGATGCCGGCCGCCCGATCAGCGCGGACGACGCCCAGCGCGTGATCGACGCGGCCCGCAACGTGAGCTTGAAGAGCAACCGCGAACTCATGCACGCCCTGCCACGCTTCTTCGTGGTCGACGGGCAGGACCGGGTCAGCGACCCGGTGGGCATGCACGGTCAGCGCCTGGACGTGGAGATGCACATCGTCACCGGTGGCGTGAACGCGCTGCAGAACGTGATGAAGTGCGTTGAGGGCGCGAACGTGCAGGTGGAGGCGCTGATCGCGGCGCCCGTCGCGACCTCCGCCGCCGTCCTGGACGCGGATGAGCAGCAGGAGGGCGTGGTCTCGATCGATATCGGCGGCGGCACAACGGATATCGCCGTGCACCTGGATGGGGCGATCGTGCACACGGCGGCGCTGCCGATCGGCGGGTCGCATGTGACGCGGGACCTCGTGGCCGGGCTGCGCTGCCCGTTCATGGTCGCGGAGCAGGCCAAGACCCGCTACGGCGCAGCGATCTCCACCACCGTCCCCAGCGATGAGACCGTCGCGCTGACCGCCTTCGGGCAGGACGAGCGGCGCGAAGTGCACCGACGGCTCATCGCAGAAATCGTCGAGGCGCGCATTGAGGAGATCTTGTCAATGGCGTTGGTCGAAGTGCAGCGCGCCGGCCACGTGGGCGCAATCTCGGCCGGCATGGTGATCAGCGGCGGCACCGCCGAACTCGAAGGCCTGACCGCGCTGGCGGAGGCGCGCACCGGGCTGCCGGCGCGGATTGGACAAGTACCGGAGCTCTACGGCCTGGCGGATCAGGTGGCAGGACCGGCCTACGCGAGCAGCTTGGGCGTGCTGCGCTGGATGACGGACGCTCTGATCGAACCGAACGGGCAGCCGGTACGGCTGCGTATGCCGGCGGGCGGCAGTGTGCTTGGCCTCGTCCGCGGCGTCGGCCGATTGGGGAGGGTATTCCTGCCGCAGTAGCGCGAAACGGTACCGGTTCGCTCGTGGGGGGCGGACCGGCCGGCAACCAACGACCCCAAAAACTGGTGGCGGGGTAAAAGGAGAGCCGGATGTCTGGATACGACGATCTGAATGGGCTGCCGCCGATCAAGGTGATCGGGGTCGGCGGGGGCGGATGCAACGCCGTGGACCGCATGATCCAAGAAGGGATCAACGGGGTCCGCTTCCTGGCGATCAACACGGACGCCCAACAGCTGGAACAGAGCCGCGCCGCGGAAACGATCCGCGTCGGCGACAAAGTGTCGCGCGGTCTCGGCGTTGGTGGCGACCCGGAGCTGGGCCAGAAGGCGGCCGACGAATCCCGCGCCGACCTTCTGGAGGCGGTGCGGGGGATGGACATGGTCTTCGTCGCGGCCGGCATGGGCGGCGGCACCGGCACCGGCGCCGCGCCCGTGGTCGCGGAGATCGCGAAGCAGTCCGGCGCGCTCACCATCGCTGTTGTCACGAAGCCGTTCGCGTTCGAGGGCGCCCGGCGGCGGCAGGCGGCCCTGGCCGGCATCAATCGGCTGGAAGAGTTCGCCGACACGGTCATCACGATCCCCAACGACCGCCTACTGACTTTGGCTGATGCGGACGTCTCCGCCAGCCGGGCCTTCGCCCTCGCGGACGACGTGCTGCGACAGGGGATCAGCGGTATCTCCGACGTCATCACGACGCCGGGCGAAATCAACTTGGATTTCAACGACGTCAAGAAGGTGATGGGCCAAGGCGGCCAGGCGCTGATGGCGATCGGACGGGGCAGCGGCCCCAATCGCGCCGTGGACGCGGCCCAAGCGGCGATCGCGAGCCCGCTGCTCGAGACCGACATCACAGGTGCGCGCAAGGTCCTGTTCAACATCACCTCGTCCGGCGACCTGGGGCTCATGGAGCTCAACTTGGCGGCCAAGGTGGTCCAGGAGATGGTCGATCCGGAGGCCGAGATCATCTTCGGCACGGCGGTGCATCCCACCCTCGGCGACGAGGTCAGCATCACCGTGATCGCGACGGGCTTCGCCGGTCGATCGGAGATTGAAGAAGAGACCCCTGTCGCCGTTGATGCGAGCCGATGGTCGTCCGATTTGCTGGACGCCATCGGCGTCGAGGGCGACGACGTGGAATTGCCTGCCTTCCTGCGCCGACGACGCGTCGCTGCGCAGTAGCCACCCGGCAGGGCACACCCAGCCAACAGGAAAGGAGGGCCGGACTCGCAGATTCTCTGGCTCCTCAAGAGCTAGCACGACCAGGGGGAGCGGCGTCATTGGGAGATAGCGCCGCTCCCCCGTTTTCGTTCCCGCCCGGGCCAACCGCAGCCCCGTCCGGAGCCCTGCCCAACGCCGGCTCGCGCGCGGCGATATCATGCCCCTATGGAATGTCCGCACTGCGGTAGCAGCGAGACGAATGTGATCGATTCGCGTCCCTCCAAAGACGCGATTCGACGCCGCCGCACCTGCTCCGGCTGCGAGCACCGCTTCACGACCTACGAACGCATCGCGGAGCTGGAACCGGTCGTCGTCAAGCACGATGAACGCCGCGAGTCCTTCCAGCACGACAAGGTGCGCCACGGCATTCGCCTCGCCGCCGTCAAACGCCCCCTGCCCGAAGCGGAGGTCGATCGGATCGTTGAATCGATCCGCACACGCGCCGTGCAAACCGGCCGAGCCGAGATCGCCAGCGCCACGATCGGTGAATGGGTCTGGGCGGAGCTGCACGCGCTGGATCGGGTGACCGCATTCCGCTTCGGCGCCGTGTTCCGCCGTCCGGAAGACTTCGCTGCACTGCGACGCGAGCTGGCCGCAGCGGAGCGCCCGACGGCGGCGGCCGCAGCGAGCGCCGGGGCGCAGCCGCGCCTGCCGGGCATCGCCAACAGCGCACCGGCGTCGAACGCGACGCCCAGCACGCAGGCAGGCCCCGCGGACGCGGCCGCGCCCGGAGCGAGCACAGCACCCGCGGCCCAGGCGCCCGCCTCCGTGGCGCCCGTCCCCGAAGTGCCCGCCCCCGAAGCAGTGCCCGTCCCCGCAGTGCCCGTCCCCGAGACGCCAATCTCCGAAACAAGCACTGTCGACTAGCCGCGGAGGAGTCGATGCCGCCTCCCGTCCCAGCGACCCCAGACGAGCCCGGACTCAGCGACGCCGCTCGCGTGGTCCTTGAGCGGCGCTACCTGCGCCGGGACGACGCGCTCGACACCATCGAGACGCCCAGCCAGATGTTCCGCCGGGTCGCGCAGGCGGTCGCACAGGCGGAGTCGCGTCACGGCGGCGATCCGGCCGCGTTCGCCGATCGCGCCTTCGCCCTCATGCAACGCCTGCGCTTCCTGCCTAACTCGCCCACCCTGATGAACGCGGGCTTGGAGCTACAACAGCTGGCGGCCTGCTTCGTGCTGCCGGTGGAGGATTCATTGCCGGGCATCTTCGACTCGCTCAAGCACGCGGCGCTCATCCATCAGAGCGGCGGCGGCACGGGCTTCGCCTTCTCGCGACTGCGGCCCAGCAATGACTTGGTCCAGACGACCCACGGCGTGGCCAGCGGACCGGTCTCGTTCATGGAGGTCTACGACGCGGCAACGGACGCCATCAAACAGGGCGGCGCCCGGCGCGGCGCGAACATGGCGGTCCTCGATGTGCGCCACCCGGACATCGAGCGATTCGTGCGCGCCAAGGACGAGAGCGCCAAGCTGCGCAACTTCAACCTGTCGGTCGGGGTGGACGACGCGTTCATGCAGGCCGCCCTCGACGATTCCGACTATGCGCTGGTCAATCCGCGCAACAGGCAGGAAGTGGGACGCCGCAGCGCCCGCGAGCTGCTGTCGCTGATGAGCGCCCAGGCCTGGCAGTACGGCGACCCGGGGATCGTCTTCCTGGACCGGATCAATCGCGACAACCCCACGCCGGCGCTGGGCGCGATCGAGTCCACGAACCCCTGCGGCGAGCAGCCGTTGCTGCCCTACGAATCGTGCACGCTCGGATCGATCGACGTGTCCAAGTTCGTCACGCTGGACGGATCGACGTTGGACTGGGACGAATTGGCCGACGCGATCGACGTGGCGGTGCGCTTCCTGGACAACGTGATCGATGTCAATCAGTATCCCTCGCCGGAGATCGCGCGGGCCACGCTCAGCACCCGCAAGATCGGTCTGGGCCTGATGGGCTTCGCCGACCTGCTCTTCGCGCTGGGCATCCCCTATGACTCGGATGCGGCACTGGCCCAGGCGAGCGAGCTGGCGGCCTTCGTTCAGCAGCGCGCGAACGCCGCCTCAGAAGCGCTGGGCGCGGAGCGCGGCGCATTCCCGGCCTGGCAGGGCTCCATCTTTGACCCGGGCGGGCCGCGCTACCGCAACGCCACCCGGACGACGATCGCCCCGACGGGCACGATCAGCATTATCGCCGGCTGTTCGGGCGGGATTGAGCCCGTCTTCGCCCTGGCCTACGAGCGTCGCCACCATCTGGACGCGAGCGATCCGGGCCGTCTGACGCGCCTCCGCGAGGTGCACCCGGCCCTGCGTCGGATCGGGCAACGCGGGGGCTGGTGGAGCGAGGCCGTGGCAGAACATCTTGCCTCGGGAGGGGCGCTGCGCGACGCCCCCGGCACGCTGCCAACCGGCGCCGCTCGCGTCTTCGTAACCGCGCACGAAATCGCATGGCCCTGGCACGTGCGCATGCAGGCCGCCTTTCAGCGCCACGTTGACAACGCGGTCTCGAAGACGATCAACTTCCCGCACGACGCCCCCCGCAACGATGTCCGCTCCGCCTTCGTCATGGCCTGGCGCGAGGGCTGCAAGGGGATCACTGTCTACCGTGATGGGTCCCGTGCGGAGCAGGTCTTCGCGCGCGTCGGGATCGATGAGGCGGCGGACGCATAGCCCTTCAGCGCTGATCTGTCGCTCGGGAATACGCGCATGATCGTGCCCGCCGGGGCGCGTGCCGTCGTTTGCACGCGGGCGAGCATGATCGTGAAGCACGAAAAATAATGACGTGTGTCCTTGTCGCAAGACAGATCGCACGCTGTAATGAATTCAAAGCCCGCATCGCACCCATCCGCTCGTCGAGCGGAGGTCAATCAGATGCGAACGACCGGGGAAGGACCCAGCCCAATGCCCGCAGCGAAGAAGACCGCGAAGAAGAAGGCCACCAAGAAGACCGCCGCCAAGAAGACGGCCGCCAAGAAGGCTCCCGCCAAGAAGACCGCCGCCAAGAAGACCGCCGCCAAGAAGGCTCCCGCCAAGAAGACCGCCGCCAAGAAGACCGCCGCCAAGAAGACGGCTGCCAAGAAGGCCCCCGCCAAGAAAGCCGCGAAGAAAGCTGCGAAGAAGGCCCCGGCCAAGAAGGCGGCCGCCAAGAAATCCCCGGCCAAGAAGACCGCCACCAAGAAAGCCGCGAAGAAGACCGCTGCCAAGAAATCGGCCAAGAAGGCCCCCACCAAGAAGACCCCAGCCAAGAAAGCCGCGAAGAAGGCAGGCGCCCGCAAGCGCTAGCACCCAGCCCGATCGCGAATCTGGCCCAGACGAGAAGAAGGTCGGCAGCCGTCGCTGCCGACCTTCTTCGTGCATGCCCGTATTCATACCGTGTGCCGCTGTGTCCTAGGCGTCGTGCGGTGTGCGCCACGATGAGGCCCTGACTCACTCCCGACCTATACTCCCAGCATGGCGAAACGTACCGAACGATCCGCGGTGACAACCGCGCGCGCCCGTCTCGCGACAGAGCGTGGTGGTGTGCGCAAGGACTGGGGCGGGCGGCTGCCGTTCGCGCTGGTCTACCCCAACAGCTACCAGATCGGCATGTCCAACCTAGGCCTGCAGGTGATCTACCGGCTGCTCAACGCCAAGGCGGACGTCGTCTGCGAGCGCGCCTTCTACGACCCGCCCGGGATCGACGAGATCCCCGGACCCGTCGTCACGATTGAGTCGCAGCGTCCGTTGATGGACTTCCCGGTCCTCGCCTACACCCTGACCTACGAGATCGACTACTACCACGTGGTGCGATCCCTGCAAGCGGCCGGCCTGCCGGCCTTCGCCTCCCACCGCGACGAGCGCCACCCCGTGGTGATCGCGGGCGGCGCCGCAGTGATCACGAATCCGATGCCGCTCTCGGACTGCTTCGACGCGTTCGTGATCGGCGAGGCCGAACCGATCCTCGATCAGCTTGTCGAAACGATCCGCGAGGGGATCTCCGGCAATCGCGAGGATTTGCTGGTGGCGCTGTCGAAGGTGCCCGGCGTGTTCGTGCCGGCGCTGGGTGCGGCCAACGGCGTGGAGCGACAGTGGGTGCGCGAGATCGGCGAGACCGAGGCCATGTCGGCCGTGCTCACAGACGACACGGAGCTCTCGAACATGACCCTGATCGAGGCGGCGCGCGGCTGCGGGCGCGGCTGCCGCTTCTGCATCGCCGGGTACGTCTTTCGACCCCCGCGCTATCGGCCCATTGAGGGATTGCTGGAGCAGGTCGACCGTGGGCTGGAGTTCTCGCCGCGGGTGGGACTGCTGGGCGCGGCGGTCGCGGACCATCCGGAGTTGCCGACGCTGGCGCTGGAGGCGGAGCGACGCGGCGCCCAGGTGTCGGTCAGCTCGCTGCGCGTCGACAACCTCTCGCCGGATCTGCTGGGCGTGCTCAGCCGCGGTGGCACACGCACCGTCACCGTCGCACCGGAGGCCGGCAGCGAGCGCATGCGCACGAAGATCAACAAGGCCGTCGCGCACGACCAAATCCTGGACGCGGCGGAGAAAGTGGGCACGGCGGGCATGCGTCGCATGAAGACCTACTTCTTGGTCGGCCTGCCCGAAGAAGAGGACGAGGACATTCGTGAGATGGCGCGTCTCGGCGTCGATATGAAGCAACGGCTGGACGCCGCCGGGCACGGGACGGAACTGGTGATGAGCGTGGGCCCCCTGGTGCCAAAGCCAGCGACCGCCTACCAGCACCTGCCGCAGAGCGACGCGAAGCTCGTCAACGGCCGCATTCGGATGCTGCGCGACGCCTTCAAGGGCACCGGCATCGTGATGCGCGGGGACAGCCCCAACTGGGCCCGGATCGACGACATCTGTTCGCGTTCCGACCGGCGGCTCGCCTCGGCGATCTTGTCGATGCCGGACAACACGCGTGCCTCCTGGATGCGGGCGGCGGCGGAGTGGGGCTTGGACGGGCCCCTTCCCTGGGGGGAGGGCCCGATGCCCTGGAGTGGCGTCGACACGGGCATCACGGCGCGCTTCTTCGAGCGGGAGTGGGACAAGCACCTGCGGTCGAAGTTCACCATCGCCTGTCCGCCTCCTGAAATCGGCTGCAAGCTCTGCGGGGTCTGCTGAGCGGCGGCCGGCCCGCGCCATGACAACCCCCACCACGGCCCCGGCCTGGGATCGCGTTCCCCACAACCTGCAGCGAATCCAGCGGCGGATCGTGGACGCGGCGGAAGCCGCAGGCCGCGATCCCGCCGATGTGCGCCTGGTGGCGGTCTCCAAGACGTTCCCCATCGAGGCGCTGCGGGTCGCCCTGGACGCCGGCCAGACGCTGTTCGGCGAGAATCGTGTCCAGGAGGCCTTGCCCAAGATCGACGCCCTGACCGGGTCCGACGCCCGCTTCCACCTGATCGGTCATCTGCAAACCAATAAAGCCAGGCACGGCGGGGCCTTTGATATGATCGAGAGTGTCGATTCCGTGCGACTCGCAGTCGCCTTGGAGCGACGCCTCCCCGGGCCAATCCCGGTGCTGTTGGAAGTCAACGTGGCCGGTGAGGCCAGCAAGCAGGGCTTCGCGCCGGCGGAGCTCTCCGACGCGCTGGCGACGATCCAGCCGCTCGCGAATCTGCAGGTCGTAGGGCTGATGACCGTCGCACCACTTTCGGTCGAGGCGGAACGTGCGCGACCGATCTTCGCGGAGCTCCGCCGCCTGCGCGACGCAAACAGGCTCGGCGAGCCCCGGAGAGGCCAGCGCAGTATGGGCCAGTTGAGTATGGGCCAGTTGAGTATGGGCATGAGCAATGACTTCGAAGTTGCGATCGCCGAGGGCGCGACGATTGTGCGTATCGGTCGCGCGATCTTCGGCGACCGCTAGCGGCGCGGGAAACGGGAGCCTGTGATGACGGATAAGGCGTTCTGCGTGGTTGGTGGCGGCACCATGGGGCAAACGTTCACGCGCGCCCTGATCAGCAACGGCCTGGCGCAGCCCGGCGCGATCACGATCTGCGAGATCGCCGACGCGCGTCGCGCGTCGCTCGCGGCCGAACTCGGCGTCGTCACGACGGCGGACCCGGTTGAGGCGGCGAAGGACGCGCCGGTCGTCTTCATGGCCGTGAAGCCGCAGGACTTCCCCAGCCTGGGCCAGACGCTGCAGGGCCTGATCCTGCCCCAGCAGCTGGTCATCTCGATCATGGCGGGCGTGGCGATTCACGCGCTGCGCGATCACCTGGGGCATCGCGCCGTCGTGCGAGCGATGCCGAACACGCCGGCCCAGATTGGGCAGGGGCTGACGGCCTGGACGGCCCCCCCGGAAGTGTCCGAGTCGCAGCGGGCGCAGGTTGCGGAGATGCTGCAAACCTTGGGCCAGCAGATCTACGTCCCCGATGAGCGCCACATCGACATGGCCACGGCGGTCAGCGGATCGGGACCCGGCTTCCTCTTCCTGATCCTGGAGGCCATGATCGATGGCGCCGTCCAGATCGGCATGCGTCGGGATCTGGCGAGCGAGCTGGTATTACAGACCGCGCTGGGCTCGGCCGCATATGCGCAGGAATCCGGATTGCACCCTGCCCTGCTTCGCGACATGGTGACATCACCCGGCGGCACCACCGCCGAGGGCTTACGCGCCATGGAGCAGAACGGGGTGCGCGCCGGAATGATGGAGGCGATCATCGCTGCCTACCGACGCACGCAAGAACTGGGCGACTCATGAACGGCGTCGAGATTGCGGCGATCATTCTGCAAGTCTTCTTTTTCATCGTGCTCGCGCGCGTGCTCATGAGCTGGCTGCCCATGATCACCAACAAGCCGCTGGACTACAGCAACCCGATCGTGAAGTTCCTGACCGACATCACCGAGCCGGTCTTGGCGCCGATGCGTCGGTTCTTGATCATCGGAATGATCGATCTGTCGCCAATGGTGCTGCTGATCGGCCTCAGCATCATCCAGGGCATCCTGCTCGACAACGCCTAGTCGCTCGCCAACCGACGCCGCAGCTCCTCCTCCGACAGCCCTCGCACTTCGACCAGCTTGTCCCGCTGCCTCTCCCCCTGCACCACCACGACATCCCGGCGCGCCGCGCCCAGCGCCTTGCTCAGTCGTTTAACCAGCGCCGCGTTCGCTCGGCCATCGAGCGGGGGCGCGGCCACGCGCACGCGCAATACGGATTCGCCTGTCGAATCGTCCCGGCCGACGATGGCGTCGCCGCGCGCACGGGGCAGCAGTCGCACGCGGATACGCACAGCGGCGGCATCGTGATCAGTGTTCAGCATCGTTCGGACCTATTCCCGACCGTTCGCCTACTTGCACTATCAGAACACCTGTGCGACAGTGCCGTCTCACGCGAACGCGTGTTCTGAACACACCGCCAGCAAACGGGCGCCCGCCCAGAGGGAATGGGCCCGCCACTATGCTGAGCACGGTCGGTCAAGAGGGGTCCCCATGGCAAGACTGAACGGTAAGCCGCGCGAGAAGAAGGAATTCACGGCCAAGCTGGCCGACGCGAACGATCCGGACGCGCTGAGCGATGTCCTCGCCGACATCGAGCGACAGTTCGGCGTTGGCGCCGTGATGAAGCTGGGCGAGGCCTCCAAGAACCTCCAGGTCGAGTCGATCTCCACTGGCGCGCTCGGCCTGGACATCGCGCTGGGCATTGGCGGCGTTCCCCGCGGGCGCATCATTGAGATCTACGGCCCCGAGAGCACCGGAAAATCGACCCTGGCCCAGCATGTGATCGCGTCAGCGCAGCGCGCCGGCGGACAGGCCGCCTACATCGATGTGGAGCACGCGCTGGACCCGTCCTTCGCCGCCGGCATCGGCATCAACATCGATGAGTTGCTCATCTCGCAGCCCGACACCGGTGAGCAGGCACTGGAGATCACCGAAGCGCTGATTCGCAGCAACGCGCTGGATGTGATCGTGGTCGACAGCGTCGCCGCCCTGGTCCCCCGCGCCGAGATCGAGGGGGAGATGGGCGACGCGCACGTCGGCCTGCAGGCCCGTCTGATGTCGCAGGCGCTGCGCAAGCTCACGGCCGTCACCGCCCGTTCGCGCACGTCCCTGATCTTCATCAACCAGCTGCGTGAGAAGGTGGGCGTGGTCTTTGGCAATCCGGAGGTCACCCCCGGCGGTCGGGCCCTGAAGTTCTACTCCTCTGTGCGCATCGAGCTGCGCCGCGTTGAGCAACTCAAAAAGGACCAGATCGTGATCGGCGGCCGTGTCCGCGCGAAGGTCGTCAAGAACAAGGTCGCGCCGCCGTTCCGCGTCGCCGAGTTCGACATCATGTTCACCGGCGCGACACGAGGAATCTCCTACGAGGGCGACATCCTCGACCTGGGCACCGAGAACGAGGTGATCAAGAAGGCGGGCGCGTTCTACACCTACGGCGAGACGCGGCTGGGCCAAGGCCGCGAGAACGCCAAGGTATTCCTGATCGAGAACCCCGAAATCGCCAGCCAACTCGACACGGAGATCCGCGAGGCCGCCGGCCTGGCGCCGCTCGACAGCAACGCCACCGCCGATGCAGCAACGCCGGACGCCGACGCGCCGGAGGTTCCTGAGCAACTCCGCGCCGCCGCCGGAGCCGGCTAGGGGCGCGGGACGACTGGGCCGGCGGGCTGCGATGCCGCAAGTCGTCGCGGTGCTGCGCAAGGGGCGGGCCGTCCACGTCACGTTCGACGATGGCTCCGAGTTGCGCTGCGATCGGGACTTCTTGCCCGCCCACCGGCTCACCGTGGGGCAGCAGATCGAGCCCGTGTTCCTCGATCGCTTGGCGCGCCAGGCCGGCCGTCACGACGCCGAACGGCTGGTCCTGCGCTGGCTGGCGAACCGACCGCGCTCGCGCGTCGATCTACAGCGCCGGCTTCGCAACAAGGGAGTGACACGTGAGGTGGCGGATGACACGCTCTCGCATCTGGCCCAGCAGGGGTACCTGGACGACCACGCCTTCGCGAGTGCTTGGGTGGAGAGCCGCCTGCGCGCACAGCCGCGGTCGCAGCGCATGATCCGCTCCGAGCTCCGCTCGCAGGGCGTTGACAGCGGGATCGCGGAGGAGGTGACGCGAGATATCGATGACGACGCGGCGGCGCTCGCCATCGCCGTCGGCCAACGTGCCCGCGTCCGCCTCGCGCCAGTCAACGACGACGCAGACCGCGAAGACTGGGGTGAGGCCTGGGAAGCGTTCCGCAAGCGCACCGGCGGCCTGCTGCTGCGTCGGGGGTTCGCCTCCGGCACCACCCAGCGCGCATTGCGGGCGGCCTGGGCCCCGCCAGCGCCGATCCTCCACGTCGTCCCGTCTGATCCGACGATCACGCTCGTCTAGGCCCTGGTCTCTCCGACGCGAGCGACCGTGGCGGCGCATTCCTAGCGCGCGCTTGCCCGCCCCCGTACCATGGGATTCCGCATCGTGATGCGGACGGAAAACACTCGACCGCCTGATCCATTAGACGGTTATGACACCCGGGCAGCATCGCTGGAGCATCGCCGCCCGACGATGAGGAAACACCATGCTGGGAGCCATCATGCGGCTCCTGCGCGGCGGTGGTCCCGATCCACGGGAAGAAGCGCGCCTTGAGGCGTCGCGAATCACCGAACGTGCGGAGCAAGAAGCCAAGTCCCGACTGATCGAGGCGCAAGAAGAGGTGCTCGGCGCCCGCCGCGACACAGAAGCGGATCTGCGCAAGTCTCGTGACGACCAACAGCGGCACGAGGACCGCCTGATCAAGCGCGAAGAGTCGCTCGACCGCAAGAACAGCGAACTCGATGTCCAGGACCAACGACTGCGCTCGCGGCAGCGGGATCTGGACACACGCGCAGACGAGATCGAGCACTTGGTGGAGCAGGAGCGGGAGCGGCTGGAAGCCGTCGCACAGCTGACGACAGACCAGGCGCGCGACAAGCTCATGGGCCTGATCGATGATGAGATCCGCGACGACGTCAACCGTCGGGTACGCGAGACCGAGTCGACGATCAAAGAAGAAGCGATGGAGCGGGCGCGCAAGTTCGTGGCGATCGCCGTCCAGCGGGTCGCGACGGAGGTCTCGACCGAGTCCACCGTTTCGGTCGTGCCGATTCCCAGCGACGAGATGAAGGGGCGCATCATTGGTCGCGAGGGGCGCAACATCCGCGCCTTGGAGCTGGCCACCGGCTGCGACGTGATCATTGACGACACCCCGGACGCGGTCACGATGTCCGCCTTCGACCCGGTGCGGCGCCAAATTGGCAAGGTTGCGCTCGCCCGGCTCGTCGCCGACGGTCGCATCCACCCCACGCGCATCGAAGAGCAGGTGGAGAAGGCGACCCGCGAGATCGATCAGAACATCCGCGACGCCGGCGAGCAGGCCGCGCTCGACGCCCGCTGTGGTGGCCTCCCGAGCGATTTGCTCAATATCTTCGGGCGGCTCTTGTATCGCACATCGTACGGGCAGAATCAGCTCCGCCACGCCGTGGAGACATCCCATTTGGCTGGCATGCTGGCGGAGGAAATGGGCGTCGACCCGGACATCGCGCGGCGCGGCGCGCTCCTGCACGACATCGGCAAAGCCGTCGACCACGAAGTGGAAGGCACGCACGCCCTGATCGGTGGCGATATGGCGCGCCGCTTCAAGCTCAGCGACACGATCGCCAACTGTATTGAGGCCCACCACGACGAAGTTGAAATGACCAGCACGGAGGCCGTCATCGTGCAGGTCTGCGACTCTATCTCGGGCGGGCGCCCGGGGGCGCGTCGGGAATCTGCGGACCGCTACATCGAGCGGCTGCGGGCGCTGGAAGAGATCGCCAACTCGTTCGAGGGCGTGCAGCGCTCGTTTGCCATTCAGGCAGGCCGTGAGGTGCGCGTCATCGTTGACCCTGAGCGGATCGACGACCTGGAGTCGATGCGGCTGGCGCGCGACATCAGCCGTCGCATCGAAGAGGGCCTGACCTACCCGGGCCAGATCCGCGTCACCGTGCTGCGAGAGATGCGCGCGACTGAGGTCGCCCGGTAGGGACGATCATGCGGGTCCTCGCCGTTGGCGACGTGATGGGCAAGCTGGGGCGTCGCGCCGTGTGCACGCTGCTACCGGGACTGCGCAGCGAACTGGGCCTGGACTACGTCGTGGTCAACGCCGAGAACGCGGCCGCCGGTCGCGGCACAACGGGCAAGATCGCGCAGGAGCTGCTGGACAGCGGCGCGGACGTGCTCACCGGCGGCAACCACACCTGGGCCATCGCCGATTACGCCGAGACCTTGCAGAGCGAGCTGCCCGTCTTGCGCCCCGCCAACTATCCCCCGGGCGCGCCCGGCAGCGGCGTCTGGCACGACGGTCGCTTGGCCGTGCTGAACCTGATCGGTCGCACGTTCATGGAGCCCGTCGACGATCCGTTCGCCGGCGCCGACCAGCTGCTGGCGTCGCTCCCGGCCGGCCTGCCTACCCTGATCGACTTTCACGCCGAGGCCACTTCGGAGAAGCAAGCGATGGGCTGGCACGTGGACGGCCGGGCAGCGGCGGTCGTGGGCACGCACACGCACGTCCCCACCGCCGATGCGCGACTGCTGCCGCAGGGCACCGCCTTCGTCACGGACCTGGGCATGTGCGGAGCGCGTGACTCGATCATCGGCAGCGCGGCGCCCGCGGTCCTGGCGAAGTTCCGCACGGGCCGGCCTCAGCGTCTGCCACCGGAGACGGAGGGCGTTGCGGTTTTCTGCGCCGTCGTCGTCGAGATCGACGAAACGACCGGGCGCGCCACCAGCATTGAGCGCGTCGACCGCGTACTGGAATCGAACTGAGCGAGAGGCACGCGATGGCGATCGGCGATTTTCACACCCATAGCAACCGCTCCGACGGCATCCTGGCCCCGGCCGCCCTAATTCGGCGGGCGGCGTCGAACGGCGTCCGCGTCGTCGCGCTGACCGATCACGACACGACCGAAGGGATCGCGGAGGCGCAGCAGGCCGCCGACGAAGCGGGCGTCCGCCTGATCCCCGGGCTGGAGCTCAGCGCCGACCTGCCGGACGGCGGCGACGCTCACATCCTGGGATTCTTCACCTCCATCGAGCAACCGCGGCTCCAGACCCAGCTCGCGACCTACCGCGACGGGCGTATGGCCCGCGGCAAGACGATGCTGGCCAAGCTGGCCGCGTTAGGCATGGATCTTCGCTGGGAGCGCGTATTGGAGATCGCCGGCGAGGCAGCGGTCGGGCGGCCACACGTCGCGCAGGCGCTGGTCGAAAGTGGGCACGCGGAGAGCGTGCGCGACGCCTTCGATCGCTACCTGCACACCGGCGGCCCAG
>QGNQ01000004.1 GCA_003228175.2 Chloroflexota bacterium
CATCGTCCGTGCCGTCATCCGTGCCGTCGTCCGTGCCGTCGTCCGTGCCGTCGTCCGTGCCGTCGTCCGTGCCGTCGTCCGTGCCGTCGTCCGTGCCGTCGTCCGTGCCGTCGCCGGCGTCCGGGGGTGGCGTTTCGACGACCTGGGTTCCGCCGGCGGTGGTCTGTTGGATATCGAGCGGAGCGGTGAAGCCGATCGGCACCGTCACGACCTGACCAATGGTGATGGTGTTGATATCGGAGATGCCGTTGTAGACGGCGATCGCTTCGATGGTGGTGCCGTATTCGGTGGCGATGGCGCCAAGGCTGTCGCCGGGCTGGACCGCGTGCTCGGTCAGTTCGGTCCAGGCGAGGAGTTGCTCCCGCGGCGTCAGATCGGGGTCGGGCTCTTGGGGCTCGGGCTCGGCGGCCTGCTCCTCTGCGACGGGGGCGGGCTCTTCCTGTGCGGGCGTCGTTGCGGGCTCTTGCGTCTGCGCCTGCGCCTCCTCGGCGTCGTTCGCAGGCAGCGTCGGCGGATCGCCGGGCGCGGCGGCGTCGTCGTTGGCCGCGATCACGGCCTGGGAGGTTGCGGGAGTGGCGGCGCCGTCGTCGTCGAGCACGGCGAAGCCGACGCCGATGGCGGCGGGGATGAGCATGGCGAAGAGGATGAAGGCGATGCCTTCACGCGAGCCGATCAGTTCCAGCAGGCCACCGCCGAAGACGCGTTCGCTGAGCGACGGGCCGGGCGGACGCGCAACGACGCCGCGATAGACGGGGCAGCGTTGGTAGCGCGCGGAGAGACAGAAGCGCCCCTGAATGTCGGTACGGACGCGCTGCGGGCTGGCGGGCTTGTAGCAGCGATGCTCGGAATCCGGCATGGGATCGACGAGGGCGGGGTCGTCCGCGCGGCCGACGAAGGGACAGGCGGGCATGGCGGCGGCATCCGAGCCACCGATTGCGCGCGGCCCAACCGATGGGTCGTTCATTGGAATCCCGTCCGCAGGGTTGGGCAGGGAAGAGGCGTCATCCCGCGCATTGTAATCGGCTTCCCGGCTTTGCCGCGCGGAGGCACCTGATTATGGGCGGGCGGTGTCGCCGGGGTGGGGGCCGTCGGTCGGGGAGACAGGCAAAGGATCGCACTAAAGCCGGGCGGGTTTGGCGGTCCGCGGGGCCCCGGCGTACAGTGGCGCCGCTTCGGGGATCCTGGAGCACGGGCGGTCGGCATGTCGGTGAAGGGCATTCCCGCGAATGTTCGCTTCTCTGCGTTTGATCGCGCTTGGCGCGATGATTCTGGCGGCCGCGTTGACGCTGCCCGGTTCGTTGCGGGCCAGCAACTATGTGGTCCAGCCGGGCGATACGCTGTCCGGGCTCGCGGAGCGCTTCGAGACGACTCAGGCGGCGCTGCTGGCCGCGAACCCACACGTGGCGTCGGCGGACGTGCTCTGGGCGGGCGCGGAGCTCACGATTCCAAGCGACGAGGACGCCAATGAGGACGGCCCGAACGCCGAGGATTCCGAGGCGGGCTCGCCGACGGGAGGGCCGGGGCCGTCTGTGGGCAACGGCGTGCGACTCACGCATCTGGTGCGCCTGGGTGACACGCTGATCGCGATCGCCGATGTCTACGGCACGACCCCTTCCACGATCCTGGCGCTGAATCCCTCGTACACGGCAAGCCGGCTGATCCCAGGCCTGGTGCTGGTCGTGGTGGACACGACCCGCCCGGCAGCCGTTGCGCCGGCGCCGGCGCCCACACCCGTTCCATCGCCGACGGGCCCCGCCGCGCCCGTGGCGACGCCGGTCCCGAGCAGCGGCCAGCCGGCGAGCAGTGCGCCACGCGTGGGGGACCAGGTGGTGGCGCTGTACCGCGTGGTGGCGGGGGATACGTTCAGCGGGATCGCGGCGCGCGCTGGGGTCAGCCAGGCGCTGCTCTCGCAGCTGAACCCGCACGTGGATCCGGACCGTTTGTTCGTGGGCGAAACGCTGTTCGTGCCAGGCGGGGCGGGGGAGTCGACGCGGGCGCCGTCGACTGGCGCGTCGACCGCGAGTGGCAGCTATGTGGTGGCGCCGGGCGACTCGGCGAGTGGAATCGCGGATCGCTTTGGGATCCCGTTCGCGGTGCTGGCCGGGGCGAATCCGAGCCTGGACTTGTCGATCATTTTCGTGGGGCAAACGCTGCGCGTGCCGGCGGGCAAGGTGGTGCGAGTGGAGGCGGCGGTCGGGGAGGGGGATCTGACGACGTACGTGGTGCGTTCGGGCGATTTTGCTGAGGCGATCGCGTCGTTGCACGGGATCGATCTGAGCACGCTGCAACGGCTGAATCCGGGCGCGAACCTGAACCTGATCGGGATCGGACAGGCGTTGGTGGTGCCGAACGTGGACCTGCCACCCCCGCCCCCGGGCACGGCGCCGGCGGGTCCGCCGCCGGGGCTGACGCATACGGTGCAGGCCGGGGACACGGTGAGCGGGATCGCGGCGAAGTTCGGGTTGGAGGCGTCCGATCTGACGGGCCTCAATCCGGGCCTGAATCCGAATCTGATCAGCGTGGGTCAGACGCTGCAGGTGCCGGGCACGGTGGCGGTGCCGCGCGTCTCGATCACCTTCTCAACGGACTTCGGCGATTCGATTGAGTATGTGGCTGCGGTGGTGGGGGTGACACCGCACACGCTGCTGGCCAACAACCCGGGGTTGAGCGCGGGCTTTATCGGTTTCGGAACGGTGCTGCGGGTGCCGGAGCGCGAGGGCATCATTGTGGAGGTGCGCAGCGGCGACACGTTGCGGGCGATTGCGTCGCAGTTTGGCACGAGCGTGGAGGCGCTGGTCGAGGCGGGGGACAACGGGGTGACCGATCCGAACGGGCTGATCGCGGGGCAGGAGATTCTGATCCCGATCATCACGCCGGCATTCGTGTGGCCGGCGCAGGGGCTGCTGACGGACGGGTTCGGCGAGTGCCGGACGAACGACTGCGGCGTGCGGCATCGGGGCACGGACATCGCGCAGAACGGGGGCGCGGCGCTGGCGATGGCGGACGGCGTGGTGACGAGCGCGGGGGGCAGTTACTGCTGCGGACTGGGCTTCTTCCTGGAGATCGACTACGGCAATGGCTGGGTGAGCGTCTACGGGCACCTGAACGGGCCGGCCTGGGTAGTAGAGGGGCAGACGGTGTCGGCGGGGGAGCCGGTGGGGGAGGTGGGTACGACGGGCTTCAGCACGGGCCCGCATCTGCACGTGGAGCTGTACCACAACGAGTGGCTGCTGGACGCGCTCAACTACCTGCCGTAGCGACGCCGACACTTCTCGGATCCGTTTCGCAACCGCTGCTCTTGGCCTACGCGGCTTTCCCAGGAACAGGGTGCAGGATGCGGATGTTCTTGAGGCTGGAGGCGCGGGAGGCGTTGATTGACCCGGACCAGGTCGCGCCGGCGCGCGTTCGGTTTGGGGAGGCGATGGGGAAGATCGTGGGATCGGGCAAGGTGGAAGCGTCCGGCGTGTTCGCCGACGCGCGCGGCGGGATTTTCATCCTGGACGTAGCGGATGAGATGGAGCTCTCAGGCTACGTCTTTGGCATCCTGGATATCGCGACGGTGGAGACCCACCCCCTGATCACGGGCGAGCAGCTGCAGGTGTTCTTCGCAGCCGAGGCCGCCGGCTAGGGGCTACTCCGCCTGGGACCGGACCGCGTGCAGGACGTGCTGTAGGGCCGCGATGTCGGTGGGGCCGTAGAGGGCGGCGGCGCGGTCCGCGTAGCCGGGGTCGGTGTCGCCGGGGTCCGTGCGGCCGGTGTCCGTGCGGAAGTGCGCGGAGACGCTGGCCGCCGCCTGATCGATGCACAGGCCGGTGACGACGGCGGCGAACGTGGCGGCGAGCGGGTCGCCGTCGTGCTGGAGCACGGCGACGGAGCGGCGGCCCTTTTCGAGGGCGCTGGTCCATTGGGGCAAGAGGCCGCTAATGGCGTCTGCGTGGGTGGCGCGGATGCGGGCCTCGGCGAGGTCGCGCATGGCTTCGGCCTGAGCGAGCGCCAGCACGGGGTCGCGATCGGGGAGGCGGAGGGCAGCGGCGACCTGCCCGGCCAGCGGCTCCAGGCGGCGGACGCGGGCGGCGTCGCGGAAGCGGGGCAGCATGCGCCGGCGGGCGGGGGGCTCGTCGACGAGATGGCAGAGGGCGGGGCCGATGCCGTGGACGAAGGCCTGCCAGGTGGTGACGGGGTCGGGGTGGGGGTCGTGGAGCAGGAGGGCGGCGCGGTCGCAGAGGCGGCGCACGCGGGCCGCCCGTTCGTCAGGATGGAAGTAACGGTCGCGGAAGTCGCGCAGGACGCCGTCCAGTGTGGGGTCGTAGGAGAGCAGGGGCTGGGCGGTGGCGAGGCGGTGGGCGCGGATGTCGTCCTGGAGGGCGACGTCAACTTCGACGAGGAAGGCGGTGGTGGGCCAGTCGAGGGCGACGGGGAGGCCGTCGAGGGCCTGGACGTTGCCCAGGGGGTAGTCGGGGCGCCAGTCGGGGAAGAAGGCGATACAGGTGAGGACGGAGTCGGCGGCCTGGGCGCCGTGGGCGTAGTCACCGGCAAGGAGGAAGGCGCGGATGTCGGGCTGGCGCTGCTTGAGTCGTTGGCAGAGGCGGAGGAGGCGGGGTCGCCAGTCGGGCTGGGGGGTCCAGTCGAGGTTCATGGGGGGGAGCGTCGGGGGAGGGTGTCGGGCATGATGCGAGGGTAGGGGAGCGGGATCAGGCGTCTGGGTCGAAGAAGGGGTCGGCTGGGAAGGTCGGGTCCAGGTCGAGGGCGATCACCTCGGCAAGAGCATGCGCCTCGTCGGTATCGAGTTCCGCGCGAAGGATGATCATGGTTGTCTCGTCGATCCAGTAGCGGACGCTGCCGTTCGCGGTCGGCACGCCGTTCGCCTCTCCCCTGAACGCGGGCTCGACCTCGACGATGGTGGTGTCGCGGCCGAGGAGGGACTCCCGGCGGAGGACGGTTGCGTTGGGCTCGCCAGCGAGGTCGTTGAGGAACTCGATGAATTCGTCGAGGCTGCGCGCCTCGACGGGGCCGAGGAGCAGGGCGCTGAGGAGGCGGGGCGGGGCGGGATGGCCGACATCGATTCGTTCGAAGGCCGTGCCAGCCCGCGTCACAACCTCGTGTCCCGCGCCGAAGACGCTGTGCCTCTTAGGCGGCTCGCCGTCGTGGCCGCCGGCATCCAGGTCGTAGCGCCAGCGGCCGGCCTCGGCGTGCCACCACGTGAGAGTCGATCGGATCAGGGCTTGATCGTCGTTCAGGACTTCGATTTGGGCTGTGAGGAAGAAGGGGGGTGGGGAGGTTTGGTCTTGCTGCGCGGAGTCGGAGCAGGCGGCGGCGAGGGATACAGCGGCGCCGAGGAGGATGGCGAGGAGGGCAAGCCGGGGCCGCACGGGGGAAGGCTACGTCACCATCTTCTCGAAGTAGACCCGTCCGAAGCCGTCCTCCCGGACGCGGTGTGTCTCTTGCCAACCGAGGGCGGGATACATCGCGAGGTTCTCCGTCATGGCGACGTTGGTGTAGAGGCGCATCCGTTCGCGGCCCGCCCGTCGTGCGAGCGTCGCGGCATGGTCGAGCAGAGCCCGACCGTGGCCCTCGCCCTGCCGCTCCGGCCGTACCGCCACGTTCTCGACGAAGAAGTCGTCCACATGCTCGAACGCGACCAGAACGCCAATGAGCGCGCCTTGCTCTTCGAGGAGGTGGACGTGGCCTCTGTCGATGAGGGACGCGTAGTCGGCGGACATTGGGGCGGGCGTGCTGTCGATCCGGGGGAGGTGGCGCGAGTAGGCAGCATTCACGCAGGAGCGAACGTCGACGAGGTCAGCAGCGACGGCGAGACGGAACGCCATGGAGCGAGGCTAGGGGAGAGCGGCCCGTCCTTCGACAGCCCCCTTCGACTGGCTGCGTTCGCTCAGGGCGAACGGAAGTCAGGATCCCCGGTGGGGGCTAGGGGGTGACGGTGACGCCGATGAGGCGGACGGCGTCGATCTGTTCGAAGCCGGGGCGCTCCGTGTAGATCCAGGCGGAGCTAACGGCGTACGGAGTCTGGGGGAAGGTGATGCGGAAGACGCCGGGGCAGGCGGTGCTGTCCTCGGGATCGGGACCGCCGTCGACGGCGGAGCTGTAGACCTGGTGGGTGGGGTCTCCGATGCCAACGCCGTTCTCGTCGAGGAGTTCGATCAGGACGACGGAGCCGGTCTCGAAGCTCTCGTGGATCTCGATGCCGGTGGCATGGAAGTTGGCGGGGGCGAAGTTGACCTGCAGGATGACGGTCTGGGGCGGGAGGCCAGAAGCCGGACTGTCGTCGATCTCGGGCGTCCAGGCGGTGGCGGGGGAGTCGCTGCAGCCGAGGGTGTCGGGCAGGCCCGTGGCGGCGTCGGGGGAGCTGTCCCCGCGCGTCGTGCTGATCTGCAGCGCGCCGGTTGCCCAGGTCTCGATCTCCACCCTGGCGCTGGCGGTCTGGCTGGGGAGGGGACCATCGGGGCCGCTGGCGGAGACGGTGACGGTGTTGTCGATGTCGCCGTCGTTGTCGGGGTTGCCCTGCGTGTCGAACCCATTCGCCGTGAAGGCCGCCTCGGGGACCAGATACACCCCGTGGAAGGTCCAGGTCTCGCCGATGTCGAGGACAGCGTTGGTGTTGTCGCCGCTGCCACCGGTTTGAATGGCGGGACCGAAGAGGACGGCCAGGTTCGACTTGTCGAAGGTGAGGTTGGTCAGGGCCGCGCCGCCGGTGTTCTCCACGACGACGGTGTAGGTGATCGGGCCGGGCGCACCGATGCCCTGGGGGCTTGGGGTGTTGGTCACCGTGAAGGCGGCCGGCAGCACGACGGGTGTTTCGACGCGGCTCGTGTTGTTGTTCAGGTTGGGATCACGCAGGGGCCGGGGCCGGGGTCGAAGGATCCCGTCATCCTCGATGGCCGTGCCCAGGACGGCCGTGTTGATGATGGGCTCGGCGGAGGCGTAGTCGGGATCAATCCGGACGGCGAAGGGAATGACCCGCGTCTCGTGAGGGTCCAAGAACAATTCTACCTGGGCACAGGAGTCCTCTGGGCCAGCGACCAAGTGAGGGCCATCGTCGAAATCGCCGCACACCGTCCAAAACAGCAGGGACGCGCTGTTGCGGGATCCGGCTCGATCGAAACTCGTACCGGCGGGCACGACGTTGGTGAAGCCGCGGACGGAGATCGCGCGATCGATGGGATTCGTGACCGTGTGCTGGTAGACGATCACGTCCCCGGGCCGCGGGCCGCCCTGGGGGACGGTCACTTCCGTGGTGACGCTGACGTCAGCGATGAGCAGCGTGAGGCTCTCGTTGACGGTGAGCGTTCCTTCGTCATTGGTCATGGTGGCATGGGCGCTGAGGGCGATCGCGGTCTTCTCCACAGGTAGCGAACCGGTATCGACCACCAGGTCCAGACTGCGCTGGCCCGGGTCAATGTCTACGGAGGTGCATAGGCCACTTACCTCCAAAAGGCCACAGCCTGCCGGTAAGAACGTCCTACTGCCCTTGGGGACCAGTACGCTGGCCTCGACGATGCTTGGCCCGTCGTCTTGGGCGGAGGCGACACCCGCTGCAGGCGATCCCCATTCTGGGCTGGATGCCTCAGGAACGAACCGTACATCCGGGTCCAGGGTCACGTTCACCCGGACCGTTCCTTCCGCCGCCGTGTCGTTCTGAACGATGACCCGGTACTCGAGTCGGGCGGAATCGCCCGGCGTCGCCTCCAGGGCGATCAGGGTGATGTGAATGCCGGGGGCTGGCGCCCAACAAGCGTCAACCACGAATGCACCGCTGACGATGGCCGCGCTCATCACGACGATGCCCATGATCAGGCGCCGGGGGCGGGATGGGAGTGGGAGTGCGGTCGGCATGGCCCCTCCGTCACGGGGCGGGCGCGGGGCCCGGGATATCGGCGGAGCGATAGGGGCTGGGGCGGCCGGCGGCAACGACACATGCACCGGGCGGAGACTCGCCCCCTGCGACACGATCAGGGTGGATGGACCCAGGCGACTAGAAACCGCGGTAGGCACCTCACCCCCCATCCCCCTCTCCATCTCTGACGGAGAGGGGGAGATCGATTGGATGGCTAGCGTCACGAGTTGAGAGCGCGATCGCGAGAACGTCAGCGGTGGCAGCAGGTACGAGTCAGAAGCCGCGGTAGGCGTTGGCGATGGGGAAGCGCCGGTCTTTGCCGAAGGCGCGGGGGGTGATTTTGAGGCCGGGGGCGGCCTGGCGACGCTTGTACTCGGCGCGGGTGACGAGGGTCATGACACGTTCCACGTCGGCGCGGTCGAAGCCCTGGGCGACGATTTCGTCGAGGGTGCGGTCTTCTTCGACGAAGGCCTGGAGGATGGGGTCGAGGCGGTCGTAGGGCATGAGGGAGTCTTCGTCGCGCTGGTCGGGTCGGAGCTCGGCGCTGGGGGGCTTGTCGATGACGGCCTCGGGGATGCGTGCGGAACCCGCGACATCGTTCACGTGGCGGGCGAGCCGGTAGACGGTGGTCTTGGGCACGTCCTGGATGACGGCGAGGCCGCCGGTCATGTCGCCGTAGAGGGTGGTGTAGCCGGTGGCGGACTCGCTCTTGTTGCTGGTGGTGAGGACGAGCGAGCCGAACTTGTTGCTGAGCGCCATGATCAGGGTGCCGCGGATGCGGGCCTGAAGGTTCTCTTCGGCGACGTCCGGTTCGTGGCCGGCGAATGCCTGGTCGAGGGCGGCGAGGTTGGCAGCGAAGGGGCCCTCGATGGGGATGGTGAGTAGCTCAATGCCGAGGTTCTCGGCCAGGGCGTGGGCGTCGCCGACGGAGCCCTCCGAGGAATAGCGCGAGGGCATGGCGACGCAGGTGACGTTGTCGGCGCCCAGTGCGTCGACGGCGATGGTGGCGGTGAGGGTGGAGTCGATGCCACCGGAGAGGGCGATGACGACTTTCTGGAAGCCGGTCTTGCGCACGTAGTCGCGGGTGCCGAGGACGAGGGCCTGATAGATGGCGGCGGCGTCATCCGGGTGGTCGCGGTTGGGGGTGGGATCGATGGGGGGGCGGGCGTTGGGGGGTGGGGAGGAGACGGGGATGTACTCCGGCTTCTCGGGCGCGAGGCGGCGGAGGCGGGGGTCGTGCAGGCGGACCTGGCCGACGGCTTCGACGTCGAGGTCGGCGATGAGCAGGGCCTCTTCGAACATGGGCGCAGCGGCGACGCGCTCGCCGCGGGGGTCGTGGATCATGGAGCCGCCATCGAAGATGAGGGAGTCCTGGCCGCCAACCATGTTGACGTAGCAGACGATGACGGCGTTGTCGGCGGCGCGGGTGGCGAGCATCTTCTCGCGCTGGTCGATCTTGCCGGCGTGGAAGGGGGAGCCGTTGAGGTTGACGACGACTTCGGCGCCGGCGAGGGCTTGGGCCTGGACGGGGCCAGAGGAGTACCAGATGTCCTCGCAGATGGAGACGCCGACGGGAACGCCGGCGATCTGGAAGACGGGGGCCTCGCGGCCGGCGCGGAAGTAGCGGCTCTCGTCAAAGACACCGTAGTTAGGCAGGTACTGCTTGTGATAGACGCCGGCGCGATGTCCGTCGTGGAGGATGGCGGCGGCGTTGTAGGCGTCGGGCGCGAGGTCGACGAAGCCGACGACGGCGGTGACGTGCCGGCCGGCGGTCGCGGCTTGGATGCGGTCCAGGGCGGCGAGGTTTTCGTGCACGAAGGTGCGTCGCAGGATGAGGTCTTCGGGCGGGTAGCCGGTGAGGGCGAGCTCGGGCAGGACGACGAGGTCGCAGGCGGCGGCTTCGGAGGCGGTGATGGCGTCCAAAATACGCTGGGTATTCCCGGACAGGTCGCCGACGGCGGGGTTGATCTGGGCGAGGGCGACTCGGAGGCTGCGCATGGGAGCGATCGTTCCTTCGTAACTGCGCGAGGGCGTGACTGCGCGAGGGGGCAACGGCGCAAGGGGGAATGGCGCAGGGACCACGATATCTGAGTTCGTGTCATCATGACACGAACTCAGGGGCACTGTATGTCGCCCGTGGTGAGGCGGTCAATCCGGGTGATCCCGTGGCGGCGCTTGTTCGCCCGGCTGTGGGGGCGGAGATACACTCGCCGCGCCTGCGGACGCGAGCGGATGGGGCCTGTCTGAGGGATGAGGCTGGGTGGATACGGCTCGGCGGATAGGGAAGTGGATGTCCGACACCGACTCGTCCGCGCTGCGCCTGGCAGGGGCGACGTATCGGCACCCGGCGCCGACATCGGACGGGGGGGACGAGGGCGTGAGCCGGGGGGTGGAGGATGTGTCGCTCTCGGTGGCGGCGGGCGAGGTCCTGGGGCTGCTTGGCCCGAACGGAAGCGGCAAGAGCACGGTGCTGTCGCTCGTGGCGGGCTTCCTACAGCCACAGTCGGGCGTGGTGGAGGTGCTGGGTGCGCCGGTGTCGGCTGCGGCATCCCCGGCAGTGCGACGACGGCTGGGCGTGGTGTTCCAGGACGCCAGCATCGACCCGATGATGACAGTGGGGGAGACGCTGCGACTGCACGGGCGGCTGTTCGGGTTGGGCGGCGCGAGGCTGCGCGGACAGATTGACGTGCTGCTGGCGCGCATGGGACTGAGCGACCGTGCGGGCGACCGTGTGGAGACGCTGTCGGGCGGGCTGCGGCGTCGGGTGGAGCTGGCGCGGGCGGTGCTGCATGAGCCGGCGCTGTTGCTGCTGGATGAGCCGTCGCTGGGGCTGGACCCGGACTCGCGCAGTGCGCTCTGGGATTTGCTGGATGGGGTGCGCGCGGAGGGCGCGGCGATGCTGCTGGCGACGAATGACGTCGGGGAAGCCGAACGGGCCTGCGACCGGGTCGCGTTCCTGCAGGCGGGGCGAGTGGTGACGACGGGGACGCCTTCGGATTTGCGTCGAGCGCTGCGGCACGACTCGGTCCGGGTGGAGTGGAGGACAGCGCCGGCGGATGTGGAGTCGCGGCTGGCCGCGATGACGGGGGTGGGGGCGGTGCGCGCTGCGCGACTCGCGGACGGCGGTACGACGCTCCATGTGACGGTGGACGACGCGTCGGCGTTTGTGCCGGCGCTGTTCGCGCTGGCTGGGTCGAACGGATCGAATGGGCCGGGCGGGATTGCGGGCATCCGGATTCGCGAGTCGACCCTGGAGGACGCGTATTTCCAGCAGGTTGGTGTGCCACTACAGGGGGAGCCACTGCTGGGGGAGCCGCTGCAGGGGTCGACCGAGGCGGCGGCGGCGGCGAACGGGCGTCACTCGTGACGACGCGGACAGCGCCAGCGCCGCCGGCGAAGCTGGTGGTGGCTGCCGCGACGGGCCGGATGTCGTCCCTGCGTGGGGCGACAGGGGCATGCCTGGCGCTGCTGGATCGTGATCTGCGGGCGTTCCTGCGCTCCAGGTCGCAGGTGTACTCGTCGGTGCTGCTGCCGCTGATGCTGCTCGCGATCCTGGGCACGGGGGTGTCGGACGGGTTGGAGCCGAGCTCGGCGATCATTCGCGACGGGGATTACGTGAGCTACCTGGCGCCGGGGATGATCGCGATGACGGCGCTGTTCTCGTCGACGTTCTCGAGCGCGTCGTTCTACCGGGACCGGGACAACGGGGTGCTACGAACGCTGCTGGCGTCGCCGCACCACGCGCGCACGATCTTGCTGGGCAAATCGCTGGCGGCGGTGCTGATTGGGTCGGTGCAGGCGCTGGCGATTCTGGGGATCGCGGTGCTGGTTCCGGGGATCGACTTTGCCTGGCAGTACGGCTGGCTGGGGGGGGCGGCGATTGCGGTCGCGGGGGTGCTCACGCTGAACCTGTTGCTGTCGGGCTTCGCGCTGGCTGTGTCGACGCGGATCCGGTCGATGCAGGGCTTTCATCTGGTGATGAACTTGGTGCTGTTCCCGTTACTGTTCCTGTCGGGGGCGTTCTTCCCGCTGGACACGCTGCCGGATTGGCTGCGGATCCTGGGCTGGCTGAATCCGCTGACGTATGCGGTGGATCTGCTGCAGACGTCGGCGTACGCGGCGAGCAATGAGGGGTTCTTCGGGCCCTGGATCGACTTGGCGGTGCTGAGCGCGCTGGCGTTGCTGCTATTCGGGCTGGCGCTGGGACGAGCGCCGAAGGCGACCTAGGTCGCCCCTCCCCCCAGCCCCCTCCCCATCGATGCGCGATGGAGAGGGGGAGCCGGAAGGCGTGCAATATGCGGGCGATTGTCGGAGTACTGCTCATCGGGCTGGGGACCGTGGTTGCGACGGCGTGCGGCGGTGACGACGACGATCGCTTCGTGGTGACGAACGCGGATGCGCCGTTCGTGCCGGTGATCGAGTCGACGGACTTAGCGGTGGGGGTGGATCGGATCGTACTGCGCTTGGTGGACCGCGTGCGGGCGCCGTCATTGGACGCGGGGACGACTTTCCAGGTGCGCTACTTCGAGCCGGTGGAGGGTGGGGTGCGCTTCCGGGCGGACGCGAGCTTGGAAGTCGTGGTGGTGGGGGAAGAGACGTTCTACGCCGGGGCTGCGCCACTGGACGCCGCGGGCACATGGGAGCTGGAAGTGCGAGCGCTGGCGCCGGGCGCGGCGGAAGGGGAGGCAGCGGTCAGCGCTCGGTTGCCGTTCCAGGTGGAGTCGGAGCCGACATCGCTGGCGGTGGGGTCGGTGGCGCCGAGCTCCCAAGCGGTGCTGGAGGCGGTGTCGAAGCAGCGGCCCGTGCTGGTGGTGCTGACGCTGGCGGAGGATTGCTTCGGTAGCGGGCTGTGCGACCGGGCGCTGGCGCAGGCGGAGGAGCTGGCGTCGGAGTTTGGGCTGTCGCTGCTGACGAAGACGGCACTAGTCGATTCGACCGGTGGCTTGGCGTTCCAGGAGGCGTGGTCGCTGGAGAACGACCCATGGATTTACGTCGTGGGGGCGAATCTGCGGGTGCTGGCGCGCTTCGAGCGGCTGGCGACGGACGTGGAACTGCGGGCGGCGATCGCGCAGTTGCAGCGCTGCTTCACGGGTGGCGGGGAGCTCGTGGCGGTGGCGGGAGAGATCGTGCCGCATGGGGTGGGGCCGGGCGATCCGATTCCGGAGGCGGTGGGGTCGCTGCTGCAGGATCGGGGCTTGGACGCGTCGGAGTTCGAGCGGACGGCGTTCGACGAACGGGAGTTGGGGCTGTTCGCGGCGGGGCCGTCGCGGAGCCAGCCGGGGCTGCACGATGTGGCGCTGGTGATCGTGCTGGTGGAGGACGAGGATTCCGATCTACGGACGTGGCTGGTGCTGAAGGCGAGCTGGCTGGTGGAGTCGCGCTGCCGAGTGGGTGTGGGCTAGGCCCCTCCTCGATTCCCCTCTCCCCATCGTGAGCGACCGGGAGGGGGATCCTTCAACAGGCTCAGGATGAGCGGGAGAGGACGCAGGATGGGAGGGGGGCGCGCAGAATGAGAGGGGATCAACCGGCGCGCTCTGAACGGAGGGCGGGAGGAGGAACTGGCTAGAGGGCGAAGACGTCGATGAGGGCGGCGAGGAAGAGGGCGGGGAGGTAGAAGATGGAGAAGAAGAAGAGGCGCATGGGGGCGATGTCGTCGCGGTAGACGCGGGCGGCTTGGACGATGAAGCCGATGCCGAGGACGGCGGCCGCGCCGAGGTAGATCCAGGAGACGTCGCCGCTGAGGGGGAGGAGGAGGCTGACGGCGGCGAGGATGACAGCGTAGATGAGGATCTGCTTCTTGGTCTCGGCCTCGCCGCGGACGACGGGCAGCATGGGGACGTTGACGCTGGCGTACTCGTCCTTGTAGCGGAGGGCCAGGGCCCAGAAGTGCGGGGGGGTCCAGAGGAAGACGATGAGGAAGAGGATCACGGGCGCGACGTCGACGCTGCCGCGGACGGCCGCCCAGCCGACGAGCGGCGGGACGGCGCCCGCTGCGCCGCCGATGACGATGTTCTGGACGCTGCTGCGCTTGAGCCAAGCGGTGTAGATGAAGACGTAGAAGCCGACGGCGGCGAGGGCCCAGACGGCCGAGAGCCAGTTGACGGTCAGCGTGAGCTGGATGCCGCCAGCGATGACGAGGGCGGTGCCCCAGGCCAGCGCGGCGGCGGGGGGGACGAGCCCGCTGGGGATGGGCCGCTTGGCGGTGCGGGCCATGATGGCGTCGATGTCGCGGTCGTACCACTGATTGATGGCGTTTGCGCCGCCCGCGGTGAGGATGCCACCGAGCAGGACGAGGGCGACGGTGTCGAGGCCGGGCCAGCCGTCGTTGGCCATGACCATGGCGGGGACGGTCGTGACGAGCAGCAGCCAGATGATGCCGGGCTTGGTCAGCGCGATGTAGGCCCGGGCGAGTGTGCGCAGGTCCGTGCGCAGTGCACGTTCCCCGTCCGCCGCGTCTGATCCAATCCGCGGCTTGGCCGCGATGACTAATCGTCCGGCGCGCGTAATCATCGCTGGCTGGCCCCAAGCCGCGATCGAGAGGGGCGGATCGCGGGCAGCGGCCGGGGCCGGTGCAGGGAGTCGTGGCGGACAGCGTCGTAGACGGCGAGGACAGTCATCGCGACGAGGGTACCCCAGGTCGCCGATCCGGTAACTAGGTGGACGACTCTGGCCCAGTCGGCGAGTGTCGTCCACATCAGCAGCCCCCCAAGGAGGATCTGGAGGGCGAAGAGCGCAGCGACGACGGTGGCGAGGCGGAAGACGCCCGGCGCGGCGTGGCGACGCTGGACGGCCATCCAGACGGTGGTGAAGAGGAGGAGGCCGACGAAGGCGGCGAGGTAGCGATGCGCGACCTGGAGATTGGCGTTGCGCCCCTCCGGGAAGAGCTCACCATTACAGAGGGGCCAGTCACCGTCGCAGAAGAAGCCCGCGTCGGTCCCGCTGACGTAGCCACCCAGGACGATCAGCGTGTAGACGCCAAGGGCCGTGAGGCCCGCCATCCAAGCCATGCGTCGTGCGGCGCGGGTGGGGGACTGTGCGCGGTCCGCGAGCCGGCGCTGGTCGGCGGCGGAGCCGTCGACGCGTGGGACGAAGGTGGCGAGCCAGGCGGTGAGCATGAGTAGCACGATGAGCATGGCGGTGCCGAGGTGGGCGGCGAGGACGCCGGCATCGAGCTTCTCGGTGACGGTGAGTCCGCCCAGCACGACCTGTATGGCGAGGGCAACGGCGCCGATCAGCGCGGGCAAGACGACCCAGCGCCGATCGCGGTAGCGCCGGACCGCGCCGATCACGAAGGCGAGGATGACGAATCCGAAGAGGCTGGCGGCGAGGCGGTGGGTCCACTCCAGCCAGACGTGATGGTCGCCCTGGGGGATGAGTCTGCCGTTGCAGAGCGGCCAATCCGGGCAGGCGAGGCCGGAGTCTGTGACGCGGACGGTGCCGCCCAGGATCACGAGCGTGAGCAGGCCGACGATGGTCAGGAGACCGAGGCGCTGGTAGCCGGTCAGGGCACGCCAACGGTTAGGCACGGGCGTCGATCCGCTCCAGCGCTCTGCGGGGGTGCGGGCGGGATGAGCGCAGCGGGGCCAGCGTGGCGGGCGGGGCGATCTGGGTCAATGGAGGCGGGAACGAATACGGCCTAGTGATGTGTGGGGCGGTCATCGGTGGGGGGGGCGATCGGAGATTTGGGGGTAGACGGGCCGGCCGGCGCGCTCGTCGAGGTCGCGCAGGAGGTCGTCGCGGCGGGAGCGGAAAGACTCGTGCTCGGCCCAGTAGTAGACGATGACGAGGACGGCGAGGGCGAACATCATGGTGCCGGGCACCCACATGATGCCGGCGCCGATGCGCTGGTCGGCGAGGGCGCTGGGGCCCCAGTCGCGCAGGGTTTCGAGCATGGCGTAGCTGTCGTAGGCGGCTTCGCCGACGCTGGTGAGGAGTAGGCCGAGAGCGAGGTTCTGCAGGATCGCGACGATGAGGATGGCGATGCGGGCAATATGCCCGGGCCGCAGGTGAGAGGCGTCGACGCCAATGATGAGCCACCAAAAGAGCAGGCCGCCGGCGAGGAAGGTGGAGTGCTCGATGAAGTGCAGGAGCTCGCTGTCGATGGCGGCGTCGTAGAGGGTGGGGATGTGCCAGATCCAGATGGCGCCGACGAGGACAAGAACAGCGATGGGGGGATAGAGGAAGAACTGCAGGAGGCGGCTGTTGAGCAGGGGGACGATGTAGGTCTGTCGCACGCGGGGGCTGGCGGCGCGCAGGGCGAGGGTGGCGGGGGCTCCGAGCAGGAGCAGGGGAGCGATGAGCATGAGGATCAGCACGTGCTGGATCATGTGCACCCAGAAGAGGTCGTCGGAGTAGGTGTCGATGGGGGAGACGAGGGAGAGCAGCATGAGCGCGATGCCGGTGGCGAAGGCGGCGGGACGCCAGCGGGAGAAGCGGAAGACGGCCTCGGCCGGGAGGTTGGCGCGCAGGCGCCGGTAGCCCCAGACGTAGGCGAGGGCAAGGGCCAAGGTGAGGACGACGCCGGGGGCGTCGAAGCGCCAGACGGTCAGGGCTTGCCAGAGGTCGCCGGACTCAGCGAGGGCGCCGTCGTGGGCGGAGGCGACCGCTGGGATCAGCGCGGCGAGCCCTGCGAGCAGGACGGCGGCGGCGCGAAGCCGGACCCGACGCACGCGCATGAGGCGGCTCGATTCCGTTGCTATCTGTCGGCGGTCCCGCATCGGGAAGACGCGGGCGTCAGTCGAAGAACTCGTGCGGGCACGTGGTCAGACGCGGCGCACTGGAAGGAGAGCGGTCAGGCCAGGAAGAGCAGGGCGAAGACCAGGATCCAGACGATCCCAACGAAGTGCCAGTACATGGTGGCGGCTTCGACGGCGGTGTTGCGTTGGGCGTCGAAGTGGCCCAGGTTGGAGCGCAGCCAGAGGAAGATGATGAAGAGCAGGCCGCCCAGGACGTGCGCGCCGTGGAAGCCGGTGAGCAGGTAGAAGGTGGCGCTGTAGGGGCCGTCGCTGATGGCGAACTCGGCGCTGTTCCACTCGATGCCCTGATTAATCAGGAAGGCGGCGCCGATCAGGATGACGAGGGTCATGGCGCGCTGCATGGCCTTGCGATTGCCTTTGCGGATGGCGAAGGCGGCGTACTGCATGGGGATGCTGCTGGAGGCGAGCAGGATGGTGAAGAAGACGGGGCGGAACTCGGCTTCCAGGATGTACTCCGGCATGAAGGCGCCGTCGATCAGGGGGGCCCACGCCAGCGCGTCCTCACGCAGGGCGAGGTACGCGGCGATCAGGCCGGAGAAGAACATGATCTCGGAGAAGATGAAGAAGACCATGCCCCAGAGGCCGTTGGTCATGGGCTCGGTGCCCACCAAGAAGCTCTTGAGCGGGTTGACGCGGGTCCGGGCAGCGGTGCGAGAGGCCATCAGCGGTGTGTCCGTTTCCTAGGAGGGCATCTTCGCGGCGGGGGCCGGCACGGGAGCGGCGGGGCCAGCGGTGGATCCGGAGGCGCCGGGGGCGTGCTCCGGGTGGCGCTCGTCAAAGACGGGACGCTCGGAGCGGACGCGGGGCAGCTTGTCAAAGTTGTAGGCGGGGGGCGGGGAGCTGGTGGCCCACTCCAGGGTGTTGGCGTCCCAGGGGTTGTCGTCGTCGCACTTCTCGCCCCAGAACATGGCGTGAGTGACGTTGAAAAGGAAGATGACGGCGCCGGTCATGGCGACGAATGCGCCGACGGTGGCGATCTGGTTGAGAAGCTCCCAGCCGGGGTTGTCGGCGTAGTCGTTGATGCGACGCGGCATGCCGTCCAGGCCGAGCATGAGCTGGGGCCAGAAGATCATGTTGGTGCCGATGAACATGGCCCAGAAGTGGACTTTGCCGAGGCCCTCGTTGAGGAAGCGGCCAAACATCTTCGGGAACCAGAAGTAGCTGGCGGCGAAGATGCCGAAGGCCGAGCCGGTGGCGAGCACGTAGTGCAGATGGCCGACGACGAAATAGGTGTCGTGCAGGGCGAAGTCGACGGGGACGGCGGCGTGGAAGACGCCGGTGATGCCGCCGATCAGGAAGAGCATGACGAAGCCGATGGCGAAGAGCATGGCGGTGCTGAACTGAATCGACCCCTTATGCATGGTGGCCATCCAGTTGAACATCTTGACCCCGGTGGGGATGCCGATGAGGAAGGTGGAGGCCATGAAGAAGGGCAGGTAGACGCCACCGGTGGTGAACATGTGGTGCGCCCAAACGATGAAGCTGAGCAGCCCGATCCCGACGGTGGCCATGACGAAGGCGCGATAGCCAAACAGGGGTTTGCGAGAGAAGACGGGGATGATTTCGGAGACGATGCCCATAGGCGGCAAGATCATGATGTAGACGGCGGGGTGGGAGTAGAACCAGAAGAGGTTCTGCCAGAGGATCGACTGTCCTCCGGAGGCGGGGTCGAAGAAGACGCCGCCGGCGCCGTTGCGGTCGGCGAAGAGCAAGATGAGGGCGGCGGCGAGGACGGGCGTGGCGAGAACGGTCAGGAAGGCGGTGACGAGGACGGTCCAGGTGAACATGGGCATGCGGAACATGGTCATGCCGGGGGCGCGCATCTTGAAGATGGTGACGAGGAAGTTGAGGCCACCGGCGGTGGAGGCGATCCCGAGGGTGATGACGCCGACGAGCCAGAGGTCCATGCCGACGCCGGAGGGCTGGATGTTGCCGGGGGTGTTGCTGGAGATGGGGGGGTAGGCGGTCCAGCCGGAGGAGGCGGCGCCGCCATCGAAGGCGAAGGCGCTGAGCATGAGCAGGCCGCCGAAGAGGAAGACCCAGAAGGAGAGCGCGTTGATGCGGGGGAAGGCCATGTCCAGGGCGCCGATTTGCAGCGGCACGAGGTAGTTCGCGAAGCCGGCGGCGACGGGGATGATGAAGAGGAAGAGCATGATGCTGGCGTGCATCGTGAACATCTGGTTGTAGGTGTCGGCGGCGATGATGGCGCCGGTCTCGGCCAGCTCGGTGCGCACGACGAGGGAGAGGGCGCCGCCGGTCAGGCCGAAGAGCCCGGCCGTGATGATGTAGAGGATGCCGATCTTCTTGTGGTCGACGGTGGTCAACCAGTCGAGCAGGACCTGGGACGCGCGCAAACCGGCGTAGCCGGTTGGGGCGGTGCCTGCGAGGGTGGCCATTCGTTCTCCCGTTCCGTTCCCCGACGGTGGTCCGTCGGAGCGCGCTCGCCGTCGTGATGCACGCCCGCGGGGGGCGTGTATCACGACGCAGCGACGCTAGGGCGTGCCCTCCCCGGGCACGATCGTGTCTGGTAGTGGCAAGGTGGCGAGCCAGGCGAGGACGTTGGCGACATCCTCATCCGGGACGAGCGATTCATCGAAGCGGGGCATGACGCCGCGCGGGCTGCGGTACTGGTTGATGACCTGCTCCAGGGTGAAGCGGGTCTGCGCGAGGGTGGGGCCAATGCCGCCTTGACCGGTATCGCCGTGGCAGGCGCTGCAGCCGTTCTCGAAGAACACTTGCTGGCCGCGAGCGGGGTCGCCGGCGCCGGTGCCGGCGGGCGGTGTGTCGGTGGTGGCGGCGGGCGGTTCGGCGGTCGCGGCGTCGTTGGCAGTGAGGGCGGCGATCCAGTCGTTGTATTCGTCCAGCGGGAGGGCGCGGACGGAGAAGAGCATGCGGGCATGCTCTCGGCCGCAGAACTCGGCGCACTGGCCCTGGAAGAAGCCGGCGTCGGTGACCTTGAGCCAGAGGGCTTGGGTGCGACCGGGGACGGCGTCGAGCTTGTAGAGAAACTGCGGTGCGTAGAAGGAGTGAATCACGTCCAGGCTGGAGAGGTTGAAGCGGACGGTCTTGCCAACGGGCACGGTGACGATGGGGGTGTTGGCGGTGCTGACTGCGCCGGTAGCGGGGTCTTCGCGGTCGGTGAGTTCGCCACGGTCGTCGGCGGAGAATTCGGTGCCGTTGACGATGCGCAGGATGGCGTCGCCGGCGGCGTGGGCCTGCACCACGGTGCCGTTGGTGCCCCGGGTGACGGTGAGGACGTTGCCGTCGACGGAGTCCACGCGGAGGTGCTCGATGTCGATGCGGTAGGTGGTGAAGGGCTGGAATTGGGAGCCGTCGGAAACGGTGAGTTCGGTGTCGCGGGGGTCGCGCGTGAGGGCGCTGGCGGTGGTGGCGTCGAGGGCGGCGGCGTAGGAGAAGGACCAGGCCCACTGCTGCCCGGTGACGTCGATCACTTCAACGGGTTCGCCGGCGCCGGGGGCGGATTCGATGTCTTCGAGGACGACGAAGGAGACGGCAAAGAGGATGGCGACGATGATGGTGGGGATCGCGGTCCAGACGATTTCGACTTTGTGATTGCCGTGAATCTGGGGCGGCAGATCGTCGTTACGGCGGCGGTACTTGAGGGCCAGCCAGACGATGCCGACTTCCACCGCGATGAAGACGACGGCGGCGAAGGCGAAGACGATGAGGTAGAGGTCGCGGATGTCGGCGCCCTCTTCGCTGATGGCGTCGGGGGGGAAGGCTTGAGCGCCGACAAGGCCGGTGCTGAGCAGGAGCAGGCCGCCGATAAGCGCGACGACGGCGCTGATGCGCCAGCGCAATGCAGTACGACGGGGGGAGCGCTTCAGCATGCGGGTCCTCAGGTTCGGGGTGGTGTGCTGCATCGTCATGGGTTAGGCATGCCCGGCGCTGTGGTGGGGGCCGGCCGCGAAGTCTCGGATGTCCTCAATGAGCCAGCCGACGACGCCCAGGACGGTGAGGACCAGACCGGCGCCCAGGAGTTCCGCCGGGAAGACGAAGCCAAAGGCTGTGACCATGATGCCGAGCCCCATGACGATAGGCGAGAGGCTGGGCGCCGGCATGTGAATATGTTCGGGCGCGTCCGGGGCTTGGGGCCGGGGATAGTCCTGTCCGGCGCCGTTGGCGTAGTCGCGGACATCCTCCAGGAGCCAGCCGATGACGCCATAGAGCATGGTGGCGAGGCCGGCGCCCAGGAGCTCCGCCGGGAAGACGAAGCCGATTGCGGAGAGCATGAGGCCAACGCCGATGACGAAGGGGAAGAGGCTGGGCGGCGGCAGGTGCACGCCCTCGGGGAGGCTGTCGTCGTGGGCGTCGTGGGCCGCAGGGGCCGCGACTGAGGCCGCGTCTCCGGCGGTCAGGGCGGGCGCGGAGGGGGCGGCTGGGCCGGGCGGAAGCTCGCCGCCGCGCTGCGCCGGGGCAGGGTGGCTGTAGGAGCGATCGATGTGGCGTCGGTCGGGGCGGTAGGCGCGCGGCCGGAGCATTGGAGGGAGCAGGGCGAAGACGCTCGCCAGGGGGTCCGGCCCGCTGTAGGCGTCGACGACTTCAACGCCGTAGGCGGCGGTGAAGCGCCAGGTGCGAATGCCGGCGAGGGTGATGCCCAGTTGGCGGCAGATGCGGTTGGCGGCGCCGGCTTGGCCGGCGGGGACGAAGAGGTAGAAGGGGCCGGCCTTGGAGAGCGGTCGCCAGCGCTCCAGGGCCTCGATCTCGGTGACTTCGTCACGCAGGACGACGAGGGCCAGCATGCGGATGAAGTGCCCGGGCTCTTCGGTGACGACGAGGTCCGGGTAGATCCAACCACCGCTGCGAAGCTGAATGCCCATTTGGGGGTCGGGGTGATTGACGACGGTTTCCCAGTCCGGGCGCGCCGCGGACGGGAACGCGAATCGGGAGTGGGCAAGCTGTTGCAGGACGTCGGCCCGCTTGGTGCGATTAGCCGCCAGCGTTGGCATTCGTGCGTTCGCCCCCCGCCGCCGGGCCGTACGGTGACGGCCACTTGCGTCCGCCCAGGGCAGATCCGATCCCGGGCGCTTCACAGTTTGGCTGTTCGTGCGTTCTGGCACAAGCGCCGATCGGCGCGACGAAACGGGGACGGCGGGGCGGCGGACTCCAGCCCGACGCTAGTCGCGGACGGAGCGCGAGGGCTGATTCACGCCGATGAAGCGCGGGCGGTAGATGGCGACGCCCTTGCCGTTGCGGAAGCCCTCCCGCTCATCGACGATTTGGGCGCCGATGCCGGCGATGCGTGACCAGCCGAAGAGGGTGGTGTAGTAGTCCGGGTTGCTAAGGCCGCCGGCGGAAAGCAGGCTGCCAGAGACGAGGTCTACGTTGGGGTAGGGGTTGGAGACTTTGGGGTTTTCTTTGAGCGCTTTGACAGCGCCGATGCGCAGGGCCTTGACGACCTTGAACCAGTGGTCGTCCGGGTAGAGTTCATCGCCGACGGCGAATTCAACCTGGGCGCGCGGGTCCTCTTGGCGCAAGACGGCGTGGCCAAAGCCGAAGATCAGGTCGCCGTTGGCGAGGCGGTCGCGCATCACCTGTTCGACTTCCACGGGGTCTTCGGAGTTGACCTCTTTGACCATGGAGAAGCAGTCCTGATTGGCGAGGCCGTGGCGGGGGCCGGCGAGGCCGTTCATGGCGCCGACCATGGACTGGTACATGTCGGCGAGGCCGGAGGCGACGGCCTTGCCCGTGAAGGTGGAGAGGTTGCCGCCGCCGTGGTCCATGTGCAGGACGTAGTAGATGCGGAGGAGCTTGGCGAGGGCGTCTTCGTCGGTGCCGGGGACGCCGAGCATGTGGACGAAGTTCTCGACGTAGCCGAGGGAGGGGTCAGAGGGGAGGAGGTCGCCCCAGCCTTCGCGGATGCGGAAGATGGCGGCAAGGGCCGTGGGCATGCGGGCGATGAGGTTGAGTGCGTCCTGCTTGTAGTCGCCCGTGCCGCCGGTCATGCCGAGCGCGGTAATGGCGACGGCGAACCAGTCCATGGGGTGCCCGTTCTTGGGCAGGGTGCGGAGGATCTCGAAGACCTGCGGGTCGACGATGGAGCGGGCGGCCATGTCGTCGGCGAAGGCCTTGGCCTCGGCCTCGCTGGGGAGGCGCTTGTTGAAGACGAGATAGATGACGGACTCAGGCGGCATGTAGGCGAGTTCGGAGATGGGATAGCCGACGTAGGTGACGCCGATATCCGGGTCGACGGCGCTGGTCCAGCAGGTGCCCACGGGGAAGCCGCGGAGGCCGGTGTCAAGCTGATCGTTGGTGATCGTGAATTCGACCGCGGGGACACTGGTGGTGGTCATGCGCGGATTCCTCCAGGCCAGGCGTCCGGCCGTCGCGGCTGCGCGCCGCGTGATCAGGCGACGCCGGGGGCGCGTCGTGGGTTGCTGGCTCCTCGCGGCGCTTAGCCGGAGACGGTCTCGACGTGGAAGCGGATCGTGCCGGACGGCGCCTGCACTTCGACCTCGTCGCCAACTGTAGTGCCGACGAGGGCGCGACCCACGGGGCTGGCGATCGAGATGCGACCCGACGCCGCGTCGACTTCATTTTGGCTCACGAGAGTGTACTCAACGGTCTTCTTGCTTACAAGATTGGTGGCGCTGACGGAGCTGCCCAAGTGGGCGCGGCCGTCGTTGTAGCTGTTGTTCGCGTTGCTCACGCGGGAGTGGGCGACCTGATGCTCCAGTTCGCGGATCCTGCGCTCTAGGTGCGCCTGCTCGTCGCGGGCGGCATCCAGGGGGGCGTTCTCGCGGAAGTCCTTGTCGGCCATGGCCTCTTCGAGCTTCTTGGCGATGGAGGGACGTTCAGCCCGGAGGCGGTCCAGCTCATTGCGCGCGAGCTCGAGCCCCTCGACGGTCATTTCGACGATCTCTTCGGCGCTCTCGGTGACGGCGCCGTCCGCGTGGGTGGTGCGCCGGATGGTGCGCTTGACGCGCAGGTGCACGCCCAGGTTGACGCCCACCCATTCCTTCTTTTTGGCGTAGGCGAGGAAGGCCTTGACGGGCATCAAGCGATCGGCGAGGTCGGCGACGTTGCCGCCTTGGGCGTCTTGGAAGAGCGTCATCTGGTGCGCGCTGATGTCGGTGAGCTGCCGATCGTTGCCGGCCCAGGAGACGAAGCGGGTGATGGCCACGCGCTGCTGGTGATCGAGTTTCTTAGCATTCGCGCCGAAGTACAGGGTGGCAGCGCGCTCCAAGTTGAAGGCGATGGGGGCAGGCGGCTCATCCGCGCCGGTGCCGATAACCTCGCCTTCGACGGAATCCGCGTCGGTGGGTTCGATGGTTGCCGTGTCGGCTGCGTCGATCTCGGCGCTGTCCATGTCGGTCATGTATCTCCCTCAGGTGCGTGCGTCTCTACCATCGTACGGACGTTATGGGGGCGATTTCAATGCGGCAGAATGCTGAAGACGATCGTGAGGGGGCGCAGAGCGCGGTTCTGGAGGGGCTGGTGGCCGCAGAACTCCGTGAGGCGGGGCTTTCCGTGGAGCCTGCGACGGGTGTACTGCTCGCGAGATTCGTGGCGCTGTTGGAGGCCGCCACCGCGGAGCTGAGCCTGACGACGATTCGGGATCCGCGGGAGGCGGTGCAGCGCCAGGTGGTGGAGCCGTTGGCAGGCTGGCGTGCGCTGGCGGCGGATCTGCCTGAGGGGCCGGTGGTGGAGGTGGGGGCCGGCGGCGGCGCGCCGGGGATCCCGATCGCGATTTTCGAAGCGGGGCTGGGCGCTGCCGGACGTGAGGTGACGCTGGTGGAGGCGCGCGAGCGCCGGTCCGGGTATTTGCGATCGGTGGTGGCGGCGCTGGGACTCACGAACGCGGAGGTGGTGGAGGAGCGTGGAGAGCTGTTTGGGGGGGTGGACGGGGCTGGTCGTGAGCGCTTCGCCTGCGCGCTGAGCCGGGCGCTGGCGAAGCTGCCGGTGGCGCTGGAGGTGTTGCTGCCGCTGGTGCAGGTGGGGGGGCTGGCGGCGGTCTACGCGGGTCCACGGGCGGCCGAATCCGCGAGGGAGGCGGCGGTGGTGGCGCGGGCGCTGGGGGCGGAGGCGCCGCAGACGACGCCGGTGGAGTGGCCGGGGGCGGCGGTGCGATTGTCACTGGTGACGGCGCGGAAGTCGTCACCCACGGCGGCACGGTTCCCGCGCGGGATTCGCAAGATGCGGAAGGGTCTGCCGGCAACCGACTAGGCCGCGCGGGGGTGGCAGACCGGCTCGGTTCGTCCGGCGTGTGGTGGGGGCAGGCCTCGTTCGACGTCGATCTGGGTTGTACGTTGATCGTGGTTTGGTGCGCGGCGTGCCCTGAACGGGAGCGCCACGATGCGACGAATGCCACCCGGCGGACGGCCGGGCGGAATGCCCCCCTCTGGCAGGGGGGGCGGGCGACCGATGAGCCGCTGGCAGCGGCTCGCGACGTTTGATGGCCAGGTTCTGTCCGAGGTGTACCGCGATGAAGGCGCGACGCTGGCGTCGGTGCTGACGGTGGCGGTCGTAATGACGGTGTCGTCATTGGGCGGGCTGCTGTGGGCGTTTCTCGAGGACGCGCCGAAGCTCGGTGAGTTCGCGCTGGATTCGGTGCTGATTGGCTCCGCCGCGGCGACGGGCATGTTTTTCGTTTGGGCGGGGGTGGTGGCGCTGATCACGGGGCAGGGGTTGGGCGCGCGACCGGACGCGCGGGCGCTGCGCGGGACGGTGCGGACGCTGGCGTTCTCCACGGTGCCGTTCGGCTGGTCGGTGTTCATCTTCGTGCCGGGGGCCGGGTTTGAGGTGGCGGTGGTGTCGATGGGGCTGCTGCTGCTGTCGACGACGCTGGCGACGCAGACGGTGCTGGGAAGTTCACTGGCGCGGGCGCTGGGCGGGAATGTGGTGGGGTTCTTTCTGTGGCTGACAGTGCTGAGTGAGTTGGTGACGTTCGCGGATCCGTTCGCGCCGGCGGCGTTCGTGTTCGAGCTGGGGGGGTTGTAGGGCGGCGCCTCTCACCCCCTAGCCCCCTCTCCCCGGGGGGGAGAGGGGGAACAAGAAAATGGGTGTTCGTTTCCCCTTCCTCTCTCCCCCAGCCCCTCTCTCCTTCCCTGGGGGAAGGAGAGAGGGGAGCCGGAAGCGCGGTGAGTCCGAGTCGCGCTCGGCGCGGGGCTACCCGGGGGGCGCGCTCGGCGCGGGGCTACCCGGGGGCGCGCTCTGCGCGACGTCGCCGCCAGGTGTTGAGGCGCTGCAGGGTGCGGGCGGCGGCGGGGACGCTGGTGAAGGTCGGGTAGCCAAGGGCGATGACGCGCTGCAGGAGGCCGCCGCTGAGCTGGGCGGTGAAGGGGTCGTGGGAGGTGGGGATGACGAGGGCGACGGGCTTGCCGATCTTGGCGAGGCGGGGGGTGGCTTGCTGGAGCTCTCGGAAGAGGCGATCCTGGCGTTTCTGCGCGAAGCCAGGATCCATTGCGCCGCCCCAGCTGGTGCCGATCTGGACGATGAGGGCATCCAGGTTGTCGTCGGCGGCGATGGTTTCGAGGGTAGGGGCGAGGTCGTCGCCACGCCAGAGAGACTGGGTGTCCACGGGGTTGCGAATGCTGGTGCCGGCGATGGGGGTGAGCTCGCGCAGGCGCTCGGCGGTAGCGACAGTGAGGTCCGGCAAGGTGAGGCCGAGGGAGGCGATATCGTCGGAGCCCTGCACGGAGAGGCCGCCGCCGCCGACGACGAGGGCGACGCGCTCGCCCTGGGGCACGGCGCCGAAGCGCCAGCCAACGAGCATGTCGATGGACTCTTGCATGCTGCCGACGAGCACGGCGTTGGCCTGAGTGGCGGCAGCGCGCCAGATGGCGCCGCTGCCGGCGAGGGAGGCGGTGTGGGAGCGGGTGGAACGGGCGCCGGCGTCGGTCATGCCGCCTTTAAGGAGGGCAACCGGCTTCTCGGCGGCGAGCTCGCGCAGGGCCTGGAAGAGGTCGCGCGCGTCGGGCAGGCCTTCGATGTAAGCGCCAACGAACTCGGTCTGGGGGTCGGCGAGGGCGTAGCGGCAGAGCTCGGCGGCGTTGACGTCGACGGCGTTGCCGAAGGAGACGACCTTGGAGAAGCGCAGGCCGCGCAGGGCGCCGTCGTAGATGACGGTGTTGGCGTTGGTGCCGCTCTGGGCCCAGAAGGCGACGGGGCCGGCGTCGGTGGGGCAGCCGCTGGCAAAGGCGAGGCCGCTGCCGGGGACGTAGAGCCCCAGGCAGTTGGGGCCGAAGACGCGGATGTTGAGTTCCTTGGCCCGGTGCACGATGCGCTGCTGGAGGGCGAGGCGGTCGGACTCGCCGGTCTCGGCGAAGCCGGCGGTGAAGAAATGCATGGAGCGGACACCCTTGGCGCCGGCGTCTTCCAGCATGGGCTCGACGCGGTCGGCAGGGATGGACGAGATCACGTGGTCGACGGGGCCGGGGATGGCGCCCAGGTTGGGGAAGACGGGCAGGCCCAGGATCTCGTCCGCGTTGGGGTTGACGGGATAGATCGTTTCGCAGCCTTGCTCGATGAGCGCGGAGACGAAGTTGGCGCCGCCGGGCCGGCTGGATGCGCCGACAACGGCGACGGCGCGGGGGTGAAAGATGGGGTCCAAGGGGTGATTGGCCACGCGGGTCTCCTGTTCGGGGTCGGGCGGGAGCATAGCTGGTGGCGGCGGCAGCGGCGGAGCGACACGCGCAGGTGGCGCGGTCCCGTACGCTGTCGCGCATGTCTATGGAGCCAGCCGTAGCATCGTTGACGGCGTCGCAACGTCACGCGTACGAGCGCAATCTGCGCGTGTACTACGTGTTCAAGCTGCTCTCCGAGATGTGGCTGCTGCTGCCGATTTGGGTGGCGTACCTCCTGCTCGAGCGCGGGCTGAGCGTGGGCGAGGTGACGCTGATCGAGGCGCCGTTCTGGCTGGCGGTGGCGGTGTCAGAGGTGCCGACGGGGGCGGTGGCGGATCGCTGGGGGCGGCGCACGTCGTTGATCCTGGGCGCGCTGACGACGGCGGTGGCGATCCTGGCGTTCGGCTTGGCATCGACGCTGCCGCTGATCCTGCTCTCGTATTTGGTCTGGGCGGTCGCGATGACGTTCACGTCCGGGGCGGATAGCGCGCTGCTGTACGACTCGCTGAAGCAGCTGGGGCGGGAGCGCGAGTTCGAGCGCATCGCGGGGCGGGGGGCGGCGATGCTGGCGGTGGGGCTGGTGATCGCGACGCTGGCGGGCGGCCCCGTGGCGAAGGCGATCGGGCTGCAGGAGACGATCTTCCTGAGCGCTGGGACGATGCTGCTGGCGGCGACGGCGGCGTGGATGTTCACGGAGCCGCCCCACCGGTCGGCGGGGGAGTCGGTGTCGTACAGGGCGGGGCTGCGGCTGGCGGCGGCGACGGTGCGCGGTGCGCCGCCGGTGCGCGCGATCATTCCGCTGGGCGCGGTGCTGATGGCGGGGACGGTGGTGCTGGTGGTGCTGAGCCAGCCGTTCTTGCTCTCGCACGGGTACTCGGTGGGCTGGGAGTTCTCGCTGCTGCAGGTCCCGCTGGCGATGACGGGGATCTTGGGCGGGTTGCTGGCGTTCCGTCTGCTGCGGAGGGCGGGGATGGCCGGCACGATGTCGACCTTGGTGCTGATCGTGGTGGTGGCCTATGTGGGCGCGGCGCTGTGGAACAACGTGGGCGCGATCGCGTTCCTGGCGCTGATCCCGCTGGCGCGCTCAATCACGGAACCGACCGTGGCGGGGTACATCAACCATCGCGTGCCGTCGGGGCAGCGGGCGACGGTGCTGTCGCTGCACTCGGTGGCGTTCAGCCTGGCTCTCGCACCGATCATGCCGATCCTGGGCTTCAGCGCAGACGAACTCGATCTGACGATGGCGTTCGCCGCGGCGGCGGGGCTGATTGGCGGGTTGTCGCTGCTGACGGGCGCGTTGTGGCTGCGGGCGCATCGGTCGCATCCGCTGCCGGAGGAGCCGGCGCTGATCGCCCGGGAGGGGCTGCCGCTGGCACCGGAGCACGCGTTCGCGGCGCCGCTGGAGTCGGGCTTGGAGGTGCGAGAGGAGTAGGGCGCGTGGCGCTGTCAGGCCACCGCGCCCGACTCTCGATGGGCGGCGATGGCGGCGTCGTCCAGGCCGAGGGTGCGGAGGACGGCATCGGTGTCGCGGCCGGGGGCGGGGGCGGCGGTGCGGACGGAGCCGGGGGTGGCGCTGAGCTTGGGAGCGATGCCGATCTGTTGCATCGGGCCGGTCGGGCCGGGCACGTTGAGGATCATGTCGCGGGCGCGGGTGTGGGGGTCGGTGGCGGCTTGGGCGGGGGTGAGGACGGGGGCGGCGCAGACATCCGTCTGGGTGAGGAGCGCGAACCATTCGTCTGCGGTCTTGGTGCGGAAGATGTCGGTGAGGGCCTGGTGCAGTTGGGCACGCGTGCTGGGGGCCGGGTCGTTCTGGAGGGGGAGCAGGTCCTCACGACCGACGACGGCGCAGAAGTTGGCGAAGAACTTAGGCTCGACGGCGCCGAGGCTGAACCAGCGGTCGTCGGCGGTGGGGTAGACGTCGTAATAGGGGGCGCCGCCGTTGAGCACGTAGGTGCGGGGGGCGAGGTCCGTGCCAATGGCGAAGTGGGCAGCCATGGGGGCGGTGAGCAGGGAGAGAACGCCGTCGGACATGGCGATGTCGATGTTCTGACCCTGGCCGGTCTGCTGTCGGGCGACGACGGCGGTGAGGATGGAGAAGGCGGCCATGAGACCGCCACCGGCGAAGTCGGCGAGGACGTTGAGGGGGATGGCGGGGCGGGCGAGACCGTTGGGGCCGGGGGCGTCGCTGCCGGAGGCGGCGAGGGCGCCGGTGGTGGCGAGGTAGTTGATGTCGTGGCCAACGTGGGCGGCGTAGGGGCCGTCCTGGCCGTAGCCGCTGAGGGAGCAATAGATCAGGCGCGGATTGCGGGCGGCGAGGGTGTCGTAGTCGACGCCGAGCCGCGCAACGACGCCGGGTCGAAAGCCCTCCAGGACGATGTCGGCCTGGTCCGCGAGGCGATAGAAGAGTTCGCGGGCGGCGTGGGTCTTGAGGTTGAGCGCGAGGGAGCGTTTGTTGCGACGCAGGGTGGCGTCGGAGGCGGCGCGGCGGCGAGAGGTTTCGTCTTGCGCGACTGGCGCATCGGGGAGGCGGACATCGCGGGCGTCGTCGACGACGAGGACGTCGGCGCCCATGTCGGCGAGGAGCATGGTGCAGTAGGGGCCGGGGGCGAGTCGGGTGAGGTCGAGGACCTTAAGGGCTTGGAGCGCCAAGGGCGGTTGAGGGGTGGGGTGGGTGTCCGGCGGCATGGCGCTTCCTGACTAACGGGGATGGTGCACTAGCAGGGATGCTGCGGGCGGAGGTCGGACGGCGTCAAGGCGCTGCGGTTGGGGGAGGCGCCTGGGGGACGGGGCGGGACCGGTCGTTGGCATTGGCCTGCGCGATGCGTACGATGGTCGGCGACTGTTCTGGGGCTGTAGCTCAGTTGGGAGAGCGTCTGACTGGCAGTCAGAAGGTCGTGGGTTCGAACCCCTCCAGCTCCACCAGTACCCCTGCATCGCGATGGGGAGGCCGGATGACGGCGGCGACCGACGCCTTGCGATCCCCGATCGATCCCCCCCCACCTGGGAACTCGCACGGCGGGCGCGGGCGGCGACGCTTGCGTCTGTGGTGCTCGATCTTGCGGGATACCGCGACAGCGGGGACGGCTTCGGGCCGCGGCGAGAGCCGGCGACGGGGGAGCGCGACGAGGCTAGGCTGGGCGCTGATCGTTCCAGAACCGCGTTCCGCGAAGGAGGTCTCATGTCTGCCCCCAGTGTGTACCCGACCCTTGGATACATCGATGCAAAAGCGGAGATTGATTGGCTGACATCCGCGTTCGGCTTTACAGCGACGCTGGTTGTGCCCGGCGAGGGGGATGCGATCGTGCACGCGGAGCTGCGGACGGGCAACGGCATGGTGATGCTTTCGACGCTGCGGGAGGATCCGGCCGGGCCGGCACGGCGCGCGTCGCAGGAGTTCCGTGTGGCGGACCACGGGGTGTATGTGGTGGTGGGGGATGTGGACGCGCACCACGCGCGGGCGGTCGCGGCGGGGGCGGAGATCGTGATGCCGCCCACGGACCAGGAATACGGCTCGCGCGACTACGCCGCGCAGGACCCGGAAGGACACTTGTGGAGCTTCGGCACGTATCAGCCGGAGGAGGGTTAGGAGGCGCGGCGCAGATCGCGCGTTGGCAGCTCGGTGAGACGGGCGGTGCGGCCGCTGATCACCATTTGGTGGATGTCGGCGTCCGGAGCGGGGCGATGGAACGCGAAGCCCTGGGCAAGCCGGCAGCCGAGCGCGATCAACATGGGGGCGTCATCCTCCCGCTCCACGCCCTCCGCGATCACGTAAGCGCCGAAGTCGTGGGCCAGGCTGGCGATGGAGCGGACGATGGTGCGCTGACCGGCGTCCGCGCGTAAGTCAGTGACGAAGGCACGATCGATCTTGATGACGTCGGCGGGGAAGTCGTTGAGGTATTCGAGGCTAGTGTAGCCGGTGCCGAAGTCGTCCAGGGCGATGCGCACGCCGGCGCTGCGCAGCGCCTGGAGGTTCTCGCGAACCCGCCCCGTGTGTTCAACCAGGGCGGTCTCGGTGATCTCGACGACGAGTTGGCCGGCCGGAAAGCCACTCGCGGTCAGGGCGGCGAGGACAGCGGCAGGAAAGCCTTCGTCCTGTAGTTCGTGGCCAGAGGCGTTGACGGAGAGGGTGAAGGTGTCCGGGGCGCCGGCGTCCAGCCAGGTGCAGGCGTCGCGCAGGGCGGTGCGCAGGACGTAGGCGTCCAGTTGGTCGATCAGGCCGGCTTCTTCGGCCAGGGGGATGAAGCGGCTGGGGGGGATGGGGCCGGCGATGGGGTGAGTCCAGCGAACGAGCGCTTCGACTCCGGTGGTGGCGCGGCTGGCGAGGTCCGTGACGGCCTGGTAGTGCACGTCCAGGCTACCGTCGGCGATGGCGCGGCAGAGGTCGGCTTCAACCTGCATGCGATCGGTGGCGGCCTCATGCATTTCGTGGGTGAAGCAGCGCACCAGGTCGCGACCGGCGGCCTTGGCGGCGTACATCGCCAGGTCCGCCTGCCGCAGGAGGTCCTCGGCGGCTTGTTCGCCGTAGCTGGTGGTGACGCCGATGCTGGCCGTGACGGTGATCGCTCGCTCTTCGACCTGGACGGGCTCAGACAGCGCTAGACGGATGCGCTCGCCGATCGCCTCGGCGGCGAGGCTACTGGCGTCGAGCACGACGGCGAACTCGTCCCCACCGAGACGGATGACTTCGCCGACCTCGTCGACGGAATCGCCGAGGCGCTCGGCGACGGTGACGAGCAGGGTGTCGCCAGCGTTGTGCCCGTAGCTGTCGTTGATGTGCTTGAAGTTGTCGAGGTCAATCAGGAGGAGGGAGACGACGCCGCCGTACCTGCCGCTGTAGGCGATGCCGATCTCCAACCGCTTCTCCAGCATGGCGCGGTTGCCGAGCCCGGTGAGGCGGTCGTGGAGCGCGTTGTGCAGCAGATCGGCTTCGCGACGCCGGACCTCTTGGGTCATGTGGTTGAAGGAAGCGGCAAGCTCCGCGAGTTCGCGCGGTCCGGACTCGAGGAGGGGCTCGGAGAAGTCCCCGGAGGCGACCCGGGCGGCGGCGTGGCGGACGCGGTTGACGGGCCGGACGATCGATCGCTGGAGCGCGAAGAGGGCGGCGAGGAGGAAGAGCGAGGTGAACCCGGCGACGGCGAAGGTGTAGACCACGTGGTGTTCGCGGGTGGATTCGACCAGGGCGATCTCTTCCTGCGCCTCCAGGATGGAGATCTCGTGGCCGCGGAGGAATGCGTCGGCCGATGCGGCGAGGTCACCGAAGATCACCATCAGGCGTGGGTCGGTGATGCCGATGATCTCATCCTGCACCTGGCGAAAGCGACTGACACCCGTCTGCCAGTAGCCGATCGCGAGCGAGAGGTCGGCCTCCTCCTCGCGGAAGGAGTCACCCTTGGCGGGGTCGTGGTGCAGGGCCTCGATCTCGGCGTCGATCTCGGCAACCTGCAGGTCGAGGCGTTGGAGGGCCGCATCGCCACCGAAAGGGGAGAGGGCGTACTCGCCGATGAGGGCCGTCGCGTTCGCGACCTGCGAGGCGAGGACCACGAGCGGAATGGCTTCTTGCTGGAGCTCATGATTGGCGTCCTTGGTGCGCTCCGTCAGCAGCGATGCAGACCAGATGCTGAAGAGACCGATGCCGATCGTTGTCAGCACCATGAGGCCGCCGAGCAGCAACAGGCGGCCGCGAACGCTGAGGACGTGGCGCGGGCGCCGGAGCGCGGGACGGATGCTCGCCAGTTGCATGCGCATGTGATGGCTCCCTTGTGATTCTCGGCGGCGGGAGCCGATCGTCGTACGCCACCGGCCAGGCTGACACGCCAACGGGCCAGGCTGAGTGGCCGGAGGCGGCGCGACGGCGGGGGGCCGGGTGGCCTAGCCTCGCGCGGCAAGGAGGAGGGAAGTCATGTCGTACGAGCACATCCGGGTGGAGCCACTGACGCCGACGATCGGCGCGACCGTGGAGGGCGTCGATCTGCGGGAGCCGCTGCCGGACGCGGTCTTTGCGGAGATCGAGCAGGCCTGGCTTTCGCACTTGGTGATTTTCTTTCGGGATCAGCACCTGAGTCCGGAACAGCATCTGGGGCTGGGGCGTCGGTTCGGGGAGTTGCACGTGCATCCGGCGGCGCCGTACGCCCACGACAATCCGGAGTTGATGGTGATTCACGCGGATGCGGACTCGCATCGGATCAATGGGGAGGGCTGGCACAGCGATGTGTCGGCGGACATTGAGCCACCGATGGCCAGCATCCTGCACCTGCACCAGGTCCCGAGCCGCGGCGGCGACACCTGCTGGTCGAACATGTATGCCGCCTACGAGGCCCTGTCACCGGCGATGCAGGCGTTGCTCGATCCGATGACCGCGCAGCATGTGGCGGACTACACGGGCAACTACGGCGATCACGCGCCGCAGCGCGAGTCGCCGCGGGCGGTGCACCCGGTGGTACGGGTGCATCCGGCGACGGGGCGCAAGGCGCTTTACGTGAATGCGGGCTTCACGAAGCGGATCGTGGATCTTTCGCGTGAGGAGAGCCGGGCGATGCTGGCCTTCTTGTTCGAACACGTGAAGGACATCAACTTCCAGTGCCGCTTCGAGTGGCAGGCGGACTCGATCGCGATGTGGGACAACCGCTGCACACAGCACATGGCGGTCTGGGATTACTTCCCGGAGACGCGCAGCGGGATTCGGGTGACGATCAAGGGCGACCGGCCGTTCAACCCGGAGGCTGGGGGCTCGCCGGCTGAGAGGTAGCCGGGGACTTCGGTCAGCCGATATCCGATGGAGCGGTGCGACGCATGACGAGGATGTGGCGAGGGCGCCCGCGGGCGGTGCGCGCGCCGTTCGGGAGCATGGCGGCGGGGACGAAGCCGACGCGCTCAAAGACGGCGCGGGCGGCGGGCTGACCGCTGGTGACGCGGGCCTGCACCTCGTGCAGGCCCAGCCGCTCGGCGATCCAGACGCACTCCTGGGCGAGGAGGACGCCGAGGCCTCGGCCCCGCACCTCCGGCGCGACGACGAATTGGATGTCGGCGGGGGCGGCCCGGCGGCCGGCCCGCGGCCCGGGGTCCGCGTGAATATGCGCGAAGCCGACGATTGCGCCGCGGCGCTCCGCCACGACGGCCATGGTCCAGAAGGCGTCGGCGTCCGTGATCCAGTCAATCGTGAGGCCGTCTTGGGTGAGGTAGGTGCGGGCGAAGAGCAGGTCGTCGCTCGGCAGGCGCGCGACGAGGGCGTCGATAGCGACGCGATCATCGGGACGGGTGAGGCGCAGCGTGACCCGGCCGCGTCGACCATCGGCGCCGGGGCGCAGGCTGCCGCGGCGCGGGTAGCGGCCGGCGGCATCGAGGATGGTTCTCGGGTCGGTGGACGCGGCGATCGGAACCTCCGGCGGTCGCGCGGCCCGGGCTCGATAGGATGCGCGAATGCATCCCGACTATACGTCGCTGGAGTTCGGGCGCCCGCCGGCGCAGGGAGATTCGTCTACGGGCGCGGGTGCGCAGCGGCCGTACGTGATCACGAACATGGTTATGTCCGCTGATGGGAAGGTCGTGCTGGAGGACACGGAGCAGGGGCTGGGCTCGGCGAACGACCAGCGCCTGATGCGGGAGCTGCGCGTGCACGCGGACGTCGTGCTGAATGGGGCCGGCACGTTGCGCAAGAGCGGGACCTCGTCGCGGTTGAACGCCGCGCGGCTGACGGCGCTGCGTCTGGAGCGAGGCAAGCCGGCGGCGCCGATCGCGGCGGTGCTGAGCCGGTCGGGGGATCTGCCGCTGGAGCGGGCGTTCTTCCGCGAGCGCGATTTCGAGGCAGTGGTGTACCTATCGGACGCGGCGCCGGTGGCGCGACGGCAGGCGATCGAGGCGACGGGGCGACCGGTGCATCTCGTGCCGGATGCGGACGCGACGCCGAGCATGGTGCGGCACATGCACGACGAGCTGGGCGCGGAGCTGCTGCTGGCCGAAGGCGGGCCGACGATCCTGGGGCAGCTTTTCGCGCGCGACCTGGTGGACGAGTACTTCTTGACGCTGAGCGGCGTGATCGTGGGTGGGGGGACGCCGACGCCGGTGGAGGGGCCGCGGATCTCGACCCTGGCGTCGATCGTGCGGTTCGATCTGGTGTCGGCGGCGGTGAACCAGGACGACGGCGAGGTGTACCTGCGGTTCCGCCGCCCGGCAGGCGCTGCGGGGGCGCCAGCGACCAGTTAGCCGGCCTTGCTGGGGTCAGGGTTGTCGAGGATCTGCTGGGCGCGCTTGGCGCGGTAGGCGTCGAGCGCCTGCGCGACGGCCTCGTCGCTGACGGCGAGGATGGCGGCCGCGTAGAGGGCGGCGTTGGTCGCGCCGGGCTTGCCGATGGAGACGGTGCCAACGGGGATGCCGGGCGGCATTTGGACCATGGAGAGCAGCGCGTCGAGGCCCTTGAGGGCCCAGCCCTCCATGGGTACGCCGATCACGGGCAGGGTGGTCTTGGCGGCGATGGCGCCGGGCAGGGCGGCGGCGCCGCCGGCGGCGGCGATGAGCACGCGGATGCCGCGCTCGCGGGCGGTCGCGGCCCACTGGGCGGTTTCGTCGGGGGTGCGATGGGCGGAAAGGACGCGGGCCTCGAAGGGGATGCCAAGGCCGGTGAGCGTGTCGGCGGTGGCCTGCATGGTGGGCCAGTCGGACTGGGAGCCCATGACGATTCCGACCCGAGGAAGGGGGGTGGCGGTCATTGCGTGTTCCTTTGCTGACGTGGATCCGCTGATGTCCTTCGACAAGCTCGGGATGCGCGGATCTAGCTTCGAGTTGGCCCGCTCGCCAGAGGGGCGTGAGGATCGGTGACAGGCTAGCGGCGGCGGGGCGGACGAGCAGGCGGGACGACCGGAGGCGGTCGGGCCGTCGTAGAGTGCGCGGCGGAGGATGGAGGGGCGCGATGCGATCTGCCTTGGCGGCCCTGGTCGCGCTGCTGTTGGTGGGACTGTTTTCGGCCGCGTGCGGTGGGGGCGATGCCGCCGATCCAAGCGTTGGGCCGGAGGGGGGCGGGGCCGCAGCGGCCGAGCAGGCGAGCGCTGATGGGGAGTCGGACGAGGCGACCTCGGCGCAGGAAGCGGAGGCCCCAGCCGTGCCCGCCGCGGAACCCGCAGTCGATCCGCCACCCGCGCGAGGGACCGGTGTTACCGACGCATATCGATCGGCGCTGGAGGCGGTGGCGGCGGCGCTGGACGCGGAGCTGGAGTCGATCGGCGCGGGGGTTCAGGCGGCCGGGACGTCAGCAGGGGCGTTCGCGGTGCTGGAGGCGGCCTGGTCGCGGCGCTGCGAACGGCGGTGAGTGAGCTGGCGGGGGTCGATGCACCGATGGGGGTGGAAAGAGACCACGAGCTCCTGATCGCGGGGCTGGAGTCGATCATCGCGCTGGAGGAAGAGTTGATCGCGCGGGTGGGGCTGGGCGACGCGGCGGGCGCGCTGGCGCGGACACGGGCGATCGCGGAGCAGCAGGCGACGCTGGCGGCGGCGTTGTCGGCGGAGGTGCGGGATGCGGCTGGAGCGCTGCTGGGCGTTGCGGGGGCGCTGGGCTTCCTGCCGCTGACGGCGGAGCAGTTGGCGCCCGATACGGCGGAGGCCGTGGGGGCGGCGGATGCGGAGTCGTACTTGGCGCGCTTGGACTTCCCAGGCGCGACGCGGCTGTTGTCGTTGGAGCCGCTGATCGTGGGGGAAGCGGTGCTGATCACGGCGCAGTGGTCGGTGCCGGCGTCGGTCGCGTTGGGGGATCTGCTGGGGCACTACGAGGAGGCGCTGCGGTCGTTGGGCGCGCTGGGCCCGTCGCAGCGGCTGCAGTCGGATGTCGATGGATCGGTGACGGTTGGGGTGGAGCACCCGTTTGGGTCAGCGATCGTGTTGGTGGGTGGGGCGGAGGATGGGTCGCACTTGGTGATGGTGACGGGGAGTTTTCCGTCGGGGGGGTAGCGAGGGTGGGATGGGCTGGTCCGTGGGCAGGTCAGGATGCAGGGCGCAGGGGATGGTGGGCAGGGGTGCGCATTGACCCCCGATCGTGGGGCTCCGCATAATCGATGTACCCCGCACGACTGCCCGGACGCGCGATCTCGTCGGTCCGGGTGGCGGGCCGGGGCGGAGCGCCATGACGACCTCGACGCCCAACACGGACCCGCACCGCTACGACCACGCCGCGATCGAGAAGAAGTGGCAGTCGCGCTGGGCGGCGGACCGGCTCTACGAAGCGCGCGATGACGACCCTCGGGAGCCTTACTACCTGCTGACGATGTTCCCCTACCCCAGTGGGGACCTGCACATTGGGCACTGGTTCGCGATGGTGCCGCCGGACGTGGCGGCGCGCTACCAGCGCATGCTGGGCAAAAACGTGCTCTTCCCGATGGGCTTCGACGCCTTTGGACTGCCGGCCGAGAACGCGGCGATCCGCGAGGGCGCGCGACCGCACGCATGGACGTACGCGAATATCGAACGGATGCGGGGGCAGCTGCACACGATGGGTTCCAGCTTCGATTGGTCGCGCGAGATCATCACGGCGGACCCCGAGTATTACCGCTGGACGCAGTGGTTCTTCGTGCAGCTGCTGAAGCACGACCTGGCCTACCGGGCGATGGCGCCGGCCAACTGGTGCCCAAGCTGTCAGACCGTGCTGGCGAACGAACAGGTCGTGCGCGGCGAGGACGGGCTGGGGCGCTGCGAGCGCTGCGAGACGGTGGTGGAGACGCGCGACCTGGAGCAGTGGTTCTTCCGCATCACGAAGTATGCGGAAGAGCTGCTGGACTTCTCGTCGATCGAGTGGCCGGAGCGCATCCGCACGATGCAGACGAATTGGATCGGTCGCTCTGAGGGGGCGGAGATCCGCTTCAAGCTGGAGGCCGCGGTCGCTGAGTGGGACGCGATCACCGTCTTCACGACGCGAGCGGACACGGTGTTTGGGGCGACGTACATGGTGCTGGCGCCCGAGCATCCGCTGGTCGCGCTGGTCACAACGGACGATCAGCGGGGGGACGTGGATGCGTACGTGCACTCGACGCGAATGGCGACGGAGATCGAACGGCAGTCGACGGAACGCCCCAAGACAGGCGTCGCGACGGGGGCCTATGCGCTGCACCCGTTCACGGGAGCGCGGATCCCGATCTGGATCGCCGACTACGTGCTGGCGAGCTACGGGCACGGCGCGGTGATGGGGGTGCCCGCGCACGACACGCGGGACTTCGCGTTCGCGACGCAGTACGGGTTCGAGATTCCGGTGGTCGTGGGCGGGCCGGCGTGGGACGGGGAGCCACTTTCGGAGGCCTACACGGGCGATGGCCGGCTGGTGAACTCGGGGGAGTTCGAGGGCCTATCGGTGGCGGAAGGGAAGGCGGCGATCGCGGCGGCGCTGGCCGAGCGGGAGGCCGGAGGCGTGTCGATCAACTATCGGATCCGAGACTGGCTGATCAGCCGCCAACGCTATTGGGGCGCGCCGATCCCGGTGATCTACTGCCCCTCCTGTGGCCCCCTGCCGGTGCCCGAGGATCAACTGCCGGTGCTGCTGCCCGAAGTGGCGGAGTTCCTGCCGACGGGGGAGTCGCCGCTGGCGCTGAACGCCGAGTTCGTCAATGTGCCCTGCCCTCAGTGCGGAGAGCCCGCGAAGCGCGAGACGGACACGCTGGACACGTTCATGTGTTCCTCGTGGTATTTCTTCCGCTACCCGGACCCGCACAACAACGAGGCGCCGATCTCGGGCGGGCTGGCGAAGCAATGGCTGCCCGTGGACCAGTACACGGGCGGGGCCGAGCACGCGGTGATGCACTTGCTGTACGTGCGCTTCTTCACGAAGGCCTGCCGCGATATGGGCATCGTGCCGCTGGACGAGCCGTTCCTGCGGCTGTTCAACCAGGGGACGATGACCAAGGACGGCGCGAAGATGTCGAAGAGCCGGGGGAACGTGGTGAACCCGGACGATTGGGTGTCGAAGCTGGGCGCGGACGCGGTGCGGCTGTACCTGATGTTCTTGGGGCCCTGGGACCGGGGCGGCGATTGGGACGATTCGAGCATCCAGGGCCACTACCGCTGGTTGAATCGGATCTGGGCGCTGGCACGGTTGCAGCAGGCGCGGGGGAGCGACGCGGAGAGCGCCACGCGGATCCGGCGGCTGACGCATCGGATGATCGCGAAGGCGAGCGAGGACATCGCGTCGTTCCGGTTCAACACGATGCTGGCGGCGATGATGGAGTTCACGAACGCGCTGGCGAAGGAGCCGGAGCGCGGCGCCGTGGACGGGGAGGCGTGGGACGAGGCGATGCGGTCGTTGGTGCTGTGCCTTGCGCCGTCGGCGCCGCACTTCGCGGAGGAGCTGTGGGAGCGGCTGGGCAACGCGTACTCAGTACACCAGCAGCCCTGGCCCGAATTCGATCCGGCGCTGATCAGCGCGGAGACGGTGACGCTGGTCGTGCAGGTGAATGGCAAGGTGCGGGCACAGCTGGAGACGATGGTTGGGCTGGATGCGGCGTCGGCGCAGGCCGTGGCGGAGGCGGATGCGTCGGTGCAGCGGCACTTGGAGGGGAAGACGCTGCGCAAGGTGGTGCACGTGCCGGACCGGCTGGTGAACTTCGTGGTGGGGTAGGGGCGAACGCGCGACACGGGTTCTGGGAGGCGAAGCCGTCCAGGCAGGGCCCTTCGACAGGCTCAGGTTGCGCGAGTTAGCCGAAGCCTTCGCGGTCGGCGATGATTTGGGCGTCGCGGCGATCGACGGCGGCGAGCTCTTCCTCACGCTCGATCTTTTGATCGAGCTGGTCGATGCCGGCGCGGACGCTGGATCCGATTGAGGTGAGCTGCGCTTCCAGGCGGCGCAGCATGTCGAGGGAGTAGCGGTCGGCCTCCAGGGACTGCTCCACCGCCTGGGTGGTCGCCTCACCGCGCATGGCGGCGGATTCGGCGCGGGCCGCACTCAGCGTCTCTTGCGCCTCAGTGGTCGCTTGGTCGATGACTTCGACGGCGCGGCGCTGGGCCTGCAGGACGAGGTCGTGGGCGTTGAGCCGATGCTCGGCCTCATCGCGGGCCTTGTTGGTGATGATGAGGGCTTCTTCGTCGGCCTTGGCGAGCACGTCGTGGCGGTCGCGCAGAACGGTGCGGGCCTCTTGGACTTCGCGTGGAACGGCGGAGCGCATGCTATCGATGATGTCCAGGAGTTCATCGCGATTGACGGTCCAGCCGCCGCCGAAGCGGCCCGCGCGGCCGCTGAGCACGGTCTCTTCGAGACGATCGATCAATTCCAGAATGTCGATGGTGGCGGCTCCAGTCGGCGGCGGTCTCAGTTGTAGGCCTGGGTTTAGGCCTGTGTTTGGGGGGCGCCTCTGTCGCGCAGTTTAGCGCTTGGGCTGGGCGCGGATGGACTCGCGGATCGACCGCTGTGGACGCGCAGGAACCGGCGGGCGACTAGCCGGTGGGTTCGCCGAAGCGGTCGTAGAGGGCCCGCGCGACGTTGGCGGGGACGAGATCGTCGACGGGCTGACCGAGCGCGGCGATCTCGCGGATGCGGCTGGCGGAGATGAAGAGGTGGTTGAGCGAGGTGATGAGGTAGACGGACTCAATCTCCGGGGCCATTTTCTTGTTCATGAGCGCCATGTCGAACTCGGCCTCGAAGTCGGTGACGGCGCGCATGCCACGCACGAGAACCGTAGCCTCGACCGTGCGCGCGTAGGTGACGATCAGGCCCTCGAAGCTCTCGACGCGGACGTTGGGCAAGGCATGCGCCGCTTCGCTGAACATCGCGACGCGCTCATCGAGGCTGAAGAGGTCGTTCTTGCCACGTTGGTAGACGGCGACGATGACGTCGTCGAAGAGCGCCGCGGCGCGCGACACGATATCAAGATGGCCGTTGGTGACTGGGTCGAATCCCCCGGGGTAGACGGCGACCGTCAACGCGCGACTCCTCTCCCGCCTTCCGGTGACGCTGAACGGCCAGCGGCGGTCACGTATGTGTCGAGAACCGCGTCACCATAGCGACGCTGGTCCACCCGCACTAGCGACAACGTATCGCCCGGGATGGGCACGGAGGGCGGGTCTGATGGCCCTGGCGCTGACCCGAGCGGCTGGACGGTCAATTGTTCGGGGGCCGGACGGTTGCGGGGATGGCGCCAGAGGAGCATGCCGTCCAGGGTCAGCAGCCGGCGGCGCAGCAAGGTGCGCAGGACGGGCGTGGCGTCGATGGGGTAGGGCGGGTCGACGAAGCAGAGGCTGTAGCCGGGCGGCAGGGCTTCGATCACCCGTTCGACGTTGCGACAGTGCAGCGTGGCGCGGGGGGTGCAGGCGAGGCTCTGGAGATTGTCGCGGATGACGGCGCAGGCGTCGCGATGGCGCTCCACGAAGTCGACGTGGGGGGCGCCGCGGCTGAGGGCTTCAAGGCCGAGCAGGCCCGCGCCCGCGTAGAGGTCCAGGACGGGGCCCGTGAGCGCGTCCTGCACGTCCGGCCGGTCGAAGATGGAGCGGCGCAGCCGGGCTGTGGCGGGGCGGGTTGGCCCGTGGGCGCCACGCACGCGGCGACCGAGCAGGGCGCCGCCGGTCAGTCGGACGAGGGGCGGGGCGGGCATGTGGGGTCAGGGTTCCAGCGTGACATCGATCTGGCTGCCGACGCGCACATCACCGTCGGAGACGATGAGGCGGGTCTCGTAGTCGCCGGGGACGGTGGGCGTATTCCACACCACCCAGCCAGCGGTGCCGGAGCCGGTCAAGTCGCCCCCCTCCACTTCCCAGAGCGGGATCAGCAGCTCCTCATTGGGCCGGACCAGATTGACGGCGCCCGCCTCCAGGAACTGCGTAATGACGGGCCAGATGTTGGCCTGCCCGCCCCCCGCGGAGACATCGCTGATGGCGATGCCGCCGAGCTGGAACTCCTCGATCAGGTCCAGCTTGAACGCGAGGCTGAAGCGGTTCTCGATCCAGACGGTGACGTTGTTGCCGGCGGAGTCTGGGTAGACGTAGGAGACCATGTTGGCGAAGCGGTCCCAGAAGAGCCCGCTTGCGCCGCCGTCCTGGAAGATGTTGTCGCCGACCAAGCGGACGCGTTGCCCGGCGACGAGAGGGCCGGTCTCGCGCACGGCGAGGCGCGAGGCGAGGCCCAGCGCGACGCGCTGTGTCAGTGTTTCGATGCCGCCCACGCTCTTTTGAATGCTGTAGGGGGAGACGGTGAGCAGCACCTTTTCGCGGGGCACCCGATTCAGCACCGCGGGCAAGGTGGCGACGAGCGACTCGCGAAAGATCGATTGGTCCTGCGGGGGGACGAGCTTGATTCGGTCCACGACGGCGCCCAGCGCGGCGAGGTCGTAAGCGCCCAGGTTGAGGCCGCTGGCGTCCCGGGTGGGCAGAGGCACGCTGATGGTGATGCCGCGATCATCGCGGTGGAGCTGGTCGGCGAGTTCCGTGATGAACTCCGTGAACTCTTCACGCAGGGGGTCGGTGATGAACTGGTAGTCGATGTCGACGCCGTCGAAGCGCCCGGTCTGGACCATCAGCAGGATGTTGTTCTTGTGCTGTCGGCGGAGTTGCTCGGAGGCGAGCACGCCGTTGATCGTATCGGCGTCCTGCCGGGCAGCGAGCACGACGGGATAGACCGCCTGGGTGATATCTGGCGGCAGGCTCTCGAGTTGACCCAGGGACAAGAGAGAGCCGTCCTCGGCCGGGACGAAGCTGATGGGATTGATGATCGTGATGGTGTTGGCGGCTTCCGGGTGCAGCTCCTGCCCGGGCGGCAGGCTGCCCGTGACCGTGTCGCGGAACTGCAGGCGGCGCAGGATGGCGATGTTGCGTGGCGGGATCACCACTTCGACGCTGGCGGCGGCCCCGTCGGCGGAGAGGAGGGCGGCGCCGAGACGCTGCCAAGCGCCGTTCTCGAAGGTGTAGGCGCCCAGGTTGCGTTGGTCCTGGGTCTCCGCGTTGAGGCGCAAGGTGAGGACGTAGGGCCCTTCCAGGGTGACGGGGATGTCGATGTCGTAGATGGGGCTGACCGAGCGGAGGCTGTCGGGCACCTCTGGAATGCTCTCGCGCAGGGCGGCGGTGACGCCCGTTGTGGGTGTGAGCGAGGGGATGGCGGTGACGGCGCCGTTTGCGGCCGGGGTGGCGCCGCCGTCGGGGGCGTCGTCGCTATCGAGCAGGGCGATGGGCGGCACGAAGAGCACGGCGATGGCGGCGGCAAGGGCGACGACGGCGAAGCCGACCAGCAGCAGTCCGAAGTCTGAACCGCCACTGCGCTGGCGTCGCGAGGAGCGCCGGACGCCAATGGGGCCGCGTCGCAGGAGGGGATCGGGTTGCGGTGGCGGATCCGGCTGCTGGCCGGACGGGGACTGGGGCCCGCGCGCGCGGCCGCGGCCGCCACCCTTTTGGTCGAACGGGCCGTTACTCATGCGCCCCTACTTTGCGGATGCGCGCGGCCATGCGGAGAGCGGGTCGCGTCGTTCGAGCGAGCGTACCGGCTTCGGGATCGGCGGTTGCGCGGCGTATGGGTCATCGTTGTCGCAGCACGGGCACGACCTCGATCAGGTGTTCCTCGCCCGCTTCGTCGACGTAGACCACATCCACCGCTCGATCCGGGGTTAGCTGCTGCAGGACGTGGAAGTACGGCGTCTCGTGGGTGAGCATGAATCCGTTGAGACTGATGATGATATCGCCGGGACGGATACCCGCGTCGGCGAAGACGCTGCTGCGCAGCATCTCGATGATGAACGCGCCTTCAGTGCGGTCCGCGCCGAGCTGCTCGGCGATGAAGTCATCGAGCGACTGCTGTTCGACGACGCCGAAGTCGGGCCGCGGGAAGTCGCCGTCCTCGGCGATGATGCGCTCCGCGATCGGCAGGACGCGGTCCGTGCCGAGCGCGAATCCGACACCTTGCACGACTTGTCCGTCGCTGGTGGAGGTGACGACCTGGGTGACGAGCCCGACAACCGCGCCAGCGGTGTTGAGGAGGGGTCCGCCACTGTTGCCGGGGTTTACGGCGGCGTCAGTCTGGACGTAGTCCTGCCGATTGCTCTGGTCGGGACCGAAGAACCGCGCGTCGGGGTTGCTGACGATGCCGAGGGCCAGGGCGGCGCCGTTGCCCAGCGCGTTGCCGAAGCTGAAGACCGGATCGCCGAGCCGCAGCGCCCCCGAGGGCGCGAAAATAGCCGGCGCGAGTCCATCCGGATCGGTGCGCAGCACCGCGAGGTCGGTGAAGGGACGATCGTCGCCGACCAGCTCAGCCGTGCGGATGGATCCGTCGTGGAAGCGCAGCTCGATGCGGAGGGCGTCGCGGACGACATGCTCGTTGGTAAGCACGTGGCCCGCGTCGTCAAGGATGACGCCGGTGCCGATGGCGCCGCGGGAGATCGTACGGCCCTGATCGTCGACGCCGTCGGGGAATTCGGTCGTGATCAACACGACGGTGGGCCTGACGGTCTCGAACAGGGCCTCCACGTCGTCGCGCACGGCGGCGGCTTGCTGGGCTTCGCGGAGGGAATCGATCCGGGTCTCGAGCGCGGTGAGCGCGTCTGCGGTGCTGTCGTCGTCGTCATTGTCGAGCGCAACGACGACGATGAGAGCGCCTAGGAGGCCCGCGATGAGTCCGGCCAGCAGGGCGGCGAGGATGGTGAGTCGCATGCCGGTGTTGCTCCGCGCGAGGCGCGCTGGGCTGCTCCGCGCAGGCGCGCGGCGGATCCCCACCCCGGCGGGAGGCGCTGACTCCCGAACCGGGCAGAGTGTATCAGGCGAAACAGGCCACGATTTCGTGCCGGCGCGGCGGCGCTTGGTCCCGTGGGTATACTCCGTCCGCCCAGCAACCCATTCGTTGCGTCGGACGCCGGGGCGGCGGCCTTGGTCGTTTTTTCGTTGCTGCCACGGGGGGCGAGGGAGCCCACCGACGGCAGGGCGGGGTTGGAGGAGCCAGCGATGGCGGTGCAGAAGCCGATCCCGATCACGGCGCAGGGTCTCGTACGGTTGCGCGCGGAGCTGGACGACCTGCTCACGAACAAGCGCCCTGCGGCGGCGGCGTTGATTCAGCAGACGCTAGAGGAGTCAGCGGGCACGCAGACGGATGGCGAATACGAAGAGGCGAAGAACGAGCAGGCGTTCATGGAAGGGCGCATCCGCAAGCTGGAAGAGATCCTGGCGAATGCCCAGGTGATCGACGAGACGGAAGCGCACAATCCGGACAGCGTGCACCTGGGCGCAACGGTGACCGTGACCGTGGGTCGCAAGCGGCAGCGCTTCACGATTGTTGGCATGGCGGAAGTGGACCCGTCACACGGCTTCGTCAGCGACGAGTCGCCGGTGGGCCGGGCGTTGCTGGGACGCAGCCTGGGCGAGACGGTCGATGTGGAAGCCCCGTCCGGCACCATCAAGATGAAGATCAAGGCCATCGAGTAGGGCGCGGCCCCGGCTTCCATGGCGGACGCGGGCGCCCAGCGGGCGCCCGTTCTCTTGCCAGATCGATCAGTGCGGCGTGAGTTGTGCCAGGGCACGCAGAGGAGCAAGGTGGGGCCATGCCTGAGGCACCGAGTGAGCGACTGCAGGAGCTGAGCGCGCAGCGTCGCGAGAAGGCGGACGCGCTGCGCGCGGCGGGCGTCGATCCGTACCCGGCGCGGGGGGGCGGGGCGCTGACGAGGATCGCCGAGGCGCGGTCGCAGTTCGAGGCGTTTGAGTCGGCGGGGAGCGCCCAGGCGGAGGCGCCGGGAACGCGAGTCGCCGGACGGATCACGAACCTGCGCAACCTGGGCAAGCTGGCCTTCCTGGACGTGCGCGACGGCTCCGGCGCGATGCAGCTGATGTGTCGCAAGAACGTGCTGGGCGATGACTGGTCGGTGCTGGCGGCCCTGGACCTGGGTGACTTCGTGGAGGCGGCGGGGTCGATGATCCGGACGCGCACGGGCGAGATCTCCATCGATGCGTCGGAGCTGCGGATGCTGACGAAATCCTTGCGGCCGCCGCCGGAGAAGTTCCACGGCCTGCAGGATGTGGAAGCGCGCTACCGGCAGCGCTATTTGGATTTGCAGTCGAACGAGGATTCGCGCGGGGTGTTGGTGCAGCGCTCGCAGATCATCGCGGCGGTGCGACGCTTCATGGAGGCGCGCGGGTTCCTGGAGGTGGAGACGCCCGTCCTGCAGCCGGAGGCGGGCGGCGCGGCGGCGCGACCCTTCCTCACGCACCTCAACGCGCTGGACGAGGAGCGCTACCTGCGCATCGCGCTGGAGCTGCATCTGAAGCGGTTGATCGTGGGCGGGCTGGACCGGGTGTACGAGCTGGGCCGCATCTTCCGCAACGAGGGCACGTCGACGCGGCACAACCCCGAGTTCACGATGATGGAGTCGTATCAGGCCTACGCCGACTACGGCGATGTGGCGCGGATGGTGGAGGAGCTGGTCTCCACCGTCGCGCAGGAGGTTCTGGGCACGACGTCGGTCCAGTTCGGGACGCACACGCTGGAGCTGGCGCCGCCGTGGCGTCGGGTGACGATGCGCGAGGCGCTGCAGGAGTACGCCGGGGTGGATTTCTTCGACTACCGCGACGTGGCTTCGATGACGGCGCTGCTGCACGAGAAGCACATCGCCGTGCCGGAGAACGCGGGCTGGGGCAAGCTGCTGGACGCTCTCGTCTCGGAGACGGTGGAGCCGCGGTTGATCCAGCCGACGTTCCTGCTGGACTACCCGGTGGAGCTGTCGCCGCTGGCGAAGCGTCGGACGGATGAGCCCTCGCTGGTGGAGCGCTTCGAGGCGTTCGCGGCGGGCTGGGAGCTGGGCAACGCCTACAGCGAGCTCAACGACCCGGTCGATCAGCGGGCGCGCTTCGCCTCGCAAGTGGCGCTACAGGACGCGGGCGACGACGAGGCGGAGATGGTGGACGAGGATTTCCTGGTGGCGCTGGAGCACGGGATGCCGCCGACGGGCGGGCTGGGGATCGGCATCGATCGACTGGTCATGGTGCTGACCAACTCGGAGTCGATCCGGGACGTGATCTTATTCCCGCTGCTGCGTCGGCGGGGGTAAGGGGCTAGGCGCTGCTGGTTGCGGTCAGCTCGACAACGACACCGTCGCTGACTTCGCGAGATTCGGAGCCGGGGCGGTCGCTGAGCTCGATGTAGAGGGAGTCGGTTTCCGCGTCGTAGATGAGCCTCACGGCTGGCCTCCGAGGCACGCCCGAATGGGGTGAGGGCACAGGCTAGTCTCGTGAGCATGATCCGACACTTCACGGTCTCCGCGTTCGTCTCGACGACCGAGGCGACCCTCCTGCACTGGCACGCCAAGAATCAGATGTGGCTGCCGCCCGGCGGGCACGTGGAGGCCAACGAGGACACGATCCAGGCCGCGCACCGCGAGGTACTGGAGGAGACGGGGCTGACGGTCGCGATTCTGCCGACGGCGCCGCCATTCGACTACGCGGAGCCGCCGCAGTTGCCGGCGCCGGTGACGATCATGGTGGAGGACATCGCGGAGCACCCGGTGGACGGGCGGCACCAGCACATCGACTCGATCTACTTCACGCGACCGCAGCCGCCGGAGCAGCCGATCCAGGAGGGTTGGGCGTGGGTGTCGGCGGAGGCGTTGCGGGCGAACACGCCCTTGTCCGCGAGCGAGGGAGCGCCGGCGGTCGAGATCGCGGAGGATGTGCGGGTGCTGGGGCTGGCATCGATCGAGCGAGCGGCGGAGCCAAGGTAAGGTTTCTCTGGGGTTGAGCCGAGGAGCCGGAATGCTTTCGATTCAGTGGATCCGTGAGGCGCCGGACGAGGTGCGGGCGATGCTGGAGCGTCGTGGGACGACGGCGCCGGTCGATGCGGTGCTGGAGCGCGACGCGGAGCGCCGCACGATCCTGACGGAGGTCGAGCATCTGAAGGCGGACCGCAATCAGGCCGGCAAGGCGATCGGCAAGGCGAAGGATCAGGCGGAGCGCGAGTCGTTGATTGGGACGCAGCGCGAGGTGGCGGGTCGGATCGATGCGCTGGACGAACGCCTGCGGGCGGTTGAGGCGGAGCTGCACGCGTTGGTCTCGCAGTTCCCCAACCGGCTACACGCCGACACGCCCACGGGCAGCGGCGAAGCGGACAACCAGGTCGTGCGGTCGATCGGGCTACCGCGCGCGTTCGATTTCGAGCCGAAGCCGCACTGGGAGATCGGCGAGTCGCTGCGCATCCTGGAAATCGAGCGGGCGACGGCGATGGCGGGGTCGCGGATGTTCGCCCTCCGTGGCCAGGGAGCGCGGTTGCAGCGCGCCCTGATCAATCACTTGCTGGAGCAGAATGAGGAGGCGGGTTACGAGAGTTGGTATCTGCCCAACCTGGTGCGGGAGGAAGCGATGTTTGCCTCCGGCCAGCTGCCCAAGTTCCGCGATAATCTCTACCGCGACGCGGAGGAAGACTACTTCTTGGTACCGACGGCGGAGGTGCCGCTGACGAGCCTGCATCGCGACGAGATTCTGGATGGGGCTGTGCTGCCGCTGCGCTACACGGCGCACACGCCGTGCTTCCGTCGCGAGAAGATGAGCGCGGGGCGGGACGTGCGCGGGATCAAGCGGGTGCATCAGTTCGAGAAGGTGGAGATCTACCAGTTCACGACGCCGGAGGGGTCGGCGTCGGCGCTGGAGGAGATGATCGCGCACGCGGAGGGGCTGCTGGCCGGGCTGGGGCTGACGTATCGGGTGTTGCAGCTGTGCAGCGCCGACATCGGCTTCAGCGCCGCGCTCTCGTTCGACCTGGAGGTGTGGGCGCCGGGCGCGGCGGAGTGGCTGGAGGTGAGCAGCATCAGCAACTGCCTGGACTTCCAGGCGCGCCGGGCGAACATCCGGTACCGGCCGGAGGAGGGGAAGTCAACGTCGTTCGTGCACACGCTGAACGGCAGCAGCTTCGGGATGACGCGGGTGTTCGCGGCGATTCTGGAGACGTACCAACGCCAGGACGGTGGGGTGGACATTCCGGACGTGCTGCAGCATCGGATGGGGCGGCTGATGCAAATCGAGGCGCCCACGGCGGCCGGAACCAGCGCCTGAGCGACTGATGATCTTCAAGCGACTGTTCAAACGGGCGACTCCTGCGCCGCCCTCACTGGCGGAGGGGCTAATCGCTCCTTTGGCGGAGGCGGGGCTGACGGCGGTCGTGGTGCAGGGGAGCGTCCCGGAGCGGGAGGCGGGGCTGCGGCCGGGCGTGACCGGTCGGGGACTGGTGCAGGTGAGCGAGGGCGGCCCGCCGGACTTCGTGCAGGTGACGTCGGAGGGGGGCGGGACGGGCCATCTGGTGCGGGCGGCGGCGATCGGGTTCCACTTCTTGATCCGGCGCGACCGGGTGGCCGATTCGATCGCGGCGGGGTGGGGGATCGGCGGCAAGGTGGTGGCGCGGCGGGAGTTCGGCGGGGTTGGGATGGCGCACAGCTTCCACTGGGAAGCGGCGATGGAGCTGTCGGATGTCGCGGCGCCGCAGGCGGTGACGGCGGCGGAGCATCTGAATCGGTGGCCGCTGCCGCGCGAGGCGATCCTGAAGCTGCTGCAAGATTCGAAGACGCTGGTGCTGGAGGTCGGTCCGGAGCTGCTGGCCCCGCACGGGGAGGCGGGGGTGATCCGAGCGTCGATCTTCTTCAGCGGCCAGGAAACGATCACGGCGGCGGAGGTCGAGCTGTTGCGGTCGATCTGCGGGGCGGTCGCGTCGGCGGACTGAGGGGTCAGGGGGCTCGACGCCCGCGCCGCTCAGGCGTGCTCGATGGAGGTGTGGTCCGAGATGTCGCTGTCGACGGTGATCAGGTCTTCGACGGCGAGCTTGCCGATCGAGTCCTTGCCCAGGACGCGGCAGTAATCCTGCAGCTGCTCGCGGACGACGGCGAAGAAGTTGGCGGCCATGCCGGCGGCGTTGTCGATGTCGAATCGGTCGCGCAGCTCCTGCCGCTGGGTGGCGATGCCGACGGGGCAGTTGCCGGTGTGGCAGGCGCGGTACTGCTGACAGCCGATGGCCATGAGCGATGAGGTGGCGATGGCGACAGCGTCGGCGCCCAGCGCGATGGCCTTGGCGATGTCAGCGGGGGTGCGCAGGCCGCCGGTGACGATGAGGTCGACGTTGTGCACGCGGTGGGTATCGAAGAAGCGGCGGGCGCGGTCGACGGCGTAGACGGTGGGCATGCCGACGTGATCCTTGAGATGGACGGGGGCGGCGCCGGTCGCGCCGGGACGCCCGTCGATGGTGATCCAGTCGGGCTCGGCGATGAGGGCCGCTTCCATGTCCTCCTCCAGCTTGGAGGCCGCGAACTTGATGCCGACGGGTTTGCCGCCGGTGATCTGTCGGATCTCGCGGACGCGGTCGGCCAGGTCCTGGGGGCTGTTGATGTCGGGGAAGTGGGACGGGGAGTGCGCGGTCTGCCCGGGCTCGATGCCGCGCACGGCGGCGATCTCGGCGGTGACTTTGTCGCCCGGCAGGAGGCCGCCAGCGCCGGCCTTAGCGGCCTGTCCGATTTTGATCTCGATCGCGTCGGCGCGCTTGATGTTCTCCTCGGTCCAGCCGAAGTAGCCGGAGGCCATTTCGAAGATGTAGCGCTCAGCGTGCTCGCGCTCCTCGGGGTGCATGCCGCCTTCGCCTGAGCAGATGGCGATGCAGGCGTCGCTGGAGGCGCGGGCCAGCGCGACTTTCGCCTCCCGGGAGATGGCGCCGAATGACATGTGCGAGATCAGGACGGGCATGTCGAGGTGCAGCGGCTGACCGCTGCGGGCGCCTAGATCGACGGCGAGAGAGACGGGCTCCTCGTCGAGCAGCGGCAGGTGGGCGAGCTGGGCGGGGCGGAACTGGAGGGCGTCGAAGGTGGGCACGTTCCGAGTGGTGCGCATCGCTTCGACGGCGCCGGAGCCGTAGCGGGCGAAGTGCTGGAGCGCGTCGTAGTCGGATTCGACGTCGTCGACGAAGCGCCGCCAGCGGCCCTGGTACTCGCGCAAGAAGCCACTGCTTGGAGTCGTGGGGACGGTCTCCGCGTCGATCTGCAGGGTGCCTTCGTGCATGCGTCAGGGGAAGGTCTGCAAGCGGTCGCTGGGGTTATAGGGGGAAATGCCGGTGCGCAGGTCGAAGTCCCAGCCGTGCAGCGGGCAGATGACGCGCCCGTTCTCGACGCCGCCGTCGCCGATCTGGCCAAGCCGGTGGGGGCAGCGGTTGGAGAGGGCGTAGTAGATGCCGTCCTCGTCGCGGCAGAGCGCGATGTCCGTGCCGTTGACGACGATGGTCATCGAGGCGTCGGTCGAGAGGGCCTGCGCCTCAGGAACATTGGTCCAGTCCGCCATGCACACCTCCGCTGTCGCAACGCCGTCAGTGTAATCGGACGTTCGGCCGCCGGCGGGGGGCCTTCCGGGACGGGCCCCGGCAGGCCCCGGCAGGCCGGGCGAACCGGTTGGATTGTCTCATTATGTGGGCCGATCAGACCGATGATTGAGGGGGAGAAGGCCTGTTGCACCGGGCCGATCGGGCCCGGCCGTGCGTGCGTCGGAAGACAAGATCATGCGAATTACGGCACAGAGCGGATCGGGGCTGTCCTCAGGGGGGGCGGCGGACCTGCGTGGCGCGATGGTCCGGCTGGCGGCAGCGCAGCATCGCAGCGGATCGCCTGCGGACCGCGCCCGGGCGGCGGGTCTGGGCGGCAGCGCGCCGGGTGGGGCGCGCAACCTGAGCGGGCTCTCGACCCTGCTGCGCCAACACGAGAATCTGAATGGCGCGCGGGAGCAGGTGCGCCGCATGCAGGGGCTGGTCGCGCAGGCGGACAAGGCCACGACGGAAGAGGATCGCGCGCAGATCGCCAAGCAACTCAGCGAGGCGGACGCGCGCTACCGCGAGTTCGAATCGGCCCGGTCGCAGACACCACGGTTGCCGGCATTCTCGGTCGCGGACGCCTCAGCGACGGCAGGCGATCCGCTGGTGCTGCGACTCCGTCAGACCGAGAAGAACATCGCGGACACGACCGGCAGCGTGTTCCTTGACGCGACGTTGAGCCCGAATGTCGTCACGTCGGTGGACGTGAGCAAGGTGACCGCAGGGGACGACTTCCTCTTCTCGCAGAACGGGCAGCGGATCACGCTAACGAACACACGGACCAGCGCCGAGCAAGAGATCGATGTCGGTAGCGTGGCGGGGATTAACGGCGCGAAGCTGCTCGATTTCGACCAGCTAGACGTGAAACTCACCTTGACCGGAGCAGCGTCGTTGAACGGCACGCTGTTCGCGAAAACGCTGGAAGGGCAAACGATCAATACGAGCCTGAGCCTCTCCGATGCGACCGTCGTGGCGGAAGACCTCGCGAGTGGCGCCGTGCAGGGCCATACCAGTCAGACGCTGACCGGGAGCACAGGGAGGAGCCGAGTGTCCCTGGAGCAGATCGGCTTCGCGATCACCATCGCGGGCACGGCGATTCCCAGCGGTGACCTGAGCCTGCGGATGGAGCTGGAGCCGATGGCAGGGGTGGGGGATCGTACGCAGCAGGCGCTGCGGTTAACCGACGTGGTCAGCGGGAAGTCGGAGAGCGTCCACGTGGAGGATGCTGCTTTCGGGGGGGATCTGCGTTTCGACGACCTCGGGGTCGTGCTGGAGATCGATGCGGACGCGCCCGGTGGGCTGGCTGGGGTTCTGGCGGCGCTGCAAGGGGCGCCGGCAGCGGACAGCGACGCCGCCCCGGTCGGGGACGGGGCGGGGGTGGTCGATCTGTTTGGCGATACGGGCGATCCTGAGGCCCGCAGAGGCGCGGACCTGGCAACGGATCTCGAGTCCGCACTGTTGGCACTGGACCGAGAGTCGGGCGCGATTCGCGGCGACATCGCGGCAGCCGCTCGCGCGCTGGGTCGGACGGCGAACGGCCTGGAGATGATCAACTCGGAGCGCAACGCGGCGGCCGTGCTGCGTCAGCTGGCGGAAGCGGCGCCGTCGCTGCTGACGCTGAGCCATCGCGATCCGGGGGCGCCAACAGCGCTGCGCTTGCTGGGGTCGGACGGCTTCCGCCGATCCCGCAGCTAGGGCAAGCGGAGCGCTTCGGGCCAGCGCAGGAGCCAGAGCACGAGCAGGAGGATGCCGGCGCCGGCACTGGCGGCGATCGCGGGACCGACGCCGATCGATTCGGCGATCAGGCCCAGCAGAATTGACCCGAACGGCAGCACGCCAATCACGGTGCTCATGAGGCCCAGGGCGCGCCCGCGGGCAGCGGGCTCGACGGCCCCCGTGACGAGGGTGAACTGCATGGTGACGAAGCCACCGACACCGAATCCGCTGAGGATGAGCGCGGCGAGGGCGAGCGCGTACACGTTGGCAAGAGCGAACACCGGCATCAACACGAGCGCGAAGAAGGATCCGAAGACGTAGAGGCGGCCACGGGGCGGGTTGCGCATGGAAGCGACCAGGATGGCGGCGCACATTGCGCCGATCGTGTTGGCGGCGCTGAGGACACCGGTCGCGAAGGCGCTCACGCCGAGGTCCTCCGCGATCTCCGGAACGAACGAGACGTAGGAGAAGAAGAAGAGGTTCATGACCAACGTTACGCCGAGGATGCTGACCAGCGGGCGCTGGCGCGGCAGCATGGCGATGCCGGCGCGGAGATCCTCACGCCAGGGTGCTGTGGCCGTCTGGATGCGGGTGTGCGAGGGCACGGTGAGCAGCACCACGACGGCCGCGACCAGCAGCACGCTCACCACCAGGTAGGCCTCGCCGATGCCGATCAGGCCGATGATGGCGCCGCCCCCGATCGCCCCCAGCACGCCGCCGAAGGAGCTGCTGAGCGCCTCCAGCGAGAAGGCGTTCGTGACGAGCTCCGGCCCAACCACGTCGGCCACAAGGGCGCGCCGGGTGGTCAGGTCCACGACCCAGCCAAAGCCAGCCAGGATGCCGTAGGGATAGAGCATCCAGATGCGGATCTCACCGGTCAGGACGAGGGCGGCGATCGCCAGACTGATCGGCGTCAGGAACGTGAGGTAGGCGATCACCGTGAGCCGGCGGTCGAAACGGTCCGAGATCAAGCCGCCGATCGCTCCGCCCAGCAGGAAGGGCGCGAAAATCGTCGCGCCGACGAGCTGCAGGAGAATTGGGGATTCGGTCAGCTCCGCCGCGAGGAAGGCGCCGAGGAACAGGTTCATCCAGCGTGTGATGTTCCAGATCGCACCGCTGAGCAGAATCCGCGGGAAATAAGGGGCGTCGAAGGCGGCCAGCGTCTGCGATCGCCAGCGAGGCCGCGGTCCGACGCGCTCAGGCGGGGTCACGCGAGGCCGTTCACGTGGGGGTCATCGTCACTGCTGCCGGCGATTCATGGGGCACGATGGATCGCCGGACGGGCGAGCGCCAGACGAGGACTCTCACCGATCCCCGAGGCGTACACGCGGAAGCCGTAGTCGTTGTAGCGGGCGCCGGGGCGCAAGCTGGAGCGCGCGCTGACGCGGGTGAACTTGACCCGGTGCCGCCAGGAGCCGCCGCGGCTGACCCGACGCTGGTCGGGGTCGATGGATCCCGGGCCGGGCAGCGGGGCGTCGGCGTTGGGCACGGCCGGCGACGAGTGGGCGCGAGCCGCGTAGCTGCGCTCGTAGGGCTCCAGGCACCATTCGTGCACGTTGTCGGCCATGCAGCGCAAGCCGTAGCCGTTGGCGCAGGCGGGGCGGGGAGCGTGGGGGCCAGCGGCCGCGGCAATGAAGTCCAGCTCGGTGCAGGTGGCTGGGTCGGCGTCGCCCCAGGGCCAGTCGACCTGGGCCCGGCCGCCGAGCGCGGCGAACTCCCGCTCCGCTTCCGTCGGGAGGCGCAGCGGCAGGCCAGCGCGCTCGCCCAGCCAGACACAATAGGCGGCGGCCTGGAACCAGGAGACGCCAACCACGGGCTGGTCGGACGCATCGAATCCCGCGTCGCACGAGAACGGGGCCGCGTCCGCAGCGACGTCGGCGACGAAACGCGCGTATTCGGCGTTGCTGACGGGCGTGCGGGCGGCACGAAAGGGCGCCAACCGGACCAGGTGCGGCGGTCGCTCATCGGGCCGACGGTCGGCGCGACCCATCGTGAAGGTCGCGCCGGGGAGGTCAATGAGCTGGGGCGGCGTCTGGGCGGGCGGAGGAGACATCAGGGCCGAGGATACTGAGTCTTCGAGGCACTTGGGCGCCGTCGTATCGGCGGGCATCGGCGCGACGCCCGGGCTTCGAGCAGCGTGCAGGATACGGGGCAGGTCGAAGCGCCGGAGGCCGAGCAACGCTGAAGAGTTTTCGAAGGGATCAAGCGGCGTCACCGCCGCCCAGGAATGAGGGGCTTGCCGGAGCTAGGCAGCTTCGCTGTCGTACGCCGCGTGCGTGATGAGTGAACGCAATTGCGCCAGCGCTCGGTGCTGCAGCTGCCGAATCGCGTCGTCGCTGCGGCCCATCTGCGCCGCGACTTCTTTGGACGACAGCTCGAGCAGGAACCGCAGCGTAATGACCTCGCGATGTTCCTCAGATAGGCCCTCAAGCGCCGCTTGCAGAAATGCCCGGTCGGCCCGCGCCTCTGCCCATTCAACGGGCGTGCGGAATGTCTCTTGCTCCAGGGCGATCAACAGATCGTCGCTCTCCGAGGGACGACGCGCCCGAACGGCGTCCACGGCGACGTGGTGGGCAATCCGGAAGAGCCACGCTTCAAAGCGCTCGCTCTCGCGCAGGCTGGGCAGTTGCTTCCAGACCCGTAGGAATGTCTCGGCGACCAGGTCCTCGGCCAAGTCCGGCCGGCGCGTGATCGCGTTGACGTAGCGCCCGACATCGCCGGCGTAGGACTCAAACAGCTGCTGGAACGCCACAGCGCTGCCCGAACCAGCCTCGTCGACAACCCTGCGTAGCTCCATGAGCTCAGGCCTTCCTCGGAGCGGAGTAGGGGGAATCCCCATCACGTCCTGTGTTCATCGTCGGCCAATGGCCGGGCCGTCCGTACCGCTGGGTCGGATGTGTCGCGCACTACAGACAGGCCCGGATGCCGCGTCACAGATTCCCGCCCCGGCCGACGAATAGGGCACGCGACAGACGTGAAGCAGAGGGATGAATTGATGACCAGCACCGACCGCAGCAACTTCCAGGCCAGCTCACAGGCAGCGATCCTGCGTGAACAAGAAGGCGCCGAACTCATCGGCCGCCTGAAGCGAGCCTGGGACGGCAGCCCCTCCCTCGACACCGAGGCCGCCTGGGCCCGGCTGGCGCCGATGATCGGCGTCGCCCCGGCGACCGCTGCCGCGATCGACATCGCCCCCCGGCGCGCCCGCGTCGGCGGCGAGGCCGCCCCCACGATCGGCCGTGGCCGCCGCCTCGTGCTCAACGCCGGCCGCATGGCCGCAGTTGCGGCCGTGGCGACCTTCGCGGTTGGTGCCCTGCTCGTCGGGACCGGAGGCTCCCAAGCCAGCTTCAATGAGCGCGCCCTGCAGACGGTCGCTCTGACACAAGAGTTCGCGGCGGACGGCGTGCTGACCCAGACCGAACTCGCACAGGTCATCGAACAGGTGAGCACCATCGAAGGTCTCGCGGACCGGTCCACACTCTCCTCCCTCTCCGTCGCGGAGCTCCGCAAGGCCGCCACCGTCGTCGCCGCCATCGAAGCGACCCTGGAGGAGACAACCGTTGAGGTGGCGGACCCGGAGACGCAGGTGATGCTCGTCAACGTGCAATTGGAGCTCAGCAACCTCGCCGCACGCATCAGCGGGGAACTGCAGACTCGCGATGGGGAGCTCATCCTCCGCGCCGGGCCCGCCGGGACTGAAGCCACCGGGACCGAAGGCGGTGAAGCGGGCGCGGCCGACAGCGGAACTGCCGGCGACAGCGCGGGGGGTAACGCCCCAAGTGGTGACGGCGCGGGTGGCGGCGCCCCGACCATCGATGGGCCGCCCGCCGCTGCCCCTCGCGACGAGATCTCCGACGGGACAAGCCCAGCGCCGGACGCCACTGCTGAGGACAGCGCGGCGGACGAGGGGAACAACGGCCTCCATCTCCGCCAGAGCGCACGCGGCGGGAATCAGCATGGAAATGGCGCGCACAACGGCCTCGGAATCGGAATCGCGGGGCTCTTGATCGTGGGCCCCGGTGCACCAGGACTCGACGGCAACGCGAACGCGCACGGCGGCAACGCGAACAGCAACGCCGGTGGGAACGGCAACAGCAACGCCGGCGGGAACGGCAACAGCAACGCCGGTGGCAACGGCAACGGCAACGCCGGTGGCAACGGCAACGACAACGACAACGGCAACGCCGGCGAGAACGACAACGACAACGCCGGCGGTACCGACAACGACAACGCCGGCGGTAACGACAACGCCGGCGGCAACGACAACGACAACGCCGGCGGTACCGACAACGGCAACGCCGGCGGTACCGACAACGGCAACGGCAACGGCAACAACAAATAGGAAGCGCGAACGAGGTATCGCCGAGCGCGCCAGGGAGAGGCGGAGTCCCATGTTCGAGTTCCGGTTGCGCGGACGCGGAAGCAGCAGCGCCCCAGTGGGCGCTGCTGCCGCGTGGGACAGCGACGAGGCCATCGCCAATGAATCCGCCCGCATTACGCGCTGGTTGGCCGCCGCGGCCGTGATCGGGCTGGCCGCTATCGGCGCGCTCGCCATCTACAGCACGATCGAGATCAGCGCCGCGCTCACCCGCCAGTCCGACGACGCCGCCAGCGTCGCCCTCACCTCCAGCCAGCGCGGCCTCAGCGCCCGCCTCAGCGAAGCGGCCCTGATCGCCAGCGTCGCCGGCTCTCCCGAGCTGATCGATCTCGGCACGCAAGACGTCGCGGCTCTCGTCGTTCAGCTCGGCAACAATGACGCGCAGCTCAGCAACGATGTCTCCCTGACACGAGACGGCGATCTGGCCGCTTGGGCGGCAGCCACCCACCTCCTCTTCGTTGATCTGGAGCTCGCCGGCACCGCCTTCCTCAACGACGCCACCCCGGACGGACGCCCAAACGCTCTGGCGCAACTCTTCGCCAACGAAGAGAACTACCGCGCCGCCATCGGAATCTTGCAGGCGCAGCTGGAGGGCATCGCCGCCGCCAACGTCTCGCAGACCAACCGCCGGGCAACGCTCCTGCTCGGCCTCACCCTGTGTTTGCTCGCGTTGGAAGGCCTCTTCCTCTTCCGTCCCGTCATCCGGCGCGTCCGTGGCCGTGCCCACGACGCGGCCGTTGAACGTGAATCCCGATTCAGCAGCCTGATTCAGAACTCACCGGATGTCGTCACCGTCTTGGATGCTGGGCAACGCATCGCCTTCGCCAGCCCCTCCGCTGCCGCGATCTGGGGCCGTGATCCCAAGGCCCTGCGCGGCACGGACTTCCTTGCCCTGATGGCCACCAACGATCGTGCCCGCGTGGCCGCGTCCCTCGCAGAGACGGTCGCGGGCGCCGCGACGGGCGGATCGATCGAGTGGCGGCTCCAGCACAGTCCGGAGCGGCTCTTGGACATCGCCTCCTCCGTCAGTCTCATGGAGACCAGCAGCGGCGACGTGCAATTAGTCGTCAATTCGCGCGATGTCTCAGACCACAAGGCGTTGGAGCGTCGGCTGAGCCAGCAGGCCCTCCACGACCACCTCACGGGTCTGCCCAACCGCTTGCGCTTCTTGCAGTACGTCGATCAGGCCACGGATGCCCAGCCGGACTCCGAGGCGACCGCCGTGCTTTTCGTCGACATCGATCGATTCAAGGTCGTCAACGACACGCTGGGGCACCTGGCCGGCGACGCGCTGCTGCGCTTGGCCGCCGCGCGGCTCCAGCGGATCCTGCCCGGTCGCCACTTGGTGGCCCGCTTGGGGGGGGATGAGTTCGCCTTCGTCCTGCCCCAACAGCGCTCCCAGGCGGGGATCATGGACGCCGCCGGAGCCGTCTCCGACGCCTTTCAGCAGCCGCTCGTCATCGACGGTCGGGAGATCGAAGTGGGCCTCAGCATCGGGATCGGGATTGGGATCGGCGCGACCGCCGCCACGACCACGCTGATGCGCGATGCCGATGTTGCTCTGCACACTGCCAAGTCCCGCGGCGGCGGCCACATCGTCGTCTACGACGAGACCCTCAACGCCTTCACCGAAGAGCGCCTACGGCTGGAAAACGACTTGCACCACGCGGTCGAGCGCGACGAACTCCGCGTCTATTACCAGCCCGTCGTCGATCCGCTGCGCCGCAAAGCCTGCGGCATGGAGGCCCTGATTCGCTGGCAACATCCCACGGAAGGTCTGCTCAACCCGGGGCGCTTCATTGAGATCGCCGAAACCACCGGCCAGATCGACATGATCGGCCGCTGGATTCTGCGCCAGGCCTGCCTGGACCTGGGCCGCTGGGTCAGTGAGGGGGTCGCCGAGTCGATCTACGTGAGCGTCAACGTCGCCGCCGCGCAGCTGCAGGACGCCACCCTGCCGCAACAAGTGCGCGCCGCTTTGGAGGAAGCGGGCCTGTCGCCCCGGCAACTCGAACTGGAAGTCACCGAGACCAGCCTGCTCGCCGACATCGCCACCTCGCAGCGCAACCTGGAAGCCATCCGCGCCATGGGCGTGCGGGTGGCCATTGACGACTTCGGCACCGGCTACTCGTCGCTCAACTACCTGCGCCAGCTGCCCGTCGACACCTTGAAGGTCGACAAATCGTTCATGGACGAAGTGGCCCGCGACCACCAGGCGCAGAAGTTGTTCACCGCCATCGTTGGTATCGCCGACTCACTGGACCTGGCGGTGACCGTGGAGGGCGTGGAAACGGCGTCCCAGTTGCAGCGCGTCATCGAGGCCGGCTGCGGCCGCGTGCAGGGCTACTACTTCTCCCCGCCCGTCCCGCCCCCCGCCATGGAGGCGGTACTCCGCGGCGTGACCACCTGGGCGGACGCCGCTGCCTAGTCGCCAGGCGACCGCGGACGGCGAACGGAGCAGCGTGGATGTCAAGGCGCGCATGAGTACGCTACTGAGGTTCTGTCGATCGACGCGGAGGGGTGGCCGAGTGGTTGAAGGCGGCAGTCTTGAAAACTGTTAGGCGCGCAAGTGTCTCGGGGGTTCGAATCCCTCCCCCTCCGCCAGACCGCCCCGGGGCCGCGATGCAGGCGTCGGGGACGCAGGCAGGCCTGCGAACCCATCGGCGTCGTCTTTCCGCTTCAGCGGCTTCGACGGGATGGGCTTAGGCTAGGGGCATGTACACGAAGATCCTTGTTCCCCTCGATGGCTCCCCGTTGGCCGAGCAAGTCCTGCCGGAGGCGGTGGACTTGGCGCGAGCGATGAAGGCCCGCCTGGTCTTGCTGCACGTGGTCGACCACGGGATCTCGCCCATGGAATCACTCGCGATGGCGGGCGCGGGCACACCGGGCGGCGGTGTGGCCGGGGCCACTGCGGCCATGCAGATCCACGAGCAGCACGAAGCGGAGGAGCGCGCCGCGGCGGCACGCGTGGAAGAGGTCGCGGCGGAGCTCGCCGGCGCCGACGGGCCGGAGGTCAGCTCCGAGATCGTGGAGGGCGCGTCCGCCGACACGATCATCGCGTACGCGGAGGCGCAGGGCTGCGACTTGATCGTGATGGCGTCGCAGGGGCGCGGAGGCCTGAAGCGCGCGGTGCTCGGATCCGTCGCCGATCGCGTGGTGCGGAACACGCCCGGCGCGGCGGTGCTGGTGGTGACGCCGAAGGCGGTTGAGGACTGATCCGGGCGCGTGCCCTACCCTGCCCGAGTCGTTGAGGCGTTGCGATTCCGAGTCGGAAAGGGCGGGCGCTCTGGGGATCTGCCCAGTGCCCGGGTCTGATCATGCAGGTCACGGTTGAAATCTTGGGCTCGTCAGAGCTCCTGCTCCCCGAGGGCGAGACACGCACGACGATTGACCTGGCGGCAGGCAGCACGGTGCAGGACGCGATGCGGGCCTTGGGCGCCAAGGACGGCGGGACCTGGAACGCGTCGATCGACGGGCAGCTGGTATACGCAGAGACGCCCCTGGAAGACGGCGCGCAGATGTTGATCTTCGCGGCGATTCAGGGGGGCGATCGAAGGCAGCCGATTCACGAGTAGGGAGCCGGAACCATGGTGCATGGCGTTGCAGGCAAGATCCTTCGGGTCGATCTGAGCACGAAGTCGATCACGACGGACGAGCCAGATGAGGACTTCTATCGGACGTATCTGGGCGGCGCGGGCTTCTTGGCCTACTACCTGCTGCGCGAGATTCCGGCGGGGATCGATCCGCTGTCCGCAGAGAACAAGCTGATCTTCGCCTTCGGCCCGATGACGGGACTGGCGATGCCGGGCGCGACCCGCAACTGCGTCGGCGCGAAGTCGCCGCTGACGGGCGGCTTCTCGAAGTCGGAGGTGGGCGGCTTCTGGCCGATGGCGGCGAAGCAGGCCGGCTACGACGCGATCATCATTGAGGGCAAGTCCGAGACGCCGGTCTATCTGTTTCTGACCGACGAGGTGGTCGAGATCCGGGATGCGAGCCACCTCTGGGGCGAGACGGTGATGGACACGCACGACGCCTTGGTGGAGGAGACGGGCGTCAAGCGTCTGCGCACGTGCTCGATTGGCCTGGGCGGCGAGAACATGGTGCGCTACGCGTGCGTGATCAACGACCTGAAGGACGCGGCCGGCCGCGGCGGCATGGGCGCGGTCATGGGCTCGAAGAACTTGAAGACGATCGCCGCCGCCGGCAAGTGGAAGCCGGAGGTCGCCGACCCCAAGCGGATCCGCGAGCTGACGCTGCTGATGAACCAGGATTTCCTGGACGTTCCGATCTTTTCCAAGTCGCTGCACGAAGTCGGGACGGGCGAGCACAGCCAGATGGTGGGCGGCAACGCGGTTGGCAACATGCCGTCGTACAACTTCGCCCGCAACGACTTCCCGGCGGTGGCGGAGATCACCGCGACCAAGGCGATGGCGGACCACGGCGACGGCATGGAAGCCTGTGCGGCATGCAGCATTCGCTGCAAGAAGACGGTCAAGCTGGCCGGGGAATACAACGTCAGTCCGCGCAACGGCGGGCCTGAGTATGAGTCGCTGGGGGCGCTGGGTTCGACGTGCGGCGTGGACGACTTGCCCGCGATCATTAAGGCCAACGAGCTCGCCAATCTGTACTCGTTGGACACGATCTCGCTGGGGGTCTCGATCGCGTTTGGGATGGAGTGCTTCGAGAAGGAGATCCTGACCCGCGAGGACACGGGCGGTATCGATCTGCGCTTCGGGAACGCCGAGGCAATGCTGCAGATGGTGGAGGCGATCGCGCGTCGCGAGGGCATCGGCGATTTGCTGGCGGATGGCGTCATGGCGGCGGCGGAGCGCCTGGGCCAGGGTTCGGAAGAATTCGCGATGCACGTCAAGGGTCTGGAGATCCCAATGCACGACCCTCGCGTGAAGCAGGGGCTCGGCGTGGTCTATTCGGTGGAAGCGCACGGGGCGGACCACTGCGCGGGGATGCACGACACGGGGGCTACGCAGGACAGCCCCAGCTTCGAGCACTACCGCAGCATGGGGGCGACGCGGCCGCTACCGGCCAACGATCTGAGCGCGGACAAGGTCGCCAACCAGAAGGCGGCCCACACGCACAGTCTGTTCCGCGACTCCGTGGTGGTCTGCTCGTTCGTGCCATGGACGATCGAACAGACGGTGGACATTGTGCGGGCGGTGACGGGCTGGAGCTACTCGGTGCATGAGGCGTTGATGCTGGGCCAACGCATCGCGACGCTGAGCCGGATCTTCAATCTCCGCGAGGGGATTGACGTCGCCGCCGACAGCCTGCCCAACCGCATGTTCGAGGGCACGCCGACGGGCGGGCTGAAAGACGGCGGAATCGACCGGGAGAAGATGCAGGACGCGATCAGTCTCTTCTACGGGATGATGGGATGGGATGAGCAGACGGGCGTGCCAACGCGGTCGCATCTGGGCGAGATGGGCATCGGCTGGGCCGGGCAGTACCTGGCGGAGCCCGTCACGGTCTGACGCGACCCGCAGCACCCGCCGCTCCCCGGCGGCCTAGGCCGGGGTCAGCCGGGCGTCATTCTCCGGGACGACGCAGATGCGGTACCAGCTGCAGCGGGGGAAGGCGTCTGTCTGCAGCCAGGCCTCGCCTTCCGCGGCGAGCAAGCGGTCCAGATCGCCACTTGCGACCGGGAAGTCGCCACACTTCGTCGGACGCGTCTTGTCGTGCAGGCCACAGGCGCCGCCGCTGTCGCTGCGGGGCGCGAAGGCGGCGCAGCGGAAGCGCGTGGGGCCGAGCTCGTTCGCGTCGTCTGCGGTCCAGGCGCGGTCGCGCCAGGATCCGTCGCTGCGCTCAACCGGGATGATGAGTGGGGCGCCTTGGTTGAGGGCGCGATATTGCGATTCTGGGAGCTGCCCCCAGGTCCAAAATCCGTCCGTGCGGCCCGATGCGCAGCAGTCGCCGCAGCCGTTGCACTCGATCGCGCGGGCGGCGGCGAGCGTCAGGTAGCGCGCGACGGGAACGGCCGCGGCTCCCGCGCCACGGGGGGCGTAGCCTCCCGGGATTTCGCGGGTCGAGGATGCGGGGTCGTCATCGGTCATCCGGGCACCGGCGCGGGCCGTGAGCGAAGGCCTTCGCGCTCGAAGAAGAAGGTCACCGCCGGCGCGGGCGGGAGGGTCATGTTCAGCGAAGCGAGATAGGCGGTCTGCGCCGCGGTGAAGCGCCAGCCGTTGCGCAGGGCGAGCCGGGCCCGGAACTCCTCGATCTTGCAGTCGCCCTTGCGGGCGGCGCAGGGGGCGCAGGCCGGTACGAGATTGCCGTAATTGTCGCTACCTCCGTGCGTGGTCGCGAGCACGCGGTCGATCACGCCGGCCGGATCGCCGCAATACCAGCAGCGACCGCCGGTCATTTCCATGACCTTTTCCGTCTTGGCGAGTCCGAACTTCGGTGGTGGCACAGGCTCAGCCTACTCGTCCCGCCGGAAGCGACGCACCCGCCCGTCTTGCGGCGCCTGAGGACGTCACGCCGCGGACCGCAGGCGCGTCCGGTCGTGAGGGGCAGCGCCGCAGATCCGAAGCCCAGGGAGACACGGGCTACATTCGCGGGCCCGCGGCTGATCGAACCTATCCAGCGTCGTCGATACTGTGAGGATGAGTTGAGAATCGGCCTCGAAGGGTCTGGAGACAGGCGCGCGCGGAAATCCCCGGCACACATGATTGGTTCCCCCGCCGTCCGCGAGCGCGTTCGATTCCCAACTCCCCGTCGATACCCACGAACTAGACGACTGTACCGCCGTTATGGCTCGCTTACTCCGTGAGTGGAGTGCGCTTGAGCACCGGTCGGTCCAGGGCCTATGGCGCCCGCCTCGCGACGCAGGCGCGCTGAGTCATTGCGAGAAGATTGGCCTTGCTGCAACAGCTGATTCTGAACGCCCCCCGCCTGCCGACGAACATCGGCGCCAGCCTCCGTGAGACGGCGCGCACGAACCCTCGCGCCGACCTGCTGGCGGGAATGACGGTGGCGCTGGCCCTGGTGCCGGAAGCGGTCGCGTTCGCATTCGTTGCCGGCGTGGCGCCGATGGTGGGGCTCTACGCAGCGTTCATGATGGGTCTGCTGACCTCCATTTTTGGGGGCCGGCCGGGGATGATCTCCGGCGCCACGGGCGCGACGGCCGTGGTGATGGTGTCGCTGGTCGCGACGAACGGGGTGGAGTACCTGTTCGCGGCGGTGGTCCTAGCGGGGGTAATTCAGATCATCGCCGGGGTCTTCAAGCTCGGGAAGTTCATTCGCCTGGTGCCGCACCCCGTGATGCTGGGGTTCGTAAACGGTCTCGCGATCGTGATCTTTCTGGCGCAGCTGGAGCAGTTCAAGGTGGAGGACGCCACAGGCGCGTCGGTCTGGATGGGTGGCAGCCTGCTGGCGATCATGCTGGTGTTGATCGCGGTGACGATGGCGATCATGTACTTCCTGCCCAAGCTCACGACGGCGGTGCCGGCCGGGCTGGTGGCGATCGTCTCGGTCACGCTGGCGGTGATCGCGCTGGACCTGGACACGCGCACGGTGATCGATTTCGTGCGCGACATGGTGCCGGAGGATCAGGCGGCGACGATCAGTCTGGACGGCGGCTTGCCGACGTTCGGGATCCCGTCCGTGCCATTCAACATTGAGACGCTGCGCATCATCCTGCCGTTCGCGTTCCTGATCGCGGCGATCGGTCTGATCGAGTCGCTGCTGACGCTGACCCTGATCGACGAGATCACCGAGACGCGGGGGCAGCGCAACCGTGAATGCGTGGGGCAGGGCATCGCGAACACGACGAACGGGTTTTTCGGTGGGATGGGCGGCTGCGCGATGATCGGGCAGTCGATGATCAACATCAAGTCCGGCGGGCGCGGCCGGCTCTCCGGCATCACGGCGGCGCTGGTCTTGCTGGCGCTGATTTTGGTCGGCGCGCGCTTGATCGAGATCATCCCGCTGGCGGCGCTGGTGGGGGTGATGTTCATGGTCGTGATGTCGACGTTCGAGTGGTCGTCGCTGCGCATCCTGGGCAAGATCCCCCTGACCGACGCGCTGATCATTGTGCTGGTATCAGCGATCACGGTGCTTTTCGACCTGGCCATCGCCGTGATCGTCGGCGTGATCGCGTCGGCGCTGGTCTTCGCCTGGAAGAACGCGCAGCACATCCACGCCGATACGTACCACGATGATCATGGGTACAAGGTGTACGACCTGCGCGGACCGGTGTATTTCGGTTCGATCGCGAACTTCAAGGATCTGTTTGACCCTCAGGGCGACCCGGATCACGTCGTGATCGAGTTTAAGCACTCGCGGATTAGCGATCACTCGGGCATTGAGGCGCTGGACTCGCTGGCGGAGCGCTATGCGTCACTGGGGAAGCGGTTGCATCTCCGGCATCTGAGCCCGGAGTGCCGGCAGTTGCTGCATCGGGCCGGGGACATGTGTGAGATCAACGTCCTGGAAGATCCGCACTACCACGTGCCGGAGCACATGTTTAATGACCGGCTGGTCACGCCGAGGGCGGATTGAGGTCGGCAACGCCCTAGACTGTCGGGCGTTGCCGCCGGCCGGCGTCGGAGCGGCGCCCAGTCATCGAGGAGGTGCCATGTCCACCGTCGAGTTCATCCGCGACACCCTGGACTTCGCGCATCGGGCCCTGGCCGACGCACGCACCGGAACCGCCGAGCAACTGCACTACGTCCCTGATCACGGCAGCCACTCGATCGCCTGGTGCCTCTGGCACACGGCTCGGGTGGAGGACGCGATCGTCAACATGCGCATTCGCGGTGCGGCGCCGGTCTGGAACGCGGAGTGGGCGCAACGCACGGGGCTGCCGGCGGATGGATTTGGGACCGGCCTCTCGGATGAGGAAGCGCAGCGGGTGCGGATCACGTCGATGGAGGACTTCGCAGCCTACCAGGACGCGGTCTGGGCGCAGACAGCGGCCTTCCTGGACACGGCCGCGGACGCCGACTTGCAGCGTGAGGTGCCGGCGCGCCAGGGCACGGAGAGCGTGAGTCAGGCGATCTCCTTGCACATGCTGGGGCACTTCAACGGACACCGCGGCGAGATCAACACGTTGCGCGGTATGCAGGGCATGCCCACGGTGATGGCGGCCCAAGGCACGCACTAACGTGGTGGCGCCGGATGCGATGGGATGGGAGTTGCGATGAACACGCTGAACGTTCGTGATGAGGGCGCGGTCCGCGTCGTGCAGTTGGATCGGCCGGACGCGCTCAACGCGTTCAGCATTGAGCTGATGGACGAACTGTCCGACGCGTTCTTGGCCGCCGCCGAGGAGGCCAGCGTGCGGGTCCTGCTGCTGACGGGGGCCGGTCGTGCCTTCTCGGCGGGGGCCGACCTGAAGGGAAACCCGGACTATGTGCCGCGTCACGCCCTGCCGGGGCTGCTGAAGGCGATCATCGATTTTCCGAAGCCGTTCATCGTGGCGGTGAACGGGCTGGGAGTGGGGATCGGCGCGACGATCTGCGGACTGGCCGACCTCGTCTATATCGCCGAGGGGGCCCGGCTGCGTGCCCCGTTCTCGGCGCTGGGGCTGACGGCGGAGGCGGCGAGCACGGTTACGTTCCCGGCGCAGATGGGACGGCAGCGCGCGAACTGGTTCCTGCTCTCCGCGGAGTGGATGAGCGCCAGGGAGGTGGTCGACGCTGGGCTCGCGCTGGAGGTCCTGCCGGGCGAGGCGCTGCTGCCGCGCGCGATGGCGCAGGCCGCAAAGCTGGCGGCGCTGCCGCCGGCCTCCCTCTTGGCGACGAAGTCGCTGATTATGCAGCCGCTGCGAGCGCAGATGAAGGCGTCGTACGCGGAGGAGAACGTGCAGATGGCGGCCTTGCGCGGACAGCCAGCAAACGTAGAAGCGATCACCGCCTTCCGCGAGAAACGAGAGCCAGACTTCTCGTCGTTCTAATTCGGCGGGGGCGAGTTCGGCAGGGCCAAGCGGGCGGCGGCGAGCCGGCACGCGGAGCGATGGCCCGGTCGTCCGACATTGGCCAACGAGTGCGCCCGGTAGGATGTCGGCATGCCGAAGCTCGCTGCCAGTGTCGCCTGGATGTTCCAGGAAGCGCCCTTACTTGAGCGTTTCGCGCTGGCCGCGTCGGCCGGGTTCGAGGCGGTCGAGGTGCAGGTCCCGTATGCGGAGCCCGCGCAGGCGATCGCCGATCGGGTCCGCGACGCGGGCCTGCGCGTCGTGCTGATCAACACGCCGGACGCGGTCGCCGCGATCCCCGGCGAGGAGCGCGCTTTCCAGGCGGGCATGACGCGCGCCCTGGAGTATGCGTCCACGCTGGGGTGCGAGCAGGTGCACTGCATGGCGGGGCGCAGCGCCGGCCCGGCGGCGGAGGCGGCCTTCATCGCCAACCTGCGTTGGGCAGCCGACGCAGCCGAATCGCAGGGGGTACGGATCAACTTGGAGCCGCTCAACACGACCGACAATCCCGGCTACTTCCTCACGAGCAGCACGCAAGCGGCCGCAATCATCGAGGCGGTGGGGCGCGACAACATGCGCTTGCAGTTCGACTGCTATCACATGCAGATCATGCAGGGCCGCCTGTCGGAGACGATTCGACAGCAGCTCGATCTGATCGGGCACATCCAGATCGGCGGGGTGCCCGGCCGGCATGAGCCCGATGCGGCGCAAGAGATCAACTACCCGTACCTGCTCGGCCACATCGATGCCCTGGGCTTCGACGGCTGGGTGGGCTGTGAGTACCGGCCTCGCGCCGGGAGCATGGACGGGTTGGAGTGGGCGCGGCCCTACGGCGTGGCGGCACCCGTCGCGACGCGGACGGGGGCTGCGCAGAAAGGGACAAGCGCATGAGCACGACGACGAATCCTGTCGCATTGATCACGGGCGCCGGCTCCGGCGTGGGCCGGGCCTCGGCGCTGGCGCTCCTGCGCGAGGGCTACGCGGTCGTCTTGGCCGGGCGCCGCGAGGATCGGTTGACGGAGACGCGTGAGCTGGCGGGAGAGGATGGCGCGCGCGCGACCGTGGTGGTGGCGGACCTGTCGGACGCGGACTCGGTGAGCGCCCTGTTCGGGCGGGTGCGAGAGGACCTCGGTCGCCTAGACGTGCTGTTCAACAACGCCGGGGGCGGCGCGCCGCCGGTGCTGTTGGAGGATCTGACGCTGGAGCAGTGGCGTCGCGTGGTTGACGTCAACCTCACGGGGGCGTTCCTGTGCACCCAGGAGGCGTTCCGAATCATGAAGGCGCAAGCGCCCATGGGGGGACGGATCATCAACAACGGTTCGATCTCGGCGGACCGGCCACGCCCCAACTCTGCGCCCTATACCGCCACGAAGCACGCGATGACGGGACTGACGAAGTCGACCTCCCTGGATGGCCGCAAGTACGACATCGCCTGCGGGCAGATTGACATCGGCAACGCCGCGACGAAGATGACGGCGGTGATGAGCAAAGGCATCGCGCAGGCCAACGGCACGATGGCGACGGAACCGACGATGGACGTGGACGCCGTCGCGCAGGCCATCGTCTACATGGCGGGGCTGCCGCTGGACGCCAACGTGCTCTCCCTGACGGTCATGGCGACGAAGATGCCGTTGGTCGGCCGGGGCTGATGGCCGACGACGGCTCGCCCTTCGTCGAGGGGCACTTCCAGCGTGTCGACGAGTCGGACGACGCGCTGTTCTATCGCGAGGCGCGGCTGGTTACGCACATCGACGACGGCGCGATCGCGGCGCTGCGGGCGCACTACGCGACGATCTTCCCCGCCCAGAGCGCCGTGTTGGACCTGATGAGCAGTTGGGTGTCGCACTTCCCGGCGGACTTCCGTCCAGGACGCGCGGCGGGGCTGGGCATGAACGCGGCCGAGCTCGACGCCAACCCCGCGCTGACTGAGCGAGCCACGCAGGATCTCAACCGCGCGCCCACGCTGCCCTATTCGGACGCGAGCTTCGATGTCGTGACGATCGCGGTCAGCGTGCAATACCTGACGCAACCGGTGGCGGTCTTCGGCGAGATTCAGCGGGTGCTGCGGCCGGGTGGGATCTGCGCCGTGTCGTTCTCGAATCGCTGCTTCCCAACGAAGGCGGTCGCGCTGTGGTCGGCCATGAACGACGCGGGCCACGCGCAGATCGTGGAAGCCTACTTCACGCAGGCGGGGGGCTTCGACGCCGCGGAATCGTTGCGCTTGCCGACGGACGTGGGAGCCGACCCGATGTTCGTCGTGCAGGCGCGGCGACCGGCCCCCTAGCCCATAGCGGTGCGTTGGCGAGACTGTGCCTCTGCACGAAAGGACGGCTCATGCCCGATCTGACACCCGAGCTCATCGCGGAGCTGCAAACGCTCGACACCCCAACGGTCTGCAACGCCCTGGAGCTCGTCGCACCGGAGCGACGCGGCTACGGCTACACGACCCAACCGCTGGTCTGCACGCGGCCGGGACTGCCGCCGGTCGTCGCGATTGCGCGGACGGCGTCGATCCGCGCGGCGCACCCCAGCGACCTGGCCGGTGCAGAGGCGCGGAAGCTCAGCGACTCGTACTACGCGTACATCGACGGGGGCCCGAAGCCGAGCGTCGTGGTGATTCAGGACCTGGACGCCGATCCGGGCTATGGGGCTCTCTGGGGTGAGGTGAACAGCAACATCCACAAGGGCTTGGGCTGCCGGGGCGTGATCACGGACGGCAGCGTGCGTGACCTGCCGGATGCCGCCGAGGGCTTCCAGATGATGGCCGGGCGCGTGGGGCCATCGCACGCCTGGGTACACGTCGTGGACTTCTCCCGGCCGGTGACGGTGGCGGGGATGCGCGTGCGCGACGGCGACCTCATCCATGCGGACCAGCACGGTGCGGTCGTGATCCCGTTCGAGGTCGCAGACAAGCTCAAGCAGGCGGCCGATCTGATCAGCCGGCGCGAGCACGTGATCATCACGGCGGCGCAGCAGCCCGGCTTCGGCATCGAGGCGCTGCGCCAGGCGCAGGGCAGCGCCGCCGAGATTCACTGACCACGAGCGCGCACGGTCGCCTCTGGCCTGGGGCGCCCGGCGGACAATCGGGTCATGACCGATTGTCCGCCAGCGGACGGCTTGGGCGGGCGCGGGCTCAGTCGTCGTGGATGGGCCCGGTGACGGCGAGCGCGACGAGTTCCTGGTAGGCCGCCTCGTCGATGTTGAGATCCTGCGTCAGAATCTCGCGGCAATGCTCGCCGAAGCAGGGGGAGGGATGGGGCGTGGGGATCGGCGTCCCGTCCAGCTGCCAGGGACCGGCGGGCATCCAGTGCGTGCCCGACTCGGGATGGGTGACGCGCTGCAAGAATCCTCGCTCGATCAGCTGCGGGTGCGGATCTTCGTAGACGTCGCGCATAGGCAGCACGCGCGCCGCCGCGACACCGATCGCGCCGAGCGCGGTCTCCGCGGCGCGGGCGTCCTGCCCCGCGCACCAGCCGTTGATGATCGCGTCGAGCGCCTCCTCATTCGCCTTGCGCGCGGGCTCCGTGGCGAAGCGCTCGTCCGCAGCGAGCTCCGGCTGGCCAAGGTGCGACGCCAGTGCGGCGAAGCTCACGTCCGACTCCGCCGCCAGCGCCAGCCAGTCGCCGTCGGCGGCGGCGTAGACGTTGTGCGGCGCGACGCGGGGGTGGCGGTTACCGGTTGGGCGCCGCACGACGCCGTTTGCCTCGTACTCCAGGACCGCGTCGCCAACGTGCACCGCGACGGACTCCAGCATCGCGCCATCGATGCGGACGGGTTCGCCGGTGCGCTCGCGGTGATTGAGCGCGCTGAGGATGGCGCCGGCCAGGTAATAGCCCGAAAGCGGGTCCGGGATCAGGCCGCCGGTGTTGGCGCCGCGATCGCCCGCATAGCCGTGGATCGAGGAGAGTCCGGCCATCGGTTCGGTGGTGGCGCCGTTGGCCGGGTATTCGGCGAAGGGGCCGGTCGTGCCGTAGCCGGAGATCGAGGCCCAGATGATCCCGGGCCGCTTGGCGTTGAGCGACTCCAGGGTGATGCCCCAGTTGGGCATGACATGGGGGCTGAAGTTGTCCGCCACGACATCGAATTGGGGCAGCAGGTCCCAGAAGATCTGAGCGCCGCGCGGGTGCCTCATGTCCAACGTGAGCGAACGCTTGTTGAGGTTGACGCTGTTGTACATGCCGTTCGTGTTGAGGCGGTGCTGTTTGATGGCGGAGTTTTGCACCGCCGCCGGCACCGGCGCGCCGGCCCCACGCCAGACGTCGGGGCGGGTGGGCGCCTCGATCTGCACGACGTCGGCCCCCAGCAGAGCGAGCTGTTCCGTGCCCCAGGTGCCGGCCCAGGCCTGGGTGAAGGCGAGCACGCGCACGCCTTGCAGGGGCAGGTTGGCGGGAGGCATGTCCGCGGAAGGCACGTCCGCGGGCCGCGCCTTCACGCTCCCGGTGGCGAGGGCGGCGGTAGGCATGATCTCGCCGTCGTGCTCGCCCAGTCGCGGCGCGGAGCGACGCAGCGCCCAAGGGATCTGGGGCATTTGGGCGAAGGCGCCGGAGGCGTGGGCTTCGCGTCCCTCGATCTGGGTGGGCACGAAGAAGTGGCGCGCGCCCAGTTGCTCGTCGCTTCGGAGTGCCGGGATGTCCTGCATTGCGCCGGTAATGCAGCGCAGCTTGAGCAGGCCGTGCAGGATCTCGTTGCGCTGCCGGCCGGCGACGGCCTCCGCGGTGCGCAGCCGCAGACGCGTCATGTCCGTTTGGTGCCGGCCCAGGAGCGGCGAGTACTCGGTGTCATCGGCGAGGTCCGGCATACCCAGGAAGCGCATCGCGTCCGGGAACTTGCCCCAATCACCGAAGCCGAAGTTGATCAGGCCGTCGGCGGCGTGAAAGAGCTGCGACGGCTCCCCCCGATGCTTGGGCCCGCCGGGCCCGTAGTCGAGCTCCTCGCGTCCGCTGAAGAGGCCGACGGTGGCCCAGGGCACGGTCGTCATGCAGGCGGCTTCGAGCTCGCTGACGTCCGCGCAGACGCCGCTGCCGCCCCGGGCCCGACGCAAGAGCGCGGCGGCGGCGGCATTGAACCCGGCAATGCCAGCCAGGTAGCCGGTCTGGCGCACGGGGAGCTGCAGCGGCGGCTCCTCCTGGTAACGCGTCACGAAGGACCAGCCGCTGCGGGCGCAGGCAGTGAGGTTGTTGCCGGGCGCCGCGGCCAGCGGGCCCTCCAGACCGTGCGGCGTGATGGAAAGGTGAATCCCGTCGATCGGCAGCGCCTCAACGGCGGCCTGCACAACGGCCGGCCAGGGCCGCGCCTCGCTCGTCACCAGGACGGCCGCGCCGCTGGCGAGCTGGGCCGCATCCGCGTCGCTGCGGATCAGGCAGGAGCGCTTGTTCCAGTTGGCGTAGGCGTGCAGAAGCGATCGCTCTGGGCCGGGCTGGTCGTCGAGGAAGGGGGGCTCGCGCCGCAGCGGATGGCCGTCGGGCGGCTCCGCCAGCACGACGTCGGCGCCCATGTCGCCAAAGAGACGGGCGGCCCAGGCCCCCGACAGTCGGCTGGACAGGTCCACGACGCGCAGGCCGTCGAATGCGGCGCTCATATCGGCTCCCTCAGTCTGCGGTTGCGGCCCAGTATCGCAAGTCCTGCCGTCCATGGAAGCACATAAGCAGGGGCGAGCGCACGGGTGAGACGCGCGATACTGAGCCCGCTTGGTTGGCGGACCGGAGCGGGCATGATTGAGGAGTCCGTACCGCAGCCCCTGCGCCTGGCGGCAGCCATCGCGTGGCGAGTGCTGGTGGTGGCGGCGGCGGTGGTGGTGGTCGCGTTCATCGTGGCGAAGCTGCGAATCATCGCGATCCCGTTCTTCGTGGGCCTGTTGGTCGCGACACAGCTTGTGCCCGTGGTTGACGGGATGGAACGCCGCGGCGCCCCGCGCTGGGCGGCCGCGCTGGCGGCGCTGGTGCTGGCCCTCGCTCTGCTCGCGGGCCTCGCGGCGGCGTTGGTGGGGACGGTGATCGCGGACTTCGATCGCTTGGACGTGAATTTCGAAGGCGGCTTGGAGGAGATCGGCGACTTCCTCGTCGAGAGTCTGGATGTCCCGCGAGAGGACGTCGATGAGGGCATCGATGATCTACTGAGCAACCTGCGCGACAACTCCAGCACCATTCTGGGCGGCGTATTCAGCGGCGCATCGCTGGCGCTGGAGCTGGCGGCGGGCACGATTCTGACCGTGATGGTCTTGTTCTTCGCACTCAAGGATGGCCGCTCCATGTGGGAGTGGACGCTGCGCTTGGCGCCCGAATCGCGACGTGAGGACGCGCGGGCGATCGGCCAGCAGACCTGGGCGATCTTGCGCGCGTACTTCCGCGGCACGGCGACGGTGGCGCTGATCGATGCGGTCTTCATCGGCATCGCGCTGTTGCTGATCGGCGTGCCGCTGGTCGTCCCGCTGGCCGTGTTGACGTTCTTCGCCGCGTTCATCCCGATCGTAGGGGCGGTGGCGACGGGGATCGTGGCGGTGCTGGTGGCGCTGGTGGCCGAGGGTGTGACGGACGCGGTGCTGGTGGGGCTGGCGGTACTCGCCGTGCAGCAGATCGAGGGCAACGTGGTTGCGCCGGTGCTGGTGGGTCGGCGGCTCTCCCTGCATCCGATGGTGGTGATTCTGTCGGTCGCGACGGGCGGCATCATCTGGGGGGTGCTGGGCGCGGCGATCGCGGTGCCGCTGGTCGCGGTGGTCTCGGGGCTCGCGGCGTACCTGAGCGCGTCGGAGCCCAACGAGGCCGCTTCTGATTCAGAGGGGCCCGCGCCAGCGACGGAATAGGGCGGAAATCCGTGACGCGTACCCCGCATCGAGGCCGCACGCTGACGGCGATCGTCTTGGCCATCGCAACGTTGCTCACCGCCTGCGGTAGCGACGCGTCGATCTCCGCCGAGCCGCTGGAGCCCGACTAGGGCCTAGCCAACGACGATGCGGTTGTCGGGACCGATCTCCAGGCCCAGGAAGCGGGCGGCGTTGAGGCCCAGCACCTGGGCGCGTTCGTCGTCGCTGAGGTTGGGCATCGTGCGCTCGATGGCGGCGGCGGAGTGGGGCCAGGTGCCCTCCGCGTGGGGGTAATCATTGGCCCACATGTAGGTCTGCATGAATCCGAACTCGCGGCCCAGGGCGAGTCCGGGCGGGTCCTCGCCGAAGCTGGCGAAGAAGCTGCGCTTGAATTGTTCGCTGGGCAGGTGCTGCATGCGCGGGAAGGCGAACATGTGGTGCTTGAAGTATGCCTCATCCATGGCGGTGCAGGCCCACGCGATCCAGCCGATGCCGGCCTCGATCGTCGCGAAGCGGAGGTCGGGGAACTTCTCCAGCACGCCGGAGGCACAGATGTTGACGACCGGCTCCAGCGACTGCCCCAGCGCGTGCACGGCGTAGTTGATCACGGCGCCGCCGCGACCACGCGCGCCACGCGGGTCCTTGCCGGTGGAAATGTGAATCGCGATCGGCAGGTCGGCGGCCTGCAGCGCCTCCCAGAGCGGCTCGAACTCTTTGAGGTTGTAGTTCGACTCTGATCCGTCACCGTTGCCCCAGACGGGGCGATTGGGCATGGTCACGCAGCGAAAGCCCATGTCCTTGGCGCGCTCGATCTCCTTCAGCGAGCCCTCCATGTCGCCGGGCGAGATCGCCGCGACGGGGACCATCCGCTCCGGGTGCTCGAAGAAGGTCTCCGCTGCCCAATCGTTCCAGACGCGGCACTGCGCCTGTGCGAGCAGGGGGTCGGGCGTGGCATACATGGCCAGGCCCCGGTTGGGGAAGATCAGCTCGACATCGACGCCATCCTGGTCCAGGTCACGGATGCGCTCGGCGATCTTGTAGCCCGCGTCGACGCGGAGTTGATCTTCGCCTTCGAGTTGCAGGTCGCGCACTTTGACCGGCCGGTAGCCCTCCGTGACTTGCCAGCGCACGCCGTCCTCGTCGCGGATTTGGCGCGGGATGCGGTCCCGGTATTGGGGCTCGATCCGGGTGGCCCAGAGATCGAGCGGCTCCTGCGCGTGGGAGTCCGTGGAGAGCATGAAGTACTTGTTGGGATCCCCGGCCCGCGCGGTGCGCTCCCAACCGGCGCTGCCCGGTGTTTCGCTGCGCCAGGCGTTGGGATCGGGGGTGGGCTTCGGGGCTTCGATCGTCGTCATAGGGTCTCCCTGTGGATTGCAGGCTACTCCGCTGCGATCGAACTCTCCAGGCTCCGACCGACTCGGAGTGGCGGCCTAGCAGGCGCCGCGTTCAACGACGCGCTCGCAGTGGGAGGCGGGGCGGACGCTGACGCTGCCCATCTGCGCGAACGGCGCCATCCACGTTTCGACGGTGGCTGCGACGTCGGCCTCGACGATCAGATTGAGTTCGTGCTGGCCATCGACGACGGCTTCGGCCAGCACCTTGACGCCCGCCTGGGGGGCGGCCGCGAGCACCTTGAGCAGTCCTGGCGCCATTTGCGGGTCGGGCGCGGGGCAGGTGTCCGCGCTGTGGATGTGCTGAACCATGAACAAGGCCATTGCGACGTCCTTTCGGCAGCGTCAGAGCACGCTGCGTGACTCGAGGCCGAGAAGATGCCGGCCGATCTGCTCCGAGATGCGATCCTGGTGGGTAATGACGTGCCGCCCAGGGCGCGCGTCGCGGCCATGGAGGCCAACTGCGAGGCCTTCAGCGCGTCGATGACGTTGGCGTGCAGGGAGCGCCTGCGGTCGGCATCGGCGGCCTGTCGCGCGACGAGGAGCAGGAGCGCCTCGGCGAGCAGTGGCGGCGGGGCCGGGCGTGTCGTCATGCGGGCCTCCGCGCGGAGTCTAGGGGCCGGGTGCGTGCGAGTGCGGCAGCGCCTTGCGAGGGACGGTTGCGTGGGAGAGGATCAGCGTCGAGGCGAACGACGAATCAGACCCGGCCCGCGTCGCGGACTGGTTGCGGGTCGACGAGATGCGCAGGCGGCAGCAAAAGGAGTTTCGATGGCAAAGGTGAAAGTCGCAGCGATGATCCGCAGCTGGGATGAGCGCACTGGTGTCAGTCCGGCGATGACGCTGGCGGCGGCGCGGAACGCGGAGGCGGCGGGGCTCGACGGTCTGGTGGTGGGCGACCATGTCACGTTCTACGGCTACGGCAACGACGGTCTCATCACGCTGACGGCGGTCGCGACCGTGACGGAGCGGATCGAGCTGAAGACCTGCGTCTACCTGCTACCGCTGCGACACGTCGTGCCGGTAGCGCTGCAAACGGCGCAGCTGGCGCAGCTGTCGGGCGGGCGGCTGAACTTCGGCGTGGGCGTGGGCGGCGAAGACCCGCATGAGTTCACGAGCTGCGGCGTCGATCCGAAGACGCGCGGGGCTCGCACAAACGAGGCGCTGGCCGTCCTGCGCCGACTCTGGACCGAAGACGAAGTGACGTTCGCAGGAACGCACTTCCAGCTCGACGCGGTGACGGTGTACCCCAAGCCAACGACGCCGCCCCCGATCTTCATTGGCGGGCGCAGCGACGCGGCGCTGCGACGCGCGGGCCGCTTCGGCGACGGCTACACCGGCATCTGGCAGTCAGTGAAGCGAATGCGCCAAGCCGGAGAGTTCATGTCGGAGGTGGCGCTGGAGGCGGGGCGAGCGACGGACGCCGTGGAGCTGGGGATGCAGTTTTGGACGGGGGTGGCGCCGCAGCGCGACGAGGCGCGCGGCTTCGTGGCGCGGGCGATGGAGGCGACATACCAGCTGCCGTTCGAGCGCTTCGAGAAGTACACACCCTTCGGCACGGCGGAGGAAGTGGCGAGCTTCATCGCGCCATACGTCGAGGCGGGAGCCCGGCACGTGAACCTGATCGGCACCCAGGCGACGCCGGAGCAGAACATCGAGCGGGCGGCGGAAGTCCGCGAAGCGCTCCTGCGAATGACCTGACGGGCAGCGCGCGTCGCGTTACGCTCACCGAGCCGACGGGGGAATGGTGAGGGGCGGATGATGAGGCGACGGGTGTGGGTGGGTGCAGTGCTGCTGCTGGCGACGACGCTGATCGCGGCGGCCTGCGGTGGAGACGATGCTGATGACGGGGCGGCGGGGTCTGCCGCGGGTACGACCGCGAGCGAAGAGCAAGCGACCACGGAGGACACCGCCGCGCGGGTCATCCTGGCCACGCAAGGCGTAACGCAGGCGTCGGACGAGGACATCGCTTACTTCACTGCGGTACAGGGAGCCTTCCAGCTTTTCGGCAGCGCGGCCGCAGGGGCGGCGCAAGAGTCACTGGAGGGCGGCGAGACGCGCGACGCCTTCTTCCATGGGTTGCTCAATCGGGGCGTGGGCACGGCGTTCGTCCCGGTGCTGGAGGCGCTGCGCGAATTGCAGCCGCCCGTGCACTACGCGGAAGGCCATGCGAGCGTCGTCGCGCAGGTCGAGCAGCAGATGGCGATCGATGCCGACATACGCGAGGCCGTGCTGGCTGAGGACCTGCTGAGCTTCTTCTTGCTCAACGCCCAGTTGGCGCGCGTGGGAGCGGAAAGCGCCCTGCGCCAGCAACCGAACCTGTGTCGCACGCTGAGTCGAGGCGGCGCAAACTGTTCGTCGTACGAAGTCAACGACGACAGCGCCTACGCGGTGGCCCTGCGCGATATCGCGGCCGCGCTGCAAGGAGCGGTCGTGGCCAGTGAGCAGGCCTTTGCAGGCCCCCTGGGCGAAGATGCACTGCAAGACAGGCTTGCGCCGGAGGAGTGGGCGACGTTGATCGCGACCCTGTTCGGCGAACGCGTGCTGGCGGAGGAAGAGGCGCTCGACGCGCTGCGAGCCCTGGAGCCCCCGGCCGAGTTCGCCGCGGAGCAGGCGGACTTGATCGCGCTCATCGAATCGACGAAGGAGACGAACACGAGGATCGCGGCGGATGCGGCCGCCGGGACGCTCCAGTCGCTGCGGGTAACCGATCCACAGTTCGAGACTCTGCGGCGCGCGCAGTGCGACGCGGTCGCGGAGATGTCGGAGGAGTTCCGGCAGGTGGCACTGCTCAGTGGCCGCGACTTCGACCGGACCTGCGCCGACGCGCCCGAGGGAGCGTCGTAGGGCGTTCGCCGTCCACGACCCTCCTTCGCGCCGGCCTTGGCCGCTAGCCTGCCTGCGCAACGCCCTGAGGAGGACACGACATGGACATCGGCTTGATGGTGGAGGGCCAGAACGGCCTCACGTGGGAGCGCTGGCGCCACATCCTGCGCCTCGCGGAGCGACTCCAGATCGCGAGCGTGTTCCGCTCCGACCACTACATGATTCGGACATTTCAGGACTCGCTGGAGGCGTATCTGTCGTTCGTGATGGCGGCGGAGGAGACGACATCCTTGCGCTTTGGGCCGCTGGTCACGCCGATGACCTTCCGCTCGCCCGTCGACGTGGGGCGTATGGCGGGGCAGATCTCGCTACTCAGCGAGGGCCGCTTCGTGATGGGGCTGGGCGCGGGCTGGCATGAGCCGGAGCACATCGCCTACGGCATCCCCTTCCACACGCTGAAAGAGCGCATGGACCGCCTGGAGGAGACGCTGGAGCTGGTGCAGGCCCTGTGGCGTCCCGGCCCCACGACCTACGCCGGTCGCTACTACCAGGTGCAGGAGGCGGAGTGCCTGCCCAAGCCCAACCCCGCACCCCCGATCCTGATCGGCGGGACGGGCGAGAAGCGGACGCTGCGGATGGTCGCCCAGCACGCCGTGGAGTGGAACAGCGTCAACCTGGGACCGGAGGCGTTCGCACAGAAACTGTCGGTGCTGGAGCGCCACTGCGCCGATCTGGGCCGGGACCCGGCCACGATCAAGAAGTCGATGATGCTGTTCGCGATCGTCGCGCCCACGCCGGAGCTGCTGGACCGCGTCACGTCGATCGTGATGGGGCTGCGTGGAGTCGATGGCGACCCGGCCGCGTTCCGTGCGGCGTCCAAGGAGCAAGGCATGCTCGTGGGTGGGACGGACGAGATGGTGGACTGGCTGGGGTCGATGGCGGCGCTCGGCCTGAGCGAGGTGCAGGTGCAGCACTTCCTCTACGACGAGGACGACATCCCCACCTGGCTGGCCCAAGACGTGCAGCCGCAGGTCGCGGCGCTGTAGCACGGGAGCCCGGCCGCGGCCGGGCTAGCGCATGAAGGCGCCGTCGATCAGGTACTCGCCGGCCGAGATGTAGCTCGCGTCATCCGAGGCGAGGAACAGCGCCAGCTGGGCGATGTCCTCCGGCTCGCCCGCGCGGCCCAGCGGAATCTTGCGCACGATCGACTCTGGGTCCGCATCGTACTCGGGCAGGTTGTGGATCATGGCCGTCTCGATGATGCCGGGATGGATGGAGTTGACGCGGATTCTGTCTGGCCCCAGGTCGTGGGCGGCGGACTTCGTCATCCCGCGAACCGCCCATTTACTCGCCCCATAGCCGAAGGACCCGGGTGTGGCGAGCATCCCCGCGACCGAGGAGATGTTGACGATCGATCCGCCGCCGTCGGCACGCATGGCCGGCACAACGGCTTTCATGCCTAGGAAGACGCCGACCTGGTTAATCTCGATCACCCGCCGGTAGTCCTCCAGGCTGGTCTCCATCATCGACTGCACCGGGAAGATGCCGGCGTTGTTGATCAGTACGTTGAGGCGGCCCTCATTGGCGACGATCTCCGCCACAACCTCGTTCCAGCGTGCCTCGTCGCGGACGTCCTGGTGCAGGTAGCGGCAGCCGTCGATCGCGGCGGCGGTGGCGGCGCCCTCCGTGTCGAGCACGTCGGTGATGACCACGGCGGCCCCCTCGTTGGCGAAGAGCGCTGCTTCAGCCGCGCCCTGCCCGCGCGCGCCGCCGGTGATCAGCGCAACTTTGCCGTCGAGTCGTCCGGCCATGTGACACCTCCATCGCGGGAGGGTAGTCCTGCGCCCGGCGCTTCGCCAAGCCGCCCGGCTGGTAGTCTGCCCCGACGCGCGGCGCGAGCGAGGCCCGGACCCCGTGACCGGACGTATCCCTGCTGCGACTGAGGGATAGGAGCGCGTATGACGACGGAAGCGGAATCGACAATGGCGGCGACCGAACCGGCCTCGCCGGATCTGGCGCGTGTGGCCGAGCTGGCGGCGCGGATTCGCGAGAACGTGAGTCGCGTGATCGTGGGCAAAGAATCGATCATCGAGCAGACGATCGTGTCCCTGCTCGCCGAGGGACACATCCTGCTGGACGACGTGCCGGGGCTGGGGAAGACCGTGCTGGCGAAGTCGCTGGCGCGCTCGCTGGGGCTGAGCTTTCGTCGCATCCAGTTCACGCCGGACCTGACCCCGGCCGATGTGACCGGCGGCAACATCTACAACCAGCAGTCGGGCGCGTTCGAGTTCCGGCCGGGACCGCTGCTGGCACAGCTGGTGTTGGCCGACGAAATCAATCGCGCCAGCCCGCGGACGCAGTCGGCGTTGTTGGAGGCGATGGAGGAGCGGCAGGTCACCGTGGACGGCGAGACCCGCCCCATGGATCGGCCGTTCCTGGTCGTCGCGACACAGAATCCGGTGGAGCTGGAGGGCACCTTCCCGTTGCCGGAGGCGCAGCTGGACCGCTTCCTGCTGCGCCTGCGGTTGGGCTACCCCAGCGCCGAGGAGGAGGACGGCATTCTGGCCCGCTTCGAGCGGGCGCAACCGCTGGACACGCTGGAGCCGGTCGTGGAGGCGGCGGAACTGCTGGCGCTGAGTCGCGCTGTGGAACAGGTGCAGGTGCACGAGCGGGTGCGCGGCTACATGGTCGCGCTGGTGCGCGCGACCCGCGAGGAAGACGCGTTTGAGCTGGGGGCCAGTCCGCGCGCCTCGCTGGGTCTGCTGCGAGCCAGCCGCGCGCTGGCGGCGATCCGGGGCCGGTCCTATGTCTTGCCGGACGACGTGCAGGAGATGGCGCTGGTCGTGCTGCCGCACCGGCTGCTGCTGAGCTCCCAGAGCCGCCTGCGGTCGCGCAGCAGCGAGGACATCTTGGAGGGGGTGATTCGGCGCGTGCCGGTGCCCGTGGAGGATCCCACGCCCGGAGGCGAATAGGTGTCCATCGTTGGCCTGCGGGGGCGATTCGCGGATGCGGATCTGGCCGAGGAACGGGCCGACCGGGTTGCTCGCGCGCTCGATCCCGGCCGCTTCGTCCAGACGCGCGAGAACCGCTTGCTGCGGGAGTCCTGGATCGGGCTGTCGCTGGTGACCGTGTTCCTGGGGCTGGCCGCGGGCGAGATCGTGATCGCGCTGGTGGGTTCGGGCATCTTCGTGGCCGGCTGGCTGGCACGACTGTGGGGACGGCTGGCGCTGAGCCGGCTGGATGTCTTCCAGGACCTCTCCATCGATCACGCGTTCGTGGGGGAGACGATCCGCTATCGCATGCGGATCTCCAATCGCAAGCTGCTGCCGCTGCCCTGGCTCTCGCTGCGCACCGAAGTGCCGGAGGCGCTGGAGCCCATCGACCGGCATCTGGAGCCGATCGGCACGCCCAAGATGGCGCGCCTCGACCGGCTGACCGGCCTGCGCTGGTACGAGCGGCTGACCTGGGAGTACACGATCCCGCTGAAGACGCGAGGCTACTTCACCTTTGGGCGCACGGCGCTGCGCGCGGGGGACCTGTTCGGTTTCTTCACACGTGAACGGATCGTGCCAGAGGCCGTGTCGCTGTGGGTGTACCCGCAGGTGCTGGCGCTGGAAACGCTGGGCCTGCCGATGCTGCGGCCGATGGGCGAAGAGCGCGGCGTCGATCCACTGTTCGACGACCCTTCGCGGCTCCGCGGCCTGCGCGAGTACCAGACGGGCGATCCGCTGCGACGTGTCGACTGGCGCGCGACGGCGAAGCGTCAGTCGTTGCAAACGCGCACCTTCGATCCGGCCAGCTCGCGCTCCGTGCTGCTGGCGCTCAACGTCGCGACGATGCCCGAAGCCTGGCAAGGCTTCTACGGGGAGTTGTTCGAGCGCGCGGTGGCCGTCTGCGCCTCGCTCGCCTCGTCGTACGCGGAGGTGCGCTTCCCCTTTGGGCTGGTGGCGAACTGCACCTACCCCGGACGCGACGGCACGATTCGCATGCCGCTGGGCCGCGCGCAGGCGCAGACGATTCGGGCTCTGGAGTTGCTGGCGATGGCGGACGTGTACGCCGTCGCGACGATGGAGCGGGTGCTGCAAGACGAGAGTCAGCGCCTCCCGCGCGGCAGCAGTGTGGTGCTGGTGACGGCGGTGATGACGCGGCCACTGGTGGGAACGCTGCTGGACCTGCGGAGGCGTGGCTTGGGCGTGTCCCTGGTCTGGGTGGGCCGGACCCCACCGCTCGACCTGCCGCCGAGCATCACCGTCCACGACCTGCGATCGGCGCTGGCCGATCGTCGCTTCTACCACCCGCACTCACCGGAGGTGCGCTTGGACGAGCCGGAGATGTTCGCGCAGGCGAGATCGGCCGACGCGGAGTCGGCACTGACAGCGCGCGCGCCCGATCGCGGATCGCCCCACTCGTCGACACCTGTCTCGTCGATGTCCGATTCGGCGGGGCCTGACTCGCCTGGGCCCGACTCGGGCGAACCGGCAGCGCCGGAGTCCACCACAAAAGTCAGAGCGCGCGGCCCCGCTCCGGTGGCGCCGCGCGCGCCGGGAACCCGTTGGAAACGCCCGCAGGATGGGCCCTCATGAGCGTCGCGCTACGCACCCTGGCCGGGCCCGATCTGAGCGCGCGCGCGGGCATCGCGGCGGGGGCGGTCGTCCTGCTGGAGGGGCTGCTGCTGGTTGTCGTGGCGGGGCTGATCCCGCGCGCCGTGGGGGCGCACGGCGAGATCCCCTCAGCGCTGGCGGTGCTGGTGGTGCTGGGGCTGGGGGCGCTGTTCTCGTTCCGCCTGGGCGAGACTGAAGTCACCGACGGGCGGCGCTGGGCGGTGGGCGTCGGCGTCTCGATCGTGATGCTGCACGTGGTCGGCCGCGTTGATCTGTCGGAGACGGCGCGGCTCTGGTCGTTCGGCTGGGCGGCGGACATCACCGACCCCAACGGCCCCGCCTGGCGCGGATCGGAGCGACTCGATCATGTGCTGGGGATGGCCGTGCTGACCTTCGCCTGGTTCCGCGGCGTCTCGCTGGGCAACGCGGATCTCTCCCAACGCTCGCTGGCGCCCATCCTGCCGCTCGCGGTGATCATCTTCGGCGGGGGCTTCCTGGCGGCCGACGCGGCCGAGATCACCGAGCGGGTACGCATCACGGCGCTGGCCTTCCTGGCGGTGGCGCTGCTGGCGGTCGCCTTCCGCAACGCCCAGCGCCTGTCGAGCGAGGGTGGATTCAGCACCGTGGGCGTGACGTTCCTCTCCACGTTCGGGGCGATGGTGGTCGTCGCGCTCGTCTTCATGCTGATCGTGACCCTGCTGGTCGCGGTGGTCGGCGGCACGGGTATCGCGGAGCCGGTCACGGAGGCACTGGGAACGGTGCTGCGCATCGTCGCGACGGGCGCCGCCTGGGTGGTCTGGATTCTGCTCTGGCCGATCCGTCAGCTGATCGGCACGGGCGCGGAGCCCTTCCCCCCGCAGCCGCAGTGTTTCGTCAATGAGACTGGCGAGCTGGAGTGCTTCACCGAACAGAACAGCGGCTTGCTCCTGGAGGCGGACGAGGACGGCGACTCAGGGGCGGGCACGCTGGCCTTCCGGGTGCTGGCCGGGATCGGCCTGATCGGCGGCGTGGCGATCCTGGCGGCGCTTCTCTTTCGTCAGGTCTGGCGGCGGCAGCGGCCGGTGGACGAGGAGCGCGAGTCGTTGTGGAGCGAGGCGGACCCGTTTGGCGACCTCTGGGCCGGGCTGCGGTCGCTGGGCAAGCGGCTGCGCCCGAAGCGCGGCCCGGCGCCCGACCGCAGCATCGTGGGGCTGTACCTAGAGATGCTCAACGACGCGGAACGCCGCGGCACGGAACGACCGGCCGCGCGGACGCCACTACAGTTCGCCCCGTCGCTGGAGCGGCTCTATCGGTCGGCGCTGCCGGGCGAGATCTCACAACGCTTCATGGAGCAGCACTACGCGGGGCGCGATCCCGCCGCCGTGGAAGTGTCACGCCTGCGGGCATCGTGGGACGTGTTGCGCGCGGCGGAGCCGGGCTAGCGAGCCCGGTCCCGCGACGAGTCAGCCCAGCGCCTCAGGAGCCTGGCGCGCGATAGTCCGGAACCTTTGTCCGGGCAGCGTCCATCTGCTCCGCCGTGAGGAGGGGGATCGTGGAGAGATTCACTGCGCCCGTGCGGTTCACGGCCAGTGAGAGTGCGATGGCCGTTTGCTCGCTGCCGTCCAGTACTCCCACAACGTCGTCGTCCCCGTAGGCGAAGTAGAACGCCTCGACACTGCCGCCGGCGCCCTCGATCAACGCTGTGACGGCGGCCTGCCGCGCGGCGAACCCTTCCTGGATCACGCCCTCCAGGCCCTGCTGCGTATAACTCGCGCGAAACATGAACTTGCCCATCGATCTCTCCTTCGAATGCCCAGTGCCAAACGCGCAGCGCGACCACCCTTGCTGGCGGCCCTGGGCGGGCCAGCCCTGGTCGCCACAAGGTGGCCGGATGGTTGCCCGGCGCTAGCGCTGGATGAGCTGCAAGCGCAGGCCGTGGGAGGCCTTGGGGCTGACGAACGAGATCTTGTGTTCGTCGCCGGCGGGGTCGGTGACGGTGATGTCCTTGGCGCGCAGATCGGCGACGGCGGCGTCGAGGTCCGCGACGGCCAAGGAGAGAATGAACGGGCCCTCGCCCTTGCGCTCCAGCTGCATGCGGACGGGGTTGCGCTCGTTGTCGTCGGACGGTGTGACGAGCTCCAGGAAGCTGTCGCCCAGGGGGAAGATCGCGGCCTCGAAGCCGCCGGGATTGGGGTGGCGTTCACTCATCTTGAGGCCGAAGTTGTTCTCGTAGGTCTCGATCGCGGCGTCCAAGTCATTGACGGCCATGACGACGTGGTCGACGGCGGTGGCGTTGATGCCCATGATCTGCGGTCCTTTCGGGGATGCGTGTCTCGTGGGGAATGAGTAACGGATACGGGACGCTGTGGCTAGGGAATGTCGGCGTCGAAGTCCATGCCCGCGTCGCCCGCGTCGACGATCGCCTGGTACTCCTCTTGCGAGAGGCCGATCAGCTGCGTATAGACGTACTCGTTGTCCTGCCCCATCGCGACGGGGGGACGTTCGTGCGTCAGCGGCGTGGCGGGGAACTTGTAGGGCGGGTTGTTGAACAGATAGGGCCCGAGCCCGTCCGGCAGCATCTGCGGGGCGTTGAGCTCGCGAGCCTGGACGTGCGGATCATCGAAGACGCGCGACGCTTCCAGGACCGGGGCCGCAGCGACGCCCACACGCTGCAGCGAGTGGAAGAGATCGTAATCGTCCTGGTCGCGGGTCCATGCGCCGATGTGCTGGTCGATCTCGTCCTGGCGGGCGAGGCGACCCTCGGCGGCATCCAGATCAGCGGTTCGAGCCCATTCGGGGTCGCCCATTTCTCCGCGCAGCGCGCGCCACTCGGCGTCGGAGGTGACCGTGATCGCGATCCAGCGGTCGCCACCATCCTCAGCGCTGCCAGGCGAGCGGCAGGGGTAGAGGTTGTGGGGCGCGAAGCCGTAGATCGAGCGATTGCCGACGGTCTCCGGTGCGACACCGGTGAACGCCTGCTGCATATAGGCCTGGGCGACCATTGGTGTGGCGGCCTCTGCTTGGGCCATCTCGATCAGCTGCCCTTCGCCGGTCCGTCGACGATGGCGCAGCGCGGCCATAATCGCGAAGGCGGCCTGCGAGCCGGCCATGTGGTCGCCGGCGAAGATGGCACTCGTTTGGGAGGGGTCGCGGTCGGCGTAGCCGCGCAGCAGCGTGTGGCCGGTGACGCTCTCCAGATGAGCGCCCAACGTGCGGGCGTCGCGATAGGGGCCGCTGAGCCCGTAGCCGGGCGCCCGCAGCACGATGATGTCGGGCTTGATCGCGCGCAGGGAGTCGTAATCGACACCCAGTTTCTCGGCGGTGCCGGCGGCGTTGTTCTCCACGAAGACATCCGTCTGCTCGATCAGCGGGCGCAGGAGCGCTTGGCCCTGCTCCGAGGTGAGGTCAATCGTGACGCTCTTCTTGTTGCGATAGAGCTGCACAAAGGTCGGGCAGTAGTTCCAGGCACGCGGGCCTGGTTCGTTGTTGGGATAGCCGGTCCCCCAGGCCATACTGCCGGTCATGATCGCCTTGGGTGGCCGGGCGCGCCCGCCCCGGGTCATGGGCGCGAAGACGTGCACGTTCTCCAGCTTGATCACTTCGGCGCCCATATCGGCGAGGATGCAGGTGGCGTATGTGCCCGCCCAAACGACGCAGAGGTCCAGGACGCGCAGCCCCTCCAGTGGACGTTTGGCACTCACGACGCCGCCTGCGCAGCGAACGCAGCCTCGGAGGCGACCAATCCCTCGACCGCCGCTGCGTCGAATCCGGCCTCGGCCAGGATCTCGCGGGAGTGCTCTCCCAACCGGGGGGCGGGGCGGCGATTCTGCCAGGGAGTGGCGCTCATGATCACGGGCCGGCCGGGAATCTCCACCCGGCCCAGGTCCGCATGTTCGAACTCCGCGAAGAAGCCGCGGCCGCGAAAGTGCTCGTCATCGAACAGCTCTGCAACGGTGAAGAGTGGGCCGCAGAGCACGCGATGTGCGCGCGCCTCGGTCCAAATCTCCCGCTTCGTGCGATCCAGACACCAGGGCAGGAAGTAGGCGTCGAACTCGCCGATCGCGTCTGGGTCGAGCTGGACGGCGGGGTCGTCCCACTTGGGGTCGCGCAACCAATCCGGGTCGCCCAGCATTGCGCGGACGCGGTCCAGGTATTGGGCGGAGCTGACGAACATCACGTAGCCGTCGGCGCAGAAGTAGACCCCGCCCAGGATCTGTCGCGCCGTGCCGGCCGCGCGCAACGACTTGCGTCCCGAGAACTGGTAGCCGATCTCCGCAGCGTGGCGACGGTCGGTGCCGTTGAATTGGAGGTCGGCCAGGGCCAGATCGACGTGCTGGCCAATGCCCTGCGTCTCCGTCACGGTCAACGCCGCCATCGCCGCGGCGGCGGCGCTGGCGCCGGATTGGACGAGGGCGGCGGTGCCGTACATCTTGATCGGCTCCGCGTCCTGGACGCCCATGGAATACATCTCGCCGCACATCCCGAAGAGGGTGAGATCGGTCAGTTTGTAGTTCCGGTACGGGCTCTCCTGCCCAAACGGGGCCAGCGACACGAGCGCGATCTCGGGTTTGCGCGCGTGGATGCGGTCCCAGCCCACGCCCAGCCGGTCGAGCACGCCGGGGCGAAAGCTCTCGACCACAAGGTCGGCGCGGTCCACCAATCGCAAGAAGGCCTCCCGTGCGGCCTCTTGCGTGAGGTCGAGCACGAGTGAGCGCTTGTTGGTGTTGAAGTAGAAGAACGTGCCACTCTTCTCCGGATGCGGCGCGCCGCCGTGGAACGGCCCGACGCCGCGACTGGGGTCGCCGGCCGGGCCGGATCTCGCTGGGCGCTCGATCTTGATCACGTCGGCGCCGGCGTCGGCGAAGAGCTTGGTCGCGTAGGGCCCCGCGATCCATTCGCTGAGATCCAGCACGGTGACGCCATCGAGGGGTCCGGGCATCGCGCTCCTGGGTCGCGCCGCAGTCCGATTCGCGCGGGCGCTGGCGGGATGCTAACCGATGCCGCTGCTGTGAAGGCGCGGTATCGGGTATTACTAGTGGGCCTTGCCGAAGTCCCGGCAGGAGGCGAGGAAGGACGGACGCCCCCGTGAGTACCGCGCCCACAGGCCGATCGTCGGTCTGGCATCCCTTCACGCAGATGGCACTCTTCGACGCGGAGCCAGAGATCGTCGTGGAGCGGGGCGAGGCGAACCGGCTGTTCACGACGGACGGGCGCTCGTTCATCGATGGCGTTTCGTCGCTGTGGTGCAACGTGCATGGGCACGGCCGGGCCGAGATCGTGCAGGCGATTCAGGAGCAAGCGTCGGTCCTGCAGCACAGCACACTGCTGGGGGTGAGCCACACGCGCGCGATCGAGCTGGCGGAGCGTCTGCCGTCGATCTTGCCCGTGGGCCTGACTCGTAGCTTCTTCAGCGAGAACGGCGCCAGCGCGGTGGAAGTTGCGCTGAAGATGGCGGTGCAGTTCTGGCGCAACGCCGGCAAGCCGGAGCGACAGCGGATCGTGGCGCTGGAGTTCGCCTACCACGGCGACACCATTGGCGGCGTCAGCTTGGGCGCCCCAGGCAAGTTCCGCGACCCGTACGCGCCGCTGCTCTTCGAGCCGCTGCGTTTCGACAGCCCCTACGCGTTCGGCATGGAGCCGGGTACGACGCTGGCCCAGGCGACGCAACGCTCGCTGGAGTCGCTGCGATCCCTGCTGGACGAGCACGCGCAGGAGACGGCGGCGGTGATCATTGAGCCGCGGGTGCAGGGGGCGGGCGGAATGATCGTCTCGGGCGAGGGGCACCTGGCCGGGGTGCGGCGGCTGTGCGACGAGTTCGAGGTGCTGTTGATCGCGGATGAAGTGGCGACGGGCTTCGGTCGCACGGGTGAGATGTTCGCCTGCAACTTGGAGCAAATCACGCCGGACATCGCGACGCTGGGCAAGGGCATCACGGGTGGCTACCTGCCGCTCTCGGCGACGGTGACGACGGAGCAGGTCTACGCCAACTTCTACGACGAGAACAACGAGCGCACCTTCTACCACGGTCACACCTACGCGGGGAACCCGATCTGCGCGGCGGCGGCGCTGGCCAACCTCGATGTCTTCGCGAACGAGGATGTGATCGGACGGGTGCAGCAGCGGGCGGCGCTGCTGGAGTCGCTGCTGCAGGAGCGCTTCGGCGACCATCCGCAGGTGGGCGAGGTGCGGCAGCAGGGACTGATGGTGGGCATCGAGTTGGTCGCCGACCGCGACTCCCGGACACCGTTCCCGGCGGCGGAGCGGATCGGCGCGGGCGTCTGCATGGCTGCCCGCGAACACGAGGTGCTGCTGCGCCCGCTGGGCGATGTGGTGATTCTGATGCCCCCGCTGTCGATTGAAGAAGACGAACTGGCACAGATCTGCGAGGCGGTCGCTCATGGGCTCGATGCGATCCCCGGCGCGCTCCTCTCGGGGTAGCCCCGGGGTGGCAGGGTCCACCGGGACTGGGTCCACCTGGGCGGGGTCCACCTGGGCGGGGGGCCTGCGGACTGAGCTGGCGGCGCTGGACGCGCGGTCGCTGCGTCGCTCGGTCGTCACGCCGAGCTCGGGCCAGGACGCCCACGTCGAGATCGACGATCACCGTTATGTGCACTTCACATCGAACAACTACCTGGGCCTGGCGACCGACGCGCGGCTCAAGGCGGCCGCCAAAGACGCGATCGATCGCTACGGCACCAGCGTCACGGCGTCGCGCTTGCTGGCCGGGTCGACGCCGCTGCACGACGACTTGGAGCGGCGCCTGGCGGCGCTCAATGACCACGAGGCCTGTCTGCTGTTCAGCGCCGGCTATCTGGCGAACCTGGGCGTGATGAGCGCGCTCGCCGGCCCCGGAACCGAGGTCTTCAGCGACGCACTCAACCATGCCTCGATCATTGATGGCTGCCGGCTGGCGCGGACGCGGGTGCGGGTCTATCCCCACGCCGACATGGAAGCGCTCTCGTCGCTGCTGGCGGAGAGCACGGCGGAGCGCAAGATCGTGGTCTCGGAGACGGTGTTCAGCATGGACGGCGATCTGGCGCCGCTGCCGGAACTGCTGGAGACGGCGCGCCGGTTCGAAGCGGCACTGGTCCTGGATGAGGCCCACGCCGTGGGCGTTTTCGGACCCGGCGGCGAGGGCACGTTGCGACACTTCGGGCTGGAAGCGCCGGAGGCGATCATCGTTGGCACACTGTCGAAGGCGCTGGGCTCGGTCGGGGGGTTCGTCTCGGCCCAGAGCGATGTCGTGGAGTACCTGCTCAACAAGGCGCGCCCGTTCATCTTCAACACGGCCCTGCCGCCGTCGGCGGTGGGCGCCGCGCATGCTGCGTTGGATGTCGTGGCGGCGGAGCCCGAGCGTCGGGCGCGGGTGCTGGCGCTGGCCGAGGATCTGCGCACGCGCCTGCGCGACCTGGGCCTCGACGCCGGACCGTCGGCTTCGCCGATCGTGCCGGCGATCGTGGGCACGGCGGAAGCGGCGCTCGATGTCGAGGCGCGGCTGCGCGCAGGAGGCGTCCTGGCCAAGGCCGTGCGACCACCGACGGTGCCGGAGGGCACGTCGCGTATCCGCTTCAACTTGATGGCGACCCACAGCGAGGCCGATGTGGCCGCGGTTACGGCTGCCCTCCAGCCCGGGCCACTGGCGGCCGGCACGACGGGCCCCACGTGAGCGGCGACGTCTACTTCGTCACGGGCACCGACACCGACGCCGGCAAGACCGTCGCGACGGCCTGGCTGGGCTGGGCGCTGCAGAACGCGGGGCGCCGGGTAGCGCTCGTGAAGCCGTTCCAGACCGGCGCGCTGGACCCGGCGACGGAGGGGGATGAGGCGCTCTACCGGCAGGCGCTGGGTGCGGAGGCGTCGGTGCGGACGTTGCAGACGCTGCCCGAGCCGCTTGCGCCATCGATCGCGGCGGAGCGGGCCGGCGTGACGCTGTCTGCGGAGGACGCGGTGCGGGAGTGCCGCGCGATCGGGGACGCGCACGATCTGACCCTCGTCGAAGGGGCCGGGGGGCTGCTCGTCTCGATCACAGCGGAGGCCGACATGGCGGGCGTCGCCGCGGCGCTGGCGGCGCCGCTGGTGGTGGTCGTGCGGCCCGCGCTGGGGACGCTGAATCACACACTGCTGACCTTGGAGGCGGCGGAGCGACGGGGACTCGAAGTCGCGCTGATCGTTGTCAGCGGCTACCGATCGTCGGCGGAGGGGCCGCCGAGCGTGGTCGAGGCGGAGAACCTGCGCTACTTCAGGGAGCGCCTGCCACAGATCCCGCTGCTGGTGCTGGGCCTCCAGGACCCGACCGCGCCCGACTTTCCCCGCGGCATCGCGGCGCACCGCATCGGTCCGCTGGCGCCGCTGGTCGCAGCGCTGGACCTGCCGACGATGGACGTGGCCACCGAAGTGGCGCAGGCACGCTGGTAGGGGCTTCCCGTGGCGCGGGCCCGGTCAGGCGTCTTCGACCGGCTCCGAAGCAGGGGACGCGTCCCCCAGTCGAGAGCGCAGACCGGCGGCGACATCGCGACCCAGCCGTCGCACCGCGGGGCGCACGAATATCTGTAGCGGCCAGAGCCAGGGGGGCGGCGAGAACGTCGCTCGATAGTCGATGCGGGTGCCGTGTTCGATCGTGCGGAGCTCGATTTCATCGATGGCACTACGACGGCCACAAGCGCCGCGCAGCACAATCCGACTGGGGCGCTCACACTCAACGATCTCGTAGACCCAGGCTGTCGTCCGGCTCCGGAAGAGGACATCCACAGCGAAACGATCGCCGACGCCGATAAGCTCGTCGCCCAGCAGTTCCGCGCGTTGGCTGGAGGGGTTCCATTGCGGCAGGTTGCGAAGGTCAGCGACGTACGCAAACGCCTCGGCGATGGGGGTCTTGACGTCGACTTGTTCGTGGATCGTGAGCATGGTTGCGGGCAGTCTACGCGGGGCGCGCGCTCTGCGCCCTGACACCACCAGCGCCGAAAGCGAGGACGCAGGTGCGACGAATCAGCGTGAGTCTGGGCTGGGATCCGCAGCAGATCGACGACTTCCTGGCGCTGGCGCGAACGGCGGACGAGGCCGGGGTCGAGACCCTGTGGGTCAACGAGGGCTTCGGCCACGACGCGTTCTCCGGCCTGGCGCTGCTGGCGCGGGAGACGACGCGGGCGAGGCTGGGCACTGCAGTCGTGAATGTGTATTCGCGCACCCCGGGGGCGTTGGCGCAGCACTACGCGACGATCGATGAGCTCTCGGGCGGCCGGGTGATCGTGGGGCTGGGCGCGAGCGGTCCGGGCGTGATCGAACGCTTCCACGGCCTGCCGTTCGGCGACGCGAAGGCGCGGATTCGCGAGACGATCACGCTGCTGCGGGCCTATTGGTCGAAGCAGCGCTTCGACCATCCGGGGCCGCTGTTCCCCATTGATCGGGCGCTGGTGATGGGCGCGCGACCGGTGCAACCGACCCCGCCGATCTTCCTCGCCACGATGCACCCCTCAATGGTGCGTCTGACGGCCGAGGAGTCCGACGGCTGGCTGCCCAATTGGATCCCCCAGGAGCGACTCGCCGAGGAGATCGCGCGGGCGCGCGGATGGGCGGACGCGGCCGGGCAGGGGTCGTTGACGGTGCGAGCGCCGGGGCTGGTGACGGTGGTGGAAGACGCCGATCGGGCGGCCGCGGTACGCGCGGAGGCCGCGTCGACACTGGCCTTCTTCGCGGCGCGCAACGGCCCCTTCTACGAGCGCCAGTTCATCCGGCAAGGGCTGGGCGAGGAGGTCGCGGCGATCCAGCGGGCATGGAAGGCCGAGGGTCCCCCAGCGGCGGCGAAGCGGGCGGAGTCGATCGCAGCAGCGTTCAGCTTCAGTGGCTCGCTGGACGCGTGTTTGGAGCGGATCGAGGCGCAGACCAAGGCCGGCGTCGACCTGCACGATGTGCGCGTGGAGGGGTCGACGCCGGCACGTCGGGCGGAGATCCTGCGCGAGGTCGTGAGCTAGGCCGGCTGGACTGACAAGGACGGCCTTGGCTGCGCCACAACACAAAGAACGGCGGCCTGCGGGGCCGCCGTTCTTTGTGTTGTGTGCCTGTGCAGGAGCCGCTTAGGGAGCGGCCGCACCCTTCGAGCCCCAGAACTCGTTCAGGGCGCCCTGGACGCTGTTGAACCAGATGAAGCCGCCGATCAGCGGCAGCAGGAACCAGAGGCCGATCTTCCAGGTGAACGGCGCCGCGCGACCATCCTCTTCGTACAGCTTGATGACCTCGTTCGGGACCAAGAAGAAGGTCAGGAACCCCGCGAAGATGTAGATCACGGCACCGAGCATCCCGCCAATGCCCTGTCCGCGATAGTTGAAAAGCTCCAGGTGGGTCTTGTAGGTCCAAACGATCGCCGCCACCCCAAAGGTCAGGATGGTGATAATGATCCAAGTTCCAATGGCCCGTTGCTGACCCACTGCCTGACTGACTGCGTTGCTCATATCGAAACTCCCGTCTTCCGTCGCGCGTAGTACGGGAAGATTAGCGGAAAACACGTCCTCAGCGATCACCATTCTTCGGAGCTCGGTTCTCGCGATAAGAACCCGCGTCAGGGGATGAGGGCGCGGTCCTTCATCGCGATGATCGCGTCCCAGTCATAATCCAACTCCTGGAGGATCTCCTCGGTGTGCTGGCCGAATTCGGGCGCCGGGCCGCGCAGCGCCCAGGGGGTGCCATCGAAATCGACCGGGGAGGCGAGGGTGCGCGTTTCGCCGCTGGGGGTGGGCTGTGCGACCCAGGCCCCGGCTTCGGCCATGGCCGGGTCGGCGAGCACCTCCGGCATGGTCTGCACGGGCGCCCACCAGACGCCCTCCCGGTCGAAGATTGCGCCCCACTCGTCGCGAGTCTTGGTCGCCATCACGGCGTCGATCGCCACCCCCAGAGGCACGGTGTTCTCCGCGCGATCGACGAGCGTCCGGAAGCGCGGGTCATGCTCCCACTCTGGGTGCGAGACGGCAGCACAGAACTGCGGCCAGAAGCGATCGCCCTGCATCATCAGCAACCACATGTAGCGGTCGTCGGCGGTGCGGAAGGGGCTGATCAGGAGATTGGGGTGTTCGTCGCGCGTACGTGCCATCACCTCGGCTCCGCTCAGGGCCGCCGTGATGTCCCAACCGATCGTGTACGCACCGGAGCGCAGGAGCGAGAGTCGTACCTGCTGGCCCTCGCCCGTTTTCTCCCGGTGGTAAAGCGCGGCGGAGATGCCCGCCAGGGCCTGCGTCGCGGTCGTGTGATCGCCCAGCCCCGGTCGGATCCCGCCGGGTTCCCCATCCGGGGAGCCGAGCAGGCCCGCGATGCCGGAGCGCGACCAGAACGCCCCCACGTCAAAGGCGGGGCGGTTGGCCTCGCTGGAGTTCAGGCCGTAGCCAGTGATGGAGGTGTAAATCAAGCGCGGATTGCGTGCCCGCAGCGTCTCATAGTCCAGGCCGGCCAGGGCGAGGCCGCCCGGGCGCAGGTTGGAGATGAAGACGTCGGATGTGTCGACCAGCCGCCGCACGATCTCTGCCCCCTCGTCGCTGCGCCAGTCGATCGTCAGGGCGCGCTTGCCACGGTTGTCCAGATCGAACGGCGCGGAGAAGTCGGCGACCGCCGAGAGCGCCCCGCGGAACGGGTCGGACTGGAGATCCTCCACCTTGACGACGTCTGCGCCCCAATCGGCCAGCATGCCCGCGGCGGCCGGGCCGGCCACCCAGACGCCCAGTTCCACGACCTTGATGCCATCCATGATGCCCATCGTGCGGGTCCTCTCTGCCTTGGCCGCTGGTCGTTGGCTCGCGGCGTCAGCCCTCGAAGAAGCGGCGTGGATTGTCGACAGTGAGCTGCTCGCAGACGGCCTGGCTAACGCCCCGCTCCTGCAAGGCGGGCAAGAAGCGCCTGTGGATGAACTGGATGCCGTCCGGGTTGCGCTTGCTCCACTCCGACCCACGAAGCGCCGTGGGCGCAAGGGCGATGTCCAGCGGGAAATCGTGCGAGAGCACGAGCTGATCCGCGTAGCCACGCTCGATCAGAGCAGCGCAGGTGTCGACGCGGACGGCGAACGGAGGGTCACCGGAGGGCAAGCGGTCCAGGCCCACCCAATAGCCCTTATCCATCAGGCCGCCGAGGTAATGCAGCGAGTCGGTGTCATCGCTGTGACCGATGATCACGTGCTTCGGATCGACGCCCTCCTGCTCGAAGACCTCGGCCTGGCGAAAGCCGATCTCCAGCTTGGCGCCGGCGTGCGTCGTGATGGGGATCCCCGTTGCGAGATGGGCTTTGGCGACGGCGCGGGCCGCCTTCTCTCCGAACGAGGAAAGCTGCGGCGTGACGTCGTTGGCGAGCTTGAGGATGCCGGCTTTGATCTCGGTGCCCTCGATACCCTGCTCGATCTCCTTCACGAACAACGACGTGAGCTCCTCCACCGTGCGCGCGGCCATCGATCGCGAGGGGTCCAGCCAGTGACCCGTGCAGGCTACGACGTTCATGCCGGAGCGCTCCGCGACATCGCGGATCAGTCGGATGTCCCGACCCAGGTCGATTGTCGTTACGTCAACGAACGTCTGCACACCGGTCGCTTTAGCGTCGCGCAGGACACCAGCGGCGTAGTTGCTGAACTCCTCGCGACCACCGAAGAGCTCCGGCCAGACCTGCCAGAACCCAGCCGACGCGCCGGCTACGTGTTCGTGCATCAGCGTGAAGCCGAGGTCGGCGGTATCGAGCGGGCCAAGAACCCCGTTGATCGTGGACATGAGCTTGCCTCCCTAGGCGCGAGCAGACTGGCCCGCGCAAGGCAGGCAGTCTAGGCCCTAACATTCCCGGATGAGTGATGGAGTTGGTGGGGCCGGTCCGACGCTGACGTTTGGCGAGGCGCGGGTCACGCCCGTCGTGGAGCTGACGATGCCCACGTCGGTGCGCTGGCTGCTGCCGGAGCACCCAGACGCGGCGCGCCTGCGCGACCAGGCGGGCGCTTGGCTGCGCCCGGACTTGATGAATGAACGCGGCCACCTGCTGCAGACGATGCAGTCGTTCGTGGTGCAGGTCGACGGGCTCACGGTCGTGGTGGATACGGGGATCGGCAACGACAAAGATCGGCCGGGCGCCGCGCCGGACTGGCACCGGCGCGACGGCCCCTTCCTGGACGACTTTCGCGCCGCGGGCTTCGATCCGGAGCGGGTGGACTTCGTGGTCTGCACGCACATGCATGTCGATCACGTGGGCTGGAACACGCGCCTCGTGGACGGGGCCTGGACGCCGACGTTCCCGGCCGCGCGCTACATCTTCGCGCGGACCGAGTACGACTACTGGCTGGCGGAGTCCCAGCACGACGCCGGAGCGGCGGATGCGCCGCCGGACGGCATCCCCGCGCACGGCGCCGCCTTCGACGACAGCGTGGCACCCATCGTCGCGGCGGGGCTGGCGGACCTCGTCGACGACGAGCACCAGCTGTCGGCCTCGCTAGGGCTCACGTCGAGCGCAGGGCACACACCCGGCCACGTGACCGTGGAGATCCGCTCCGGCGGAGCGCGGGCGCTGCTGATCGGCGACGCGATGCACAGCCCCATCCAGTGCGCCGCGCCGGACTCCCGGCCGGCGCTGGACACGCCGGAGTTCGCGCAGGCAGCGCGCGACCGCCGGCGCGCGATCCTGGCGGATGTCGCGGAGACCGACACGGTGGTCGCCGGATCACACTTCCCACCGCCCGGCTTCGGTCGGGTGCTGCGCGACGGCGACGCGTATCGGTTCGAGCCGGTCGGCGGCAGGCAAGCATGAGTCGATTGCAGCGCTGGCTGGACCTCGTGCTGGGGCGGGAGCGCCCGGACGCTGTTCCAGACTCGACGGAGTACCTATGGGACCCGGACGATGCGAGGTCGTTCGAGGCGCTGCGTCGCTCGGGCGGCGCCGGCGACGCGCTGCTGCGTCCGCGGCCACGCGTGGAGCGCGCCGCCGCCCTGGCATCGGAGGTGGGCGGCTCTGCCTACGCGCTGGAGGAGCTTGCCCCAGCCGAGGAGCCCCCCGCGATGCCCTGGCTGCGGCGGCGGCCCGTGGTGCTCATGGTGTCGTTCGGTGTTGGGGCGCTGCTGGCGCTCGTGGTGGGAACGACGAGCGGCGCCTTCGACTCGGGTCCAAGCGAAGCGGAGGTGGAGGCGGCGTTCGAGTCGGGCTTCGCGGACGGGGAGGCGGAGACCCTAGAGGCTGGGGCGGACGAGGCCGTCGAGGAGTAGGCGCAGGACGGCTGGGAGCGCCGGAGCCTACTCGGTGTAGTAGCCGCCGTCGGGGTGCAGGATTTCGCCGGTGAAGTAGGAGGCCTCGTCGGAAGCCAGGAAGAGCGCGGTGTTCGCGATCTCGAGCGAGGTGCCCATGCGGCGCATCGGCACCTCCGATAGCGTCGCGCTCCGCATCTCTTCGTTCGCCGCGATGCCGGACGTCATGAACGTCTCGACGTAGCCGGGGCCGATCGCGTTGACCCGGATCTGGTGACGGACGAGTTCCAAAGCGGCGATCTTGGTGAGCATCCAGACACCGGCCTTTGAGACGCTGTAGGCGGAGGCGCCGGCGTTCGGCCGCTTGGCGTAGATCGAGGCGATGTTGATGATCGCGCCGCCGCGCGCCTGCTCGATCATGCGTCGCGCGACGGCACGGTCGGTGAGCATGACCCCGGTGAGGTTGACGTCGAGCACCTTCTCCCAGTTCTCCAGGGGTTGCTCAACGATGTAGCGCGCCGACGGTGGCTCCGCGCTGCGCTCGGGATCCGGCTGGCCGCTGACGTAGCCGCCCCAGGAGATACCGGCCGCGGCGACGCAGACATCGACGCCGCCGAAGGCATCGACGGCGGTCTGCACCATGGCCAGGCAGTCCGATTCCTTGGTGGTGTCCGTGCGGATGAAGCGGGCGTCGCCGCCCGCGGCGCGCACCAACTCCACGGTCTCGGCGCCCTGCGCCGCATCGAGATCGGCGACGACGACGTTGGCGCCCTCCTCGGCGAAGCGCACGCAGCAGGCCCGGCCGATGCCGTTGGCGCCGCCGGTCACGGCCGCAACCTTGTCCTGCAAACGACCGGCCATGAGACCCCTCCGCTATGCGGTGACGCGCGCGACTTCGTCGTGGACGCCGGCGAAGATGCTCGCCGCTCCACTGCGCTCGCCCTGCGTCCGCATATCGCCAGCTTTGAGCGCCGACGCGACGAGTCCATCGAGCTGCTTGCGGCGCGCCGGGTCGTCGTCGACCGCGAAGCGCGCCAGTTCCTGAATCGCGGCGTAGCTCCCGACGATGCGGAAGTCGACATCGTCCGCGGGCTGCCGGTGAAACTCGAAGCCAGTCGGCCCAATCCGGAAGTGGAAGCCGAGCGCGGCGCCCGACCCGAGGCCGGCCGGTGGGTCCGTGTAGGTCTCCGACATGGAATAGGGGACGGCAAGTTGCTCCGGCGTGGCCGTTGCGACGCGGGCGCGGAAGGCGCGCTCCAGGGCGTCGAGCCAGCCGCTGCTACCAAATTCGACCAGGGCGTTGTTCATCAGGATCCTCCACAACTCTTGCGCCGGTGGAGTCTAGTCGAACGAGGCGGCGGCCGGGGTAGCGTATGTTCAGGAACCGAAGAGGCTGTCGATCCCGGACACGTCCAGCGTGAATCCCCAAGGCACCTGGAGGGTCGTCCCGGCGGCGGGTGCATCGCTGACGGGCAGATCGTTGATCAGCGCGATGGCGGCTTCGCTGGTGAAGAAGGTCTCGGCGATCGCCCTGAGCGAGTCCCCATCGCGGACCGTGTACTCGGCGGTTCGCGTCCATCCCAGCAGCGCCGCCGCCGACGAGACGGCCGACAAGCTCACCGGGTCGACGTAGCCCACGGGGACCTGCAGCGACTCGCCGGCACGCAGATGGCTGGCGTCGGTGAGGCCGTTGAGCCCGGCGATCGCGTTGGAGGTTGTGCGGTTGTTGAGCGCGATGGCGCCCAGCAAGTCGCCCGGCTGCACGGTGTAGGCCAGCGTGCCGGGCCAGTCGACGAGGGCCGGCGGCAGGTCGTAGCCGGCGAACGGTGCGACGATCGGAGAACCCACGGCGACGGGCGGAAGGACGTCGGGCGCGAAAGCGCCGCTCACAACCGGCGTGGCGGACTCGCCGGCGACGACGGGCCCGGGATCCGTCGGGCTGCTGGGGGCCGCCGGCTCTGCGAGATCGAGCGCCGGGACGACGGTCGCAACCGTGGTGGGCGCAACCGTCGTGGGCGCGACTGTCGCAGGTGGGAGCAAATCATCGAACGGCGGGATCGCCGCGGGCGAAGTGGCCTCATCGGGAGGCAGGGCCGGCGTGACCTCCGCGGCGGCAGCGCTGGCGGCGGCGGCAGAGGCGTCGGCGGCGGCGCTGGGGGAGGGCGCGGTGGCAGGGACGGCCACGGCCGGGGCGTCGAAGAGCTCCGGACCGCCGTCGCTGTTCGACCGCAGGACCGTGAACACCAGGCCGACGGCGATCAGTACCGCCAAGACCGTCCCGGCCAGATGTGACAGCCCGAACGCGAAATGCGGGCGGGCCTGGGGCTGTAACTGCGGCCGTGAGCCGCTGCGGCGCCCCGGACGCGTGGGGCGCGCGGCCTCCACGAAACGCGCGCGCCGGCGCAGGCGCACGCTGGCCCCATCGCGCGAGGCGACCGGAACGATCGCGGCCGCGTCGCCGCGCCGAGTCAGCGGTGTACGCCCTCGGGACGGAGCCGCGTCCAGATCATTGTCGTAGCCATCGTCCGCCGGATCGTCCGGCCAGCGCTGCGCCACCATCGTGCGACTCCTCCATCGCGTCTCGGGAACGCCCAGCGCGATCCCGACCCGTGCGCCGACTGTCGCAGGCCCAGCCCCCGGGGAGCATCGGGAAAGTGCCTAATCGGGCGGCGTAGGGCCTGTCCTCAAGCCGCGGGCCCGGCGCTCCTGGCCCGCTTCCCTTGCGGCGGCGTCGCTCGTAGCATGTGCGCGTTTCCCTCTGGGGTGCCCGGTCCCCGAGAGTCGTTTGCCATCCTCATCGTCGTTTGGAGAGAACACAATGCCAACACCGATCCGCGCGCACGTCATCGTGGGCGGCTTCCCGCCCGGCCAGCACGGCGGCCACGACATGGACTACGCCCGACTGCGCATCCTGCAGGCGCTGCAAGCGAACGAGGACGTGAACGCGACGGTGAGCCCGGACTTCACGGACTGCCAGCGCTACATCCGCGATTGCCAGTTACTGATCACCTACGTCGCCGGCCCCTACGCCAACGACCCGGAGAACGACGTGATCCGCGATTGGATCGCGGACGGCGGCCGCTGGCTGGCGCTGCACGGCAGCACGGGCGGCAAGGCGGAGCGCCTCAATCCGGAGGGCACGAAGCGCCGCATGGCGAAGTTCCCCTACCACGAGACGCTGGGGGGGTTCTTCATGACCCATCCCCCCATCCGCGAGTACCAGGTGGACGTGCCGGACCGCAACCACGTCCTCACGCACAACTTGCCGGAGTCGTTCCGGATCCAGGATGAGCCTTACATGATCGAGGTTCTGCATCCGGAGACGCGGGTCCTGCTCTCCACGGCCGAGGTGCCGCCGCCGCCGGCGGCGATGCAGGAGTTGTACGGCGGCGACACCTCACTGCTGCCGGACGGAACGTCGCGCGCGCTGGGGTTCGTGCGAGAGATCGGCGGGGGCAGCGTGGCGTACATCGCGCCCGGGCACTGCCACAGCCCAACGACCGGCGCCCAGGCGTCGATCGACGATAGTTTGTTCGTCGACGCCAAGCGCCCGATGCGCTTCAAGGGCCCCTGGAACACGGACGCGTACGAGAAACTGCTGGCGAATGCGATCGCCTGGGGCACCGGCGTCGAGGGCTGAGTCGAAGTCTGAGGGAGCGGGATGATCATGGCGACACCGATTCGCGCACACGTCGTAGCGGGGGGCTTCCCGCCCGGACAGCACGCCGGGCACGACATCGACTACGCGCGCGTACAGCTGCTGGCCGCCCTCCAAGCCAATGAGGACGTGCACGCAACCGTGTCGAGCGACTTCGTCGATTGTGAGCGCTACATCCGCGACTGCCAGTTGCTGGTCACCTACGTCTCCGGCCCCTACGCAGACGACCACACGGCGGGCGTGATCAAAGACTGGCTGGCGGACGGGGGGCGCTGGCTGGCGCTGCACGGCAGCACCGGCGGCAAGGCCGCCCGCGTGCAGGGCAGCACGCGGCGGCGCATGGTGAAGATGCCCTACCACGAAGCGCTGGGCGGCTTCTTCACGACGCATCCGCCCGTGCAGGAGATCGACGTGCAGGTGCACGACCACAACCACGTGCTGACGCACAACCTGCCGGCCAGCTTCGTGATTCAGGACGAGCCCTATTGGGTGCAGGTGCTGCATCCGGAGACGCAGGTCCTGCTGACCATGGAGATGCCGCAGAACCCGGACCCGGACTTCGCGATGATCGCGGACAATGCGGATTCGCTGCTGCCGGATGGCAAGTCGCGGGCGCTCGGTTTCGTCCGGCCCTTGGGCGAGGGCGCCGTAGCCTACATCGCGCCCGGTCACTGCCACACGCCGCTGACTAACGGGCAGGCCTATGTGGACGTAAGCGTCTCGCCCGACAAGCAGACGCCGCTGCACTTCCGCGGCCCCTGGAAGACCGAGGCCTACCAGACGCTGCTGGCCAACGCGGTCGCCTGGGGCACCGGCGTCGAGGGCTAGGCGGCGAGTCAGTCGCCGTCCCCGCGATCGTCGCAGGGCTGGGGCAGAACCCAGCGCTTGTGCTGCAGCAGCGCCATGCCGCGAATCCGATTGCCGCGCCCGCGTCGCCAGACGTAGCCGCGCTTCGTGTCCCAGATGTAGTAGGTCGAGCCGCGGCGCGTCGTGCCGGGAATCGACTGCGTGCGTTTGCAGAACTTCGGGTAGTCGCCCTTGGTGGTGTGTGTGCCGCGGTCCGGGAAGACGGTGACCTCCACCACCTCGGCGTGAAACTCGGTCCCATCGACGCGGTCGGCCGTGTGCACCGCCTCGTGCAGGATCAGCGCCGCCAGCCGGTTGCGATGCTTGAGCACGCGATTGAGGTGGATCGGCTGCCGGCCGCGAAACGCCCAGGCCAGCTTGGCCCCGCGCAGACCCTCGCCGCGAGCGTTGCGAATCTCCAGTCGGCCCTCATGGCCGAAGAGATCGAGCAACTGCCGGCGCAGCGGCGGGGGCAGGTCGGCGGTCCGCAGACGACGCCAGACCTCGTCGACCGCGCGCTCGATGCGGGCCTGATCGTCGGACGGGAAACCGGTGATGCGAACCATGCCCTGCTCCTCGCCCCCTGCGTCCGGCCGTCCGCAGGCTAGCGGGGCCGTCGCTCGCGCGGCGCGATCGTCGCCGCTTCGATCGTCGTTCGACCGGTGACGGAAGTAACCCCGGCGGAGTACGGCGCCTGAGGCCAGGCGGGGTCCGGCTCGCTAGTGCGGGCCGTCTGGCGATCCCTCGCCGTGCTCGCGTACCAAGGCCGCCTCCAAAACGCTGAGCGTGTGGCGACTGAAACGCCACATGTTTTCCTCGCGATCGGCGATTCCCGTCTCCAGCGTCTCGCTGTGCACGCCGCCCGGCCCCATCACCGCGATGCAGGTGTGGCCGGGCGCGTCGCCGTAGCCGTTGCCCCCAGGCCCGGCGGCGCCGGTCTCGCTCAGACCCCAGGTCGCCCCCACGCGATCCCGGATCGCCTCGGCGCAGAGCCGCGCGTAGGGCTCGCTGGCGGAGCGCACTCCGGTCAGGGCGTCCCGGTCGATGGCGAGCAAGGCGTCGCGCGCGGGGCGCGTGTAGACGACGCCGCCCGCGAGGAAATAGGCCGACGCCCCCGGCACCGCCAGCAGCGTCGCCGAAACCAGCCCACCCGCCGACGACTCGGAGACGGCCACCGTCTCCCCGTGCTGGACAAGCAGCTCCGCGATGCGTCGTGCGCCCGCCGCCAGATCGTCCATGGGCACCTCCATCGCGGCCGGATTCGTCCCTGTCGACCGGAGTCTACCGCCGGCCCGGTCAGCGGAAGTCGGCGACGCGCTCATCCGTGTCGTTGAAGGGATAATCCGTGCCGTACTCGAAGGCGAGTCCGGCATCGATGCCGCGCTCCTGCGCGACGCGATACATCTCTTTGTAGGCGACGAAGGAGTTGACGCTGTTGGGCTGGATCTCGGCGATCAGCGCCGCCACGGCGTCGTCCAGCTCTGCCCCAGGCGCGGAGCGGGCGGCGAGCCCGTAAGCGACGGCCTCCTGGCCGCCGAACATGCGCGCCGTGTAGGAGAGCTCGCGCGCCCGGGCGAGGCCTACCAGGCCCGGCAGGCGCTGGCTCAGCCCCCAGGTGGGACGCAGGCCGAACTTGGCGTGCGTGTCGCCCAGCTTGGCCTCGTCCGCGACGACCATCAGGTCGCAGGCCATCGCGAGCTCCAGTGCGCCGGTGAAGCAGTAGCCGTTGACCTTGGCGATCACGATCGCACGCATTGTGGAGAGCCGCCCCGTAAGACGGCGGGCCGGCACGTCCAGGATGTCGCCGACTTTGCCATGCGCGAGCTCCCGCTCGCCCAGCGCCTTCAGGTCGACGCCGGCGCTGAAGGCGCGCCCGCGCCCGGTCAGCACCGCGACGACCACCGCCTCATCCGCTGCGATCGCATCGAAGGCGTGGTTGAGCTCAGCCAGCATGGTGGGCGTGATCGCGTTGAGCGCTTCCGGGCGGTCCATTGTGACCGTGGCGACGCGGTCGGCGGTCGTGACGTGGATCTCGGTGTAGTCGGTCATGGGCGGCTCCGCGCTCTCGCTGCTTGTCGAGGTTGCCCGCACGGTAGAGGCAAGCACGCGTAGGGGCCCGCGTTTGCTGCCTGCGGCTAGCCGCCGCCGCGTTGGAGCTTCTTCATCAGCTCCGGTTCGAACGCCGCGATGATGGACTGGTCCCCGTCGAGGAGGATGTTGAGCTGAGTCAGCTTCAGCGTCCCGCCAGCCAAGTCCACCCGCTCACTGCTCCAGGAGACGGTGTAACCGTCCCCGGACATGCGAGGCGCGTCGCGATCGTGCGGGTCGGCTGCCGCGCCCAGCTCCAGCAAGTAGGTGCGCAGCAGCCAGTCCGGCACGCCGCGGATGTTGAGCTCAATGAGGCTCATCGGCCGCCGGCTTTTGCCACTCGTGCGCCGGCTCCGCCGGCTCTTGCCACTCCTGCGCTGGCTCCGCCGGCTTCTACCACTCGTACGCCGGCTCCGCCGGCTTTTACCACTCCTGCGCCGGCTCCGCCGGCTTCTGCGACTCGTGCTCCGGCTCCGCCGGCGACGGGCGGGAAGATATCGACCTCGGCACCGGCCGGGACGGGCGCATCGAGCCCGCCCAAGTGGCGCACGTCACGCCCGTCGATCATCACGGCGACGTAGGGCCGAATCTCGCCCGCCTCCGACAACAGGCGCCCGGCGAGCGCCGGAAAGCGCGCGATCAGGGCGTCGATCAGGGAGCGGACATCGCTCGCCTCGGTATCCGGCAGTTCTACCAGGCGTCCACCCACGATCGGCCGCAGCGTCGCGTAGAGGCGGACTTCCACCGGGGGCCCAGACCGCGCGCGCCTCGCGATCGCCGCTAGCTGATGCTCAGCTCTTGCAGCTTGGCGGCCGGCACCACGCCATCGTCCCAGCCGCGCGCCTCGTAGTATTCGGCCTTCATCTCATCCAGCTCGCAGACGGAGTTGGCGGCCGCGCCGGTGCCCGGCTCCTTGAGGAAGCGCTCCGGCAGGGAGTCGTCCTTGCCATCGAAGCCGGCCAGGTTGTTGAAGCGGCGCTCCAGGTTGTAGATGCGCTCGCCCGTCGTCATCACGTCGTCCTCGCTGATCGGGATGCCCACGATGGCCTCGTACTGCTGGGCGTACTCGGCGGCGCCCTCGGAGAAGGCGGAGAACTTGCAGAGGTCCAGCGAGTCGCTGAAGGCGTGCAGGTCCTGGAAGATCTTGAGCAGCGGCCCCTTCCCCTCCCAGGCCAGCGGGTCCGTCTTGACCGGGATGCCCAGAATCTCCGAGGCCGGCGTGTAGCCGCGCAGGTGGCAGGCGCCGCGGTTGCTGGTCGCGTAGCCAATGCCCTCGCCCTTGATGGCGCGGGGGTCGTAAGCGGGGACGGCTTGGCCCTTCACGACCATGGCGATCTCGGGGTGGCCGAACGCCGCCGCGGCCTTGCCCGTGCCATCACCCAGGATCTCGCCGGGGCCCTGACGCATCGCGACTTGCTCGGCCAGCTCCACCATGCCGGCGCCATCACCCCAGGCCAAGCCGGGGCCGGAGATGTACTCCTTCTCGGTCGCCTCCATGTACATCGAAAGCACGTTGCCGATCTCGATCGCGTCCATGCCGTAGTCGTTGCACTGGTCGATCACCTTGGCGATGACGCCCGCGTCGTCGTTGTCGCAGTTCGCGCCCAACGACCAGGCCGGCTCGTACTCGAAAGACTCCATGCGCAGGCCCTTGTAGGGCCCGTCCTTGATCTCGACTTCTTTCTTGCAGGCCACCGGGCAGGCGTGGCACGTGGGCTCCTCGACCAGGATCGTCTCGCGGATGGTCTCGCCACTGAGCGCCTCGGCCCGGTCGAACGTCGTCGTCTGGGAGTTGCGCGTGCCCATGCCGCCCAGCGCGTTGACGACGTTGGTCAACACGTTGGTGCCGTAGAGGGAGAGGCCGCCGGTCTTGGGGCCGGTGACCTCGCTGTCGAGGATGGTCTTGAGGGCGGTGGCGTGAGCAATCTTCCACTTCTCGCGGTCGGCCGCCTTGGGCATCGTGCTGCGGTCGCCCTTGACAACGACCGCCTTGAGGTTCTTCATCCCGGCCACGGCGCCGGTGCCACCACGCCCGGCGGCACGGTCGTTCTCGTTCACGATGGCGGCGAAGAGGACTTGGTTTTCGCCGGCCTGGCCGATCGCCATCACGGAGAGGTCGTCGCCGTGGCGGTCGTTGAGGATGGAAACGGTCTCGTGGATGCCCTTGCCCCAGAGGTCCTCCGCGGGTCGCAGCTCAATCGCGCCATCGGCGACGTAGGCGTACACGGGTTGCTCCGCCTTGCCCGTGAAGAGCAGCGCGTCGAAGCCGGCCCAGCGCAGGCGCGCCGCGCTCCAGCCGCCCATGTGGCTGTCGACGACCGTGCCGGTCAGCGGGGACTTAGTGACGAACGCCATGCGACCGCTCATGGTGGCTTCGCTGCCGGTTAGGGGACCGTTGACGAGGGCCAGCATGTTGTCCGGACTGCTGGGATCCATCGTGGGACCGTTGTCGTAGAGGTACTTCACGCCAAGACCGCGCGCGCCGATATAGAGACGCGCGTCGTCCTCATTGATGCCTTCGTAGGCGACGGCGCCACTGGACAGATCGATCCGCGCGACGTGATTCGCGTAACCACCCAAAGCCATCGAGTCCCCCATTCGTGCCGGGCCAGATGCTCCGACCGCGTGCGTGATGATACCGCCCAGGACGAATGTGCGGAACCTAGATGCGGTAGGAATGCGGTCCGAAGTTGGCCTCGTAGAACGGTGAGACCATGCGCCCAGGCGGCACGATCGCATCGATGCGGGCGCGGTCCTCGTCGGTGATCTCGACCGCGCTGGCCCCGAGGTTGTCTTGCAGCTGCTCCAGGGTGCGCGGCCCGATGATCGCGCTGGAGACGCCGGGCTGCTGCTCGCACCAGGCCAGGGCCAGCTGGGAGAGGGTGCAGTCCTTCTCTTGCGCGATCGGGGTCAGCGCCTCGACGACATCGAACACGCCCTCCACCCAGCGCGCATGCTGCTGCGGCATCAGCTTCTGCTGGCCGTAGCGGCTGTCCGCGGGACGGTCGCCGTCGCGCGTGTACTTGCCGGTCAGCAGGCCACCCGCGAGCGGGCTCCAGGGGATCACGCCCATGCCGTAAGTCTGGGCCATGGGCAGCAACTCCCGCTCAATGCGGCGATCGAGGATGTTGTAGGGCGGCTGCTCACAGACGAAGCGGTTCAGCCCATACTTCTCCGACACCCAGAACGACTCCACCAGCTGCCAGGCGCCGAAGGTCGATGCGCCCAGGTAGCGCACCTTGCCGGACGTGACGAGATCGTCCAGGGCGCGCAGTGTCTCGTCGATCGGGATGTCGGGGGAAGGGCGGTGGATCTGGTACAGGTCGATGTAATCGGTGTCGAGCCGGCGCAGGCTGGCCTCACACTGCTGGATGATGTGGCGACGGCTGTTGCCGCGCATATTGGGATCCTCGGCGTCCATGACCCCGTGCACCTTGGTCGCCAGCACGACCCGGTCGCGGGCGCCGAGCTGCTTCAGCGCGACGCCGGTCGTCTCCTCGCTGCGGCCCAGGTTGTAGACGTTGGCGGTGTCCAGGAAGTTGATCCCGCCGTCCAGCGACTGGGCGAGGATCTCCGTCGTCGTTTCCTGGTCCGTACGACCGCCGAACATCATGCAACCCAGGCAGATACTGCTGACTTGCATGCCGGTACGGCCGAGCGATCGGAATTCCATGATTCTCCTCCGTGCGGATGACGCCCGTGGGGATGACGTGGCACAGCGCGCGTCGCTGCCGGGGGAGTCTATCGCCGCCCGGGGCGAGGTGCAGTAGCTTCCCTGCGAAGGAGAGTGCGATGCCCGATCTGAGCACGCAGGCCCCATCCATCGAGCGAGCGCCCGCGATCGAACGGGCCCCGTTCGGGCGCACCGGTCACGACAGCAGCCGGGTGATCTTCGGCGCGGCGGCGCTGTCGCGCGTGGACCAGGCGACGGCCGATCGGGCGGTCGAGACGATCCTGGAATACGGCGTCAACCACATCGACGTCGCGCGCAGCTACGGCGAGGCGGAGCTGCGGTTGGGTCCCTGGATGGAGACGCATCGCGACCGCTTCTTCTTGGCCAGCAAGACGCCCTCGCGTGACTACGCGACGGCGATGTCGGACATCCGTGAGTCGCTGTCGCGGCTGCGCACGGAGCAACTGGACCTGATCCAGCTGCACGGGCTCAACCACCCGGATGAATGGGACCAAGCGCTGGGCCCGGGCGGGGCGCTGGAGGCGGCGCAGGAGGCGCGCGAGGTGGGGTTGGTACGTTTTATCGGCGTGACAGGCCATAACTGGACGATCGCGACGCAGCACTATCGCGCCCTGGAGCGGTTCGACTTCGACTCCGTACTGATGCCCTGGAACTGGTTCATGTCGGGCTTCCGTCGCTACGGGAAGGACTTCGCGCGCACGCTGGCGCTGTGCGAAGAACGCGGCGTGGCGGTGCAGACCATCAAGTCGCTCGCGCGCGGGCCCTGGGCGGCGGGCGTGGAGCGCACACACTCCACCTGGTACCAGCCGCTGGAGGATCCGGTCGACATTGCGATTGCGGTGCGCTGGATCCTGGGCCAGCGACACGGGCAGTCGGGCCTGTTCCTCAACTCGGCGGGGGACGTGACGGTGTTGCCCGTGCTGCTCCAGGCCGCTGCCGAGGGCGGCCCGAAGCCCAGCGACGACGAAATGAACGCGATGGCCAAGCGCACGGGCATGGCCACCATCTTCGGGATCTAGTCCCGGAGGCGCAGGAGGACTCGAATGCGAATCGGTGCGATCTTTCCGCAGACTGAAATCGGCTCCGACCCGGCCGTGATCCGCGACTTCGCGCAGGCGGTGGAAGGCATGGGCTTCGACCACTTGCTGGTCTACGACCACGTGCTGGGCGCGGACACCGCGGACCGCAATCCGCCCCTCACCGGGCCCTACACGAAGGACAGCGCCTTCCACGAGCCCTTCGTTCTGTTTGGCTATCTGGCCGGCCTGACGACGACGCTGGAGCTGGTCACGGGCGTGATCGTGCTGCCGCAGCGGCAGACGGCACTCGTCGCGAAGCAGGCGGCGCAGATCGACATCCTCTCCGGCGGGCGTTTGCGGCTGGGCGTGGGCAGCGGTTGGAACTACGTGGAGTACGAGGCGCTGGGCCAGGACTTCTCGACGCGCGGGCGCCGCGAGGAAGAGCAGGTGCAGCTACTGCGCGACCTGTGGCGCGAGGAGACGGTCACCATCGATGGTCGCTGGGACAAGATCGACCGGGCGGGCCTGAATCCCTTGCCCGGTCGTCAGATCCCGATCTGGTTCGGCGGCGGCGCGGACCGGCTGCTGGAACGCGCGGGACGGATCGGCGACGGCTGGATCGCGACGGGCGCGCGACCGGAGAAGGCGGCCCCGATCGTGGAGCAGTTGTACGCGGCGGTGGACGCGGCGGGCCGGGACCGCGCGTCGTTTGGGATTGAGGCGCGGGCCCAGGTACAGGACGGCCCCGACCGCTGGGCGCCCGACGCGGAGGCCTGGGCGGCGCTGGGCGCGACGCACATCTCGTTCTCAACCATGAACGTGGGCTTCGAATCCGTCGACGACCACCTGGCCGCGCTGCGCCAATTCAAGGAGGCGCTGGGCTAACGCCGCGCGCGTGCCTAGGCGGCCTGCGCCATCCGATCCGCGTCCTGAATCGACACGGAGTAGATCGGCGGCAGCATCTGGCCTTCGAAACGGGCCGAAAGCGCTGCTGGGCAGGGGGAACGCCTCTGGGACGCCCGAGCGCCAGCCGCAGCGCGGCCCCGGGGACACCTACTGGAGCCGCTCCTGCTGCTATCTGCGGTGACCCGTCGCCATGTAGAACCAGATGGGACGCTTAGCTCCCTGGTCCTTGATCACCTGACGCGCCGCCAGGAGCAGCTTGCCGGCCTCCGTCTTCTCGAAGAACCAGGCCTCAGCGCCGCGGGGCCCGGGGTCGGGACCTTCGACGAGTTCCAGCGCGGCCTCCTCGTAGTACGTGCGGATGTCGTGCGCCACCGCGATCGTGTTGCGACCCGGGATCTCGACGGTCGTCCAGTCGGCGCCGTCGGCGATCTCTCGCAGGACGGCGAGCGCGCCGGGCACGCCGTCGGCATCGATCACGCGGCCCACGCTGGTCACGCCGCGACGCGCGCGCGCCCGGTCGTAGGCCTTTCGGATCCCGCGCGCCTCATCGACGGCGGGCGGCAGGGAGGGGTCGAAGCGCGGTGGCAGAGTGCAGCTGATGGCCTCCTCGGCGCCGACGATCGTCTCCGCGTACTCCTCAAAGACGGGACCGGAGTTGCGCTCCAGGAGGCCGAACGCGTGTCGCAAAACGTCGTGCTGGAACGCAGCGTCGTTGGGCTTGCCCAGCGGCCGTCCCAGCGGGAACTCGCAGTGCAAGACGCGGGGCGGGTGCATCCGCGAGGAAACATCCTTGATGGCCGAGATCGCCACGGTCGCGAGACCGGCGGCCTCGAAGACGTGCGCCAGCGTACACACGGTACGCGTGCAGAGCGGTCAAACGGGGGTCAGCAGCACGACATCGACGCCGGCCGCTTTCATCTCCGCGGCACAGGCCGGTCCGCTATCGAGCCGCACGGTGGAAACGTCATCGGGCTGGTTGCCAGCGAAGGAGTAGTGCGTCTCCGCGACGGAGCCGATCGTGCCGGCGGCCGCGAGCTCATCCAGACGGTCGAGCGGATAGACAACGTTGGGATCGATGCTGAACGCCGAACGGTCGAAGTTGTGACTCCAATGCCCCAGGACGAGCTTGCGCTGCGCCGCATCGAGGGCGCGATAGCTGGTGTCCCCGCCGCTGAAGGCCTCACCATCGGCCGGGTACAGCGCCGCGGTTGTAACGATGGCGATCCGGGCTTCGGCGAGGGGAGGCGGCGTCGTCCAAGCCGTCGTCTCGAACTCGGGCACGGGCATTGCGCCCACACCCTCCCGCATGACCGCATCTCCCAGGCGCTTGTCTACCATTCGGCCCCACCTCACTTCCCTACGCCTGACGCTACGTACCGATCGGGCCGATCGTCAATCGGGTGCTGCGGAGCGGGCGAGCGGACGGGGACGAGAACCGCGCTCGTTGAAGACGCCCTTGGCGGTGAGCGCGGCGGCCTCGGCGTCGGGCATGGCCAGGTCGGTTGAGAACGCCGTAGGGGCTGAGCATGCCGGTGGACACGCGCGGCGGTGTAATCTCCCCACCCGCAGATCCCCCGATCCGATCTCCCCTGCGGCCGATTGAAGGAGCCACACGTGCCTGCAACGTCCACCGCCTTGGAACCCGATATCCGTGCCTTCTTGGATCTGGCCGCCGCGGCGGGCGGTCCCGCCCTGGGTGAGATGACTCCCGCGGAAGCCCGCGAAATGTTCCGCTTCGTCCTCGAGATGCAGGGGGAGCCGGAGGACGTGGCGCTGGTCCGAGATCTTGCGGCGTCAGGCCCCGACGCCGACATCCCGCTGCGCCTCTATCGACCCCCGGCCCACGGCCCGCTACCCGTTCTGCTCTACATGCACGGCGGCGGCTGGGTGATCGGCGATCTGGAAACACACGACCGGCTCTGCCGGGCGATCGCCAACGCCGCCGGTTGTGCGGTCGTCGCGGTGGACTACCGGCTTGCGCCCGAGCATCGTTACCCGGCGGCCTCCGAGGACTGCTACGCGGCGCTCACCTGGCTGGTGGCCAACGCCGACGACTTGGACGTGGACGCGACTCGCATCGCTGTCGGCGGGGATAGTGCCGGGGGCCATCTCAGCGCCGTCGTCGCGCAGATGGCGCGCGACCGCGGGGGCCCGGCGCTGACGTTGCAGATCCTGCACTGCCCCGTCGCGGATGCGGACTTCAGCACCCCTTCCTACGAGGCCAACGCCGATGGCTTCGGGCTCACACGCGACTCCATGCGCTGGTTCTGGGACCACTACCTGCCCGATGCCGCCGCCCGCGCCGAGCCAATGGCCTCGCCGCTGCAAGGCGACTGCACGGGCCTGCCGCCGGCGCTGGTGCAGACGGCGGGCTACGACCCGCTGCGCGATGAGGGCCTGGCCTACGCCGCCAAGCTGGCCGCCGCAGGCGTGGAGGTCACGATCCACAACCACGCCGGCTTGACGCACGACACACTCGCGATGTTTGGCGCGCTGGACGGCGGGCGGCGCAACCTGGAGGAGGTTGTCGGGCACCTGCGACGCGCCTTCGGCGGCTGATCTCCTGAGGGCGCCGGGCGCGAAGCCACCACGCCGGTTGCGAAGCCGAGACAGAGGTGGAAGACTCCGCCCAACCAGCGGCGCAACAGAGGGGTGGAGCATGTCGGACACGCCCGACCGATTCGACGCGGTGATCGTGGGGGCCGGCTTCGCGGGGATGTACATGCTGCACCGGCTGCGCGAAGCGGGCTTCTCGGCTCGGGTCTATGAGGCCGGCGACGGCGTTGGCGGGACCTGGTACTGGAACCGCTACCCGGGCGCCCGCTGCGACGTGGAGAGCCTGGAGTACCAGTACTCGTTCTCGGACGAGTTGCAGCGCGAGTGGAACTGGTCCGAGCGCTACGCCCAGCAGCCGGAGATCCTCGATTACGCGGAGCACGTGGCCGACCGCTTCGACCTGCGCCGCGACATCCAGTTCCAGACGCGCGTTGAGACCGCAACCTACGACGAAGACACGAGCCGCTGGAACGTCGCTGCCGGGCCCAGCGGCGGCGAGTCGACCCGGGTCTCGGCCCAGTTCCTAATCATGGCGACCGGCTGCCTCTCCAAGCCCAAGTTCCCCGAGATTGCCGGACGGGAGTCGTTCCAGGGGGAGGCCTACCACACCGGCCTGTGGCCGCACGAGGGTGTGGACTTCGCGGGTCGAGGGGTGGGGGTGATTGGGACAGGTTCGTCGGCGATTCAGTCGATCCCGCGCATCGCTGAGCAGGCGTCGCACGTGACCGTCTTCCAACGCACCCCCAACTTCAGCATCCCCGCCAATCAGCAGCCGCTGGCCCCGGAGGCCATCGCGACCTACAAGGACGAATTCCAGGCCCTGCGGCGCAAGGCGCTCACACACCCCTTCGGCTTCATCACGGATCAATCGACGCTGTCTGTGTTCGACGTGGACGATGACGAACGCAACCGCACGCTGAACGCAAGCTGGCAGGCGGGCGGCTTCAAATTCCTTGGGGACTTCGCGGACTGGCCAGTCGACGAGCCGGCCAACGAGAAGATGGCCGACTTCGTGCGCGACAAGATCGCGGACACGGTCTCCGATCCGCAGGTCGCCGCCACGCTGCAACCTCGCAGCTACCCCCTGGGGACGAAGCGCATCTGCGTCGACACGGACTACTTCCAGACGTACAACCGCGACAACGTCCGCCTGGTCGACCTCAACCAAACACCGATCGAAGCGATCACCACCGCCGGCCTGCGCACCAGCGCCGAGGAGTTCGCATTCGACACGCTGGTCTACGCGACCGGCTTCGACGCGATGACCGGCGCGATCCTGGCGGTGGACATCCGCGGACGCGGCGGGGAATCGCTGCGTGAGAAGTGGGCGGCGGGGCCCCGCACCTACCTGGGGCTGTGCGTGGCCGGTTTCCCCAACCTGTTCACGATCACCGGCCCGGGCAGTCCTTCCGTGCTGAGCAACATGATGGTGGCAATTGAGCAGCACGTGGACTGGATCCACGACTGTGTGGTGAGCCTGCGCGCCCAGGAGCTGGGCAGCATTGAGGCCGCCCCAGAAGCCGAGGCGGAGTGGGTGGAGCACGTGGCGGCGGTCGGCGACGCCACCCTCTTCCCCAAAGCGAACTCCTGGTACCTGGGCGCGAACGTGCCCGGCAAGCCGCGCGTCTTCCTGCCGTACATCGGCCTGGGCGTCTACAAGGAGAAGTGCGACGCCGTTGCGGCCAATGAATATGAGGGCTTCGTCCTGCAGCCCCGCAGCAGCGTGACGGTGGGCAGTTAGTCGTGGCCATCGAGCCACACGGACCGCTGTCGGGCGTGCGCGTCGTGGAGTTCGCCGTCGCGGTGCAAGGGCCGTTGGCGGGCGGCTTCCTGGCCGACATGGGCGCCGACGTGATCAAAGTCGAGCCACCCGGTGGCGACGGCAACCGCTGGCATACGGGGGTCAACTGGCCGCTCCCCAAGGAGACGCCGGGCGCCCAGTTCCTCTCGGTTTCGCACGGCAAGCGTTCGATCTCGGTCGATATTCACAGCGACGTCGGCCGGGAGGTCATGCACCGCCTGATCGACCGCACGGACATCTTCCTGAGCAACTTCCGCGAGCCCTCGCTGGAGCGCATGGGCATGGGCTACGAGGCGTTGTCCGCCCGCAACCCGCGGCTGGTCTACGCGATCGCCAACGGCTTTGGCCATCGCGGGCCGGACCGCGACAAGCGCATGACGGACCAGTTCGCCCAGTCGCGTTCGGGCATCTCCAGCGTGACGGGGGATCCCGGCAGCGCGACTGTCATCCCGGGCGCCGTGATCGGCGACACCGGCGGCGCGATGGGCCTGGCGCTGGGCATCATGACCGCGCTGGCCGCGCGGGAGTTGCACGGCATCGGGCAGAAAGTGCAGACATCGTCCTACGGGATCATGGTCTGGATGCAGGCCTGGGAAATCAATCATTCGTCGGTCACGGGCACCACGCTGCGTCGCGACGGTCCCCACCATCCCAACGTGCCGGGCATCGTGGGCCTCTACGACACCGCCGACGGTGGCGCCTTCTGCGTGGGCATCAACAGTGGTGAGAGTTGGCGCGAGTTCTGCGACTTCGGCGGTATTCCGGAGGTTGGGGCCGACCCCCAGTGGGACTCCTACGACAAGCGCTCCCCCACGACGAACTTCGCGCACGCGGAGACGGCCAACGAACTGCGTCCGCATGTCGCGCGGGCGATGCGCAATCGCACGTCGGCGGAATGGGAGCAGTTCTTCGACGCGCACCAAGAGGACATCATGTACCAGCGCGTGCTCGACTACGACGATGTCCTGCACGACCCACAAGCGCTGGAAAACGGCTACATCGTCGAGAAGGACGTGCCTGGCGTTGGCAAGCGACCCATGGTCGGCAACCCGATGCAGTTCAACAAGACGCCGGCCGTCGCGCAGCCCTGGTACTCCGCGCTGGGCCAGCACACGGCCGAGATCATGGGCGAGCTGGGCTTCTCCGCCGACGAGATCGCCACGATCGAGGCGCAGAAGAGTCCCGGCCAGCCCATGTCGCGGCGTGGTCGGGAGCGCGCCCGGTAGACTACCCCCTGTCCCCAACGGATCCCTCTACTGAAGGAGCGCTTGTGAGCTGGCAGCCTGAGATCGATGAACTTCAACGACGACACACAATGGCCGAGGCCATGGGCGGGCCGGAGGGCGTCGCGCGGCAGCGCCTGCGGGGCAAGCTGACCGTGCGGGAGCGCCTGGACCTCCTCGTCGACGAGGGCAGCTTCCAGGAGCAAGGCAAGCTGCAGGGATTCGCCAAGTACGACGATGACGGCAACCTGACGGGCTTCCTGCCCACGTCGCGCGTCAAGGGGATCGGCAAGGTCAACGGGCGCCGCGTCTACATCACCGGGTCCGACTTCACGATCCGCGGCGGCTCCGCCCATAGTGACGACGGCGGCGTCGACATGGGCCACGGCCAACCCAACGCCAACGAGCTGCTGCTGCCCACGGTGCACTTACTGGACGCGGCCGGCGGCAGCGTGGAGGAGTTCTCCGAGCTGGGGCGCACCTATATCCCGGACGGCGGCCAGTTCGAGGCGTACTGCAAGATCGTCAACATCGCGCCCGTCGCTTCCGCGGTGCTGGGCCCCACGGCGGGCGGCGCCGCGCCCATCCCCCCGCTGAGCCACTTCAGCGTCATGGCCAAGGGCTTGGGCCAAGTCTTCCCGGGTGGGCCGCCGGTCGTCAAGGCCGCGCTGGGCCTGGAGATCGACAAGGAAGTGCTGGGGGGCTGGAAGATCCACACGCGCGTCAGCGGTGTCGTGGACAATGCGGCGGAGGATGAAGAAGACGCGATCGATCAGGTCAAACGTTTCCTCAGCTACATGCCCGACAACGTCTACGAGATGCCCCCCCGCGGCGACACGAGCGACGACCCGCAACGCCGCGACGAGCGCCTGCTCGATCTCATCCCGCACGACAAGCGCAGGCCCTACGACCCGCGCGTGATCATTGACGCGGTCTTCGACAAGGACTCCTTCTTCGAGATCTCGCCCACCTACGGGGCCTCGCGCATCGTGGGGCTCGCGCGGGCGAACGGCTACCCCGTGGGCGTGTTGATGAACAACGTCAATCGCCGCGGCGGATCGATGGACGTGGCCGCGGCCGAGAAGTCGAGCCGGCTCGTCCAGCTCTGCGATACGTTCCACCTGCCGATGGTCGTGCTGATGGACGACCCGGGCTTCCTGGTGGGGCCGGAGTCGGAGAAGCAGGGCATTGAGCGGGCGGGGGCGCGGCTCGTCTACTCCATCGTGGCGAGCAAGATGCCCTGGCTTTCCTTCGTCTGCCGGCAGTCGTTCGGACTGGCGGGGTCGCTGCAATTCCGTCCCGGCCCGCATCTGTTCCGGCGCTACGCCTGGGTGTCCGGGCACTGGGGCTCAATGCACATCGAGGGCGGTACCGATGCCGCCTTCCGCCGGGTGATCGCGGATGCGCCCGACCCGGACGCCAAGCGCGCCGAGATCGAGGAGGGCTTCCGTCGCATCTCCTCGCCCTTCCGCACCGCCGAAGCCACAGGCCTGGACCTGATCGACCCACGCGACACGCGGGCGATCCTGTGCGACTTCGTGGAGATGGCGCAAGGCGTGATCAAGACGCAGCTGGGGCCGGGCGTCGGGCCCACGTGGCGTCCGTAGGTGGCCCAGCCTGAGATGGGCCCCGGCAAGTGCGGTCGAACGAGATGAAGTCGTTCAGGGAGTTGCAGGTCGTCGAGATCGCCGGCTCAACAGCCGGTGCCTTCGCGGCCAAGCTCTTCGCCGACTACGGCGCGCGCGTCGTCAAGGTGGAGCCGCCGCGCGGCGATCCGCTGCGCACCATGGGCGAGCCCTGGGGCGACCTGTGCTCCGAGTGGGCCTTCTTCAACACCAGCAAGCGATCGGTCTGCCTGGACCCGGCCAGCGATTCCGACCGGGATGCGCTGGCGCGGCTGCTCGATCGAGCGGACGTCGTCATTGAGAGCGCGTCGCCGGACCCGCTACAGCTCGTCACCAAGGATCTGGGCGGCGATCAGCTCGTCCGCGTCTACATCTCTCCCTTTGGACTCAGCGGCCCATACGCGAGCCTGCGCTCGAACGGCTTCACGGACGACGCCATCGGTGGGCACATGTACCTGTCGGGCGAGCCCGACCGGGAGCCGCTGCGACGGGCCGGACAGCAGACGCTGTTCCAGGCCGGCGCGCACGCGTTCATTGGCAGCATGGCAGCGCTCTTGGCGCGCGAGCGGATCGGCCGCGGGCAAACGGTCGAGGTGTCGCACATCGAAGGCATGGTCGCGCTGCACCAGCACACAACGTCGACATGGACGCACGGGCGCCACATCCTCCGGCGCGAGGGCAATGCGCAGGCCGGTCCGTATCACCCGGCCGGGGTCTATCCGTGCAAGGACGGGTACATCTTCCTGGGCCATTCGGGCGACAAGCACCTGGTGCCATTCGTGGAGGTACTGGGATACGGGCACCTGTTCGACGATCCCCGCTTCGCGACGATGGGCGCGCGCGGCGCGCACAAGCGCGAGTTCGACGAGGCGCTGACTGTGCGACTGATGGAGCTGACCGCCGACGAGATTTCGGAGCTGGGGCGGGCGGTCTTCTCACCGCTGGGGCCCGTGCCCGCCATGCTCGACGTCCTGGAAGACGAGCAGTACGAGGCGCGCGATTTTTGGGTGCGGCTGCCCGGCTCCACAGTGGGGCCGGACGCGGCCGAACCGTCGCCACTGAAATTGCCACGAGGCCCATTCCTGATCGAGGGGCACGCGCCGGAGCTCACGCCCGCCCCAGCCGCGCCCGGGGGGACGACCGTTGAAGCGCTGCTGGCGAACTGGTGGTCGGAGAGGCGCGAGGCGCCGACGGGATCGCAAGCCCCTCAGGATCTGAGCCACGGCCCCCTGCACGGCGTTCGCGTGCTGGATCTGACGCGTGTCTGGGCGGGACCAATCGCCGGGCGCTTGCTGGGCGATTTGGGCGCCGACGTGATCTCGATCGAGTCGCCCTGGAACCGCGGCTACCACGCCGTCGATCAGCAGTTCGCCGCGCTGACTCACCTCTACCCGGACAACGACGTGGGCGAGCAGCCCTGGAATCGCAACGCGGGATTCAACAAGCTGGCCCGCAACAAGCGCGGACTGACGCTGGACCTCAAAGACCCGCGCTGCCGTGAGATCTTCGCCCAGCTCGTCAAACGCGCGGACATCGTGCTGGAGAATTACAGCCCCAAGGTGATGCCGAGTCTCGGTTTCGATTTCGAAGGTCTGCGCAAGCTCAACCCCAACATCGTCTACGCCGCCATGCCCGGCTACGGCTCCACCGGCCCGGGCAAGACGCGGGTCGCGCTGGGGCCGGTGATCGAGGCGGCGGTCGGTCTGACGGCGATGATGGGCTACGCCGATAGCGGCCCCTACCGCTCCGGGGTGGCCTGGGCGGATCCCGTCTCAGGGATGTCAGCGGCGGCGGGGACATTGGTGGCGCTCTGGGATCGAAACGCGTCCGGCGGAACGGCCCAACAGATGGAAACCGCGATGGCCGAATCGATGGCGACCTTCGTCGGCGAGGAGCTCCTGGCCGCGCAGATCCGTGGCAGCAACGCGCCGCGCACCGGCAATCGCCATCCGCGGTGCGCGCCCCAAGGCGTCTACCGCTGTAGCGGTGACGACCGCTGGCTGGCGATCAGCGTCACCACGGACGACGAGTGGCGCGCGCTCTGCACGGTCGCCGGCCTGGGCGAAGAACTCGCGTTGCTCACCCGCGACGCCCGCCGCGCGCGCCACGAAGACATTGATACGGCAATCACGGCCTGGACGCGCGTGCAGAGTCCGGGCCCGGCGATGCATCGGTTGCAGGCCCGGGGCGTGATCGCCGCCGTCGTCGCCGACGGACGCGACTTGTTGGAGAATCCCCACCTGGAGGCGCGGTCGTTCTGGGCGGAGCTGGACCACCCAGACGTGGGGCCCATGCGCTACCCGGGCAACCCCATCCACCTGAGCGAGACACCGGTCACGTATCGCTGCGCGGCGCCCACCCTGGGCCAAGACAACGCCGAGATCCTGAGCGAGCTCGGGCTCTCCGCGGACGCCCAGGCGGCGCTAGCTTCCGACGGCGTCATCACGCAGGTTCCGCCGCCCCTGCCGCGCGCCTAGCCGGCGCGGCTACTCCCCTTCGCCGGTCAGGGTCGGCACGATGTCCCCCAGCGTGGAGCCGAAGTCGTTTTCCTGGATGTGTTGAAACACCGGGAACGACAAGGGGTTCTGACCTGCGAGGTGTCTCATCATTGCCGGTGTGGAAATGCCGGCCACCCGATGCCAGTCGATTCGCGTCTCCGGATCGCACGTGCGCAACGAAACCGCGAGGCGCCGATCGTCGGTCGTCTGCGTCGCGTGGATGGTGTTGAGGCTCAGCAGCAGCAGGTCGCCGGGGCCCACCTCCGGCGTCTCCATGGCATCCTCGATCTCGAAGTCCTCCTCCACCCAGTGGACCCCGCTCCAGTCGGACATGTAGACCGTCCCCCCGTCACGCAGCGAGCGCATAAAACTCGCGCCCGAGCGCCGGCAGAGGTTGAAGAGGCGCGGCGACTTTTCGCCCAGCCGATCCCAGGGAATCAGGTGCCGTCCCGCCTCGGTGCGGGACGGCTTGACCAACGGAATCCAGTAATTCAGATGCGTCGGATTGAACTCCGTCAGGAAGAAGTGCTCGTGATCCTGATGCACGGGAAGATTGGTGACCGGCGTCTGGAGATAGAGGATTTGATAGAGCGCGGCCTTGGCTCCGGTGAGTTCCCGGGCGAACGCTTCCATCCGCGGACGGATGCCTTGGAAGGTCTCCTTTCGTCCCACTGCCGTAGTACGCAGCGCTGCCGTTTGACCGGGACCCGCTGGTGAAGCAGTACGTCGATCAATCGGCTGATCGCCAAGGTGCCGCGCCCCATGCTTGGTTCGCGGCGCGGGTTCGGAGTCTGGGCAGGCATCGAATTCTTCCACGAGGAAGTCGATCTCACTACGGCTCAGGAAGTCCGGGACCACGCAGAAGCCCCGTTCCTCGAGCGCGGAGGCGATTGCTTCGAAATCAGTCATGCGTGTCTACCTTTCGAGATGCGGATGTTGTGCACCGTGTCACCGGTGACCGGTCGCAGCGCTGGAAGTTGACGTCCGTAGGTGTCGTCGGAGAGATCCCCTCCCGATTACTTAGCCGCTGCCGCGCAGGCGGGGGTCGAAGATGTCGCGCAGGGAGTCGCCGAGGAGGTTGAAGCCGAGCACGGCGAGGGTCATGGCGAGGCCGGGAAAGATGCTCAGGTGGGGGTGGTTCCAGAGTGCTCGGGCTTCGGTGAGCATGCGGCCCCAGGATTGGTTGGGCAGGGGGGCGCCGAGACCGAGGAAGGAG
>QGNQ01000005.1 GCA_003228175.2 Chloroflexota bacterium
AAGGGGGGGCCGAGCGTCGTGATTTGCGCAGAGTACGACGCGCTGCCGGAGATCGGCCATGCCTGCGGACATAATTTGATTGCGACGGCGGCGCTTGGGGCAGGCATCGGCGCGGCGGCGGGGTTATCGGGGGTGGGGGTGGCGGGCCAGGTGGTGGTGCTGGGGACGCCGGCGGAGGAGGGCGGTGGCGGGAAGGTTCTGCTGATCGAGCGGGGCGCGTTCGCGGGGGTGGACGCGGCGTTGATGGCGCACCCGGCGCCGAGCGATGTGCTGCGGCCTTCGGTCAGTGCGCTGCAGCAGCTCAGTGTGACGTTTGGCGGTCGCAACGCGCATGCGGCGGGGGCGCCGTGGGAGGGGCGCAATGCGTTGGATGCGATGGTGATCGCCTACAGCGCGATCGCGGCGCTGCGCCAACAGTTACCGCCGGACGCGTTGGTGCACGGGGTGATTACGCATGGCGGTGAGAAGCCGAATATCATTCCGGACCGCACGACGGCGGAGTTCGTGGTGCGATCACGCGGGGCGCGGCAGTTGGGGCGACTGAAGCAGCGGGTGCTGGCGTGCTTGCAGGCCGGGGCCGATGCGTCCGGCTGCGGGCTGGAGGTCAAGGAGGGGGAGCATGTCTATCTGGACATGCAACACAATGAGCCGATGGTGGAGGCGTACGCGGCGCATCTGACGGCGCTGGGTGCGCCGGCGGTGGACGATCCCAGGGGGTTCAACGCGTTTAGCACGGACATGGGCAACGTCAGCTATGTGGTGCCCTCCATTCACCCGGTCTATGGGATTCCAGCGGAGGCGGGGAATCATACGTCGCTATTCAGCGACGCCGCCGGGGCGGACGAGGCGCATGCGGCGACGTTGGTGGTGGCGAAGGCGCTGGCGTTGACGGCGCTCGATCTGATCAGCGATCCGGAGCTGCTGGGTCGGGCGAAAGCCAGTTTTACGGCGCAGATGGCGGAGGTGGGCTGATGGCACTGGAGAGCGGACCAGTGGACCACGTGGTGTATGCGGCGCCCGATCTGGAGGCGGCGGTCGGGGATTTGGAGCTGCGGCTGGGGGTGCGGGCCGCTTATGGGGGGTCGCACCCAGGGGCCGGGTCGCACAATGCGCTGCTGGACCTGGGAGCCGGCGCGTACTTGGAGATCATCGCGCCGGATCCAGGGCAGCCGGAGCCAGTGGGTCGAGCGCGACCGTTCGGCCTGGACGACTTGGCGGCGGCGCGGCTGGTCGGCTGGGCCGCGAAGGCGAGCGACCTGCCGGGGCGGGTGGCGGCGGCGCAGGCGGCGGGCTACGACCCCGGGGAGGCGCGGGCGATGCGTCGGCGGCGGCCGGATGGCGTTGAGTTGGCGTGGATGCTGACGACGGGCGGCCCGGGCGCGGGCGGGCTTGCGCCGTTCCTGATCGATTGGGGTGCGACGCCGCATCCGGCGGCGTCGGCGCCGCAGGGCTGCCGGCTGGTTGGGCTGTGGGGGCGGCACCCGCAGGCGGAGGCGGTGCGGGCGTCCCTGGCCGCGCTGGGGGTGGAGCTGCCGGTGGAGGCCGGTGCGGTGGGGCTGGTCGCGAGGCTGGACACCCCGAATGGTGTGGTGGAGCTAACCTAACTGGCGCTTCCGTATGCGCGGCGGCACGGAGAGAGGACGCGGCATGAAGCTGGGTTACAGCGTGGGCTACTCAGGGGCGCAGTACCGCCTGAATCTTGAAGCGATCCAGCATGCGGAGGCGCTGGGCTACGACTCGGTCTGGACGGCGGAGGCGTATGGGTCGGACGCGATCACGCCGCTGGCGTTCATCGCGGCGCATACGTCGCGGATCAAGCTGGGCACGGGCATTCTGCAGATTCCGGCGCGGACGCCAGCGATGTGCGCGATGACGATGTCGACGCTCGATCAGTTGGCAGGGGGCGGGCGGGTGATCGTGGGGCTGGGGCTGTCAGGACCGCAGGTGGTGGAGGGCTGGCACGGGCGACCCTGGGGCAAGCCAGCGACGCGAGTGCGGGAGTACATCGAGGTGATGCGCAAGATTCTGGCGCGGGAGGAGCCCGTGGAGTACCAGGGCAGGGAGTACCAGTTGCCCTACCGGGGTGAGGGATCGAGCGGGCTGGGCAAGCCGCTGAAGTCGATTCTGCACATGAAGCAGTTGCCGATCTACGTCGCGTCGCTGGGGCCAAACAACGTGAAGAACACGGCGGAGCTGGCGGACGGCTGGTTGCCGATGTGGTTCTCGCCGTACCGGATGGATCAGTACCAGGCCTGGCTGGACGAGGGGATGGACCGCGGCAAGGCGAGCAACGCCCCGAAGGCGCTGGATCAGTTCCAGATTCAGGCCGCCGCGACGGTGATTGTCAGCGACGACGTGGGCGAGTGCATCCGGCAGATGCGGCCGAACGTGGCGCTGTACATGGGCGGCATGGGGGCGAAGACGAAGAACTTCCACAATGATGTGATGAAGCGGTACGGCTACGGCGAGGCGGCGGAGACGGTGCAGGATCTCTATCTGGCCGGGCGCAAGGCGGAGGCGATGGAGGCAGTGCCGGACGAGTTTATCGATGAGATGGCGCTGTTGGGCCCGGCGGACCGAATCCGCGAGCGCTACAAGGCGTGGGAGGACTGCGGCATTACGGGGATCACGGTGTCGTCGTCGCAGCCGGAGGCGCTGGAGTTGATGGCCGATCTGGCGGGCAGTCGGGCGAACGTCTAGCGATCGGGGGTCTCGCGCCTGAGCGGGGAGTCAGTCGGTGTCAGCGGGCGTCTGGTCCGGGGCCTCGCCGCTGAGCCGGGCGGGGTTCATCTGGCCGAGCAAGGTTTGCCAGCGCGCATCGACGGTGCTCCAGCCGCCGTCGACGGCGATGGCCTGCCCGGTGACGAGGGTGGATTCGTCGCCGGCGAGCCAGAGCGCGGCTTGGGCGATGTCGCGGGGGGTGCCTTCGCGGCCGATCGGGTGGATGGCAGAGAAGCGGTCGCGCATGATTTCCTCGGCGCGAGGGAAGGGCGCGGAGAGGGCGGTGATGATGCCGCCGGGGCAGATGCAGTTGGCGCGGACGCCGTGCGGTCCGCCTTCCGCGGCGGCGCTGCGGGTGAGGGAGATGACGCCGGCCTTGGTCATGCCGTAGATGGCCTGGCGCTCGAAGCCGTGCAGGCCGGCGACCGAGGCGGTGGAGATGATGGAGCCGCCGCGGCCCTGGGCGCGCATTTGGCGGGCGGCGTGCTTGATGCCGAGCCAGACGCCTTTGAGGTTGATCGCGGTGACGAAGTCGAAGGTCTCTTCGGAGGCGTCGGCGATGGGCCCTTCGATCATGCCGACGCCCGCGTTGTTGAACATGACGTCGAGCGCGCCGAAGTCGTGCACGGCGGTCGCAACGAGGCCCGCGACGGCGGCGTCGTCCCGCACGTCGGCGATCACGGCGCGGGTGGATGGGCCGAGCTCGGACGCGAGTGCCCGGGCTTTCTCCTCTTGGATGTCGCCGATGATGACGCGCGCGCCTTCCTCCACGAAGAGGCGGGCGGCGCCTTCGCCGATGCCGGAGGCTGCGCCGGTGATCACGGCGACCTTACCGTCGAGCCGACCGTCGAGCCGTGCCATGGCTGCCTCCCCTGCTGACCGTGCCCGTGTCGCATCGGTCGCGGCAGGCTAGCGGACGCAGGACGAGCCGACCGAGCGTCGAGGGGGGAGGCCAACCTCCCCCCTCGACGCGCAGTTTCGTCGCCGTTGAGGCTATTCCGACTGGGGCTCTTCCGACGGGGGTTCTTCCGCCGGGGGCTCTTCCGCTGGGGGCTCCTCCGACTCGGGCTCTTCCGCTTCCGTTTCTCGCAGGACGAACCAGTAGAGGACGGCGCCGGCTACACCGCCGACAGCCGGGGCCAGCATGTAGACCCAGACGGAATCGAAGGCGTTGGAGAGGAGCGCTGGGCCGAACGTGCGAGCGGGATTCACGGAGGCGCCGGTCAGGGGTAGGGCGACAAGTTGAATGGCGGTGATCGTGAGGCCGATGATGAGCGGCGCGAGCTTGCCGGCGCCGTTCTTGGAGACGGCGGTCGCGAAGATGACGATCAGCAGGACTGCGGTCAGGATCGCCTCCAAGACGAAGGCCCCACCGTTGCCGCTGACGGCGCTGGAGATGCGATGCGCGCCGAAGTCGGAGGCGTTGCCGACCGAGTTCTCGAGGATCAGGTAGAGCAGGGCGGTCGCGAGGATTGCGCCGGCGAATTGCGCGGCCATGTAGCAGAGGCCGGGCAGGATCTTGATTCGCTTGGTGACGATCATGCCCAGGCTGACGGCCGGGTTGAGATGCCCGCCGGAGATGTGGCCGATCGCGTAGATCATGAGGCCGATGCCGAGACCGTGGGCCAGGGCGATGATGATGAGGGCGTCGGCGGCTTGCGATCCGACCGCGGAGATGACCGCGCCGGTGCTGATGAAGACGAAGACCATCGTCCCGACCAGCTCCGCGAGGTAGGCGCGAATGTTGGCGCGGCTGTTCACCGCCTCCCTGCCGAGGTCTCCTGAACCCAACCGCAATTCTGCGAGCGCCATCTGATCCTCCCTGCTCCCTGCTGCGGCGGGCTCGTGCGGAGATCGTGACAGCAGAGACTGGCACCGGCCCGTTGGGCCGGACGCTGTTTTTATCTGGATGATGCGGAAGTGAACGGCCAGGGTCAACCCGCGGGGCCATAACGCCGGTGACAGTCTGCCCATCGCGGCGTGCGGCTGGAAGCAAGAGGCGAGACGGTCCCTGTATATTCCGGACGCGCCTGGCGCGATGTCGGGGACGCTGTCCCAGGAACGCGGGGCCCCGCACCAGGACCTCTCGCGGGTGGCGCTGGCGTGGGCAGGGGAGAGTTATGCACTTGAATGAGTTCGCCGCCGATGCGGGGCCGTTGGACATGACCGCGCTGGACGAGTTCGGGAGCCTGCTGCAAAGCGCCTCTGACCTGGGCATCCCGCACTCACGCGATGTGCGCTACGTGTCACGCAATGTGGTGGTGAATCACCTCCGCATGCATTTGCTGGAGTGGGGCGATCCGGCGGCGCCGGCGGTAGTGGTGCTGCACGGGGCGAACCAGTCGGCGCACTCTTGGGATCTGGTGAGTTTGCACCTGGCGGATCGATACCACGTGTATGCGCTGGACCAGCGTGGCCACGGGGATACGGAGTGGGTGCGCGACTCGGACTACTCGGCGCCGGCGATGGCACGGGACGCGGCGGCCTTGATTGGGCTGGAGGGGATCGAGTCCCCGATCGTCTTTGGGCACAGCATGGGGGGGATGGTGACGCTGTATTTGGCGTCGACGCACCCGGAGGTCGCGCGCGGTTTGGTGATTGTGGACGTGGGGCCGACGGTGTCCGAGGCGGGGACGCGGATCATCGGCAATTTCGTGAGTAGTAACCGGGAGTTCGACTCGATCGACGAGTTCATTGAGCGGGTGGTCAAGTACGACCCGTTCCGTACACGGGAGCACATGGAGCGGACGGCGCGGTACAACTTGATTCGCCGGATTGATGGCAAGTACATCAGCAAGTCGGACCGGGTGCTGCACGATGAGCGCTTCCGCCAGATGCGCTACGAGCATGCGCCGCGAATGCAGATGGACGACGTGCGCGTGATCTCTGCGCCGACGTTGGTGGTGCGCGGGGGGGAGTCGAATGTGTTGGAGCCGGAGGGGGCGGCGGCGTTCGTAGGGGCGCTGCCGCGTGGGGAGTTGGTAACGGTGCCGGACTGCGGGCACAACGTGCACTCGCAGAACACGCCCGGCTTCCTGGAGGCCGTGCAGCCGTTCCTGGCGTCGCTGGACGGGGCGCGGGTGTAGGGGCGCTCTAGTTGCCCTTGACGATCTTTTGCATCGCCTCCGGCATGCGATCGATGCGGTCGCCGAGGCCGGCGACTTTGAGCCGGTGGTAGTACTCGGTGACTTGCTTGCGCAGGATGAGCTGTTGCAAGCGCCAGCCATCGTCGAGCTGGGCCGGGGAGGAGCCGCCGCCGAGCAAGACGGTGAGCGCTTCGACCATCTGCGGGGTCTGGGTGCCGGTAAGGCCGGAGACACGCTCGGCGCGATCGAAGTAGCCGTGGATCTCTTCGCGCCGCTCCGGTGACGACTCGAGGATGTGCTTGAGGTGCATGACGCCGAAGGCGAGGTGCCGGGACTCGTCTTGGGCGCAGAGGCGGAAGATCGTTTTCTCGGCGGTGTTCTGGCCGATCAGTTCGCCCATGCGGAAGAGCGACTGCACGAAGCCTTCGCCCTGGACGTGGAGGATGGCGGACATCTCCGTGAAGTCCTTGGCCTCCAGGATCTGGCGCAGGCCCTCGCCCGGCCCCTGGGCGAGCAAGCCGCCGCCGTTGGCCAGGGCGCGCTTGCGGAAGACGTCCATGTGGCGGGCCTCATCCATGATTTGGGTCATGAGGAAGAGGCCGACTTCGTAGTACTCGGGTGAGAGGCGGGGGAGCCATTGGCCGGGCCCATCGGCGGCGATGAACTCGACTTCGTTGAGGAAGGTGCAGAACTGACTCATGGCGCGTTCGAGGTCGTCGGGGAGGGGTTGGAGGGTCTCCCAGGGGATGTCTGTGGCGGAGGACCACTGCCGCTGGACGGCCTCCTCGTAAAGCATGGGGACCGCTTCGGACCAACTGTCGGCTTTGCCGATGTACGAGTAGCCGTAGCGCGGGGCCCCCTCACGCGGGGCGGCGCCGCGGATGCGCATGGTGTGGTTGCCGGCCTCCGTTGCGTCCGGGGGGAAAGCGGCCTCATTGAGGCTGTCCAAGGTGAGACCGCGGCGGCTGACCTCGGCGTGCACGTCGTAGTGGTCGTCGAGGTTGAGCCAGGAGAGGTCGAGCGGGGGAGCTTGGGGGCGGGACCGGCTGCTGGTGGAGTTCGGGATGTGGGTTGTCATGGGGAGTGGCTTTCGCGGGCCGCGCTTTGGGATTCGCACTCTTGGTGGGGCGGGTGGTGCGGTTGGCACCGATCGTAGCCCAGATGGGTCAGGGCAGGGGGGATTATTCGGCGATTGTGGCGGTGGCGACGGGCGCGGGCGCGGGCACGGGCGCGGCGAGCTCGGGCTGGGGGGATTGGGGGTCGGTCTCGTGCCCGCGGATGGATCTGGTGTAGACGATCGTGGCGAGGATGGTGACGGCGAGCAGGACGGCGCCTTCGAGGAGGAGCGTTTGGCGTTCGCCGATGCTGTCGGCGAGGATGCCGATGGGCAAGGCCATGGCCCCTTGGGCCCCGAAGGCGATCATGGTGAGGGCCATGACGCGACCGTAGAAGGCGGGGTCGGTGTTGCCCATGATGAGGGCGTTGTTGGTGAGCATGAAGCCGCTGATGGCGGGGCCGAAAATGAGCATCGCGACGATGGCGACGGTGAAGGTGGGGGAGACGGCGAGGAGGAGGAATGAGCCGCCCAGGACGCCGGCGGTAATGAGCATAATGGGCCAGGCGCGGGGCCCGCTGACGGCGCCGGCGAGCATCACGGCGACGATCAGGCCGGCGCCTGCCTCGATGGGGAGGAGGATGCCGAGATCTTCCGCGTCGCGCCCGAGCTCGTTCTCGAGCAGGCCGGGGAGGACGGTCATGAAGCCGAAGGAGACCGTGACCATGCCGATGAAGAGCAGGAGCAGAAAGCGGATGCGGGGGTGTCCCCAGGCGTAGCGCAGGCCGCCGATGTACTCGTGGCGGAAGGAGCGTCGTTGCTCGGGCGGGGTGCCGGGGACAGCGGGGATGAAGAGCAGCAGTCCGGTGGCGAACATGACGAGCCCGGACATGACGAGGTAGGTGCCGCCGGGGCCGAGGACGGCGCTGCTGACGAGCACGCCGGCGACGAGGGGCCCGCCGACGCGGCTGACGTTCATGGCCAGTTGGGAGAGGGCGACGGCGTTTTGGATCCGCTTGGGGCCGACGAGGCCGCCGATGTAGGACTGACGGGCGGGGGCGTTGAAGGAGAAGGCGAGTCCCATGATGAAGGTGGATGCGGCGAGGAAGAGGATGGTGATTTCGTCGGTGAGGATGAGGATGGCGGCACCGAGCATGGAGGCGCCAATCATGGATTGGCCGACGAGGATCAGGCGTCGTTTGGGGAAGCGGTCGGCGATGACGCCGCCGAAGGGGCTGGCGCCGAGCATGGCGATGCCGACGCCGAATTGGACGACGCCGACGGCGCTGTTGTTGCCTTCCAGGTCGAAGGCGACGACGGACTGTGTGACGAAGCTCATCATGAAGGCCAGCACCGAGATGAGCTGGCCGGTCCAGAGGAAGCGATAGGCGCGATGTTCGTAGAGGGCCGCGAAGGTCGTGCGGCGCCAAGAGGTCAGTGCACTCACCGTAGTGGATTCAGGCGGCGGCGCTGGTTGCGGGGATAGCAGAACCGGGTGCTGGGGCCCGCGGTCTCCGGGGTGATCCAGAGGCGGCTAATCCTGCTCGAGCAGGCTCTCGCCGTAGTTCTCTTCGAGGAAGCCGCAGATCTGCGTGAAGGCGGAGTCGACGTCGTCAGCGAAGACGAAGAGTTCGCGGTCTTCGGGGGAGATGACGCCGTGCGCGACCATGGCGTCGAAGTCGATCACGGAGTCCCAGAAGGAGCGGCCGTAGAGCACGACGCCCATGCGCTTGCGGACCTTCTGGGTCTGGATCAGGGTGAGCAGCTCCATGAGTTCGTCCAACGTGCCGAAGCCGCCGGGGAAGTAGACGACGGCCTTGGCGGTGTAGAGAAAGTGGAACTTGCGGACGAAGAAGTAGTGGAACTCAAAGGCGAGGTCCGGGGTGAGATAGGGGTTACCGGCGGGCTCGAAGGGCAGGCTGATGCCGAGGCCGATCGTGGGTCCGCCAGCCTCAACCGCGCCGCGGTTGGCGGCCTCCATGATACCCGGGCCGCCGCCGCTGGAGACGACGAATTGGCGCTCGCCGGGGCGGTCCTGGCTCCATTGGGTGAGTTGGCGGGCGAGCTCGCGGGCATCGTCGTAGTAAGGGGTCAAGGCGGCGAGGCCGCCGGCGTCTGGGTTGGGGTCGTTTGCAGGGACGGCTTCCGGGATGCGGGCCGATCCGAAGAAGACGATGGTGTCTTCGATGCCGTGTCGCTCGAAGCGGAATTGCGGCTCCAGCAGCTCCGCGATGACACGGATCACGCGCGCGTCGGCGCTGCGGAGGAAGTCGAGGTCTTCGTAGGCCTTGAGTGGACCCGCGGGTGGGGGTTCTTCGCCTGGGAGGGCTTGGGGGGGGCGTTCTGGGTCTGGAGGCGTGGGTGCCATGCCTCAGGATACGAGGCTTTGCGCGTGCGTGTTCTCCCCGGTGGGCTCTGCCGGGCGGGCACTGGGTAGGATGGGGTCATGACAGACCAATACGTCGCGTCCGACAAACGCACTGGTGTGGAAGTCTCGGTGACGGGGGAGTTCCCGCCGCACCCGGACGATCGGATGCGGATCGCGCGGATGACGACGCTGTTCACGCGGCTGATGTCGACGCTGCTGGCGACGGAGAACGAGAGTGAGCGCCGGGCCGGATTCCGGGCGGTGGAAACGCAGTTGGAGCTGGCGGACGCGCTGATCCGTCGTGACACGGACGACGTGCGCCGCCTGGTGCGTCAGACGATGGAGAGCATGGGTGTGACGCAGGACCAGCTCCAGGACCTGGCACGCCAGTTGCACGATCTCAGCGGTCTGGATGACGCGACGGCGGATCAGCTGACGCGGGCGTTGGGCCTGGACGCGCCGGAAGACGGATCAGAAGAGGGCCGCGATGTCCTTGATGCGGAGACCGGTGACGCCGGGCCGGACGCGAAGCCGGGGGGGGGCTGGCCGCCGCCACCGGGTTCGGGGCCATCGAGTGAGGGGCCGGGCGGTGGGGAGGGCGATTCCGGCAGTGCTGATTCCGGGCGTAGTGAGGAGCCCCCAACTCTGGTGTAGTCGTTCGGGTTGAGGGGATCGGGTTGGTTGTTGGTCAGGGGGGTTGACGGGCAGGGGTGGGCTCGATACTCAGGGAATCCGCGGTCGTACGGTTGGCATGGCTGTGTCGGTGGGAAGGGTCGAAGCGGTGGGTGTTGAGATAGCGCTGCGCTACGGACTGAATCCGCATCAGACGCCCGCGCGGGCGGTGGCTCACGGCGCGAGTCCGTTCCAGGTGCTGAACGGGGCGCCGGGCTACATCAATCTGCTGGACGCGATCTCGGCCTGGCAGTTGGTGCGCGAGTTGCGCGTGGCGTTGGACCAGCCGGCGGCGGCGAGCTTCAAACACGTCAGTCCGGCGGGGGCGGCGATTGGATTGCCGCTGTCAGAGTCGCTGGAACGGGCGTACCAGGTGGAGGGCAAGGAGCTGTCCCCGGTTGCGGCGGCATATGTGCGGGCGCGCGGCGGCGACCTTGTGTCGTCGTACGGGGACTTCGCCGCGGTGAGCGATCGGGTGGACGCGTCGCTGGCGATGGTGCTCAGGCGCGAGGTGTCGGACGGGATCGTTGCGCCGGGCTTCGATCTGGACGCGCTGGAGATCCTGGGGACGAAGAAGGGCGGCACGTATCTGATCATCCAGGCGGACCCGGACTTCGAGCCGCCGCTGTTGGAGCAGCGCTCGCTGTTTGGGATGACGCTGGAGGCCCCGGCCGACCGGGCCCCGATTGTGCCGGCGCTGCTGGACACGGTGGTCACGCAGCGCAAGGAGTTCCCGCCGGAGGCGGTGCGGGATCTGATGGTGGCGACGATTGCGCTGCGCTACACGCAGTCCAATTCGGTCTGCGTGGCGGCGGACGGGCAGGTGATTGGACTGGGCGCGGGCCAACAGTCGCGGATCCACTGCTCGCGCATCGCGTGTGGCAAGGCGGACCGCTGGATGCTGCAGCAGCATCCGCGGGTGCTCAGTCTGCCGTTCGTGGCGGGGATGAAGCGTCCGGAGCGGTTCACGGCGCGCGAGCAGTTCATCGCCTGGGCGGAGCTATCGGAGCCGGAGCGGGCGTATCTGCGCGCGCAGTTCCGCGAGGCGGTGGAGCCACTGAGCGACGAGGAGCGTGGGGATTGGATCGGCGGGTTTACGACGTCGCTCAGCCACGACGCGTTCATGCCGTTCCGCGACAACATCGATCGGGCGCAGGCGAGCGCGGTGCGCTACGTGCTGCAGCCGGGCGGCAGCATTGCGGATGCGGGTGTGACGGCGGCGGCCGATTCGTACGGGATGACGATGGCCCTGTCTGGCCTGCGATTGTTCCGGCACTGATGGCCAGCAGCGACCAGATCGCCGCCGTCGCGGCCGCGAACCAGCAGCGCCATTTGGCTGCGAATGCCTATCCGGGGCGGGGGCTGATCCTGGGTCGGAGCGCGGACGGCGCGGCGTGGCTGCAGGTGTACTGGATCATGGGTCGGAGCGAGAACAGCCGCAATCGTCGCTTCGTGGTGGATGGGGCGTCGATGCGGACGGAGGCGGTCGATCCGTCCAAACTGCGCGACCCGACGAACGTGATCTACGAGGCGATGCTGGAGTTGCCCGACCTCTACGTGGTGGCGAACGGGGATCAGTCGCGCACGATCGTGGATGCGCTGGCGTCGGGCGGTGGGTTTGAGGAGGCGCTGGAAACGCGCGAGCGGGAGGACGATGCGCCCAACTACACGCCGCGGATCAGCGGTCTGCTGGATCTGCGCGGTCGTACCCATGGGGCGGAGCCGCGCGTGGCGATCAGCATCCTGCGAGCGAACGATGCGGACGCCTCGCAGTCGGACCGGGTGACGACGCGGCCGGCGCTGCCGCCGGGGGGGTACGGGTTGGGGATCACGACGTACGCGGGCGACGGCGATCCGCTGCCGGCATACCGAGGGGATCCACTCTGGCTACCGCTATCGGGCGGCGCCGGGCATGTGCTGGCGACGTACTGGGAGGCGCTGAACGCGGAGAACCGTGTCGCGCTGGCGGTGAAGTCGATCCCGATCGATGGTGGGCCGGGGAGCATCCTGGTTCGGAATGCGCACGAAGCCTGAGGGCTGGCGTGGTTCTCTGATCCGGGGTTCTCTGATCGGGGGCGCTCAGATCAGGGGCCAGGGGTAGGGGCGGCGGGACTCGGGCGGTTGGGGGAAGGTGGGCGACTCGAGGATCTGCTGGGCGCGTTGGCGCAGTTCGGCGCACTCGTCCGCTTGGAGGTGGTCCATGAGCGATGCCCAGAGCGCTGAGTCCGGGGTGAGTGTGGTCAGGAACGCCTCCAGGTCGGTGAGGAGTGGAGCGGGGACCGGTTCGCCGGCGTAGTCCCAGATCACGGTGCGTAGTTTCTCTTCGACGTGGAAGGAGAGGGCGTTGTCGATGCCCCAGATGCGACCGTCGGCGCCCTGGAGTACGTGGCCGCCCTTGCGATCGGCGTTGTTGGTGAGCCAATCGAAGGTGGCCATGCGGCGCATGACGCCGGCGTTCGTGTCGCGCAGGTCGAAGAAGGTGCAGGTGTGGTCGGTGGGGATGAAGGCCTGCATGGAGCCGGGGCCGTGGGGCAGGCCGTCCTCGCGCAGGACGGTGGGCGGGACGAGGCCCCAGCCGAGGGCCTCGCTGACGAGATAGCTGGCGACTTCGCGGCGGTAGATGTCAGGCGGGAAGTCCCAGAGGGGGGACTCGCCGCGGGCGGGCTTGTAGACGGCATAGCCGGGCCCAATCGGTGGTTCCTGGGGTGGGGGCTCGCCAGCCGGTGCGGCGTCGCTCGGTGATTCCTGATTTGGGGCGAGCGCGAGCAGGAAGACGTAGTTCGATGCTGAGGGGATGACGCCGGAGTCGGTGACGAGGGACTCGCGGAGGAGTCGTTCGATGTCGGGGCGGCTGGGATCCCAGGCGGTGTCGGGGAAGCTGTCCATGTGTCGTCCGTGGCGCCGGTCGGGGACGCGTGCGGCCATCGTAGGAGATACGACCTGGCGGGCAGCCTGCGATTGCCGACGCGCCCGCGTTAGCTGGAGGCGAACTCTCGGCAGGCCTTGGCGCGCAGGACTTCGTCGAGGGCCTCGCGCAGGCTGCGGCGGGGCAGTTGCTCGGCGTCCGTCAACGAATCAAGGACGGCCCGGGTGCGACTGATGGTGTCCTCAGTGGGGAGCTGCGACGGGTAGAGGTGGTTGAAGAAGGTGGCGGCGAAGTCCTTGTCGCGAGATTCGAAGGTGGAGCGGACCTCGGCGAAGAAGCGGGAGACGTACTCGCTGGTCAGGTCCGGCTGCGAGAGCCACCAGGCGCGATTGGCCCAGAAGCCACCCATGGCGGAGCGGATGACGTGCAGGGAGACGTCGTGGTCGGTGCGGAAGCGCTCCCAGGCGGCGGCTTTGACGGCGGGGTCGGGCGGTGCGACGCGGGCCGTCTGGAGGGCGCGCTGGCCGCGGTCGCTGGAATCCCGTTGCTGTTCGACGGCCAGGCGGGCGTCGGCATCGGGGAGGGCGTAGGCGGCGGATTTAACGGCGAGCGACCAGCGCATGTCCTGGTCGAGCTCGAAGCCTTGGACGCCGGCGCCTTCGTCGACGAGGCGCCAGGCGGACTGGATGGTTTCGGCGTCGGTGGCGGCGGCGACGAGGTTGCGGGCCCAGGTGATGCGCAGGTCCTGACTCTCGACGGCACGCAGTTGCTGGAGCGCGAGGTCGAAGAGGGCACGCGCTTCGACGGGGCGGCGGTCGTCGGGCAGATAGCTGGCGATGGCGTGCTGGGCGTGCCCCAGGGTGGTGGAGACGAGCTCCAGGGCGGGCTCCAGCGGCAGCTTGGTGCGGGCCATGGCGAGCCAGTCCGTGGAGCGGAACTGGCGATCGCGCACCATTTCCCAGAGCGATTGCCAGAGCTGGAGGCGGAGGAGGGGGTCGTCGAAGCCTTCCAGCCGCTCGCGGACGAAGTCGAGCGAGATTGGGTCAAGGGCGACTTTGGCGTAGCCGTGGTCGTCGTGGTTGGGGAAGACGGCGGCGGGGGTGGCTGCGCCGATCAGTTGCTCGATGACCGTGCGCTCGCCGGCGATGTCGGCGGGGAGGGCGGTGCGCAGGGTGGGAGCGCCGGTGGGGGCGGCATCGAAGACGGCGATCTCGACGCGATGGGGGCGGAGCGTCGCGTGGTCCTCCGGGGCTGTTTGCTGCACGGCGAAGGCGGCGACGGCGCCGGCCGACGCGTCCCACTGGGCGGCGAGGGTGTTGAGACCCTCCTGCTCCAGCCAGAGCTGTGACCATTCGCCCAGATCGCGCTGTGCGCCGTGCTCCAGGGCGGCGAGGAACTGGGGCAGGGTGGTGTTGCCCCAGGCGTGGGTTTGGAAGTAGTGGCGCATGCCGGCGCGGAACTCGTTGGGCCCGATGGCGGCGACGAGCTGCTTGAGGACGGAGGCGCCCTTGCCGTAGGTGATGCCATCGAAGTTTTGGAAGGTGGCGTCGGTGTCGGGCACTTGACCGGAGATGGGGTGGGTAGTGACGAGTTGGTCCTGCTCGTAGGCCCAGGCCTTCATGCGGGCGTTGAAGGCGGACCAGGCACTGGTCTGGAAGCGGGTCGCCTCATGCAGCGCGAGGTAGGCCATGTAGGTGGCGAAGCTCTCGTTGAGCCAGAGGTCGTTCCACCACTGCATGGTGACGAGGTCGCCGAACCACATGTGCGCCATCTCATGCAGGACGACCTCAGCGCGGTTGAGGCGCTGGAGGTCCGTGGGTGGGTCGCGGAAGACCATGCGCTCACTGAAGGTGATGGCGCCAGCGTTCTCCATGGCGCCGAAGTTGAACTCGGGCACGAAGAGTTGGTCGTACTTCTCGAAGGGGTAGGGGTAGTCGAAGAAGTCGGCGAAGAAGGTGAGGCCCTGCTTGGTGACCTCGAAGACCTCTTCCGGGTCCATGTGGTCGGCGAGGGACTTGCGGCAGTAGATCGCGAGCGGGGTGTCGCCGTGGGCGTCGTGGAAGACGTGGTAGGGGCCCGCGATGAGCGCCAGCAGGTAGGTGCTGAAGAGCTGCGTTTGGGCGAACTCGTGCACCGTGCGGTCTGCGTCGGCGGGGGCGGCGCCGGTTTGGGGGGCGTTGGAGACGACGGCCCAGTTGGTGGGGGCGGCGACGCGCAGGCGGTAGCGGGCCTTGATGTCGGGCTGGTCGAAGCAGGGCAGCATGCGGTGGGCTTCGAAGGGCTCGAACTGGGTGTAGAGGTATTCGGCGCCGTCTTGGGGGTCGTTGAACTGGTGCAGGCCGACGCCGGTGTGGTCGTAGGCGTTGCGATAGACGATGCGGACGATGTTGCTGTCGCGGAGGAGTTTGCCGGGCAGCCGGAGGCGGTGACGGGACCATGTGATTCCGTCTGCGGACAGGGCGTCGACGTCATTGATGTCAAGGCGCTGTATCTCGATGCCGGTGTAGTCAAGGGAGACGCCTGCCGACGGATCGCGGTGTTGGAAGCGGATCGTGACGTCGCCTTCGTACTCGGGCTGGCCGGCGCGCAGCGAGAGTGCGAGGTCGTACTCGACGCCGTGGATCTGGGCGGCGCGGTCGATGGCTTCTTGCTGCGTGAGGACGTTCGGCCCCGTGGGGTCGTGGTGGGTGATCATCGGGCCCCCGTATCGGAACTGCGTGGGAGGGGTGTGGGCGGGCCGAGTATATCGACGCTGCGAATATCGATGCGGGCGCGCCCCAGGCCGCAGGCTATAGGCGGGGCCAGGTGTCCCAGGGCCGGGCCTCTTCGTAGGCGAGCGAGGCTTGCAGTACGCGATCGTCGCGGAAGCGCGGGCCGACGATTTGCAGGCCACAGGGGAGTCCAGCGTCGGTCATGCCGGCACGCACGTTGGCGGCGGGGTGGCCGCTGAAGTTGAAGGGGTAGGTGAGGGCGATCGGGACGAACTTCTCGCCGTAGAGCGTGCGTGGCACCGGCCCCTGAGCGGCGAAGGCCTCCGTGGGGAGGGTGGGGGTGAGGAGGAGGTCGTAGTTGGCGAAGAGGCGCGCGGTCCAGTTGGTGATCTGCTGGCGCAGATCGAGAAACTTGCCCATGCGCTCGGCGTCGAGGCCGAGGCCATGGTCGAGCATTTGCACGGCGAGCTCGCCGTATTCGTCGTGGCGGGACGTGTAGTCGTCCCAACTCGTGGCGACGTTGTTCCAGGATGCGACGTCGTTCCAGAAGCGGCCGGTTTCGGGGATCGCGTCAGTGTTCTCTTCGACGTCGTGGCCGAGCTCACGGAAGACGGCGACGGCGGTTTCCACCTCGCGCTCGACGTCGGTCTGTAGGCGGGTGACGCCGAGGGTGCGATTGAAGGCGATGCGGAGCGGGGGAAGGGGGTCCTGGAGACGCTGGCGGTAGGAGCGATCCTCGGCAGGGAGGGTGTTGCGATCGCGATCGTCGGGGCCGGAGATGACATCCATGAGCAGGGCGGCGTCGGCGACGGTGCGGGTGAGCGGGCCGAAAACGCTGGTGTCCATCCAGGCGTCGTGGCGGCGGGGGGCGATGGGGACGCGGCCGAAGGAGGGTTTGTGTCCAAACAGGCCCGTGTAGCAGGCGGGGATGCGGATGGAGCCGCCACCGTCGGAGGCGGTTGCGAGGGCGAGCATGCCGGATGCGATGGCGGCGGAGGAGCCGCCGCTGGAGCCGCCGGGGGTTCGCTCCAGGTTCCAGGGGTTGCGGGTGACCCCGAAGACTTCGTTGTCGGTGAAAGGGACGAGGCCGAATTCGGGGGTGTTGGTTTTGCCGACGACGATGGCGCCGGCCGCTTTGAGGCGTTCGATGTGGACGTCGTCGAAGGTGGCGGGGGGGTTGTTGGCGTAGAGCGGTGATCCCTGGGTGGTGATGAATCCCTTGGCGTTCTCGAGATCCTTGATGCCGGCGGGGATGCCACCCAGGGGGCCGAGGTCTTGGCCGGCGGCGAGGCGCTCCGTCTGGGCCTGGGCTTCGCTGCGGGCGGTCTCCGCATCCAGTTGGACGAGGGCGTTGAGCGTGGGGTTGAGTTCGTTGATGCGGGCGAGGGTGTGGTCCATGAGTTCGAGCGGGGAGATCTGCTTGTCGCGGACGAGGGCGGCGAGGTGCTCGATGGAGGCGAAGTTGAGGTCGGTGTCGGGCATGGGTACCTCGGGGGCCGGGGTGCGGGGTTCTTGAGGGAACTGCGGAGGCGAGGCTAGTGGGGTGGGGGGACGGAGACCAGGGGGTGGGGCCGCTAGGTTTCGGTGGCGACGGTCGGAACCTCGGTGCCGTCCGGGAGGCAGGTGTCGTCTGGGAGGCGGTAGTGGGCGGGGATGGCGAGGGCGCTCTGCTCGGCGGCCTCTTCGGGCGCGTCGGGGGGGACGCCGGATTGCTCGCGCAGGATTTCCACTTTGTCGAGCTTGCGCTGGAGCTGGCGCGTGCGCTTGCCGCTGAGCTCTTCGTAGGCGTTCTGGGTGGAGGCGAGACGCTTGCCAACCTTCTCGACCGACTCTTGGTAGTTGCCCCACTCGCGCTGGAAGGCGCCCAGGGCGCCGAGGATCTCGTTGGCGTGCTGCTCGAGTCGCATGGAGTCGACGGACTGGCGAATCACGGCTAGGACGGCGAAGAGGGTGAGGGGGGAGCAGAGCACGACGCGGCGTTGCAGGGCCTCCTCAGCGATGGCGGCGTCTTGCTCGTGGATGAAGCCGTAGACCTGCTCGTTGGGGATGAAGACGAGCATGTAGTCGAGGGTGCCGGCGGCCGGGTTGATGTAGTCGCGGGTGGTGACTTCCCGCACGCGCTGGCGGACATCGGAGAGGAACTGGCGAATGGCGTTGTCTCGGTCGGACTCTGTTTCCGCCTCCAGGTAGCGCAGGTAGCCGGCGAGGGGGAACTTGACGTCCATGTGCAGGACGCGGTCCTGGGGCAGGAGGAAGGTGAAGTCGGGCCGGCCACCGCCCTGGGCGAGTTGGCGGTTTTTGCGGTAGTTCAGGCCTTCTCGCATGCCGGCGACACGCAGCACATCCTCGGCCATGCGTTCGCCCCATTGCCCGCGCGTTTGCCCCCCGGCGAGGGCGCTGCGGAGGCGGGCGGTCTCCGTGCCGAGGTCGCGCATGCCGCGTCGGGACTCTTCGGCGAGTTCACGCATGGTGCGACGATTTTCCTCCATGACGGTCGTGAGGCCGGTGAGAGTCTGCCCACGGGCGGCGTCGATCTTCTGTACGTAGTCGGTGACCGAGGCCAGGGTTTGGTTCACGCGATGCAGGCCTTGTTCGATGGCGTCGCCGCGGGCGCGCAGTTGTTCGTCGCCGCGGGCGGTCTCGGTTTGGAGGCGATTCTGGGCGAGGGCGAGGAATTGGTCGTTGTTCTGGAGGAGGGCCTGTTGTTGCAGGGAGGCGAGCTCTGGGCGGAGGGCGGCGAGGAGTCGTGCGGCGGCGGCTTCGGCCTCGACTGTGGGGTCGATGGTGGGCGTGGCGGCGGGCGTCGGCCGTCGCAGGAGGACGGTGCCGAGGGCAGCGCCGCCCAAGGCGAGCCCGATGATCAGTCCGAGTGCGATTTCCATGGCGACACCCATGCTCTTTTTGCGGTCCGGTAAACGCGTACGCAGATTCTCAATCGAACAGATGTGCCACTTTAGCACTTGGCGCGGGCGAGTCCAGCCGCGGCTCAAGGCGCTGCTAGCCTGCGATGGCCGCTGGGTTTGCCGTTATTGGGAATGAGGACATTGATGCCCGACGATCACGCCGTTCCGTTCACGTATGACGCGGTCGCGGCGGAGGACATTCAGGGTGGCGTGGATGGGGCGATCGCTCGTGCGGAGTCGTTGGTGGCAGAGATTGCCGCGGTGCCCGACGCGCGGCGGGATGCTGGGAACACGCTGGCGCCGATGGACGAGATCAGCGATGTGCTGATGCAAGCGGGCGGCCGGTTTGGCTTTCTCTCGCAGGTTTCGCCGGACCCGGAGCTGCGCACGACGGCGCATGCGTCCGAGGAGAAGCTGGACACGTTTGCGACCGGTTTGGGATTCCGGGAGGAGTTGGATGCGGCCCTGCGGGCGCTGCAGGCGAGCACGGCGGATCGTGCGATGGAGCCGGAGGCGGCGCGGTTCCTGGACTTCGAGCTGCGGGACTTCCGTCGCAATGGGATGGCGCTGGAGGCGTCGCAGCGGCGCACGCTACAAGAGCTGAAAGAGCGCCTGGTGCGATTGGGGATCGCGTTTCGTCGGAACATCGACGAGTACGAGGACGCGATCGTGGTGCCGCGCTCAGGGCTGGAGGGGTTGCCGGACTCGTACGTGGAGGGGTTGCGGACGGAGGAGGTGGAGGGGGAGAGGCGCTATCGGGTGTCGCTGGACTACCCGGAGTTGGTCCCGTTCTTGGAGAACGCCCGGGATGGGTCGTTGCGGGAGGCGCTGTTCCGCAAGAACCACAACAAGGCGGCGGAGGCGAATGTGGCGCTGCTGGAGGAAGCGATCGGCGTGCGGGACGCTATCGCGACGAGGCTGGGCTATCCGTCGTGGGCGGACTATGTGACCGAGATCCGCGTCGCGCGGTCGCCGGCGATGGTGGAGGACTTCCTGAGCGACTTGGAAGCTCGGGTGCGGCCGAAGGCGGAAGCGGACATGGCGCTGCTGCGGGAGCTGAACGGGGGCGACTTCGCGATCTGGGACTGGCGCTATCTGACGCAGCGGTTGCTGCGCGAGCGCTATCAGGTGGATGCGTTCGCGGTCGCGGAGTACTTCCCGCTGGAGGCGGTGCTGGAGGGACTCTTCCATGTCTATGAGGGGCTGACGGGCGTTCGCTTCGTGGCGCGGACGGATGCGCATGCCTGGCATCCCGAGGTGCGCTTCTTCGACATCGCGGAGGGGGCGTCGGGGGAGGTGGTGGGGCACTTCTACATGGACCTGCATCCGCGCCCCGATAAGTTTGGGCATGCGGCGGCGTTCAGCTTGCAAGGCGGGCGGGCGGTGGCCGAAGGCAGCGGGTATCAGGCGCCGGTGAGCGCGATCGTCGCGAACTTCACGAAGCCGACGGAGACGACGCCGTCGCTGCTGCAGCACTCGGAGGTGGTGACACTGTTCCACGAATTCGGCCACATTCTGCACCAAACGCTGACGCGGGCGGGCTACCTGCGCTTCTCTGGGACGAGCGTGGAGCGCGATTTCGTGGAGGCGCCGTCGCAGATGCTGGAGCATTGGTGCTGGCAGCCGGAGGTGCTGCGCGGCTTCACGCGCCACTACCGCACGGGCGATCCGATTCCTGAGGATCTGGTGCAGCGGATGATCGCGGCGAAGAATGTGAGCAGCGGTATTGCGACGCTGCGGCAGATCTATTTTTCGCGGCTGGACATGGCGTACCACGGTCCGCAGCGGAGCGGGGCTGGAGCGGATGGGGGCGGTGGGTCGAAGGACACGGACGCGATCGCGCGGGAGCTGCACCCGATCACGGGGTTCCCGTTCCCGGAGGGGACGCACTTCCAGGCGGGCTTTGGGCACCTGTTCGGTTATGACGCGGGCTACTACGGCTATCTGTGGTCGAAGGTCTCCGGCGACGATATGTTCACGCGCTTCGAGGAGGCGGGGCTGCCGGCAGCGGCGGTGGGGCGTGCGTATCGGGAGGGCATCCTGGAACGGGGCGGCACGGTGGATGGGGAGGAGTTGGTGCGTGAGTTCCTGGGCCGTGAGGTTTCGCCGGGCGCGTTTCTGCGTGACCTTGGTCTGCCTGACGGGGTTCTCAGTGACGTGGGACAGGACGGGGGCGCGAAGGCCTGACTTGGGGGCGGGCGGTTGCGCGGCGACCCGCCATGCAGCACACTCCGGACGCGCCCCGGGGAGTGATGCGGCGCAGGGATCGTCGCGAGCGGACGGCTTGGGGGCCGTCGGCGGACGCGCGAGCTCCCGTTGGCAGTTCAACATGGCAGATCAGTACGGAGGTACCAGGGTGGCGGAAGTTCAGACCATTGCCGAGGCGACGGCTCATTTCGGGGCGATTCTTGAGGCGCAAGCGGCGCGGGTGGCGAAGGTGCGGCAGTCTCCGCCCCCGACGGATTTCTCGGCGCTGGAGACGATCCGGATTGGGATCATCGGTGGGGATGGCATTGGCCCAGCGATCGCGGCCGAGGCGCAGCGCCTGTTGGAGGAGTTGCTGGCCGAGCAGGTGGCGGCGGGGAAGGTGGAGTTCGGGACGATCGAGGGCTTGACGATCGAGAATCGCGCGGCGCAGGGCAAGGCGATCCCGGATGATGTGCTGGCGGACATCCGCACGTACCAGGTGACGCTGAAGGGCCCTACGACGACGCCGGAGCAGGGCGACGGATGGCCGAACATTGAGAGCGCGAACGTGGCGATGCGCAAGGAGCTGGACCTGTTCGCGAACGTGCGACCGGTGCGGGTGCCGCGCCTGGGGATTGACTGGACCTTCTTCCGCGAGAATACGGAGGATCTGTACGCGCTGGGCAGCCAGGGCCTGACGCTGGGTGACCTGAACATTGACTTCCGCCTGATCTCGAGGCCGGGCTCCGAGCGCATCATCCGGGCGGCGTTTGAATTCGCGCAGGCGAATCACAAGGACTCCCTGACGGTTGTGACGAAGGCGAACGTTGTGAAGACGACCGATGGGGCCTTCCTGGACGCCGCGCGGAAGGTGGGGGCGGACTTCCCGGAGATCCCGTGGGAGGGCTGGTACATCGACATCATGACGGCGAAGCTCGTGGACGAGAAACGACGCACGGCGTTCGGGGTGATGGTGCTGCCGAACCTCTACGGCGATATTCTGTCGGACGAGGCGGCGGAGTTTCAGGGCGGGGTGGGCACGGCGGGGAGCGCCAACATTGGCACGGAGTTCGCGATGTTCGAGGCGATCCATGGCTCGGCCCCGCGGATGGTCACGGAGGGGCGGGCGCAGTACGCGAACCCGGGCTCGATGATCCGTGCGAGCGCGATGCTGCTGAGCCACATTGGCTTGCCGGCGCTGGGCCAGAAGCTGGATCAGGCGATGGACCTTTGCAGCCAGTACGAAAAGAAGATCGAGATGACGGGCCGTGACACGGGCGCGACGTCGCGCGAGTTCGGCGACTACGTGCTGGAGACGATGCGCTCGGCCGATCTGGAGTCGCGCTGGCAGGCGGCGGTGGACGCGGAGGCGGCTGCTGCGACGTAGTCGACGGCTGCGGTCACGGGCCCCGGTCGTGGGCCCGGCGGTCTTCGAGTCCGGGTGGAGGGGCGCCCGCGGGGCGCGGGCTAGAGGCCGGCGGCGTGTCGCAGCCCGGCGGCCATCGCGGTGCTCTCCCAGGGCAGCTCAATGTCTGTGCGCCCGAAGTGTCCGTAGGCGGCGGTCTGGCGGTAGATGGGCCGGAGCAGGCCGAGCGATTCGATGATCGCGCCCGGGCGCAGGTCGAAGTGGTCGCGGATGAGCTGAGTGATGGTCTCTTGGGGGACGTGCTCGGTGCCGAAGGTCTCGATGGAGACGGAGGTGGGGCGGGCGACGCCGATGGCGTAGGAGATCTGGATCTCGAGGCGATCGGCGAGGCCGGCGGCGACGAGGTTCTTGGCGACCCAGCGGGCGGCGTAGGCGGCGGATCGGTCGACCTTGGAGGGGTCTTTGCCGGAGAAGGCGCCGCCGCCGTGACGGGCGACGCCGCCGTAGGTGTCGACGATGATTTTGCGGCCGGTGAGGCCGGCGTCGCCCTTGGGGCCGCCAACGACGAAGCGGCCGGTGGGGTTGATGTAGACGTTGGTTTTGTCGTCCATGAGGGCGGCCGGGATGACGGGGTCGATGACTTGGCGGCGGATCTCGTTGTGGATTTCGGCGTTGCTGACGGCGTCGTCATGCTGGGTGGAGATGACGACGGTGTCGACGCGCTTGGGCACGCCGTGCGCGTACTCGATGGTGACCTGGGATTTGCCGTCGGGGCGCAGCCAGGGGAGGGCGCCGTCGCGACGGACCTGGGTGAGGCGGTGGCAGAGCCGGTGCGCGAGGGCGAGGGGCAGCGGCATGAGCTCGTCGGTCTCGGTACAGGCGAAGCCGATCATCATGCCCTGGTCGCCGGCGCCCTGGCGCTCGTGGGGGTCCTGGGCGGATTCTTCCTCGCGCTGCTCCCAGGAGCTGTCGACGCCGATGGAGATGTCGGGGGACTGTTCTTTGATGGAGGAGATGACGCCGCAGGTGTCGCAATCGAAGCCGAGGCGGGAGTCGGTGTAGCCGATTTCGCGCACGACCTGGCGCACGATTGTGTCGACATCGACGTAGGCCTTGGTGGTGATTTCGCCGTAGACCATGACGAGCCCGGTGGTGATGGAGGTCTCGCAGGCGACGCGCGAGTGGGGGTCCTGACGCAGGCACTCGTCCAGGATGGCGTCCGAGAGTTGGTCGCAGATTTTGTCGGGGTGGCCCTCCGTGACGGACTCGGAGGTGAAGAGGAGGGAGGGGGAGGTGGAGAACGTGGTGGTCATGTTAGGTCCCGACTTCCCAGGAGTTGAGGTAGTGCTCTTGCTCGGCGGTGAGGGTGTCGATGCGGACGCCCATGGCGGCGAGCTTGATCTGGGCGACCTGGCGGTCGAGGGCGAGGGGTACCTCGACGACTCGGGGCGGCCCTTCGGGTGGGGAGGTGATGAGGTATTCGGCGGCGAGGGCCTGGTTGGCGAAGCTCATGTCCATGACGCTGGGCGGGTGGCCCTCGGCGGCGGAGAGGTTGACGAGGCGGCCGTCGGCGAGGAGGTGCACGGATTTGGAGCCGGCGCCGCCGTCGAGGGGGAGGCGGTACTCGTCGACGAAGGGGCGCAGCTCGCGCGGGGATCCTTCGAGGGCCATGTCTTTCAGCGCTTGGGTGTTGATTTCGACGTTGAAGTGGCCGCTGTTGGCGATGATTGCGCCGTCCTTCATGGCGGCGAAGTGTTGTTCGTCGATCACATGTTTGTCGCCGGTGACCGTGATGAAGAGGTCGCCGACGGCGGCGGCGGCGGCCATGGGCAGCACCTCGAAGCCGTCCATGACGGCCTCCAGGGCCCGGGTGGGCTCGACCTCGGTGACGACGATGCGGGCGCCCATGCCGCGCCCGCGCATGGCGACGCCTTTGCCGCACCAGCCGTAGCCGGCGACGACGAGCACTTTGCCGGCGAGGAGCAGGTTGGTGGCGCGGATGACGCCGTCGAGCGTGCTCTGACCGGTGCCGTAGCGGTTGTCGAAGAAGTGCTTCGTCTCGGCGTCGTTGACGGCGACGATGGGGTAGGCGAGCTGGCCGCTCTCCGCCAGGGCGCGCAGGCGGATGACGCCGGTGGTGGTTTCCTCCGTGCCGCCCTTGACGCCGGGCAGCAGGTCGCGACGCCCGCTGTGCAGCCGGGCGACGACATCTGCGCCGTCGTCCATGGTCAGTTGGGGGCCGAGGCTGGGGCCGAAGTTGAGTGCGGCGTCGATGTGCTCGTAGTAGGTGGCGTCGTCTTCGCCTTTGATGGCGAAGACGGGGATCCCGTGGCGCTCGACGAGGGCGGCGGCGATGTCGTCCTGGGTGGAGAGGGGGTTGCTGGCACAGAGGCGCACATCGGCGCCGCCGGCTTTGAGCGTGAGCATGAGGTTGGCGGTCTCAGCGGTGACGTGGAGGCAGGCGGTGCAGCGCACGTCCTGGAGCGGTCGTTCTGTGCTGAAGCGGGCGCTGATCTCGCGCAGGGTGGGCATCTCGCGGGCGGCCCAATCCAGGCGCAGGACGCCCTGGTCGGCGAGGCTCGGGTTGGCGATATGGGCGTCGGTCATGGGGGATCCTCCGGGGGTGGGGGTGCTCAGGCGCGCAAGCGGCGCACGACTTCAATTGCGCCGCCCAGGCGGCCGAGGGTGGGGATGAGATAGACGCCGGCCGAGAGCGGCCGGACCTGCTCAACGAATTCTTGGGCGAGGTCGACGGCGACTTCGGCGGCGCCGTCGCCGGCGGCGTCGAGGCGCTCGATGATGGCGTCGGAGACGGCGATGCCGGGGACGTTCTGGGCCATGAAGCGGGCGTTGCGAGCGTGGGCCAGCACCATGACGCCGAGCACCACGGGGCGCCCCACCGATGCCGCGCGTTCGGCGAAGCGTTCGACGGCGGCGATGTCGAAGGTGGGCTGAGTGAAGAAGACGTGCGTGCCGGCGTCGGCCTTCTGCTGCAGGCGCGCGATCTCGGCGTCGAGATCCGGGTTGTTGGGGTTGGCGGCGGCGGCGATGGTGAACTCGGCCTGCCCGCCGATCTGGTTGCCGGCGGAGTCGTGGCCGGCGTTGAGCATGGCGATGAGCTCGATCAGGCCCTCCGCTTTGACGTCCCAGACGGCGGAGGCGCCTTCGTACTTGCCCAACGAGGGGGGGTCGCCGGAGAGGGCGATGACGGAGCGCAGGCCCAGCATGTGCGCGCCCATGAGGTCGGATTGGAGGGACATGAGGTTGCGGTCGCGGGAGGCGAAGTGCAGTACGGCTTCGAGGCCGGTCTGCTGCTGAACGCGGGCGGCGAAGGCGACGGCGCTCATGCGTACGGAGGCCATGGGGCTGTCGCCGACGTCGATGCAGTCGGCGCCGGCGTCGCGGAGGGCGGTCGCGGCCTTGAGGCCGGCCTGCGCGGAGAGGCCGTGGGGCGGGTCGAGCTCGACCGAGAGCAGCCACTCGCCCCGCTCCAACTTGGAGCGCAGGCGGTAGTCGGTCTTGGGGGTTGGATCAGCGGTGGTCATGCAGCGTCCTTGGCGGCGCGGGGGCGATCGTGGCGGGTTGCGCCGTCCCCCCGATCTTCGGTGAGGGTACGCGCGAGGCGCAGCGATGCGTACTACCCGGGTGGGGGAGGGGGTGTGTGGCTCCGTAGACTGGACTCCGACGATCCCGTCGTAGGACCGACTCCTGGGCACGATCCGTTGCGTGCGCAGCTTGGCTGGTTGATCCGTGGCCCACTGGCTCAGCCATGATCGTCTGGAGCATGAACGTGCCGGCCTTGCCCTCCCCGCCCCTGTCGGAGACCACGCGCGCAGGCCTGCTGGAGACGGCGCGCGAGCGCGTGGTGATCTTTGACAGCGCGACCGGGACGGGCATCCAGGGCTTCCAGCTGACGCCCGAGGATTTCGGCGGGCTGGACGGCTGCAACGAATACCTGAACGTGCACAGTCCGGACATCGTGCGGCGGCTGCATCAGATCAACCTGGATGCGGGCGTTGATGTGGTGCTGACGAACACGTTCGGGGCTTCGTCGATCACGCTGGCCGAGTACGACTTGGCCGAGCGGGCGTACGAGATCAACGTGGCGGGGGCGCGGCTGGCGCGTGAGGTGGCGGACGCGTACGCGGGGCAGGACGGCCGGCCGCGCTGGGTGGCGGGGTCGATGGGGCCGGGCACGAAGCTGCCGACGCTGGGCCAGATTGACTTCGACACGCTGAGCGCGTCGTACCGGGAGCAGGCGCGGGGGCTGCTGGATGGTGGCGTGGACGTGCTGCTGGTGGAGACGGTGTTCGATCTGCTGCAGGCCAAGGCGGCGATCATTGGTGCGCAGGACGCGTTCGCGGATGCGGGCCGGGAGGCGCCGATTCTGGTCTCGATCACGATTGAGACGACGGGGCAGATGCTGGTGGGGTCGGAGATCGGGGCGGCGGTAACGTCGCTCGTGCCGCTGGGTATCGATGCGCTGGGGGTGAACTGCGCGACCGGGCCGGAGCTGATGCATGAGCACCTGCGGTATCTGTCGGCCTACTCGCCACTGCCGATCCTGTGCCAGCCCAACGCTGGGTTGCCGCGCGTGGAGAACGACCTGGCCGTCTACGACTTGACGCCGGAGGGCTTGGCCGACGCGCACAGCACGTTCGTCGGCGAGTACGGCGTGTCGCTGATCGGCGGCTGCTGCGGCACGACGCCGGCGCACATGCGAGCGGTCGTGGAGCGGCTGCGCGACGCCGTGCCCGCGGCCCGGGAGCCACAGCCGGAGCCCGGGGTCTCATCGCTGTTCACGCCGGTGCCGTACGCGCAGGATGCGAGCGTGCTGATTATCGGGGAGCGGGCGAACGCCAATGGGTCGCGCCGGTTCAGGCGACTGCTGGAGGCCGAGAACTTCGACGAGATGGCGAACGTGGTGCGGGATCAGGCGGCCGAGGGGGCGCACATCGTCGACATCTGTGTTGACTATGTGGGCCGGGACGGCGCGCCGGACATGGATCGGCTGGTGTCGGAGGCGCGGGGCCGGACGACGTTGCCGATGATGCTCGATTCCACGGAGGGGCCGGTGCTGGAGGCCGGGTTGAAGTTGATCGGCGGCAAGCCGATTGTGAACTCGATCAATTTGGAGGACGGGGGCGAGCGTTTGGACCGCACGCTGCGGGCGGCGCGGCGGTACGGCGCGGCGGTTGTGGCGCTGGTGATCGACGAGGAGGGGCAGGCGCGCACGGCGGATCGCAAGCTGGCGATCGCGCATCGGATCTACGACCTCGTTACGGGTACGTACGGCCTGCCCGCGGAGGACTTGTTCTTCGATGCGCTGACGCTGCCGCTGGGCTCGGGCCAGGAGGAGTTGCGCAACGATGGCCGCGAGACGCTGGAGGCGGTGCGCCGGATCAAGGCGGAGCTGCCCGGGGTCCACACGGTGCTGGGCGTGAGTAACGTGTCGTTCGGCCTGAACCCGGCGTCGCGACAGGTGCTGAACAGCGTGTTTCTGCATCGGGCGGCGGAGGCGGGACTGGACGCGGCGATCGTGAACGCGCGACAGATTCTGCCGGAGCACCAGATTGAGCCGGAGCAGTTGCTGGCCGCGCAACGCTTGATCGACAACGAGTGGGTGACGGGGCCGGACGGCGCGCCGGTTGACCCCCTGCAGACGTTCCTGGCCGTGTTCGAGGATGCATCGGAGAAGCGGGAAGCGGTGGATCTGACCGAGATTTCTCTGGAGGAGCGGCTGCATCATCGGATCTTGGATGGCCTGCGGGACGGTCTGAGGGACGATTTGGACGCGGCGCTGGGGGAGCGGGCGGCGCTGTCGATCATCAATGACACGTTGCTGCCGGCGATGCAGGTGGTGGGGGATCTGTTTGGGTCAGGCAAGATGCAGCTTCCGTTTGTGCTGCAATCAGCGGAGACGATGAAGGCGGCGGTCGCGCATTTGGAGCCGCACATGGAGAAGAGTGCGGCGGCCGGCAAGGGCACGATCGTGCTGGCGACGGTGCGCGGCGACGTGCACGATATCGGCAAGAACCTGGTGGAAATCATCCTCAGCAACAACGGTTTCGAGACGGTGAACCTGGGAATCAAGCAGCCGATCGCCAACGTGATCGAGGCGGCGGACCGCGAGGGCGCGGATGCGATCGGGCTGTCGGGGCTGCTGGTGAAGTCGACGGTGGTGATGAAGGAAGATCTGCGAGAGCTGAATCGCCGGGGGCTGGCGGATCGGTATCCGGTGCTGCTGGGCGGGGCGGCGCTGACGCGTCGGTACGTGGAGCAGGACCTGCGGGATATCTACGAGGGCGCGGTCTACTACGGGCAGGATGCGTTCGAGGGGCTGGCGATCATGAATGCGATCAGCGCCGGGGAGGTGCCTGCCGGACAAGATCGGACGGCGCCCGCGCCCGCGCCGGCAGTGGTGGCGCCGAGCGGCGAGACGAGTGGGGTCGGGACGATTGCGCGGTCGCGATCGGCCGTCGCGAGGGATGCCCCGCTGGTAACGCCGCCGTTCTGGGGGCGCCGGGTGCATACGGGGATTTCGGTCCAGGAGGTCGCGGGCTATCTGAATGAGGTGGCGCTGTTCCGCGGGCAGTGGGGCTTTCGCAAGGGCGATCAGTCCGAGGCGGAGTTCGAGGCGTCGATTGAGCGGGAGGCGCGGCCGGTGCTGCGTCGTCTGCGGCAGGAGGCGATCGCGGAGGGGCTGCTGGAGCCGGCGGTGGTCTACGGTTATTTCCCGGTGCAGTCGGATGGGGATGAATTGATCGTGTACGACGATGCGGGGCAGACGGAGCGGCTGCGCTTCCGGTTCCCGCGCCAGGCGGACAAGCAGCGCCTCTGCCTGGCCGACTACTACCGGTCGGTGGAGAGCGGCGAGATGGACGTGGCGGGATTCCACGTGGTCACGGTGGGGTCGAAGGCCAGCGAGCATGCGCAGCGGCTGTACGCGGATAATGCGTACCAGGACTACCTCTACTGGCACGGCTTCGGTGTGGAGATGGCGGAGGCGTTGGCGGAGTATTGGCACGCGCGGGTGCGCCGGGAGTTGGGTATCGAGGGAGCGGATGGCCCCACGGCGCGCGACCTGTTCGCGGGCCGGTACGGCGGCGCGCGGTTCAGTTTTGGCTATCCGGCCTGCCCCGATCTGGCGGACCAGGAGAAGTTGTTCACGCTGCTGCGACCGGAGGAGGTGGGGATCTCGTTGTCGGAGGAGTTCCAGCTGGTGCCGGAGCAGTCGACGAGCGCGATTGTCACGGCGCATCCGGCGGCGGCGTACTTCAGCGTCTGATCAGCGGCGGCGGCACTCGCGAGCGAGGTGGCGGAACGTCGCGATGATTGGTCGTAGTCGATTGGGCTGTCATCGAGCAGGCCGGATCGACCAGACTGGGGCGCGGCCATAGGCTGCTCGGACTAGCCTCCGCGCACGCGGCGGCCGGGGAGGGCGCCCCCGTCTATGCAGGATTTGTTTGAGCCTCGCTGGCGTACCAGTCGTGGTCCTTTGACCCGCTATGTGTTGCAGCCCACCGAACAGTTCATGCGGGTGGAGGCGGCGGGCGGCATTGTGCTGGTCATCGCCGCGGTGGCGGCGCTGATTTGGGCGAACGCGTTCGGCTCGTCGTACGAGGACTTTTGGCAGACCGAGATCGTGTTGGATCTGGACATCCTGACCCTCAGCGAGCCGCTGGTGGGCTGGGTCAACGACGCTCTGATGACGATTTTCTTCTTCGTGGTGGGGCTGGAGATCAAACGCGAGGCGGTACACGGTGAGCTGCGCGACCGGCGGCAGGCGGCGTTGCCGATCATGGCGGCGCTGGGCGGCATGGTGGTGCCGGCGTCGATCTACGCGGTGATCAACGCGGGCGGTGCAGGCGGCGCGGGTTGGGGCATCCCGGTTGCGACGGACATCGCGTTCGCGCTGGGCGTGCTGTCGCTGGTGGGCAACCGGGTGCCGGTGCAGCTGAAGGTGTTCTTGCTGACGCTGGCGGTGGCGGATGACGTGGGGGGGATTCTGATCATCGCGGTGTTTTACGCCGAGGACGTGTCGCTGTGGTGGCTGCTGGCTGGAGCGCTGAGCGTGGGCGTTGTGATCGCGATGCAGTACGTGGGGATTCGGCCGGTGCTGGCCTATCTGCCGGTGGGGATCCTGCTGTGGTTGTGCCTGTTCGAATCTGGGGTAGAGGCGACGATCGGTGGGGTGATTTTGGGGCTGATGACGCCCGCCAGCGCTCTGGTGAAGCGCGAGCGCTTTGGGGTCTCGATGACGGAGTTGTTGGACGACTTCCGGGGGGCGATGGGCCGGGGGCCGCTTCAGGATCCGCATACGCGGCCGGAGGCGGATCCGCACGCGCAGATGCACCCGGGTGAGTTGGCGGAGCGGTCCATGCGGGAGGACTTAGCGGACTCTGCGGTTCACCGCATCGCTGAGCTGGCGCGAGAGACGCAGAGCCCGTTGCATCGGGTGGAGGAAGCGGTGGGGCCCTGGAGTGCATTCGTTGTGGTGCCGATCTTCGCGCTGGCGAACGGGGGGATCGCGCTGACGGGCGACTCGATCTCCGATGCCCTGGCGTCCGATGTGGCGTTGGGGATTTTCCTGGGGCTGGTGGTGGGGAAGTTCATGGGTGTGCTGCTGTTCACCTTCGTGACGGTGGAGCTGGGGATCTCGCGCCTGCCGGAGGGCGTTCGCTGGGCGCATGTGGGGGGTGTGGCGCTGTTGTCCGGGATCGGCTTCACGGTTGCGATCTTCATTGCCACCCTGTCGTTCGATGAGGCGGTGCTGGTGGAGGGCGCGAAGATCGGCATCTTCGCGGCGACGATCGTGGCGGCGGTAGCGGGCTTCTTGACGCTGCGCTTTGCGCCGTCGTCGGCGCGGGCGGAGGATTTGGACGGGGGCGGGCGGGATTTGTAGCGGGGCGGGCGTGTCAGCGCGCCTCGGGTCAGGCCGTAGCCATGCGGAGGGGGGCTCGTTATCCTGCGCTGGGCGTTGGAGTCCGGCGCCCCTGGACGAATGAGCTTCACACGAGGGGGGTCGGGTGCAGGATCTGCGATATGCGAAGGTCAGCACGGTGGATGACGCCGTGGCGGCACTACAGGCGGGTGGGTCCACGGCACGGGTGCTGGCGGGCGGGACGGACGTCATTGTGCAGGCGCGGGCCCGTACCCGCGCGATCGATATGTTGATCGATATTAAGGGCATCGATGAGGTGCTACAGGTTGCGTTTGACGCGGATGGCGGGCTCACGATTGGGGCAGCGGCGCCGTGCTACCGCATCTACGGCGACGCCGACGTGCGCGAGCACTACCCGGCCCTGATCGATTGCTCGACGCTGATCGGCGGGACGGGCGTGCAGGGCCGCGCGAGCTTGGGCGGGAACCTGTGCAACTCGTCGCCGTCCGGGGATTCGATCCCGGCGATGATCGTGCTGGAGGGTCGGGCCGAGATCGCGGGACCGAACGGTCGTCGGACGGTGCCGGTGGAGGACTTTTGCACGGGTCCGGGCCGCAACGTGCTGGAGCCGGGCGAGTTGCTGGTCTCGATTCACTTTCCGGCGCCGGCGCCGAACAGTGGCGCGGCCTTCCTACGATTCATTCCGCGCAACGAGATGGACATCGCGGTGGTGAACGCGGCGACGCAGCTGCGCTTCGACGGGGACACGGTCTCCTGGGCGCGTGTCTCGCTTGGGGCGACGGCGCCAACACCGCTGTTCGTGACCGCGGCCGGGGAGGCGCTGGTGGGCGCTGCGCTGAGCGACGAGACGATCGCGGCGGCGGCGGCGGCGTCGAAAGCGGCCGCGAGCCCGATCGACGACATGCGCGGGTCGATCAAACAACGCAAGCATCTGTCGGCGGTGTATACGCAGCGGACGATCGCCATCGCGGCCGAACGGGCGCGCGGGTAAGCAGCGCGATTCGTGAGCGAAACGAGCAGTCAGGGAAACGGGGCATCGTGAGCGACAAAATCATCGTCAGCGCCACCATCAACGGCGACCCGACGGACATCCTGGTCTCCTCGCGGGACAGTCTGCTGGAGGCGCTGCGTGAGCGCGCCGGGGTGCTGGGGGTCAAAGAGGGCTGCAACGACGGCAACTGCGGCGCTTGCTCCGTTCTACTGGACGGGCGGCTGGTGAACTCCTGCCTCGTGATGGCGGCGGAGGTCGAGGGGTCGGATGTGACGACCGTGGAAGGTCTCGCAGAGGCGGACCACCTGCACCCGCTGCAGCAGGCGTTCCTGGAGGACGCGGCGCTGCAATGCGGCATCTGCACGCCGGGCTTCCTGGTGGCGGCGAAGGCGTTGTTGGACGAGAATCCGAGCCCCAGTGAGCACGAGATTCGTTACTGGCTGGCGGGCAATCTTTGCCGCTGCACGGGCTACGACAAGATTGTGCGTGCGGTGCAGCACGCGGCGGAGACTTTGCAGACCACTTCTTAGCCGCGCAGGCCGCGCGGCGATCGACCCCAGAGAGACTCGCACTGAAAGGCTGGCCCATGGTCACGACCGAGAAGCCCAAGTACAAGGTTGTTGGTACCCGCCCGATTCGCCCCGACGGGGTCGAGAAAGTGAACGGTCGGGCGGAGTACGGGGCGGACGTGAGTTTGCCGGGACTGTTGCCGGGCGCCGTGCTGCGCAGCCCTCACGCGCATGCCCGGATTCTTTCGATCGACACGTCGAAGGCGGAAGCGATGGCGGGCGTTCGGGCGGTGGTGACCAGCGCGGACTTCCCCCCGCGCGAGGGCGACGGCCCGCAGGCCCGCGACAACGTTCTGGCGCACGACAAGGTGCTCTACGTGGGGCATGCGGTCGCGGCCGTGGCGGCGGTCGATCTGCATACGGCGGAGGACGCCGTAGAGCTGATCGAGGTGCAGTACGAAGTGTTGCCGCACGTGATGGATGTGCGCGACGCGATGCTGGACGGCGCTCCGATCCTGGATGCGACGTTGCGCACGGGGGAGCCGGACGGTTCCAAGGGGGACAGCGCAACGAACGTGGCGCAGCACATTCATTACGAGAAGGGTGATCTGGCGGCGGGCTTCGCGGAGGCGGACATCGTCATTGAGCGGGAATACGAGACGACGATGGCCCACCAGGGCTACATCGAGCCGCAAAACGGCACGGCGCTGTGGGGTCCCGACGACCAGATTCGGATCTGGACCAGCACGCAGGGACTTTTCGCGGTGCGCGACACCGTGGCGGGGATGCTGGGTCTGCCGGTGAAGAGTGTCAAGGTGGAACCGGTGGAGATCGGCGGCGGTTTTGGAGGCAAGATTCCCACGTACCTGCCGCCGGTCGCGGCGTTGCTTTCGCGGAAGTCCGGGAAGCCGGTGAAGCTGACGATGTCCCGCAAGGAGGTGTTGGAGGCGACGGGTCCGACGTCTGGGACGTACATGCGCGTCAAGATGGGCGCGAAGAAGGACGGCACGTTGACGGCCATGGAGGCCTGGCTGGCGTTCGAGGCAGGGGGCTACCCGGGGTCGCCGGTGGGCGCTGCGACGATGTGCGTGTTCGCGCCGTACGCCTGTGCGAATCAGGTGATCGATGGCTATGACGTGCTCGTCAACAAGCCGCAGACGGCGGCGTACCGGGCGCCGGGCGCGCCGGCGTCGGAGTACGCGGCGGAATGCTTGATCGACGAGATCGCCGAGGCGCTGGATCGGGATCCGCTGGAGCTGCGCCTGCAGAACTCGGTCAAAGAGGGGGACAGCCGGGCGGACGGGTTCACCTACGGTCCGGTAGGGCACGTGGAGTGCCTGCAGGAGGCGCAGGAGAGCCCGCACTACCAGTCGGAGCTGAGCGGCGAGAACCGCGGGCGCGGGGTGGCCTCCGGCTTCTGGTTCAACATTGGCTTCGAGACGAGCATGGCGGCGCAGATTCAGTCGGACGGGACGGTGCCGCTGGTGATGGGCGCGGTCGATATCGGTGGCAGCCGGGCCTCGGCGGCGATGCAGTTCGCGGAGACGCTGGGGATCGCGTCGGAGGACATCAAGCCGCACATCGTCGACACGGACTCGGTGGGCTTCACGTTCCTGACGGGTGGCAGTCGGACGGCGTTCGCGAATGGCTGGGCCGCGTATGAGTGCGCGATGGACATGCGTCGCCAGATGGAGGAGCGCGCCGCGACGATCTGGGACTGCGACCGCGAGTCCGTGCGCTACGACGACGACGGCGTGATCCGCGGCCCCGCCGCCGCCGCCGGCGCGCCGCAGGAGTTCACGTTCAAGGAGTTGGCGGCGGAGCTGCCGAACACCGGTGGCGGCATCGTGGGGCGGGCAGACGTGTCGAAGACGACGCACGGGCCGGCCTTCGCGACGCACATCGTGGATGTGGAAGTTGACGCGGAGACGGGCAAGGTTGAGGTGCTGCGCTACACGGCGATTCAGGATGTGGGGACGGCGATCCACCCGTCGTACGTGGAGGGGCAGATGCAGGGTGGCGCGGCGCAGGGCATTGGGATGGCGCTGAACGAGGAGTACATCTGGGACGACAAGGGCCGGATGGTGAACTCCAGCTTGCTGGACTACCGGATGCCGACGGCGCTTGACCTGCCGATGCTGGACACGATTATTGTGGAGGTGCCGAACCCGGGGCACCCGTACGGCGTGCGTGGTGTTGGCGAGGTGCCGATTATTCCGCCCGCGCCGGCGCTGCACGCGGCGATCTACAACGCGATCGGCGAGCGTATGCGCACCCTGCCGATGTCGCCACGTCGGATCTTGGAGCGCACGCTGCCGGACGACGAGTAGCCGCCGGCGAGAGGAAGCGCGAGCGGCGAGACGATGGCTGTCGTCATTGTGCCGCCGCTGCTGCGTGCGCTGACGGGCGACATCGATCGCGTGGAGGTGCCGGGCAATTCGCTGCGCAAGGTGATCAATGAGCTGGAGGCGCGCTATCCGGGCGTGAAAGAGCGCTTGGTTGTTGGCACGCGGATCCGGCCGGAGATCTCGATCGCGGTGAACGGCGGTATCGTCGCGGCGGGGTTGGTGGAGCCGATTGGCGAGCACGACGAGATTCTGATCATTCCGGCGATCTCGGGCGGGGCCGCTTTCGTCGCCGATGCGGTTGTCTCGACGATGGCCTGGGGCCACTGATGGCGACACTGCAGCGCGACGCGTCGGTGCGCATCCCCTACGCGGTGCAGGGCGAGGGCCCGGCGATCCTGCTGATCAACGGCGCGACGCTGCCGCTTGGCTTCTGGGATCCCGTCGTGAAGCGGCTGGCGTCGCGCTTTCGCGTGATCCGGTTCGACCAGCGCAACGCGGGCGCAAGTGACTTCACAGGCAGTTTCACGCTGCTGGATGTCGCGGCGGACATCGCGGCGCTGCTGACGGCGTTGGAGATTGAGCGCGCGGTGATCGTCGGGCACGCCTGGGGCGGTCGTGTGGCGCAGGTGTTCGCGCGAGACTACCCGCATCGCACGCGGGGGCTGATCGTGTGCGGGACGGGCGGACAGTTTCCGCCCGATCTGGATCCGGCGTGGCTGTCGGCGATGGGGGCGGCTCGCAAGGCGGGGGAGCGGGCGACATGGGACGATTTGCTGGAACGGATCTACTGCGCACCGGGGTATTCGTTGCGGGATGCGGCGGGCTTCGTGGCGACTGGGGATGTGATCTGGAACGCGCCTCGCGTGCGGGGTGCGAAGCCGGACATGCGGGTCGCGCCGAGCTCCAGCTATTGGGGCACGGCGATGGGACCGGCGTTGTTAATCTACGCGGAGCACGATCGATTCGGGACGCCGGCGAATGCGCGGGATCTCTCGTCACGGCTGCCGGAGGCTCGGCTGGAGGTGCTCACGGGGGCGGGGCATTTGCTGGTGCGTGAGCAGTCGGAACGGGTGGTTGCGCTGGTGGGGGACTTTATGGAGGCGCTGCCGGTCGAGTAGCGGTCGCGGATCAGTCCTCGTGGGCGGTGGTGGTGAGGAGGGCGATGCTGGCGGTGAAGCCGTGCAGGTAGTTGCTGCCGCCGACGGGGCCGATTTCCCCGTTGCAGAAGAGGCCGGTGGTGGGGATGGGCCCGAGCGCTTCGGCGACGGCGGCGGCGTCGTGGTGGGGGGCGCCGAAGAGTCCCTGCCCGCGGCTGTTGCAGGCGCAGAGCACGGAGCCGAGCACGACTTCGCCGTCCGGGAGCGCGTCGCGGGCGGCGAGGAGGTGCTCGCGCAGGTCGTCGTCGGCGGCGGCGGCGTCGCGGAACTGGAACTGGAAGGTCTGGCCGACGCGCGGGACGGCGTTGATGGCGATGGCGCCGGTCCGACGGTCGACGCCGGTGATGTTGCGAATGAGGAAGTCGCCGCGGCCGTGCTCGGCCTGGTACTCGTTCATGGCGAGGCCGACGAGGAGGTTGTGGCCGACGCGCTCCTGGGTGGCTTCGTCGAGCGCGACCATGGTCTCCTTGAGGACGTCTAGCGCTGGCCGCGAGCCGATGGTTTTGACGAGGTTCTTGTCGCAGTCGGTGATGGTGAGGGGACGGCCGAGCGGTTCCGCGCCTTGGGCGACGATGGGTGTGACGCCGAGTCCCTTGATGCCGAGGAGGACGGCGCCGTCCTCGTAGGCTTTGCCGTCGAGGAAGACGGCGGTGCCGGTCCCGCGGTTGTGCGACGAGGCCATGCCACCCAGCAGGACGATGTCGGAGAGGCGGCCCTGCAGGCCCTTGACGAGGTTGTCGGTGTTGAGGCTGAAGGGGTCGGCGAAGATCAGCCAGGTGCCGGTTCCGGCCTGGGTGAGAGCGGCGAGATCCTCTTCTTTGGTGATACCGGGGATGACGGGGATGGGGGTGAAGTGTGCGCCGGGCAGTTGCAGGGTGAGGACGGACAGGGCGGCCCCGTCTTCCGCCTCAACGCCGCTGCCGATCACGCTCTGGCCGGTGCAGCCGATGAGGTGCCGGGCACGGAGGCCCTCTTGCAGCCGCTTGGTGAGTTCTCGGTGATGCCCGAAGAGCGAGTCGGCGAAGACGATCGCCAGATCCACCGGTTCGTCGCTTCGGAGGTCCGCGAGGACGGCCTCGACGGCGTCCTCCCAGGTGTCGCCGCCGCGGAGCGCGGAGCGGGATCGGGCGGCGCCGGCGGTAACGCGGGCGGACGCTGCGAGCGGGGTCTCGTCCTCGTTTTGGTCCGGCTGCGGCTGCTCCAGGTCTGGCTCGCCGGCGGCGGGGAGGTTCACGTCCTGTGGGGTGAGGTCATTGCTGCGGCTGCTGGGCGCGCCAGGATCGGTGGTGGGGGTGGGGTCGCCGTTGGGCATGTCGTTCCTCTCGCTCCGGGCGATTGTAGCGAGGCAGGCGGGGACCGGGAGTCGCGGGGGGACGCTCCAGGTGCGCGTTGGCAGTCCGGTCCTTAGGGTGGCGTGGTGCCCAACGAGAGTGTGTTGCCCGACGCCGAGACATTGAAGCCCATTGAGGAGGCGGCGATTGCGATCGCCCGGGAGGGCGGCGCGCTGATCCTGGACCGCTTCCGGTCGGCGCTGAACGTGGAGTTCAAGTCGGGCAACAACGACGATCCGGTGACGGAGGTCGATAAGGCGGTCGAGGCGCAGGTGCTGGCGCGGGTGAAAGCGGACTTCCCGGACCACGCGGTGTTAGGCGAGGAGGGGACGAACCACGGCGCCCCGGGCGCGGACTTCGTCTGGGCGATCGACCCGCTGGACGGCACGACGAACTTCATCAATGGGCTGGGGATCTTCTGCTGTTCGATTGGCGTTCTGTGGCGCGGGGCTCCGGTGGTGGGTGCGTTGTTTCTGCCCGAGGGGCGGCACATCGGTTCCGGCGTGTACCACTCGCGCCGCGGCGGTGGCGCGTACTTCGAGGACGAGCGCTTCGAGTTTCGCACGCCGACGCTGCCGGTGGGGTCGCGGATCAGTTCGGTGCCGGCGGGGCTGACGGGTGTCGACGGTCGCAAGGGGCGGTATGCGTTCGGCACGGTGCGCACGCTGGGGAGTTCCGCGGCGGAGCTGGTCCTGACGGCGGAGGGGACGTTCCAGGTAGGCGTATTTCACAGCCTGCGGATCTGGGATGTGGCGGCGGGGGCGGCGATCTGCAAGGAGTCGGGCGCGGCGGTGTGGGTGCGTCGGGACGGCGGGGCGCCCTGGGAGGAGTTGCAGCACTTCCGCGGGGGTCTCGATCGGGCGCCGAGCCTGGAGGAGCTGCGCGGTTGGAACGATTGGCTGGCGGCGGGCGAGCCCAGCCTGCTGCCGGAGCTGCCGCAGAGTTTGCAGCGGGCGCAGTCGCGGCGGTCGGTGGTGAAGCGGATGATCTTCGGCAAGGACGACTGAGGCTGGTTGCCAAGGCCTCAGTTCGACGGTCCGTACGATATCCGCAGCCTAGGGGGGCGTGGCGATGCGGGTGGTGACGGGCAAGTCGAGCGTAGAGGTGAGCGCCCGGGAGTTTCGCGCGCGCGCGGCCGGCTATGACGCGTTGTGGCTCGATATCGGTACGGGGGATGGGGCGTTGCCTTATCGGCTGGCGGGATCGTTTCCGGATGTGCTGTGCGCGGGCCTGGATCCGAACGTGGAGGGGATGGCGGAGAACGCGCATCGGGCGGGGCGCAAGCCCGCGCGGGGCGGCCGGGCGAATTGTGTCTACGTGGCGGCGTCGGTGGAGGAGCCGCCAGGGGCGCTGGCGGGAGCGGCGCAGGCGATCACGATCAACTTTCCCTGGGCGGCGCTGCTGGCGATCGTGCTGGGGGAGTCGGATGGCGGGACGCTGACGGGGCTGGGCGCGTTCGCGGCGGAGGACTGTGTGGCGCAACTGTTGGTCAATGAGGTCACGGACCTTCCCGGCGTGCCGTCGGTGGCTCCGGAGATGCTGCGTGAGCGCGTTGGGCCTAATTTGGCTGCCGCTGGATTCGTCATCGAAAGCTGCGAGTGGCTGGAGCGCGAGGCGCAGGTGCGCAGCCGATGGGGTGGCCGCCTGATCCGCGGCAGCGGACGTCGGGTGGTGCGGCTGCGGGCGTTGAGGGGGACACCGCCGGCGCGCGCGCTGGCGCTTGTGGAGGCCGTGAGCGACTAGCGGCGTGCCTCGACGAGCTTTGACAGGCGGTCGAGCTCCGGCATCACGACGGAGGCGTCGTCTGAGGGCAGTGTGAAGATGACGCGTTCGACGCCCATCTGCTCGTAGGCGTCGAGGTCGTCCGGGCTGCCACCGAAGACGGAGGTCGGGATGGTGTCGGGGTCGCGACCGGCGGCGGCGGCGCGCTCGCGGATGTCGGCCATGCCGCGCTCGATGCGATCGGGGCGGGGGCTGTTGGGCAGCCAGCCGTCGCCCCACTCGGCGACGCGCTGGCGGGCCCAGCGGCTGCCGGCGCCGATGTAGACGGGGGGGTGCGGGGTTTGGGCAGGCTTGGGGTAGCTGTAGGTCTTGGGCACGGAGACGTAGTCGCCGTGGTACTCGGCCTCCTCCTGGGTCCAGAGCGCCTTCATGGCGGCGACGCGCTCGGCGGTGACCTGCCAGCGCTTCTCGAAGGGGGTGCCGAGCGGCTCCATCTCCTCGCGTAGCCAGCCGGCGCCGATGCCGAAGAGGAAGCGGCCACCGGAGAGCAGATCGAGGGTCGCGACGCGCTTGGCGAGGTCGATGGGCTCGTGCTGACTGACGAGACAGATGCCGGTGCCGATCTTGAGCGTGCTGGTCACGGCGGCGACGCCAGCCAGCAAGGTAAAGGGGTCCTGGCAGCGGAAGTAGGGATCGGGCAGGGAGCCGTCCGGGGTGCCTGGGAAGGGCGTCTCGCGCTTGACCGGCATGTGCACGTGCTCCGGGACCCAGAAGGAATCGAAGCCGCGCGACTCCACGTCCGGGGCGAGTTCGAGTACCGGCACGGCCTTATCCGTCGCGAAGATGAAGATGCCGTAGTCCATGGGTCCTCCTAGCGGAACGGGATGGGGGCCGAGACTAACGCCTGTCGCGCGGAAAGGGGATCAGGCGTCGCTGGGCTTGCGCGCGACGTGCAGGGCGACGCTACCCATGCCCATGCGCTCATAGCGTGCATCGGTGAAGCCGGTGGCGCGGAGCAGGTCGACGATTGCGTCGGCGGCGGGATGGCCTTCGAGGGACTGGGGCAGGTAGCGATAGGCGGCACGGCTGCCGGAGAGCCAGCCGGCGACGGGCGTGACGAGTCGTTCGACGCCGAAGCGCGTGACTTGGCCGAGGAGGCCGGGCGGGGGGTGTGTCATGTCGAGGGCGACCATGCGTCCCGCGGGCCGCAGTACGCGCATCATTTCGGCCAAGGCGGCGGGCAGGTCGACGAGGTTGCGCAGCAGGAAGCCGCTGGTGACGGCGTCGAAGCTGTCGTCCGCGAAGGGGAGGTGCAGAGCGTCGCTGAGCAGCCAGGTGACGCCACTATCGGCGGCGAGCCCCGGTTTGCCGCGCCCGGCGACGAGCATGGGGCGGGCGAAGTCGCTGGCGATGACCTGAGCGACGCCGGCGGCGCGCAGATCGCGGGCGAGGTCGCCGGTGCCGGTACCGAGATCGAGCACGATGCCGCCGCGCGGGTCGGCGTCGACGAGGGCCTCGCGTACGGTCCGTCGTCGCCAGCGGCCATCCATGCCGCCGGTCATGAGACGGTTCATAAGGTCGTAGCGGGGCACGATGCGCGAGAACATGGTTTGCACTTCCGCCGCGCGCTGGTCAGGCGGGAGTGGCGTGTCGGAGCCGGGGGCCGGCCGCAGGGGTGGGTGGGACGGCGCCACGCGAGGTCTCCTTGTCTTTTGGGGCTGGGGATCTGGGGCTGGAGTTCTGCGGATTGGGGATACGGGGCGGTGGGTCGGGCGGTCCCGGGGAGGCCGATGGATTGTGCCCCCAAATGGCGGCTGATAGCGTAGCAAAAACCGACTGATGAGTCGGTTTTGCGACGATCGATGGCGGAGTTTTCGATGCCGGTTCAGCAAGCCCGGGCGCGCAGCCGACAGCAGAAGATCCTGCGTGCGGCGGCGTCGGTGATCTCGCGTCGCGGGTACCAGGAGGCGGGTATCGAGGAGATCGCGCGCGAGGCGGAGACATCCAAGGGGGGCGTGTACTTCCACTTCCCGGGCAAGGAGTCGATCCTGCTGGCGTTGCTGGACCACACGTCCGGGCTGGTACGCGGCAAGGTGGAGCAGGCGATCGCGGCGGAGTCGGATCCGGTGGCGAAGGCGGACGCGGCGCTGCGCGTGTTGCTGCGCACGCTGGCGAAGCATCGCAGCCTGGCGCGGGTGTTCGCCGTGGAAGCGGCGGGGGCGGGACCACAGTTCAATGCGCGGGTGGCCGAGATCCAGGACGAGTTCGTGGCGCTGGTGCGAGAGCAGTTGGATGCCGCGGTCGCGACGGGCGCGATTGTGCCGATGGATACGGCAATCGTCGCGCAGGCCTGGATGGGGGCGCTGGACGCGGTGTTACTGCGCTACGTGACGAGCCGGCCGGGGCCGGGCCGTCGGTCGCTGGACGAGATTCACGAGACCTTGCGTGCGACGCTGCTGCGCAGCATCGGCGCGCCGGTGCCCGGGGCGGCAGTATCCGTGGCGGGGGGATCGCCACGTCCCACTAATTCGATCGAAACGAATGGACTGGAGAGACGATGACCACCGAGCAGGCCGTTCCGGCCGTTCCCGCCTGGCAATCGGAGGGCGACTACGGCGACATTCGCTATCACACCGCGGAAGGCATCGCGAAGATCACGATCAACCGGCCCGAGGTGCGCAATGCGTTCCGGCCGCAGACGCTGTTCGAGCTGAAGGACGCGTTCACGCGCGCGCACGAGGACCAGGATGTGGGGGTGATCATCCTGACGGGGGAGGGCCCGGACGCGTTCTGCTCAGGCGGTGACCAGCGCATCCGCGGACATGGCGGCTACGTGGGCGATGACGGAGTGCCGCGGCTCAACGTGCTGGAGTTGCAGCGACAGATTCGGACGCTGCCGAAGCCGGTGGTGGCGATGGTCGCGGGGTACGCGATCGGTGGCGGGCACGTGCTGCACATCGTGTGTGATCTGACGATCGCGGCGGACAATGCCCGTTTCGGGCAGACGGGGCCGAAGGTGGGCAGTTTTGACGGGGGCTACGGGGCGACGCTGCTGGCGCGCATCGTGGGCCACAAGAAGGCGCGCGAGATCTGGTACCTGTGCCGCCAGTACGACGCGCAGCAGGCGCTGGAGATGGGCCTGGTCAACACGGTGGTGCCGCTCGATGAGCTAGAGGCGGAGACGGTGCAATGGTGTCGGGAGATGCTGGCGATGAGCCCGACGGCCCTGCGCTTTCTGAAGGCGTCGTTCAACGCCGACACTGATGGGCTGGCGGGGATCCAGCAGTTGGCGGGCGACGCGACGCTGCTCTACTACCTGACGGACGAGGCGAAGGAAGGGCGCAACGCGTTCGTGGAGAAGCGCAAGCCGGACTTCAAGCAGTTCACGCGCTTCCCATAGTGGCTGACGCTGGTTCGTCGATGCGTTCAACGGCACCTCCCTCCACGGGACCGCGGGCCCCGATGGGAGCGCGCGTTTGGCTGCTGGCCGCGCGACCGGCGACGTTGCCGGCGGCGATCGCGCCGGTGCTGGTGGGCACCGCGGCGGCCACGGTGATTGTGGACTTTCGTGTGGGGCCTTTCGTGGCGGCGCTGATCGCGGCGATCTTTATCCAGATCGGGACCAACTACGCGAACGACTTCTCCGACTTCCGGCACGGGGCAGACGATGAAGGGCGGCTGGGTCCGACGCGGGCGACGCAGGCGGGCTTGGTCAGCGCCAAAGCGATGGCGATGGCGACGAGCGTTGCATTCGCGGTGGCGGGGGGCTTGGGCATCTATCTCACGATTGAGGCGGGCTGGCCGGTGCTGGTCGTGGGGGTGGGGTCGATCGTGGCCGGGTATCTCTACACGGGCGGCCCTTGGCCGTATGGCTATCACGGTCTGGGCGACCTGTTCGTCTTCACCTTCTTTGGTGTGGTGGCGGTGATGGGCAGCTTTTTCGTGCAGGCGGAGCATCTGACCTGGGAGGCGGCGGCGGCGGCGATACCCGTGGGCTGCACCGTCACGGCGATTCTGGTGGTGAATAACCTGCGCGACGTGCCGACGGACCGTCGGACGGGGAAGCGCACACTGGCGGTGATCTTGGGGCCCGTGTTCGCCCGGGTCGAGTATGCGTTGCTGTTGATCACGGCGTTCGCGCTTGCGCCGATTTTCGCGGCGGCGGAGCTCATGCCCTGGTGGTCGATGGAGACGTGGCTCGCGCTGCCGCTGGCGGCGCTGCTGCTGCGCTTGGTGGTGGGTGGGATGGAGGGCGGGGGCTTGAACAAGGTGCTGAAGCTGACGGGGCAGTTGCATCTGCTGATGGGCGTGCTGCTGGCGCTGAGCTATCTCTGGTAACGCAGCCTGGCTGCTGCACATTGGTGCGGTCTGAGCGCTCACTCCCGCTCCGGGCGTTAGACTTCGGCGCAACCCGGCCGACGCGCGCGCCGCGTCGTAGGAGGAGGCCCGTATGAAGTTCGAGTTCTTCCAGCTCACGCCCTACCGCGATTTGCCCGCGGACTTCGCGGAGCGCCACAACTCGGTATGGGTCGATATCCCCAGCGAGCTGTTCGATCCCGAGAAGGGCAACGTCATGTTCAATGACGCCCTGGACGAGATGGAGGCGGCGGCGCGGGCGGGCTACGACGGTGTTTGCATCAATGAGCATCACCAGAACGGCTACGGGATGATGCCGTCGCCGAACATCATGGCGGCGACGATGACCCGCCGCACGCGGGACGTGGCGATCATTGTGCTGGGCAATTCGATCGCGCTGTACAACCCGCCGATCCGGGTGGCGGAGGAGATGGCGATGCTGGATTGCATCAGTGGTGGCCGGATGATCTCTGGCTTCCCAGTGGGGACCGGGATGGACGATAACTACGGCTATGGGATTAACCCGTCGCAGTTGCGGGAGCGCTACTACGAGGCCGAGGAGCTGATCGTCAAGGCCTGGACGACGCCGGAGGTGTTCAGCTTCAACGGCAAGTTCACGCAGCTGCGCTACGTGAACATTTGGCCGCGCCCGGTGCAGAAGCCGCACCCGCCGGTCTGGATTCCGGGTGGGGGCTCTGTGGAGACGTGGGAGTGGTGCGCGGAGAAGGAGTACGTCTACTGCGCGCTGTCGTACAGTGGCTACAAGGCTGGCAAGAAGAACACGGATGGGTTCTGGAACGTGATGCAGGCGCAAGAGCGCCCGCTGAATCCGTACCATCTGGGCTTCCTGCAGTTAGTCGCGGTGGGGGACAGCGAGCAGGAGGTGGCGGACAAGTTCGGCCCGCACGCCGAGTACTTCTACAACAAAATGCTGCACGTGGATCCGCGCTACGCGGACCCGCCGGGCTATCGCACGCTGCGCACGATCGACGAGGGCTTCGGTCGGAGCCAGGGGCTGAAGCCGATCTTTGGGGAGTCGAAGAAGGCGGAGGGTGACGGCACGGCGGAGAAGATGAAGGCGGGGAAGACGAAGGAGATCACCTGGGCGGATCTGCTGCGCGAAGGCAACATCGTGGCGGGAACGCCGAAGCAGGTGACGGAGCAGCTGGAGGAGGTCATTGACACCCTGCATGTGGGGCATCTGATGATCCTCAACCAATTTGGCAGCGTGCCGAAGGAGCTGGCGATCCCGAACATCGAGAAGACGGCGCGCGAGGTCCTGCCAAACCTGCGTCACATTTGGGATGCCGAGGGCTGGGAGGACAAGTGGTGGCCGCAGGGGCTCTCCAATGCGGCCCAGCCGGCGGCTTTGGGGTAGCTCACGGGGCGGTAGCTGCACGGGGTGTAGCTGCGGGCGGCAGTTGCCGGGGCTGGCTCAGGCGAGGACGCGCGCGGCGGTCTGGACGGGATCCCAGACGCCCGAGAAGGGGGGCGCGTAGGCCAAGTCCAGGTCGATCATGTCCTGCACGGAGAGCCCAGCGGTTATCGCAGTCGCGATAGAGTCGATGCGCTTGCCTGCGCCGGGCCCGCCGAGGATCTGCCCACCCAGGAGGCGGCCCGATGTGGCCTCTGCGACGAGTTTGAGATGCATCGGGGTGGCCTCCGGCATGTAGCCCGCGGTGGTGGATGTTTCGATGCGGCGCGCGCGCACGGGGATGCCGAGCTCGGCCGCCTCCGTCTCGGTCAGGCCGGTCCGCGCGCCTTCCGCACTACAGGTGCGGGAGATGGCGGTGCCGAGCACGCCCGGAAAGCGGGCGTCGCCGCCGGCGACGTTGATGCCCGCGACGCGTCCGGCCTTGTTGGCGATGGTGCCCAAGTGATAGTTGACCCAGCGCTGCTGGACGCGGTGCCAGGCTTCGGCGCAGTCGCCGGCCGCGTAGATGCCTTCGACGCGGGTGCGCTGCGCGTGATCGACGGCGAGGGCGCCGGTAGCGCCCAGGGGGATGCCAGCTTCGTGCGCGAGTTTGGAGCGCGGGCGACTGCCGAGCCCCATGACGACGAGATCCGTCTCGATCTCGCCGTCGTCGGTGTGGGCGAGGAAGCGCGGGCCATGTTGCTCGATGCCGGTCAGCGTGACGCCGCAGCGAACGCCCACGCCCTCCGAGACCAGCGCCGTTTCGATCAAGCCGGACATGTCGGGGTCGAAGGTGCGGCGCATGATGCGTTCGGATCGGGTGACCAGCTCCACGGCGGCGCCGCGGCGGAGGAAGGCCTCCACCATCTCCAGGCCGATATAGCCACCACCGGCGATCAGCACGTGCTGGACGCCGGCCATGGCCGATCCGAGCCGTTGCGCCTGCCGTGGCGAGTGCACGAAGTGACCCAAGTCGACGCCGGGGATGTCGGGGCGGCGCTCGGCGGCGCCGGTGGCGTAGACGAGCCGGTCGAAGCCGTCGCGACCCTCGCGCCCGGATTCGAGATCGCGCCAGTGCACCTCACGGCGGGCGGTGTCGATATGGGTGACGTCCGTGTTGATCCGGACATCGATACCGCGCTGGCGGTGCTGCGCCGGCGAGCGGGCGATGAGGGCGTCCCAGCCGCGGACGTGCTCTCCGAGCACGTAGGGGAAGCCTCAAGCGGAGTAGGAGGTCCAGGGTCCGCGCTCAAACATGACGATTTCGAGGCTGGGGTCGGTCCGGCCCGCGTTTGCTACGGCCGATCCGCCCGCTGCGTCGCCACCCACCACAACCAACCGCATCATGCGCCTCCTTTGGAGTCGTCAAGGAATGAGTCGCCGAGGCGACCGCTTGGGCCCGACGCCGTTGGACTCATCGCACCCATCGGTGGTCCTGGCCGGTTGACCAGCCGCGACGGTGAGTGGTGCGCAGGCCCTGCCGCCTTGCGCTGCCATGCTAGGTGGGCGTGGTTCTGCGGACGGTGATCTGGGTCGCAGTGCGCGGGGGCGTCGGAGCGTCAAGATGGTCGAGCCCGCTGGACGCGTCGCGTAGAATGAGCGAGGCTGCTCGTCTTGGATCGCCCATCGATCCGGACGCTGATCGAAAGTGCTGGAGGCGACCCGTGCTTGACACCCCAGTCTCCGTCCTGGCGCGACGGCCCCCGGTGCGCGTGCAACGCAGGACGCCGATCGCGGAAGCGGCGCGCTTACTGCGAGAGGAGAAGACGCGCTGTCTCGCGGTGATGGATGGGGATGCGCTGGTTGGGATCTTCACGGACCGCGATATGGCGGAGAAGTGCTTTTCCGCAGCCGTCAGCGGGGAGACCGAAGTGGGTCTGGTGATGAACTCGCCCGTGATCAGCGTTGCGCCGGACTCCAGCATGCGTGAGGCACTGCAGTTGCTCGATCGCGAGCGGATGCGCCACCTGCCGTTGGTGGAGGCGGATGGCACGCTGCGCGCGATCATCCGGGCGCGCGACATTCTGAGCTACATGGCGGAGGCGATGCCGGAGGCGATTTTGAACCAGCCGCTGGCGCCGTTGTCCCCCTGGACCCGAGAAGGCGCCTAGTCCTGTCAGCGGCTCGCCAAGGCGAGACGCGCTGAATAGATCGATGCGGGAACGCGATGACCTCTGAGACTCAGTACACCGCTCTCAACGACGAGAACCCGTGGGAAGACTCGGATTGGATTCCGTCAACGGCGGAGTTTCTGCTGCCCAAGGATCGTTTGGAGCACATGCTGCTGGAGACGCCGGTGTCCGAGGTCACGAGCGACGTCTTCGTCACCGTGGCTCCCGAGGACACGATGGAGCGCGCGCTGTGGCGGATGCGCCAGCACCAGGTGCGGGCGGCGCTGGTCATGGAGGGGGAGGCGCTGGTGGGCATCGTGACGGAGCGTGACGCGGTGATGGAGATCAAGCCGGGCGAAACCGGCGCGGATGTGCGCGTTCAGGAGGTGATGACGCCGGATCCGGTGCTGATCGGTTCCGCAGAGCCGATCGGCTGTGCGATCCAACGCTTGGCGTTTGAAGGGGTGCACCATTTGCCGGTGGTGGATGAGATGGAGGCGAAGGTGGTGGGGATCGTCACACAGGGGCCGCTGTTGCACCGGATCATCGAGACGATCCTGAACGAGGAGTGGGCCGCGGAGGCCTAGCCGGTCAGCCGTCGCCCGGATCGTCCATGTCGCCGGTAGCGTTCGGGGCGGTCCGAGCGGCGAGCGCGGCGGCGGCCGCGGCATCGTCGAGGGGGAGCGCTTCGATGACGCCGGCGGCGTCGATCAACACGTACTCCACGCTGGCGCCGGCGCCGAAGACGGCGGCGCTCTGCCGCTCCCAGACGAGGGTGGTGTAGGGAGATTCGGTGGGGAGCGGTGTTGAGGCCGTACGGATGATCGTGGGGCGTACGCCGGCCGCCGTGGCCGCATCTACCGCCCGCGCGAGTTCGTCGTCGCAATTGGTGCAGTTGGGCCGCACGAAGACGAGCAGGAGCGCGGTGCCGCGTTGGCCGGAGAGCCGCCAGCGCAGTCCGGGGTTGATGGCGTCCGCGAGCACAAAGTCGGGCGCGGTGGCGCCGACGCTCGCCGCTACAGGGGAGTCGTTGACAGTCGCGAGGAGTTCGGCGGGCAGCGCCTTGGGGCCGGGCAGGATCTGCGGGCCGACGGGCTCCGCCAGGGTGTCGAGGAGCGCGGCGACGGTCGCTTCAAAGACGGCGTCCGGTCCCTGACCGCGGAAGATCTGCTGAATGACTCCGTCCGGCCCGATGAACATGGTGTGCGGCGGTCCTAGCTGGCCATCTATGCCGTAGCGCCGGGTGACGCTGCCATCGAAGTCCATGGGGAGGGCGAAGTTGATGCCGAACTCGTCGGCGAAGTCTTGCGCCGGCCGCCGCGCCTCTTCGATGTTGACCCCGACGATGATCAAGCCGGCCGCCCGATGTTGCTCTTGCAGCCGGATGAGGACGGGCACCTCACGCCGGCAGGGGGTGCACCAGGAGGCCCAGAAGTTGACAACGACGGGGTGCCCCGCCCAGTCCGAGAGCCGGAAGCGGTTTCCGTCCAGGGTCTCGAGCTCGAAGTCGGGGGCGAGCCGGCCGACAGTGTCATCGGTGTCGAGGGCACCCGGCGGGAGGTCGGCGGGGAGCAGATAGGCGGGTCGCGTGGCGAGTCCGAAGTCGCCGTCGCGGGAGGGGCTGTCGCCGCCAGCCAGTGTGAGCCAGAGCGGGACCGCGACGGCGGCCAGTACCAGCAACGCCACGATGACTGTGCGGGCGCCGTGGTATTCGCGGGGGCGATTGGGATTCTCGTGGGGGAAGCCGGCCTCGCCGGGCGAGGCGCCAGGTTGGCCTTCGTCGGTTGATCGCGGTGACGGGGTCGCTGGCCGGTCGCTGGTCATGCAGTCGCGCTCCTGCGCGATTCTACGATCGGAACGCGGGTGCGTATGTCGCGGGACGCCCGGTGGACGAGAAGAGGGGAGGCCATCTGGCCTCCCCTCTTCTCGTCCTGGACCCTGAGCCATGCGCCCGGATAGGCGCGAGCTGAGCGGGGCGTTAGTTCACGGCGACGCCGTCGACCGGGCGGTCGATTGTCCGATCGAGCGCGCGGTCGCCGATGACGGTCAGCAGGACGCGATCGGTCACGCTGTGACCGTCGCGCGAGGTGGCGCTGGCGACGCTGGTGAACTCGCCGCGACGTTCCGGTGTGGCAACGCCGCTGACGCGAACGAAGACGGCCTCCTGGGCGTCAATGTCGCCCAGGGGCAGGCTGAGCGTGCCGCCGCGACCGCCGAGGGTGAGGGAGTCGCCCGGTCGCGATTCCAGGTCGAGGCCTGCGGGGCCGCGGAAGATCTGGATGGAGTCGATGAGGAAGAACGGCGGTAGCCCGCTGAGCTCCAGTTGGACGCCGTGGGCGGTCTGAGCGCCGAAGTTGGAGATGGTGACGCCGTAGCTGACGCGGCTGATCTCGCCCACGCTGATCTGCGCGGGAGCGACGCGTGCGGCGATGGTCAGGTCCGGACCGCCGGTGACGGTGAGGGTCATGCGCGTTGAGGCGGGTCGGGCGTTGTCGGCGCTTGCGGTGGCCGTGGTGCGGTGGTCGCCGACCGAGTCGGAGCCCGGCAAGACGACGCCGTGGATGCGGACCAGCGCCGCGAAATGCGGGTCGATGTCACCCAGCGGCAGGCTGAGGAAGCCGTCGGCGGGGGCGAGCGCCTGGGGCGCACCGTCGCGCGCTTCGAGGTTGTCACGGATGGGTCCGCGCACGATTTCTATGCCGTCGATGCGGAAGAAGCGCGGCAGTCCGGCGACCTGCAGTTGCACGTTCTCGGCTGCGCCGTTGCCCTGGTTGGCGACGAGCACGTTGTAGGTCACGCGCGTGTCCTCGCCAGCGGGGACGATATTCGGCACGGGCCGTCCACTGACGGTCAGCTCCGGGCCAGCGCCGACGGTGAGCGTTACCCGCGCGGTCTGCGTGCGGGCGTTGCGGGCGCTGGCGACGGCGACACTGGTGTGCTCGCCCGCCTGCGCGTCGTCCGGGGAGGCGGCGCCATCGACGCGGACGAAGACTGAGGCGTTGGGGGCGAGGTCACCCAGGGGCAGGCTGAGGCCGGGCCCGACGCTCGTTGGCGCGATCGGGGCGGCGTCGAGCGCTTCGAGGTCGTCGGTGAGGTGACCGCGCACGATGGTGATTGAGTCGATGCGGTAGAAGTCGGGCAGGTCGCGCAGGTCCAACTCCACGCTTCGCGCGGTGCGGTCGCTGGTGTTGTCGATGCGGACGCCGTAGTCGACTCGGGTCGTTTCGCCCGCGTTGATGGTGTTGGGAATGACCCGGGCGGCGACGTCCAGCGTCGCGTGGCGGACGCTCTCCGCTTTCCACTCGCCGGAGCCCTGGCCGCTCACCCAGCGGCCCTCGAGGACGATGGCGGTGCTGGTGCGACTGATCGCGCCGAACCAGAACTCGGCCGGGTTGCTGAAGCGGATGAGGTAGAGGTTGTCGCCATCAACGATGCCGAAGAGCCGGTCGCCGATGAGGGCGTCGGTGGCGGCGTCGAGGAAGGCGTCGTCGGAGGTCTGGGGCAGGGGCTGCACGATGACGCCGTGCAGGAGGTTGCCTGCTTGCGTCAGCGCCATGCCGAAGCGCTGGTCGTCTTGCGTGCCGAAGTAGCGACCGCTGAGGTCGCCGTCGCGGTCGGGCTGGATGGGAACCGGCGAGACCGGTGTTGGGATCTGGGCAGCGACGCTGCTCGTGCCCAAACTGAGGCTGGCGGCCCCGATCGTCGCGATGAGCAGCGCGATGGCCGCCAGCAGCAGCACGGTGCGCGCGCGGCTGACTGCTTGGCTGATTCCTGCTTGATGGCGTTGGTGCATTGCGTGTTCCTTTCTCTCGTCTGGTGTGGTGCTCTGTCTGAAAGACACATGACGAGGCCCGGCGTTACAGCCGAGCGCAGGAAGGCGCGAAATCATCCGATCTGGGACCAGCGGGCAGGGGGCGGCCCCCCGGTGGGGGGGCGCTGTCAGATGGCGCCGACGGCGGCGCCGGCGGTGGCTTCGTCGTAACCGGCTTGTTGGAGGATGTCGCGCAGGCGGCGCAAGGCGCGGTGTTGCAGGACGCGGACGTTGTTCTCGCTCTTGCCGACCTGCACGGCGACGGCGGCGTGGCTGAGCCCGGCGAAGTAGCGCAGGACCAGCACTTCCCGCTGAGGATCGGGGAGCTCCTGCATCGCGGAGCGGACGGCTTCGGCGTCGTCTTTGCCGTTGAGCACCCGGGCGGGGTCTTGGAAGCGATTGGTGTCGATGAGCTCGGGCGCGTCGTCGATGGGGGTGGGGTGGGTGCGGCGCAGTTCGTTGAGGGCGAGATTGTGCGTGATGCGCAGCAGCCAGGCCTCGAAGCGCTCGGGCTTTTTGAGGCCGTCGATCCGACTCCAGGCCTGGAGGAAGGTTTGTGCCGTGACATCCTCCGCGACGGTGGCGTTCCGGACGATGCTCTTGGCGTAGCGAAAGACCGACGAGACGGTGTGCTGATAGAGCGCCCCGAAGGCGGCCTGGTCGCCGGACTGGGCGCGTCGCACGAGGGCGAACGCGTCGTCCCGGTCGCGCGGCCTGACGACCGCTTCGAGGGTCATCGGGCCGGATCTCCGAGCGCTGAGACGTTGTTGTCGGTCTCGACGGGGCCCGCACTGTCTGGGGTTGGCTGGGGAGCGCTGGTGCTCGTTTCGGGGGACGAGCTCGGGGTCTCGTTGGACGGTTCTGAGGGGCCGGTTTCGGGCTCAGGGTCCGGTGAGGCGAGTTCGACGGACTCTGCGGACGTGCCGAGGGAGCCGTCTTGCGGCTCCCCGTCTTCGCTGGTCGTGTGCTCCGCGGGAGCTGTCGTATCCGCCCCTTCCGTGATGGCGCTTCCCTCGATCTCGCGGTCGGGATCGACCGTGTCCCGTGGTGGGTCGGTTGGCTCTTCTTGCGGCGGCGCCGGCTCAGGCGCGGGACGGGTTGGGTCCGGAGGGTGCGGTTCCCGGCTGGGCGGCGGGGGCCGGCGCTGGTCACCGGCACCGGCGTCGTCCGGGGCGACGGAATCGCCGTCGTCCGTCTCGACCTCGCTTTCGCCCCTCTCGACATCGCTGTCGCCCGTCACGGTGTCGCGGGAGTCGCCGTCGGCTGTGCTGTCGGGATCGCGCTCCGAGTCGACGCCGGCCACGTCCGTTGGCGGCGACTCGACGGGGGCGCTGTCGGTTGCGGTGTCATTGGGCGGGGCAGGATTGAGGGGAACGCGAATCGGATCCGTGCGATCCGCATCGGTGGCGGGATCGGCCAGGTCGGTTTCGGATTCGCGAACACCGTCCACGGCCGCCGGGCGGTCCAGTTCGCCCGAGCGGTCATCACCGTCGGCGGTTGGCTGGTCGGTCGTTGGCTCGCTGGGACGGGTGCCGGTGGTCGGGTCGTCGCGGGAATCGGCGGGGTCGGCTGCTTCGTCGTCCACGACGGCGCCAGGCCGTGCCGGGCCCGACCCGTCCGGAGTGGTGGTGTCGTTGCCGGCGGGTGCGTCGCCGGAGCGGTCGATCGCTGGGCGGCTCGATTCGCCTTGGCCAACGACCGCCGCGACCGTTGCGGCAACCGCGTCGAGCTGGGCGAGGGAGGCGGCGAGGACGGCGGCGGTCGTGACGGCGCTGGCAGCGGCCCCAGCGGGGCTGGCGCTGTCCAGCGCGACGCGCACGCGGTTAATCGCCCGCAGGGCCGCGCGGGTCTGATCGGGCGCGATGTTGGTGAGCGCCTCCGGGTTCGAGGCGAGCGCCGCGACAACGGCGTCCACCCGGCGTTGGAGGGTGGTTGCTTCGTCCGCGCTGATTGAGGCGTCCGCGAGGGCGGTGTCGGAGGTGGCGGTGAGTTCTTGGACGGCGTCGAGGAAGCTGGCCTCGGCGCTGCCGCCAGGCAGCACGAGCACCGATAGCGCCGCGACGATGGCGAGCACGAGGACGGCTGCGAATGACGAGGCGGCGCGGGACCAGGGGGTAAAGGCGAGGCGGCGGCGCGGGCCGGGAGCGGCGAAGGGCGTCATGACGGCCGCGCGGAGGCGACTGAGGGGGCCAGTGGGGAGGGGCGCGGGGGCCTGTATGCCGGCGCTGATCCGCGCCCAGGTGCGATCAACATGGAGGCCGGTCTCGTCCGCGGCGGTGTCGCGGACGGCGAAGGCGACTTGGGCCAGGGACTCCATCTCAGAGCCGGACGCCAGCGCGCCGGCCAGCGCGCCGACGGGAGGGTGCGGAGGCCGCCCGCCCCGGATCAGTCGATCGAGTGCGTCGAGTTCGATGGTGCTTGGGTCGGACACGGCGCGCTCCTCGCCCTTGGGACGTTCGGACGAGGTTCTGGGTTCCTCGCTCGACACTTGAGTGGGCTCCTTTCTGAACGACACGCGAGTCGCGAAAACGTTACAACCGCGCCCTGGCGACTGGTGGGATGGGCTCTGGCGCGACGAGACGGCTATCCTGCGGCGGTCGCCCAGGACAAGCGGGTGCCAGCGGGCTCCCGCGTCGTAAGGATCGGTCGATGACGATGATTGCGCAGTCGGTTGCCGCCACGGAACTACTCGAAGCGCTGCTGGATGCCGGCGTGCAGGATGTGGTGGCGGTGCCGGACACGCATCAGCGCACGCTGATCGCGTCGATCGAGGCGGATCCGTCGATGCGCTTCATCCAGGCGACGACGGAGGATGAGGGGACGGCGATCTGCGCCGGTCTGATCGTGGGCGGCCGTCGCCCGATCTTGCAGATTCAGCACGCCGGGCTCTACGCCTGCGTGAACAACTTGCGCGGTCTGGGTATCGATGGGGCGTTCCCCATCGTGCTGATGGTGGGGCTGCTGAGCCGGGACCGGGCGAAGGCGCCGCAAGCGGACTTCGGGTCGATGGTGCGACTTGCGGAGCCGCTGCTGGACGCGCTGGAGATACCGCATCACCTGATTGATGGGCCTGCGGATGTGGGGCAGATCGGGGCGGCGTACAGGGAGGCTGAGCAGCGAGGTGGCCCGGTTGCGCTGCTGATCGGCGCGGAGACGGTCTAGCGATGCCGAATACCAACCCCGATCCCGAACGACGCATGACGCGAGACGCGGCCTTGGATGTGCTCGCGCGGCGGCGCACGAATGAGGTCGTGGTGCCGGCGATGACTGCGCTGGGGCCGTGGGTGCGGCGCTCAGGGAGCGATCGTAATTTGCTGAACTTGGGCTTCATGGGCGGCGCGTCGACCTACGCACTGGGCGTGGCGCTGGCGCGGTTGGATGTGGGCGTGTGGGTGATCGACGGGGACGGGTCGCTTCTGATGCAGTTGGGCTCGCTGGCAACGATCGCACACGCAGCCCCGTCGAACTTCCTGCACATCGTGATGCATAACGGGGTCTACGAGACCAGTGGCGCGCAGGCGATCCCGAGCGAGGGGCGGATTTCGTTCGCAGGACTGGCTCGTGAGGCGGGCTACGCGCAGGTGGCCCGGTTCCATGATGTCGAGGCGTTCGATGCGCAACTGGACGAGATCCTGGCGCAGGACGGGCCGACGTTGGTGGAGTTGATCACGGCGCCGACGGAGTCGTTCTACAAGCCCGGCCCGCCGCCCAGCGAGCGGCCGACGCCGGCGGTCGCGCGGAATTGGCCGACGGTTCGCGACGCGCTCCGGGACGACTAGCCGCGCGCGCTGGTCCGCAGTTTCGCCAGAGGATTAGTCATCGGCGGGCAGGTCAATCGCCATTGCGAGCGCGCGGGTGCGCGGGCCGGCTGCGGGTCCGTGGTCGCCGGGCGTGTTGAGTCGTGCGCGCAGGTCGGCCAGGTCGGCGGCGGTGTCGATATCGGTGAGGGTTTCGATTCGGACAGCGCGCAAGCCGGCGGCTGCCGCGACGGCCTCTGAGCGGGCCAGCACGTGGTCGGTGCTCCAGGCGATCGTGTGATGGAACAGGCGGGCTTCGCGGCCGGGGCGGAGCTGGTTGAGGCCGATCAGGTAGTAGCCACCATCGTGAGCCGGTCCGAAGACGACGTCAGCGTCGTTGTGGGCGAGGGCGCGGAGCGCGTCATGGATGGCGGTGGCGCGGAGCGCGGGGATGTCGGTCCCGACCAGGACGACCGGACGGTGTTCGTCGTCGAACAGGGTGGCGGCGGCGGACTGCATGCGGCGGCCAATGTCGCCGGCGGTCTGGGGGAGCGCGTCGGGGTGGCCGGTGAGGGTTCGGACGGCATCGAGGGCGGGCCCGGGTTCGACGAACAGCGCTGTGCGCCAGTCGTGGGAATGGAGCGCTTGCACGGTGTCTTGCAGCATCGCGGTGGCCAGGGCGGCGGCGGCGTCGTTCCCGATGACGCGCGCGAGACGGGTCTTTGTCGTGCCGGGGTGCGGTGCGCGCGTGAGGATGCCCAGCGCCGGCCCGGGTTGGGCGTTTGGGGGAGGGACGTTTGGATGAGCGCCGTGGGGGTGGGGCATGTTAGCGGATCTGCTTGTAGAGGCGCGCCAGCCGATGCGGCGAGACGCGCAGGAAGTACGCCGCCTGGATGACGAGCCAGGAGGCCCAGGCGGCGGCGACGCCGCCCTGCTCCCAGCGTCGCGGGGAGGCGGTGACGCGGGGCGAGAGATAGGCCATGCGGCCGATGCGATGCAGGCGGTGGACGAACTTGAGGTCCTCCATGAGGGGGAAGGGCGGGAACCCGCCAACGGCCGCGAATGCCTCCGGGCGGCAGAAGATGGCGGAGTCGCCGTAGTAGACGCGGAGGCGTCGGATGACGTGGTAGAAGGCGGCCAGGAAGCGGCCGTGGGCGGTGGCACCAAAGTGGATGCGATGGTTGCCGCCGACGACGCGTGGGTCGCGCAGGGCGTCGCGCATGGCCCGGCCGGAGTCTGGGTGGAGTTGGGCGTCGGCGTGGAGGAAGCAGTAAATCTGTCCGCGCGCCGCTTGCGCGCCGAGATTGAGTTGCGGCCCGCGGCCCTTGGCGCCTTGGACGAGGCAGACACCCAGCGATTCGGCGATGGAGACGGTGGCGTCGTGGGAACCGCCGTCGCTGACGATGACTTGGTCGGCGCCGGCGGCGAAGGCGCTGGCGACCGCGGCCGCAATGTGGTCTTGTTCGTTGAGTGTGGGAATGATCACGCTCAGCGCGGCGTTCCCGTCGTTTCCCTCCCCCATTGTCCGATCAACCCCCGATCTGCTGCGCTGCGGGCAATCCCTCCCGTCGATCGGGGCCGTATCGCCTGATGAGGATGGGTGGGGCTGGGTGGATGTCCGCTTCCGCAGCGCACCGACCGGATTAGGATAGGGCCATGGCTATCGCGCAGATCGCAGCGCCTGCACAACCGCTGGTGCCACCGCGTCGAGCAACGTTCCTACACGCTGTCGCCTTCGTGGGCGGCTTCTCCGTGGTCTTCGTGGTCTTGGGGGCCTCCCTGGGCGTGGTGGGGTTCGCGCTGCAGGACAACATCATTTGGTTCCAGCGGGTGGCAGGGGTGACGCTGATCGTTCTGGGGCTGCATCTGGCCGAGCTGGTTACGATTCCGTTCCTGATGCGCACCTACCAATTCGGCGCCGATACCCCGGTGGCGACGAAAGTCGCGCCCCGGGGCCGGTTGCGAAAGTACAGCCGGTCGGTCTTCGTGGGGTCCGCGTTTTCGTTGGGCTGGACGCCCTGCGTGGGGCCGATCCTGGCGGGCATTCTGACGCTGGCGGCGGACGGCGGATCGGTCGCGCAGGGGACGTTGCTGTTGGTCTTCTACGCGGCGGGCCTGGGCATTCCCTTCTTGCTGGCAGGGGCGGCGTTGGGATCGTCGACATCTGTGTTGAAGAAGATCGGTCCGCACATGTCGAAGATTTCGATCGGCAGCGGCATTCTGATCGTGTTCATGGGGATGCTGATCTTCCTGGATAACGTCAGCGTGTTGAATGACTATTTCGGCTTCGCCAACTCGGCCGATTCGACGACGGAGGGGAACATCACCGGGGTGTTTGGCTTTGGCGTTGCGTTCTTGGGTGGCGTGCTCTCTTTCGTGTCGCCCTGCGTGCTGCCCCTGGTGCCGATCTATCTCAGCCATTTGGCGGGGGTGGGGGCAGAGGAGGCGCTGTTGCTGCAGCAGGAGGGCGGGGGGCCTCCCGCCGTCGACGCTCTATCGTGACGCTGACCCGCCGCTGACCCGCCGCTGACCCGCTTGTGGGCCAGCGGCACTGATCGCGAAGGAGGCTTCCGTGACGACACCCGCCGCAGACCACCGCAGCGATTCTGCGGCGGAGCTCGCCGACCCTAGTGCGTTGGAGCAGGGCCTCCGCGGGGAGGAGGCGCAGGCCGCCGACCCTCACGGGCACGGTCCGCAGCCCAGCTACGAGTGGATGATTGAGGGCGAGGATGCGATGGTCATCCCGCATCTGAAGTCGATCGCGCCGACGCTGACGTGGAAGGAGGAGCACTTTCACGTTCGCGATGTGGAGGTGGCCGACCCCGATCTGCCGGCCCTGCACCAAGTGGAGTTGGGCGATGAGCCGGTGGGCGCGCTGGATTTCCTGCCACTGCCGCAGAAGCGCACTCTGATGCGCCTGTTCCTCTGCTCTGACTTGGGGACGACGTGTTCGCTGGAGTCCGGCAATGACGTCATGCAAGGCTTCGCGACGGCGTGGATTCAGCGCTTGGCGGCGTTGGGTTTCATGACGATCCAGAGCAGTCCCGGCGCGGAGCGCCGACCGATGGGGTTCGCGATCCCCAGTCCACCGGCGCCGGAGAATGCGACGCCGGAAGGCCCGGCGGCGGCGGCGCTCGATTAGTCGCTCGCCCCAGGGTTGCGGTTGCGGGCTCAGCCGGCTTCGTTGAAGCGAGGCAGCACCTGGGTCGCGAAGAGTTCCAGCGAACGCATCAGCTTGTTGTGGGGCACGAGGCCGATGTACTGCCAGGCGACGATGCGTTGTACGGGCAAGTAGGCGAGCATGGCTTCGATCTGACGGCTGACGGTGTCTGGGCTGCCGACGAGGAGCAGGCCGGTGTCGAGCATTTCCTGCACGCTGGGCCGCTGCCCGGTATTCGGATCGACGAGGGCGTCGCCGAAGTGGAAGGGCTCGAACCAGGCGGCGCCAACGAAGGCGCCGGAGTCGCGCCAGAGGGCATAGGCTTCCTCGTCGGTGTCGGCGACGATTACGTCACGCAGCACGCCCAGGCCCTGCCCCGGCTGGAGATCGCGACCGCAGGCGAGGGCCTCTTCGCGGTAGACCTGGAAGAGCTCTTGCTCCAGGGCGGGCCGCAGGGGTGCGAGGATGGCGGTGACTTCTTCGCGGGCACACCAGCGGATCGTGCGCTCGCTTGCGGCGAAGGGCTGGAAGATGGGGGGGTGGGGCCGTTGCAGCGGCTTTGGCACGACGCCGATCTGCTGGACGATGCCGTCGCTGACGCCGGCGCCGTAGCGCTGTGTGGCTTCCAGGTCCCAGGGCGTGCCGGGGGGCGGGATCTGCCAATAGTCGCCCTGGAAGTCGAAGAGGTCCTCTGTCCAGGCGCGCTTGATGATGCGGAAGTGCTCTTCGAAGGCGGCGCGATTGGCGGCGTCGATGGCGTCGTGCTGGCCGGGGGTTGCGCCGTGGATGCCGTGCAGCTGCTGGGCCATGGTGTCGACCCAGCGTCGCTGATAGCCGCGCGCGAAGCCCGCAACGGCCCGGCCGCCACTCATGTGGTCCAGCATGGCGATGTCCTCGGCGACGCGGATCGGGTTGTGGGTGGGCAGGACGAGGCCGAGCTGGCCGACGCGAATGCGCTCTGTCTGCATGGCGACGAAGAGGTCCAGCAAGATCGGGTTGGTGGAGAGTTCAATCCCTTCGACGTGGAAGTGGTGTTCCGTGAAGGCGATGGAATCGTAGCCGAGTTGGTCGGCGAGGCGGGCCTGCTCGCCCAGCTCACGCAGCATCTGTTGGTAGATCTGGGGGTCGAGACCGGCCAGGCCGCGCTCGATCTGGGCGCGTGAGCCGCTGGAGGGGAGGTAGAAGACGCTCGTTTCGATCATCGGGGGGGTCGATCGGGAGGGCGTTCGATGATGGGGTTCCGATCCCTGGGTGGGCGCCGATGATGGGAGCGCGCGCCGCTACATCTTGAGGACGCCGAAGACGCGCTCCGGCTTGATGCGGACGACGAGCCGGCCCTGATCCTTGAGCAGTTGGTCGAAGTTGCCCGGGGGTTCCCAGGAGGCATCGCCGCGCATGGCGCGGTTGAGTTCGACGTGGGTGGGGATGATGTTGTCGCGCTGGATGGAGCCGCTGCCCTCGACGGTGACGTAGCCAAAGGGATCGCCGGCATCGGAGAGCGTGACGGCGACGCGGGCGTCGTTTTCGATCGTGCGGGTCTTGAGCCGGTCCTCTGTGGTCGAGAAGGTGATGTCGTCGCCATCGATGACGACGAAGACGCCGCTGCTGGAGGGGCTGCCGTTCTTCCGCAGCGTGGTGACGACGGCGAACAGGTGGTCGCGGATGAACTCGTCCTGCTCCGTGGTTCCGATCATGCGATCCCCCCTTCGCGCCTGGCGGCGCGTCGCGACAGGGTATCGGATCACAGAGGAGAGCCGGTCGGTCCGGGTCCGTAGGGTGGGGGCAGGCGTATGCGTTGGTAGAGGGGGTTGCAGATGTTCGTGGCGATGAACCGATTCCGTGTGGTGCCGGAGCGGGAGGCCGATTGGGAGCGGATCTGGAAGGAACGCGAGACGCATCTGCAAGAGGCGCCAGGGTTCGTCCAGTTCGCGCTATTGCGCAGCGATGAGGTGGGGGAGTACATCAGCCACAGCATTTGGCTGGACCGGGCGGCGTTCGAGGCCTGGACGCGGTCCGATGCCTTCCGGACGAGCCACGCGCAGGGATCGTTGGAGGGGGTGCTGGCGGGGCCGCCAGAGCTGGGCCTGTTCCAGGCGGTGGTGCGGGAGGAACCCGGCGGGCAACGCGAGTTGGATGACAGCGCCCCGGCGCCGGACCGGCAAGGCCCGCGACACTGAGGGGTGGATGCGATTTTGGGGGCGCCAGCACGTCGGGTTTGACCGGACGGTAAGCATCCGCTTACGGTGGGCGGATGGATACGACTTTGCACGCCATCGCCGATCCGCGCCGCCGCCGCATCCTGGAGTTGGTCGCGCACGAGGAGCTGTCGGCGGGGGACATTGCGTCGCACTTCGAGGTGAGCCGACCGGCGATTTCGCAGCATTTGGGAGTGCTGAAGAACGCGCACCTGCTAATCGAGCGTCGGGAGGGGACGCGTCGTTTCTACCGCGCGCGGCCGGACGGTCTGGACGAGTTGCGGGGCTATCTGGAGCATTTCTGGGATCACCACTTGGACCAACTCAAGCGGGCGGCCGAGTTGAGGGAGAGGAGCGTGGCCGATGGCGCCGACGGATGAGAGCGCGGAAGCGCTGACCGAGATTGAGCGAGAGTTGGATATCGCGGCGAGTCCGGAGACTGTGTTCTCGCTGCTGACGGACAGTAGGGAGCAGATCCGCTGGATGGGCACGGAGGCGAGCCTGGAGCCGTACGCGGGCGGTCTCTACCGCGTGAATTGCACGGGCAACGATGTTGCGCTGGGTGAGTTCGTGGAGGTGGTGCCGTACTCGCGGGTCGTGTTTACGTTCGGCTGGGAGGGTCCCGATAAGCCGGTGCCGCCGGGCAGCAGCACGGTGGAGATCACCTTGACGCCCACGGACGCGGGCACGCACTTGCATTTCCTGCATCGGGGCTTGCCGACGCCGGCGGCGGAGCAATTCGGGCAGGGTTGGGATCATTTCCTGGAGCGGTTGCAGATCGTGGGCGACGGTGGCGAGCCCGGCCGCGACCCGTGGGCGACGACCCCGGCGGAGACGGCCGCCGACGGGTGACTGCGCGGCTAGAAGTGCGGGGTCTGGGGATCCGCGAGGGCGTCGTCGCCGTCGCGGGGGAGGACAGTGAGGTGGTTGAGGGCGGCGTTGATGTCGCCCTGCCATTGGTCCGGGGGCAGCGAATACATGACCTCGACGTCGTGCCCGTCCGGATCCTGGACGTACACGCTGTGGCTGGTGCCGTGGTTGATCCGTCCCTGGAAGGCTACGCCCGCCGCCTGCAGCCGGCGTAGCTGCGCCAGCCAGGATTCCTGGTCGCCGTATTCGATGGCGACGTGGTTGAGGGCCGGTTGGGAGGGCGCTGTGGCGGCGTCCGAATCGGCTGGGGCGGCCAGCTGCGTCAATGCGATGTCATGGTGATTGCCGCCGCGGCCGGCGTAGAAGCGCATTGTCCCGGCGCCGGTGCGATCCAGTGTGCCGACCTGCCGGAAGCCGAGGATGTCTGTCCAGAAGGTGTGCGAGCGGTCGATGTCGTGAACGTTGAGCACGATGTGGTTGACCCCCACGGGACCCGCCGTCGCGCTCTCGGTGGGTGTGCGTTGGGGGCTTGTTGAGACGGGATCCTGTGGCATGGGGCGCTCCTGTGATCCTGCGGTGGGTGATCCCGCAGGGGTGCGATCCCGCAGGGGGGTGGGTGCGCAGGATAGGCGCAGCGGAGCTCCTCTGCTCTTCTTGTCTCGGCGATTCAGGGCTGCCGGGACGATGATGGGGCCGTGCAGTTGCGCGAGGTTGGCGGTGGTTCGCGGGGAGGGGGGCCGGTTAGGCGGAGCGTGCGACGGGTAGGGTATCGGCGACGACGACGCGGTTGCGGCCGCTGCGTTTGGCCTCGTAGAGGGCCTTGTCCGCTTCGACCAGGAGGCCGACGAGGTTGCCCCGGCCGCCGGGATGCTGTGTCGCGACGCCGAGGCTTGCGGTGACTTGAATTGGTTCGTCGCCATCCAGCGTGATTTGGATTTGGCTAATCGCCTGTCGCAGGCGGTCGGCAACCATTTTGCCGTGTTCCGGGGTTGCGCCGGGGAGGACGACCAGGAACTCTTGGCCGGACCAGCGGCCAATCCAGTCATAGGGGCGCTTGTTGGAACGCAGGGCGTCGGCGATTGCCTCCAGCACTTCGTCGCCGACGGCGTGGCCGTAGGTGTCGTTGATCACCGTGAACCGGTCGACGTCCAGCAGGGCGACGCTGACGGGCTTGGCGTCACGTGCGCCGCGGTCGAGTTCGGCGTCGGCGTGGGCGTGGATTGCCTGGCGGTTGAGCAAGGTGTCGAGTCCGTCGTCCGGGGTGAGGCGGCGGATGCGCTTGGAGGAGGCGCGCAGGCGATCTTCCAGGTCCAAGATGCGCTCGCCCAAGGCCAGCCGCGCGCGCAGCTCTCGCGGGTCGACGGGCTTGGTGAGGTAGTCATCGGCGCCGGCGCCGAGTCCCTCGACGATCTCATCCTTGGCGTCCATGGCCGCCATGATCAGGGTGTAGGTGTAGGCGGAGGAGTTGGCGGTGCGGATGCGTCGGATCAGATCGGCGCCGCTGATCACGGGCATGGACCAGTCGGTGACGACGAGGCGCGCTGGGTCCTGCTGCAGTGAGGCCCAGGCGGCGTCGCCGTCGGCGAAGCCCTGCACTTCGTATCCGGTGGAGCGCAGATGCTGCTCCAGGATTCCGCGCTGGATGGCGTCGTCCCCAACGATTACGACCCGCATTGCGTTCCCTTGCTAGCGCCCAGACGTCAGGCGGCTTCCAGCCAGGCTGCCAGCGCGGTGAGTGTGCGCTGGTACAGCCCTTCGATCTCTGTCAGTTGATCGTCGGCACGTTCGGTCGTTCCGTTCGCCCCCAGGGTTTCCACTAGGTGCGCCCGCTGTGCCATTGCGGTGGCGCCGATGTTGGCGCTGCCGCCTTTCAGCGTGTGCGCGGCACGGCGCAACGTGTTGGGATCTTGGGCCAGGACGGCCCCCCGGCATTGCGCGATGAGCTGCGGGACTTCCTGCGCGTATTGGGCCAGCAGTTGCCCAACGAAGCTGTCGTTGCTGGAGCCAAGCGCGCTGAGTTCTTCGAGTACGGCCGGGTTGAGGAGGTCGCTGGTGATGGACTCGCCAGTGGCCGGCGGGGGCGAGGCCTGTTCGTGGTCGAGGCCGCGCGGCCGGGTCCAGCTGTCCAGGATGCGTTGTAGATCGGCACGGGTGATGGGTTTTGAGAGGTAGTCGTCCATGCCGGCCTGGCGGCACTTCTCCGCGTCCCCGGGCATGGCGTTGGCGGTCATGGCGACGATTGGGGTGTGCTGCTGCGATCGGATCTCCTGCTCGCGGATCGCCCGGGTGGCGGCGTAGCCATCCATGACGGGCATTTGGCAGTCCATGAAGACCAGGTCGTAGTCTGCCTTGCTGAGGGCGTCGACGGCCTCAGCACCGTTGGCGACCAACTCCGCTTCGATGCCCAGATGTTCGAGGTGTTTGACCGCCACCATCTGGTTTACGAGGTTGTCCTCTACGACAAGGACGCGCAGGTTCCCCGCGAGAGAGGTGGGTGGGGCGACGGGGTGCGGAGCTCGCTGCTCGCTGACGGAGGCTCCGGTCGCGGTCGGGGGACGCTTGGCGCCGTTGGGATCCGCGGCCGAGAGCACGTTGGTGATGGTTTCGATCAGGGCATGGCCGCGCACGGGTTTGGCGATGAAGTCGTCGAAGCCGCCGCGGTGCGCCCGCTCGCGCTGCCCCGCCTGATTGAAGGCGGTCAGCAGGATCAGTCGCGTCTGCTGCAGGCGCACGTCCGCGCGGATGTGCTCCGCAAGCGCCCAGCCATCCATGCCCGGCAGGGCGCGATCGATGAGCGCGACGTCGAACGGGGGTTGCTGCCTCGACTGGCGGTCCTGGATGAGTGTGAGGGCGGATTGGGCATCTTCCGCTTGGGCGACCTCTGCGCCGGCCGTGATGATGTAGGCGGAGATCGCCGTGCGGGCAGGGGCCAGATCGTCGACGACGAGTACGTGCCGTCCCTTTAGCGCGCCGTCGTCTTGACTGCTCTTGGCGATGCCTGCGGCGGCGCTATCGGCGGGGGATCGCTCTGCGCCGCTGGCCCCGCCGGGGTTGGCGCGTAGCAGAGGGACCGTGAACCAGAAGGTGGAGCCTTCGCCTTCGACGCTCTGCAGGTCGATTTCGCCACCCATCAGTTCTACGAGGCGACGGGAGATGGCGAGACCGAGGCCGGTGCCGCCGTGGGTGCGCGTGGTGGAGCCGTCCGCCTGCCGAAAGGGATCGAAGAGGTGGCCGCGTGCGGCCGGGGGGACGCCGACGCCGGTGTCCTGCACGGCGATCCGAACACGCGGCCCGGTGTCGTCTTCCTCCAGCGCTGAGGCCCGGACATCGATGTGGCCCTGATCGGTGAACTTGACGGCGTTGCCAATCAGGTTGAGCAGCACTTGGCGGATGCGGGCCGGATCGCCACAGAGGACGCCGTCCAGGGCGGGCTCGACGAACGAGACGAGCGCGAGGCCGCGTTCATGCGCCCGCGCCGCGAGGAGTGCCACGGTGCTCTCCACGATCTGGCGCAAGTCGAACTCTGTGCGCTCCAAGGTGAGCGCGCCTGCCTCAATCTTGGAGAAGTCGAGCACGTCGTTGATCAGGGCCAGGAGGTCGTGGGCGGAGGTGTGTGCCACTTCCGCGTATTCGTCCTGCTCCTCGTTCATCGTGGTGCTGCGGAGCAGGTCCAGCATGCCGATCACGCCGGAGAGGGGTGTGCGGATCTCGTGGCTCATGGTGGCGAGGAATTCGGACTTCACTTGCGCCGCTTCCTCCGCTGCGACGGTGAGGCTGTTGGCTCTGCCGAGGGCCTGTTCCAGCTGATGGTTGGCGCTATCGGCCTCCGTGAAGAGTGAGGCGTTGCGCAGCGCCGCGGCGGAGAGCCGGGCGAGGCGCGCGAGCAGTTCGAGATCGGCCGGGGCGTAGTCGCGTTCGCGCCGGGAACCGACGAAGATCAGCGCCGCGACGGCGTTGTCGAGGACGACCGGAGCGATGGCGACGCTGGCGACGCCCTCCTCCAGGGCGGGAAGGCGGAGCTCGGTCGGCAGCCGTCTGTCCTCCAGGTAGGCGCGGGCCATGACGGCGCGTTGGGTGGCCAGGGCGGCTTTGACGAGGGCGCCTTCGGCGGGGAAGGCGATGCCGAGGCCTTGGGGCTGCACGCCATCCTCGGCGAGGAAGGTAAAGCCGGAGCCATCCCGGACGGCGATGGCGCTGACGTCGCTGTGGCTGAGCCGGCGGGCGTGGTCAACGATGCGCTTGAGCACGGTCTCGCGGTCCAAGGAGTGCGTGAGTTCCTGGGCGATGTCGGACAGCGCCTCGGACTCGCGCCAGGCGCGTTGCGCGGCCTCCTCCGCCTCTTTGCGGCCCGTCACGTTGCGGCCGATGCCTTGGTACCCGGCGGGCGCTGTAGCCGGTCAGCGTTTCGGCGACGAGGTTGGTCCAGACGAAGCGGTGTTCTACGTCGCAGGTGAAGATGAGGTCGGGGGCGTTGGCAACGAGGAGTTGGAGTCGTTCCGACTCCTCGCGCACGCGCTGATGTTCGGTGATCCAGCCGGAGACATCTCGCGCGATGACGAGGCTGGGCGGCTCCGCGCCGCTGGCTGGGTTGCCGGTGTGTAGGGGGGCGGCGCGGAACTCGGCCGGGAGCAGTGCGCCGTCCGGGCGCTGGATGTGTCCCTGCCAGGTGGTGGGCTCGCCAGCGGGGGCGGGATCGGGATCGGTCCGGCGCGATGAGGACGCCCCGGGCAGGAAGGTCCCGGCCTGCGCGCCCAACAATTCCGCGCGGGGGCGTCCGAAGAGGACGGCGGCGGCGGTGTTGGCGAAGTTGATGCGCCCATCCGGTCCCACGACCCAGATTGCGTCGGGGACGTGTTCGAGGATCGCCGAGTCGTGCTCACTGAGTGATGGGCTGGGTGATGGGGTGGCGTCGCTCGGCATGTGGAATCCCTCCCGCTGCTTGCGCCAGTATGCGAGGCGGATCGGTGCGCTGGCCGCCCGCCCGCGCGCAATCAGGGAGGGGCGCGCGAGGTTTACGCGCGATCCGTGGGGTGGTTGGGGGATGGCGATCGACCGGGTCGAACAGTGATTTGTGCGTGCGGGGGTTTCTGCGCGCGGGGGTTTGTGCGTGCGGGGTTCGTGCGTGCGGGGGTCCGCGCCAGCGGGGGCTAGTGGTTGGGGAGTACCATGCCGGCGGCAACGGTGTTGGAGGTCGCTTCATCGACGAGGATGAAGCTGCCGGTGGCGCGGTTGCGCTTGTACGCGTCCGGGAACAGGGCGGCGCTGGAGCGCAGGCGCACGCGACCGATGTCGTTCAGGGCGAGGGCGGGCAGGCTGGGGTCTGGCGCCAGCGTGTTGACATCGAGCCGGTGCATTATCGCGTCGACGACGACGCGCGCGTTGCGGGTGGTGTGTTTGATGGCGAGTTTGCGGCCCGGGGTGAGGGTCGCTGCTTCGGACATCCAGCAGATCATGGCGTCGAATTCGCGACGGGGCTCGGGCCGGCTGGCGCTGTGGCAGATGAGGTCGCCGCGAGAGATGTCGAGGTCATCGGCGAGCGTGACGGTGACGGAGAGCGGCGGGCGGGCGGATGCGATGGGGACGCCGCCGATCTCGACGGTGCGGATGGTGGATTGGAGTCCGGAGGGCAGCACGGTGACGGCGTCGCCGGGGCGCAGGATGCCTCCGGCGACGACGCCTGCATAGCCACGATAGTCGCTGCCCACGGGGCGGATCACGAGTTGGACGGGCAGGCGCCCGTCCTCCAGGTTGTTGTCGCGGGCGATGTCGACGGTCTCCAGGCGCTCCAGCAGGGTGGGGCCTTGGTACCAGTGCATCGTGTCTGAGCGGTCGACGATGTTGTCACCGACCAAGGCGGAGATTGGCACGGTGCGCACGTCGATTTCGCGCTCGTGGGTGGTGCGGAGTTTGGCCGCGAGCTCTTGGAAGTCCGTGACGATGCGGTCGAAGACTGCCTGCTGGTAGTCGACGAGGTCCATTTTGTTGACGCAGAGCACGAGATGGGTGATGCCGAGCAGGGTGGCGAGGGAGGCGTGCCGCCGGGTCTGTTCCATGAGGCCGTGCCGCGCATCGACGAGGATCAGGGCGAGGTCCGCGGTGGAGGCGCCGGTGACCATGTTTCGGGTGTACTGCACGTGCCCGGGGGTGTCAGCGAGGATGAACTTGCGACGCGGGGTCTGGAAGTAGCGGTAGGCCACGTCAATGGTGATGCCTTGTTCGCGTTCGGCACGGAGGCCGTCGGTGAGGAGGGCGAGGTCGACGTAGGCGTCGCCGCGGGCCTTGCTGGTCCGTTCGATCGCTTCGACTTGGTCGTCGAAGGTTTGCTTGGCGTCGTACAGCAGGCGACCGATGAGGGTGCTTTTGCCGTCGTCGACGGAGCCGGCGGTGGAGAAGCGCAGCAGGTCCGATGCGCCGTAGGCGTTCGCGGGCGCGCTCTGTGGGGGATTTGTGGTGGGCATGGGGGCGGGCGCGGGCGGCGCTTAGAAGTAGCCTTCCCGCTTGCGATCTTCCATGCCGGTTTCTGAGATGCGATCGTCGGCCCGGGTCTCGCCCCGCTCGGTGATGCGGGTGGCGGCGATCTCTGCGACGACGGCGGGGAGGGTGGCCGCGGCGGAGGCGATGGCGGCGGTACAGGTCATGTCGCCGACCGTGCGATAGCGCACTTGTGCGCCGAAGGCCGCCTCGGTGGGGAGCTGGGTGAGGTGGGGGCTGACGGCGTACAGCATGCCGTCGCGACGGAAGACGTCGCGCTGATGCGCGAAGTACAGGGCGGGGATTTCGAGTTGTTCCTCGTCGAGGTACTCCCAGATGTCGAGTTCGGTCCAATTGGAGAGAGGAAAGACGCGGATGTGCTCGCCGGGGCTGTGGCGGGCGTTGTAGAGGTTCCAGATCTCGGGCCGCTGGTTTTTGGGATCCCACTGACCGAAGTCATCGCGGAGGGAGAAGATGCGCTCTTTGGCGCGGGCTTTTTCTTCATCGCGGCGGGCGCCCCCGAAGACGGCGTTGAAGCGGTGTTCCGTGATTGCGTCGAGGAGGGTTACGGTCTGGAGCCGGTTGCGGGAGGGGTTGGGCCCGGTCTCTTCAACGGCCCGGCCGGCGTTGATGCTGGCCTGCACGGAGGCGACGACGAGATCGACGCCGAGCTCTGCCACGCGGCGGTCGCGGAAGGCGAGCACTTCAGGGAAGTTGTGCCCGGTGTCGATGTGCATGGCGGGGAAGGGGATGCGCCCGGGGGCGAAGGCTTTGGCAGCGAGGGCGAGCATGACGATGGAGTCTTTGCCACCGGAGAAGAGCAGGACGGGGCGCTGGGACTCGGCCGCGACCTCGCGGATGATGTGAATTGCCTCTGCCTCCAGCTGGCGCAGGTGGGGCACGGGCGCGGCGGCGGCGGCCTGGGTGGTGGCGGTGGTGGTCACGATGGCTGCAAGGTCAGAATGGCTGAGCGTCTTTCGATCGGGGCAGCGGGGTCAGAGGACGGTTTCGCGGCGTTGCCGCACGGAAAGGGTACTAATGGGACCATGATTGTCAAGATTGCTCCGAATGCGGGCGAACATTCAGGCGATGACGGATCGCGCGGTGGTCCGAGGTCCGGGAGCATGCGGCTGGCTGCGAGGGGATCTGGTAAGCGCGTTGTCACACTAGACTCCCGTTATGCCGCAGGACGAATTCGACCTGGCCGCCCTGGAGGAGGGGCAGGATGCCGCAGAGGTGCGAGTGGTCGCGCCGCTGCGGGTGTCGCCGTCGGTCGCGGCGGCGGAGGTGGTCGTGCCGGCGCGGGCCGAGCGGGCTTCGTCGGGGTCGCCAGTGGAGCCGGCGGCGGTCGATCCGGAGGGCGCGGTTGCGCGCTCGGCGGACGCGGCGGCGCCCACGGAGGAGCCGGCGCCGCGGGAGCTGCGGTCGCTGTCGGAGCCGAAGGGGGCCCCCCCGCCTACGCCCTTCGTCTTCCTGGGACAGCCGCCGGTGCGCAACCCGGAAGGTCTGAGCATGGCGGAGGTTGGCGACCGGGTGCGCCGGGGGCTGGTCAATCGGGACGACAGCAAGCAGCGACGCGATCGCGATGTGATCCGTGAGAACGCCCTCACGTACTTCAACATGGTGCTGTTTTCGCTGATTCTGGTGCTGTTCATTCTGGCGATTGTCGATCAGGAGGCGGGGCACGCGCAGGATGCGTTCTTCGTTGGCATTGTGGTTGCCGCGAATATCACGATTGGGACCTGGCAGGAGCTCCGCGCGACGCACACGCTGCGCGCGCTGCAAGCGCTGGCGGCGCCCCGGGCGATGGTGATCCGCGACGGGGCCCCTCTGGAGATTCTCTCCAGCGAGGTGGTGCAGGGCGATCTGGTGCGCGTGGGCACGGGTGATCAGATTGTGGCCGACGGCCGGGTGGTGGCGGAGTCGGCGGAGATCGATGAGTCCTTGCTGACGGGCGAGTCGGTATCGGTGCGGAAGGATCCGGGCGAGCCAGTGCTGTCGGGCAGCTTCTGCACGGCGGGGAGCTTGGAGTATGTGGCGGAGCGTGTGGGCAGGGAGGCCTATGCGCAGCAGCTCACTGCGGACGCGCGCCAATTGGTGCGCCGCGCGACGCCGTTGCAGATTCGGTTCAAGCGGATCGTGCGCATTCTGTTGATTGCGACGGCGGCGCTGGGGGCGCTGCTGTTGGTGTCGGCGGCGGTTGCCAACGATGACTTGGCGGACGCAATCAAGAACACGACGGCGACGATCTCGTCGATCGTGCCGGAGGGGCTGCTGCTGGGCATGACGGTGGCGTTCGCGGTGGGCGCGGTGCGTCTTTCGCGCCACGGGGCGATTGTGCAGGACATCAACGCGGTTGAGGCAATGAACTATCTGGATGTGGTGTGTCTGGATAAGACGGGGACGATCACGGCCAATGAGCTGAGCCTGGATGAGACGATCTGGGGCAGTGAGGATGCGAAGACGGTCGAGGCCGACCGGGGCTGGTTGGGCGCGTTCGCGGTGGCGGGCGCGAATGAGAGCGGGACCGGCGCGGCGCTGGGCGCGGGCCTGGGGGCGGAGTCGAACGGGGCGCAGGCGGTTGCCCGGGTGCCGTTCAACTCCGAGCGACGCTGGAGCGCGTTGACGCTGGAGCTGCGTGGTACGCAACGCCACTTTGTGTTGGGCGCGCCGGAGACGGTGTTGCCCTACGCGGATGATCACGGTCGTCTGCTGCGTCGCTATGAGGACGCGGCGGCGATTGGCTTGCGCGGGGTGATCTTTGCGGAGGTGGCCGCTTTGCCGGAGACGGATGGAGGCCTGGATGCGGTGCAGGCGCTGGCGCTGATCACGGTGGCGGACGTGCTGCGTGATGAGGTGGCGGAGGCCTTCGCGCTGATGGATGAGATCGGGATCGAGCCGAAGATCATCAGCGGCGACAACCCGGCAACGGTGGCGGCGCTGGTGCGTCAGTTGGGCATCGAATTGACCAGTGGGCACATCTCTGGCGCGGAGCTGGACACGATGACTGAGATGCAGTTCCACGACGCGGTGGAGCGGAACAGCGTCTTTGGGCGGATCGCGCCGGAGCAGAAGGCGCGCATTGTGACGGCGCTGCGGAACAACAAGCATTTCGTGGCGATGGTGGGGGATGGCGCCAATGATGTGCGAGCGCTGCGCGCCGCCGACGTGGCGGTGGCGATGGAGTCCGGCACGCAGACGGCGCGCGCGGTCGCGGGGATCGTGCTGCTCAACGATTCGTTTTCGGCGTTCGTCTACGGCACGGCGGAGGCGCAGGCGGTCCTGGGCAACAGTGCGCAGTTGAGCAAGCTGTTCATCACGAAGAGCTTCTACGCGTTCTTGATCATTGTGGCGGCGGACATGCTGCAGCTGGATTTCCCGTTTCTTCCCCGCCACGGGTCGCTGACCTCCTTGTTCACGCTGGGGCTTCCGACGATGTTCATTGCGCTGACGAAGCCGCCACCTCGGGCCGGGGCGGATTGGACCAATACGGTGCTGCGCTTCGCGGTGCCGGCGGCCTTCGCGCTGGCGGCGGCGACAGTGGCGGTGCATTTGCTGACGCAGGGGTTCCTGGACCGGGCGATTGAGGATTCGCGCACGCTGGTCTCGCTGACGATCGGCATCGTGGGGATCTACTTCATGGTGCTGGTGATCGGCTTCGATGGGATTACGCGCGAGATGCGTGGCCGGGAGTTGCTGCGGCCCGCGACGACGACGTTCTTCGGGTTCGCCTTGGTGGGCCTTTTCGTGCTGACGATCTACACGCCGGTGATTCGCGATTTCTTCGATTTCGTCAAGGTGGGCGCGGACGAGTGGGGCATCGTGATCCCGGCGGTGATCGCGGCGATGGTTGGACAGTATGTGCTGAGCCGGAACTGGCGGGAGATCCTGGGCTGGATCGTGAAGCAGCCGGAGGCGGAGGAGCTAGAGCGAGGGCGCGCGGTCTGAGCCGTTGCGGGCTTTTGTTTTGGGTCGAGGGGGCTACATCCCGTAGAGGGCGGCGACTTCCGGATCTTTGCGCCCGATCAGCTCGGCGGTCTCGAGCAGGACGCGCGCCTGCTTGTAGGTGGCGTCGTCCTGCATTTTGCCGTCTACGACGGCGACGCCGGATCCGCCTTCGATGGCTGCTACGACGCGCCGGGCGAAGTCGACGGTGTCTGGGTCGGGGCGGAAGACGCGCCGGGCGATGGCGATCTGGCGCGGGTGCAAGGTCCAGGCGCCGACGCAGCCCAGGATGAAGGCGTCGCGGAACTGGTCTTCGCAGGCGATGTCGTCGGAGAAGTCGCCGAAGGGACCGTAGAAGGGGAAGATGCCGCTGCCGGCGCAGGCGTCGATCATGCGCGCCAGGGTGTAGTGCCAGGGGTCCTGCATGAAGGTGGCGCGGGGGGCGGTGGGGTTGGCGGGGTGGGGGTCGCTGCGGACGATGTAGTCGGGGTGGGGTCCGCCGACCCGGGTGGTCTTCATGCGCCGCGAGGCGGCGAGGTCAGAGGGGCCGAGGCTCATGCCCTGCATGCGCGGGCTGGCGGTCGCGATCTCTTCGACGTTGGCGACGCCGGTGGCGGTCTCCAGGATGGCGTGCAGGAGGATGGGGCGGGGAAGCTCCCGGCGGGCCTCGAGCTGGGCCAGCAACTGGTCCACGTACTGGATGTCCCAGGGGCCGTTGACCTTGGGCAGCATGATCACGTCGAGGCGGTCGCCGATGGCGTCGACGAGGTCGATCATGTCGTCTAGGAACCAAGGGCTGTCGAGGCTGTTGACGCGCGTCCAAAGCTGGGTGTCGGCGAAGTCGTTGCTGCGGGCGATTTCGATCAGGCCGTTGCGAGCGGCCTCTTTGCTTTCGATGGGGATGGCGTCTTCGAGGTTGCCCAGCAAGACATCGACCCGTCCCAGCATGTCCGGGACGCGCGCGCGCATCTTCTCGCTGCTGGGGTCGAAGAAGTGGATCATGCGTGCGGCGCGTGTGGGGATCTCGGTGAGTGGCATGGGGGCGCCGGCAGCGAGCGGCTGTAGGAACTCACGGGCACTGCGCATGGGGAGGCCTCCAGGGGCTCGACGGGGGATTGGGGGCGACGATATCGCAGCGCCCGCTACGGCGCTGCCAGGAGTTCTTCGATGGGGGTGAAGTCACGGCCCAGGGAGGCGGCGACGTCTGGGTGGGTGAGGCGGCCGCAGTAGGTGTTGACGGCGCGGGAGAGGGCGGGGTCGCGACGGATGGCTTCCTCAAACCCCAGCTCGGCGACCTTGAGGATGTAGGGCAGGGTGAGGCCGGTGAGGGCCCGTGAGGAGGTACGCGGTACGGATCCGGGCATGTTGGGGACGGCGTAGTGCACGACGCCCTCTTCCACGTAGATCGGGCTGCGGTGGTCGGTGGGGTGTGTGGTTTCGATGCAGCCACCCTGATCGACGGCGACGTCGACGATGACGGCGCCGTTGTGCATGGAGGCAACCATCTCGCGGGTGACGACGATGGGCGCGCGACGACCTTGGACGAGGACGGCGCCGATGACGACGTCCGCTTGGGCGACGGCATGGGCGATGGTCTGGGGGCTGGAGAGCGATGTCTCGATGCGGCCGGCGTAGAGCTCTTCCAGGTCGCGCAGCTGGTCTTCGTCGATGGAGAGCACGGTGACGCGCGCGCCGGCGCCGACGGCGGCCCGGCAGGCGTTCTTGCCGACGTTGCCCGACCCGACGACGACGACGTGGGCGGGCGGGACGCCGGGCAAGCCGCCGAGCAGTTGGCCACTGCCGGGTCCCGGCTTTTTGAGGAACTGGGCCGCCATCTCCACGGCCATGCGTCCCGCGACCTCCGACATTGGCGCGAGCAGGGGCAGGAAGCCGTCGTCACGCTGGACGGTCTCGTAGCCGATGGCGGTGCAGCCGGAGGCGAGGAGCGCGTTGGTGACGGCCTCGTCGGCGGCGAGGTGCAGGTAGGTGAAAAGCAGCTGACGCTCGCGGAGGAGGCCCCATTCGGACGGTTGCGGTTCCTTGACCTCGCAGACCAGTTCGGCACGGGCGTAGACGGCGGCGGGGTCGGGCAGGATCTGGGCACCGGCCACGGCGTACTCGGCGTCGGGGAAGTTGGATCCGGCGCCGGCCCCTGTTTCGATCAGGACTTCGTGGCCGGCGTTGACGATGTCGGTCACGCCTTGCGGGGTGAGGGCGACGCGGTACTCCTCGGTCTTGGTCTCGGTCACCGTTCCGACGATCACATCCACCTCCTCCGGCGCACGCGGCGCTGCCGGTCTGCGCCCGGATCGAGCGTAGGCCAGCGGGGCAGGCGTTATGCGCGATCGGACGGCGTGCGTTCCGCGCGGGCGTTCGGCGGTGGGCGTTCGGCGTCAGTCGTTTGGTTGGGCGACGGGGCTGGCGTGATGGTGCAGCAGCTTCCATCCACCGGGTTCGCGAACGAAGGTGTTGCTGACCACGATGGGATGCCCGCTGACCAACTCTCGTCCCACGACGAGGGCGAGATCGCCGAATACCTGGGTCCGCTCCGCGACGCCGACAATTTTGGCCTGGGCGGCGTCGCTGAGGATGGCCCGCCAGGCGACGGGATCGAGCGAGCGGTCGATCCAGCGGCGGTAGCGGATGGTGTGTGTGGCTCAACGTTCGCTCGGCTGTCTGGGATTCGCCCAGCTGCCCCTGGGCGTGCTGGCTGCAGTGGGAGAGGCCGGGGCCAGTGCCGCCACTTCCGCCGGCTCCAATCGATACGGAGCCAGCGGGCGGAGTGACGCATGCCCAGCGATTCACAGAAGTTACGAGCGGGGTTCCAGTCGAGCAGAGCGAGTTCCAGGCGGCGCCAGTCGTTCTCAACGGCGATGCGGGCGCAGGCGGTGGTCAGGGCGCGTCCGACGCCGCGCTGGCGCTGGGACTCGTCGACGAAGAGGTCATCGATGTAGAGGCCGGGCCGTCCTTCCGAGGTGGAGTAGTGGCCCAGGTGGAGTAGTGGGGGAAGAAGAGCGCGGGACGGACGTGGAGTTCGCTGTGGGGCACGGCTAGCCTTGGCGCCAGGCGATCGCGAGGCCCGCGGCTTGCAGCGGCACGCCGAACACCATCCCGTACTCCCAGGCGAAGACGAGCGAGGCAGCTAGGCCGAGGGCGATCATCAGGAGCGGCCCGATGATGCGCAGTCGCAGGGCGGTGAGGCTGGCCAGCGCGCCCAGCGGCCAGATCAGTCCTACCGCCGCCCAGGACCAGGCAGGGTAGTCGCTGCCGGCGAACATGATGACGAGAACGAGAGTGAGCCCGCCCAGCGACGCGGCGACACCGATCGAGACGAGCGTGATGTCACTGAAGAGAGCGCGGGGGTGGGTGTCGGCAGGGAACGGGTTGGTGTGCGTGGTCATTTCAGGCCCTCATGTCACGCAGAGTCGATCAGGCGCGTGTGGCCGCGACGAAGTCGCGGATGGCGGCGCTGATCTCGGCCGGGGCGTCCTCTTGGATGTAGTGCTTGGCGTTGGGTAGCTCCACGAGTTGGTGATTGGGGAAGGTGGAGCGCCAGCGCGGCAGGTGGCTCTTGGGCCGGAAGGCGAGGTCCTTCATCCCCCAGACGAGCAAGAGGGGTCGATCAGCGACGCGCTCCTTGACGCGCTGCTCGAGCTGCACAAGCCAGGGTCGTGCGTGGCGGATCTCGCGGGGGAACACGGCGGCGCCTTCGCGCATGCCCGGCGGCTGTGTCTCCTGGTAATGGGCGTGCTCTTGGGCGCTGAGCTTGTGTCGCATCGCGGAGGGCATGAGGCGCTTGGCGAAGAGGTTGCGACGCCGGATGGCCCACTGCACGGGGGGCGAGGACATGACCAGGCTGAAGCCTTTGAAGGCCAGCGTGTCAGTGGGCCAGAACCAGGTGTTGCCGAAGATGAGACCGCGCAGTTGGTCCGGGTGCTCTGTGGCGACCCACATGGCGATGGGGCCGCCCCAGTCCTGGCCCATCACCCAGTACGGCCCGAGATCGAGCGTCTCAACGAGTTCGAGGATGACGCGGGCGTGTTCGCCCGGGGTGTAGCCGTAGCCGTCCGGACGGACAGACAGTCCGAAGCCGGGGTAGTCGATGGCGATGCAGCGCATCTCACCGCGCAGCTCCGTGACGATGTGGCGGTAGAGGAAGCTCCAGGTGGGATTGCCGTGGAAGAAGATGATGGCCGGCGCGGCGGGGTCGTCTGGGCCCTCGTCGATGTAGTGCACGGGCCCGACGGAGCTTTCGAACCAGCGGGACTGGAACGGGAAGAGGTCCGCGGCGGGGGTGAAGTCTGGGCGGTTGGCCATGGGGTTCTCCGGTGTTGGCGTCGATCGTAGCGCAGGGGTCGACCGGCGCAGGATCGCTCAGCGGGCCGGGGAGTGCTGCCCGTGCGAGTGGGTCCCCTGCGAGAGGAAGACTTGCGGGCGGCCGTTGTCGGGATGGGGCAGCAGTCGCGCTTCGACGCCGTAGCAGCGGCGCAGGTTGTCGGGCGTGAGCACCTGCTCCGGCGTCCCGTCCGCGAGGATGCGGCCGTCCGCCAGCATGAGCAGGCGGTCGCACCAGAGGGCGGCCAGGTTGACGTCGTGGATCACGGCGAGGACGCCGAGGCGGCGTTCGTGGGTGAGGCGCTCCAGGGTCTGGAAGAAGAGCGCTTGTTGGGCCAGGTCGAGGTTGTGGGTGGGTTCGTCGAGGAGCAGCAGGCTGGGCTCCTGGGCCAGCGCGATGGCGAGTGCGACGCGTTGCTTCTCGCCGCCCGAGAGATCGCGGTAGCGGCGCGTGGCCAGATCGTCGATGGCGACGGCGCGCATTGCCGTCCGCGCGGCGTCGAGGTCGGCGGTGGTGTGGCCGCGCAGCCAGCCGACGTGGGGGGCGCGGCCGAGGCGGACGAGTTCCTCCACGGTGAAGTCGAAGGCGACTTGGAGTTCCTGCGGGACCAGTGCGAGTTCGCGGGCCAGCGCCCGGCGTCGCCAAGCGCGGCGCTCCCGCCCGGCTACCTGCACGACACCGGAGGCGGGTTGGAGGGTGCCGGTGACGAGTCGGAGGGCCGTGGTTTTGCCGGAGCCGTTGCGGCCCAGGAGGCCGACGATCTCCCCCGCGGAGACGTGCAGGCTGAGGCCCTCCAGGAGGGCCGCGCGTCCGTAGCGGAAGCGGATGTCGCTGAGGGAGAGCGCGGGAGTGTCGGAGCGGGCGTTGGTGGCCGTCGTCAGGGCGCTAGAAGACATAGTGGCCTCGCGCGCGGCGCAGGAGGAGGAGGAAGAAGGGCCCGCCAACGATGCCGGTGATGACGCCGAGGGGAATCTCGGTGGGGGTCAGGATGGTGCGTGCGGCGAGGTCCGCCAGGACGACGAAGATCGCGCCGTAGAGCGTGGCCGCCCAGAGCAGGCGGCGATGGTCAGGGCCGATCACGAGTCGGACGGCGTGGGGCGTGACCAAGCCTACGAAGGCGACGAGTCCCGCTGCGGCGACGGCCGCGGCCGTCATGAGGGAGGAGGCGGCGATCAGCACGAGCTTGGTGCGTTCGACCGAGACGCCCAAGGCATGCGCGTGCTCCTCGCCGAGGGACATGGCGTTGAGCGGCTGGGCCAGGGCGCGAGCGACGAGTAGTCCGATCCCCACGAAGGGGCCGAGTAGCAGGAATTGGTCCCAGCCGACGGTGCCGACGCCGCCCAGCAGCCAGGAGAAGATCGCCCCCAGGCGGAATTGGGAGTCGCTCTGGGTGAGCATCAGGAACGACATTGCGGCGGTGAGGAAGGCGCCGACGGCGACGCCGGCGAGGAGGAGGGTGGTGACGGCCACGCGCCCGTCGGCGCGGGCGAGGAAGTAGACGAGCAGAACGGTGACGAGGCTGCCGACGAAGGCCAGGGCGGGGACCCAGGAGAAACCGTAGATGATGAAACCGGCCTGCGGCGCAATGAGGAATCCGATCACGGCCGCGAAGGCGGCGCCGCTGCTGGCGCCGATGATGAAGGGGTCGACGAGGGGGTTGCGAAAGACGCCCTGGAAGAGCACGCCGGAGGCGCTGAGGGCTGCGCCGACGAGGGCGGCGGAGACGACGCGCGGCAGACGGATCTCACGCAGGATCGTGGCTTCGGCGTTCGTCCAGGTCTGATCGACCTCGATGAGTGGCAGCGAGTCGATGAGGATGCGGAGGGTGTCGCCGAAGCTGATCGAGGCGGAGCCGACGGCGGTCGCACCGGCGATCGCGAGGACGAGCAGGAGTGCGCCGGTCCCGTAGAGCAGTACCACGCTGCGGAGCCCGGGCGCGGCGAAGAGCCGCCGTCCGGCGAGGCGGGGGAGTTGTCGCGGGAGCGGCAGCTGGGTGGTCATTGCGGGCGTGCGGTCACGCGGCGTCGTCCTGGGCGGTCAACGCGCGGGCATCGGCGATGGCTTCGGCGACCCGTTCGAGCGCGTCGACGAGCCTCGCGCCGACGCTGAAGAGGTCGCCCGGCAAGGGCGTGACGAGCCCGTCCTGGACGGCGCTGATCTCTCCCCAGCCAATGCGCTGCGCAACCTCCGCGGCGGAGATTGGGTTGAAGGAGAGTTCGTCGGCCAGCTCCTTCGAGTTGAGGAGCAGGATCAGTTGGGGGTCGGCGTCGATGATGCTTTCCCAGTTGACCTGCGGGAAGCTCCCCTGGGCCGAGGCGAAGACGTTGACGCCGCCGGCCAGTTCGATGATCTCCTGGTGCAGCGAGCCGGGGCCGATGCTGAACGGCTGCGTGGGGGTGGATTGGTCGACCTCTAGATAGACGCGGATGGGTTCTAGGCTTTGACTCTCCGCGGCGGCGCGTTGCGTGATGGCCAGGAAGCGGTCCTCCAACTCGGCGGCCAAGGCGGCGCCGCGTTGTTCTTCGCCGAGCATGCGTCCAATCAGACGGAGCTGTTGGAAGACGGCCTGCAAGCTGTCCGGGAAGCCCATCGCGTAGACCGGGAAGTTGAGCTCCCGTGCCTGTTGCGCGAAGTCTTCCGTGCCGCCGATCGCGATCAGGATCAGATCCGGTTGCAGCTCCGCGACCGCCTCGATGTTGAAGGTGAAGTTGTTGCCCCCCACGCTGACTGCGTTGGGTGCGTCGTCGAGCGAGAAGTCGTCCACGCCGACGAGGCGATCGGCAAGGCCGAGGTCGGCGACGAGATCGACGACGGAGGGGAGGATCGCGACCACACGCAGAGGCGCGGCCGGGATCGTCAGTTCGAGGCCGGAGTCGTCGGTGAGGGTGAGCGGGAAGTCGGGGAGGGCCTGCTCTTGCTCTTCCACTTCCTCCTGCACCTCGTTGGAGGGTTGGTCTTCGTCCTCGTCCCCCGATGATCGGTCGTCGGTGGTGGCGGTTGTCTGGGACGCTTCCGCCGCGACTGCGGCCGGGGGGTCGTCGTCTGCGCCACAGGCCGCCAGCACGACGGCCAGGGCCAGAACGGCGACGCTGAGTAGCAGCCAGATGTTTCGCTGGTTCCCGAATGCAGGTTCGATCGTGTATCCGCGCACGCCCATGTTCCTTTCCGGGCCCTGCGGGGGTCCGGACGGTGGGCGATTCGCGGGGCCGGTGAGTCGCACAAAAACGACCCAGCCGGCGCGGCGGGGTCGCACAGCGCCAAGCCCTTCCACGAAGGCCTGAAGGCGATGGGACGACAGAGGTACTCGGGCTTCCGGACCGGCCAGGCCGGTCAGGTTACCGTTGCGGGACAGCGCCGGAATTGCACCGGCTTCCCCCGTGGCATCCCCACTGGTTTCGCGGCCCAGCCTGTCAGTGGGACGGGTGCGCGGTCAAGCGCCGCATGGAGAGGCCGGCCTGGGCAGCAGGGATTAGTCCGCGGTTCGGGCACGACGCCGGAGCTGCTCGACGATGCGGACGCCTTCTCGCACCTGCTCACGAATCGTCTCGGAGGCTTGGGCAGGAGCGACGGCGTCGCGATCGAGCAGGTCCGCGGTCAGTTGGACGACGCTGAGGACGTTATTCAGTTCATGCATCGTGAGGGCGACGTCGTCGCGGAAGTCGTTGCGATCGGTCGGGAGATTGGCCACGCGGTCCTCCTGGCGCCACGGTACCGTCAGAGGATGCGATGCCCAAGCGCGGAGAGGGCGAGCTGCGCGCCGAGCTCCGCCGTGGCGTTGGCGCGATCCAGGGCGGGGTTCGTCTCCACGAGGTCCATGCCGATCAGGGCGCCGCTGTCGTGCACCATCTCCATCAACAGGTGCGCCTCGCGGTAGGTGAGCCCGCCTGGGACGGGCGTGCCGACGCCGGGCGCGATGCTGGGGTCGAGGGCATCCATATCGAGGCTGATGTGCAGGCCGGCCGCACCGCTGGCCAGGGCTCCGGCGGTGGCGACTTCGATGGCGCGCTGCACAGAGGGGCCGATGCCGTCTCGGTCGATGTGGGACATGGTGATGGCGGTGACGCCGGAGTCGCGCACGATGCCCTTTTCGCGCTCGTCCAGGTCGCGGATGCCGAAGAGGACGGTGTTCGTCGGGCGCAGGGATGGCGCGTTGCCGCCGATCCGGGTGAGCAGATCGGGTCCCCTCCCGAGCAGCGCCGCGAGGGGCATGCCGTGGACGTTGCCGGAGGGGGACGACTCGGGGGTGTTCATGTCGGCGTGGGCGTCGACCCAGATGCAGCCGATGGGGCCGATCGCTGCGCGGGCTGCGGCGATGCCGCTGATCGAGCCTATGGCGGCGCTGTGGTCACCGCCGAGCGTCAAGGGGACTGCGCCTGAGGCGACTGCCTGCTGGGTGCGTTGGGCGAGCTGCTCGCAGACGGTCGTGATGGGGTCTGCGTAGCGCATTGATGTGTCGCCGAGTTCGGCGGCTTCCGGGATCGGCACGGGCACGTTACCGAGGTCTGTGACCTTGTGGCCCAGGTCCGTCAGTCGGCGGGCGATCCCGGTCAGACGCAAGGCGCTGGGCCCCATGTCGGGACCGCGCCGGCCGGCGCCGAGATCGAGGGGGACGCCGATGAGGTGGACTTCCGCCATGCCCGAACGGTAGCAATCCCGCGTCGTGGATGCTGGCCGTCACCACCCCGCCGCCCCACTACCTCGCCGCCGGGCGATGCTGGACACGCGGTTGCGTGGGGTGGAGCATCTGCGTGATGACGAAGGCCGCGCCGGCACACGAGGGGAGGGAGCGCTTCGCGATCGATCGCGGGATTCTGCCGGTGCGGTTCTTGCTGGGGACGTTCGGCGCGACATCCCGCAATTCGTACGTGGACGTGGGTCCAGAGACGATGACGGTGCGGATGGGGCTCTTCCATTGGACGTTCCCGCGAGATGCCGTTGGGCCAGCGGCGTCGCGGTCATGGTCGATTCTGCGGGGGCTGGGCTGGCGGTCAGACTTCCGGGGGACGATTGGTTTGGTGGGCCGCCCGACCGGGGTGGTGGAGATTCCCGTGCCCGCGTTCCGCAGTTGGCTCACACTGCGACTCGATCGCACGAGGATGATCGCGGTCAGCATGCGCGATCCAGCGGGACTGATCGCCGCGCTCGCGCCGCGACAGACGGATTAAGGTGGGGCGGCGTTTGCGCGCCAGTCGGTCACCTGGTCCACCTGCAGCCGGATGACGGGTCGATCGTGCAGGGCCATGGCGGCGTATTGGGGATAGCGGGCGCGCAGCGCGACGATTGCGGCCGCGTGCTCCGCGCCGGGATCCAGTACGGACGCCGCGCCGCGTAGCATGGTCCAGCGCAGCCGCGACCAGTCCTCGTCGTACACGTCGATGAGGAGGGCCGCGCGCGGATTCTCGGCGATGTTGCGCAGCCGCCGCAGCCGCAGCGTTCGCTTTGGCTTTTCGTCGATGACGATGTAGACGGCGTCGTGGAGTCTGGCGAAGACGACCGGCACGACGTGCGGCGCGCCGTCGGCGCCGGTGGTCGCGAGTCGGGCGACGCGTTGGCCATCGATGAAGGCACGTGTCTGCGGGTCGATTCGGGAGTCGCTCATGGAGTGAGTATCGCGGCTATCATCCGCGAGCGCCGCCCCGACGCGTCCGCCTGAACGGAGTCCCCATGGCCCGCCCTGAGAAGCTCGATGACGCCAGCGTTGCAGAGCGCCTGGCGATGCTGCCCGGCTGGACGGTGGCGGAGGGCAAGTTGCGCCGCGCCTTTCAGTTCGATGACTTTGTGCAGGCGTTCGCTTTCATGACCGCGTCCGCGTTGCGGGCGGAGAAGTTGGACCACCATCCGGAATGGTTCAACGTCTACAACCGCGTGGTGGTGGAGCTGACGACGCACGACGCCGGCGGAATCTCGGAGATGGATTTCGTGCTGGCGAGCGCGATGAACGCGATCGCGGAGGAGTAGCGGCTGAGGATTCCGCCTTTGCCGTCGCGATCCGGATAGCGAGGGTCGCGACGGCGGGCGATGCTTCGCGGGACCTGGTTGGCGACTGCAGCCAGGGAAACGCGAGGGGAGAACGCCGCATGACCAGGACCAGCCCAGCGCCCGCGCCGGTGCCGATGGATCCCGGCGGCGTCGGCGAGGCAAGCGTGGAAGAGTGCTGGCAGGCCGTGTTGGAACGCAATCCGTTCGCGGATGGGACGTTCGTCTACGCCGTGCGATCGACGGGGATCTATTGCCGGCCCAGTTGCCCGAGCCGACGCCCGCGCCGGTCCGTCGTAGAGTTTTACGCGACACCAGCGGGGGCCGGTGCGGCGGGGTTCCGGGCTTGCCGGCGCTGCCGGCCGGAGTTGCGGATCTCCGAGCCGATCGCGCGGGTGCGGCTGGTTTGCCGTCGGATGGAGATGGACCCGGAGCGGGCGCTGCGGTTGGTCGACTTGGCGGAGGCGGCGGGCTGTAGCGCGCGGGCGCTGCAGCGCACGTTCAGGCAGTTGCTGGGTGTCACGCCCGCCGAGTACGCGGCGGCGCTTCGCAGCGCGCATTTCAAGGCGCTGCTTCGCGATGGCGCGACGGTGACGGATGCGACGTATGCTGCGGGGTTCGGGTCGAGTAGCCGGCTCTCTGAGCGTGCCGATGAGCGGCTGGGGATGACGCCGGGGGTGTATCGGCGGGGCGGGGCCGGCCAAGCACTGCGGTACACGCAGGGTGCCGGTTTCCTCTTGGCGGCGACCGATCGTGGCTTTTGCGCGCTGTACCTGGGAGCGGATGGGGGCCGGATGTTGGAGGCGCTGGCGGCCGAGTACCCGGCGGCCACGATCGCTCAGGACGATGCGGGGCTCCACTCCTGGCGTGAGATGGTGCGGCGGCACTTGGAGGGCGAGAGCGTGCTGCTGGAGTTGCCGCTGGACATCATCGCGACGGCGTTTCAGATCCGCGTGTGGCGCGCGTTACGGCAGATTCCGCCCGGGGAGACGCGCAGCTACGGCGAGATCGCGAAGGCGATCGGCGCCCCCAGGTCGGCGCGGGCGGTTGGCGTGGCCTGTGGGCGGAATCCCGTGTCGGTGGTGGTGCCGTGTCACCGGGCCGTGGGGGCGAACGGCGCGTTGACGGGCTACCGTTGGGGGATCGAGGGGAAGCGACGACTCTTGGAGCTGGAGAGCGGCCGGGCGGTGGGGCCGGCGGAGGACTAGATGATCGCGCGGAGTTGATCCCGGGTGACGTTGGCGTGGGCGAAGTCCGGTGGGGCGGCCGTTGTCGTCAGCGGCGCGGCGATGCGCCGCCAAGTAGAGGGAGCCGGTGCCAGCGCCGGGTCCCGATGGAGCGCTGCTATCATGGCGCCGGTCCACAGACCCCCTTTTGGAGGGCACGATGCGTCGCTTCTTCGCGCTGCTGATCGTGGTTCTGCTCGTGGCCCTGGTGGCCGCGGGCTGGAGTGGCGACGATGACGACGGAGCGGACGCGCCGGTCGCGGCCGCTCCGCAGGAGCAAGCCGCTGGGCAGTCGGAAGGCGACGCCGATGCCGACGGTGACGCAGACGCCGACGCCGATGCCGATGCCGCCAGCAGCGCGGAGGACGGTGCCGCTTCAGGCGGAGGTGCGGCAAGCGCTGCCGACGATGGTGTGGACATCGTCAACGATTGCCTCAACGGAACCTGGCTCCTGGACAACGAGACGTTCGCGTTCAATTTCGAGCTGGCGAGCGTGGCAAACGGGGACGAATTCAACGTGGCCATTGGGGTGATCGGTGGTGAGTACGTCGCGATCATCGACAACACCAACCTGCGGGTGGAATGGCGGAGCTTCAACATTCCGGGCCAGTTCACGACAGCGGACGGCAACTTTCCGATGGACATCACCGTCGACGGATTTCAGGAATACACGCTGACCGGCGTGACGTTGGAGACCCTGACGGCGGCGCTCGAGATCGACGCCACGTCGATCTCGGGGACGGTGGCGGGGATCGCGATTCCGCAGGGCCAAGCGAGCATTCCGGCACTTGCGACGGACGGCTTCACGTGCCAGGACAACGAGCTGACGGTGTCCAATCAGTTTGGGATCTACATCTTCGCGCGGGAATAATCTGCCAAATCTCGTTGAGTGAGAAGGGGAAGTCATGCTGAGGCTGTTTGGAATCATGCTGTTGGGGATCATGGTGATTGGGGCCGCGTGCGGCGGTGGCGACGACAATGACGACGACGGTGATTCCACTTCTACGTCGCCGGCTGCGGCGGCGCCCGCAAGCGACGATTCGGATGCGGACGACGATGGGAACGAGGGGTCGGGGAACTCGGGCGGGAGTGGCGGCGGTGTGGGGACGAACCTGCTGGATTCCGACTGTCGCTTCGTGATTGATGGCGGGATCGATGCGTCGAACTTGATCGGCGCGGGTGGGACGGGGAGCTTCCAGGATATCGCCCGAACGTGGCAGGAGATCGCGGATCGGGCGCCCGGCGACATCAAGGCTGCGATGCAGGTGATGGCGGGGGCGCTACAAGATCTGGCGGACGATCTCGATGGCATTGATCTGACGAACGCCGCGACCTTGCAGGATCCGGCGGTGCAAGTGCGGCTGGCCAACGCAGGCGAGTCGCTCGACTCGGACGCGTTCAACACCGCCCAGGACGAGGTTGAGGTGTGGTTCGACGAGAACTGCGGCGGGTAGAACGTTCGGGCGGTAAGGGCGGTCCCGCGGGCCGAGGACTAGATGATGGCGCGGAGCTGATCCCGGGTGATGTTGGCCCCGGAGACGACCAGGACGACGTGCTTGCCCCGGAGGCGGGCCTGGGGGGTGTTCGTTTCCTGGAGGGCGGCGGCGGCGCTGGCGGCGCCCGAGGGCTCGGCCAAGACGTGGGCGAGGTCCAGGAGGGCGCGTACGGCTTCTTCGATCTCGGTGTCGTGGACGAGCAGGAAGTCGTCCAGCGTGGCGAGGATGCGGAGCGGGAAGGCGAAGGCGGAGCCGGTGGCGAGGCCCTCGGCGATTGTCGTGTTTGGGCGTTCGAGCGGCTTGCCGGCGCGCCAGGAGTCGTGGACGGCAGGCGCCTGCGCCGACTGCACCGCCCAGACGCGTGCGGGGTGGTCGAGGCCGTCGCGAACGGTTATCCATCCGCAGGCGCCGGAACCGCCGCCGAGGGGCACGATGGCGATGTCGGTTTCGGGCTGCTGGGTCTCCAGGACCTCCAAGGCGGCCGTGCCGACGCCGGCGATCAGCAGCGGCTCATCCGAGGTGTGGATGTAACGGAGCCCTCGCTCGGCGGCGAACTCTCCCGCGGCGCGGCGGGCATCGTCGAAACGGGCGCCGGAGAGGGTGACCTGGGCGCCCAGCCGTCGCATCGATGTGACCTTGTCGGGGTTCGCGTCCTGGGGGGCAAAGATGTGCGCGGGCACGCCGAAGCGCTGGGCGGCGAAAGCGATGGACTGGCCGTGATTGCCGGTTGAGGCGACGACGACGCCGGCCGTGCGGTCGGCAGGGGGTAGCTGCGAGATCAAGTTGATGCCGCCGCGCAGCTTGAAGACGTTGATCGGGTTCGCGGTTTCGAGCTTGAGCGAGACGTGCGCATCGAGGCGCTCAGAGAGGCCCGGGCTGTAGACCAACGGTGTTGGTGTTGGCATGTGCGCCGCGATGTTCGCCGCCGCGTCGCGAACGTCGGTCAGCGTGGGCGGGACCAGGCTGGGGTTGGACTCAGGCATGGTCGCCTGAGGTGGGCGCATCCCGATACTTGCGCCGCTGCTCGGACTGCAGGCCGGCGATGGTCTCCGCGGCGCGCCCGTAGATGTCAGGCGGGTCCCAGCCGTTGATGCCGGCGTAGGTGTCGATCTGGCTGCGATGGTGAATGTCGTGCTCGGTCATGAGCAGGAGTACGCGCCAGCCGGACATGGCACGGTCGGTGTCGATCATGGGGACCTTGCGGCGGAGCCAATCGTCAGGCGTGTCCTGCAAGGCCGCCTGGAGGCGCTGCGCGCTCTGCTCCAAGGCCGGCAGCCATTGCTCGCGGCTGTGAACGTCGGCCGGTTCCGGGGTGACCCAGCCGTGGCCGCTGTAGGCGCTGGCGAAGTACAGGCGGGAGGTGGCCATGTGCCCGACGATGCCGTTGATGTCCCAGGCCTTCTCGCCGGTGCCCTGGGCCGGTCTCCAGCCGTCGGCGGCGGGAGGGAGGGCGGCGACATCGCGGATGGCCCGTTGGTGCACGCCCTTGAAGTAGCGCAGGAAGTCCTCGATCGAGCTGAGCATCGTGACCTCTATTCGAAGAGCGCGCCCTGCGAGGCGAGCTCCGCTTCCGGCTGCACGACGATGCATTCCGCATCGTCATTCTTGACGGAGTTGACCCGACGCGAGACCGGGTCCGCAACGAGCAAGGACGGTGCGGCCGGGCGCAGGAAGGGGCGGACGGCGTCGGCATCGTTGCCGTCGTGGACCCACTCGGCGGCATCGTTGGGGGTGAGGATGACGGGCATGCGGTCGTGAATCGGTGCGACCGTGGCGTTCGCGTCCGTCGTCAGGATTGTGAACGTGCGTCGCCAGTCGTCGGGGGCGTTGTGGGGATCGGGCCGCCAGGATTCGTAGAGACCGGCGAGCAGGATCAGCCCGCCCTCGGGTCGATGAAACCAGAGGGGCTGGCGGGCGGTCTTGGGGCCGGTCCATTCGAAGAAGCCGTCGGCGGGGACGAGGCAGCGGCGTCGTTTCTGCCAGGCTGCGCGGAAGGCGCGACGCTTGTCGATGTCCTCGGCGCGGGCGTTGATCTGTGCGCCGGCGCGCTTGGCGTCGGTCGCCCAGGTGTTGACGAGGCCCCAGGTGGCGGCGAGGAGTTGTCGTTCTTCCTGCCGCTCACGCAGGATGAGGTGGCGGTCGGTGGGCGCGACGTTGAAGCGCGGGCGGTACTCGATGCCGTCGAAGGCGGCCGGGCCCAGGCCCAACTGCTCCGCGAGCTGTTGGGCCGTTGCTGTGAGTGTGAATCGGCCGCACATGGGGTGAGTTTAGCGAGCGTCGGCGCTGGTGCGGCAGTTGCTTGTCAGCATTGGCGGCAGGGGCGACTATGCGCAGGCTGGCCGCTTCTTGGCGGTCGTGTGGGAGGACTTATGCCCGATACTGTGCTTTTGGATCAGCGCTCTGACGGGGTCCTGCTGGTGACACTGAATCGTCCCGAATCGCTGAACGCGATAAACACGGAACTGAGCACGGCGCTGCGCGAGACGCTGGCGGCGGCGGCGCAGGATCCGGATGTGCGCTGCGTGGCGCTGACCGGTGCGGGGCGCGCCTTCTGCGCCGGGGGTGACGTGAAGTCGATGCGGGAGCGGTCGTATCAAGAGGGGTTGGGCTCCGACGGCGAGTACCACACGGAGATTGCGATCGCGGCGATGGAGGCGCGCCAGACGGGTGTCAGCGGGATTCTGCACACGATGCCCAAGCCCACGGTGGCGTTGGTGAACGGCTTTGCGATGGGGGCGGGGTTCGCGATCGCACTGGCCTGTGACCTGCGGCTGTGTTCGGAGAAGGCGAAGTTCGGTATGGCCTTTCGCAATGTGGGGCTGCCAGGCGATTTTGGCGGGTCCTACTTCCTGCCGCGCATCGTGGGGCAGGGGGTCGCGCGGGAGATCTTCTTCAGCGGCGAGCCGATCACGATGGACCGGGCGGAGGCGCTGGGGCTGGCGAACCGGGTCTATACGGCGGATGACTTCCTGCCGCAGGCGCTGGAGTACGTCAGTCGTTTGGGGCAGGGGCCGACGAAGGCGCTGGGGCGGATGAAAGCCAACCTGAACCGTTCCGGTGAGGACTCGACGATGGAAGAGATCCTCACGTCGGAGGCGGTGATGACACGTATGTCGCGCGACGACGCGGACCACACGGGCGCCGTGCAGGCGTTCATCCAGGGCGACAAGCCCGTATTCAGCGGACGCTAGGAGTGATGATGTCCGATGCCCCGATCTTGGTCGACAAGCGCGACGACGGCGTGGCGCTGATTACGCTGAATCGTCCGGACCGGCTGAATGCGATGTCGGCGGAGCTGCTGCGGCAACTGGCCGACGCTTTGACCGATACGGCGGCGGATGAGGCGGTCCGCTGCGTGGCGATCACCGGCGCCGGCCGGGCGTTCTCTGCCGGTGGGGACGTGAAGGACATGGCGGACGACCGCCGGGCGGTGACCTTTGGCGGCGAGACGGACGAGGAAGCGTCGGGGCTGCTGGCGCGCGCGGCCCAGACGACAACGGGCGCGATTTACGCTCATCCGAAGCCGGTCGTGGCGCTGATCAACGGCGTCGTAGTGGGTGGGGCGCTGGGGCTGGCACTGGCCTGCGACGCTCGGCTGGCGTCGGAGCGGGCACGGATCGGCACGGCGTTTCGGAACGTGGGACTGAGCGGCGATTTTGGCACGACGTATCTGCTGCCGCGGCTGGTGGGCTGGGGCCGGGCGCGGGAACTGTTCCTGACGGGCGACCTGCTGGATGCGGCGTCGGCGCGGGAGCTTGGTTTGGTGACGGCGGTGTATGCGGAGGACACGCTGCTCAGTGAGGGGCTGGCTTACTGCGCGCAGCTGGCGCAGGGCCCAACCAAGGCGTTCGGTCGGATGAAGGAGAACCTCAATTTCGGCGAGCACCACTCGCTACAGCAGACGCTGGCGCACGAGGCGCTGAACCAGCGATTCAGTGCACTGGACTTCGATCACCACGAGGGGGCGACCGCCTTCGCGAACAAGCAGCAGCCCGCGTTCCAGGGGCGCTGAGGAGGAACGACGATGGAGTTCGGCAACTTCCGCGGATTCGAGGTCAGTCTGCGCGACCCGGGTATCGCCTGGATTGCGATGAACCAGCCCGAGCGCTTGAACGGGATGACGCACCACCTCAAGCGCGACCTGCGTGAGGCGCTGATGCAGGCCCAGTTCGACGACGAGGTCCGCGTCGTGGTGATCACGGGCTCGGGCCGCGCGTTCAGCGCGGGCGACGACATTACGGGACGGCCGATCAACTTCGCGGAAGACGCGAAGGCGCTGGCCGGTCCGATCGCCAGCGGACACCACAATCCGATGGGCACCTACTACGGTCTGCGGATGATCTCGCAGCCGCTGAACAAGGCGGTGCGTGAGCTGGACAAGATGACGATCGCGTCGATTAATGGGGTCGCGGTGCAGACGGGGCTGTCGCTGGCGCTGGCGTGCGACTTCCGCCTTGGCGCTGAGAGCGCGCGGCTGACGAGCGGCACGCTGCGTTTCGGGCTGCTGCCCGACGAAGGCGGCCACAAGCTGATGGTGCAGCACATGGGCGTGACGAAGGCGATCGAGTTCTGCGCGCGCACGCAGTTCGCGACGGCGCAGGAGGCGCTGGAGTGGGGGATGCTCAACGAGGTCGTCCCGGATGCGGACCTGGAAGAGCGCACGATGGCGCTGGCGACGGAGCTGGCGAATGGCCCTCAGGTCGCGATGCGGCTGCTGAAGCGCACGATGTACAACGCGGACGAGATGACGTGGGACCAGGCCTGCGACGACATCGCGACGAAGACGGCGCTGTCGGACTGGGACCCGGATGCGAAGGAGGGCGGAGTCTCGTTCAAGGAGAAGCGGGCGCCGGTCTTCAACAAGGAACTGGGCGTGGCGCGGGGGTTGCAGCCCTGGTCGTCGGGGTCGTAGGGCGGGCGAATCGCTCGGACTAAGTCTGGGCGGGCTCGGCGGCCGGTGGGGCGCTGATGCCAGCGGCGTGGGCCAGGAGTTCGTAGGAGCGCTGCCGGGCGGCAGGGTCGTGGGTGATGGTGAGGACGACGAATTCGTCGACCGCGTAGGTGGTGCTGAGCGCCTCCAGCTTGTCGAGGCAGTGCTGTGGCGAGCCGTAGATGGAGAGGCCTTGCATGTGCTCGATGTAGTCGAGTTCGCGCTCGTTGTAGGGGAACGTGCGCGCGGTCTCGACGGAGGGGATGCCGCCACCCATGCCGCGGTTGCTCATGATGCGCCAGCACCAGCGGCTCCAGGAGAGGTCTTTGGCTTCGGCGTCGGTGTCGGCGCAGGTGACCGAGACGCCCATGTTGGCGCGAGGCTGAGCGAGGGCGGGGGAGGGCTGGAACTGCTCGCGGTAGTTGCGGATTACCGTTTCGCCGCCTTCAGGACTGATGAACTGCGCGAAGGAGAAAGCCCAGCCCAGCTCCGCCGCGTAGGTGGCGCTGACAGTCGATGAACCGAGCAGCCAGAGCTCCGGTAGGCCGCCCACCTCCGGCATGGCGCGGACCTCGCGGAAGGGGTGCTCAGGCGGCAGGTCGCCGGCCAGGTAGCCGTAGAGGTCCATGAGTTGCTCGGGGTAGTGCTCGATGCCGAGGGCGCCGGGGCCGTGGGCGAGTGCGCGTGCGGTGCGACCGTCGCTGCCGGGGGCGCGGCCGACGCCGAGGTCGACGCGGCCGGGGTACATGGCTTCGATCAGGTGAAACGCTTCGGCCACCTTGAGCGAGCTGTAGTGGCTCAGCATGACGCCACCGGAGCCCACACGGATGCGTTGGGTGCGTGCGGCGATCTGGGGGATCATGACTTCTGGGGCGGGACAGGCGAGCGAGGTGGTGTTGTGGTGTTCGGCGAGCCAGTAGCGCGCGTAGCCGAGTCGATCGGCGAGGGCGGCGAGGGCGAACGTCTCTTGGATGGCCTGGGCGGCGCCGCCGCCGGCGGGAATGGGGATCTGATCGAGCACGCTGAGTTGCATGGCGGACAGGGTAGGGAGTGGCGGGCGAAGTGTCCGTCGCGGCGGACCCAGCCCGTACACTGACGTGCATAGACTGGCCTGAATAGACCGGCAGCAGGAGGCCCCATGACGACTGAGATCCCAACGCCCACGGGCGATCTGGAAGCGGAGTTGCAGGCGGTTGCCGTGCGCGTCGCGGCGCAGTGGGACGCGCGTGATCCGGCTGATTCGCAGAGCGCGCATCTGCGGGGGCTGTCGGCGGGTACGATCACGGACTGGGGCTTGGCCGGTGAGGGGCTGAAGTCGAAGCAGCCACCAATCTCGATGTCGGGAGGCATTCCGGACGCGGCGACGCAGCCCAAGGCGGGGCTGCTGCGGGCGATGGAGCGGGCGCTGGCCGTGCCGGATGACAGCCCGCTGGTCTACGGGGGTCCGCTGGGCTACGAGCCGCTGCGGACGGAGATCGGGAAATACTTCGCGCGCGACCACGCGGAGATACCCGGCGCCGATCACTTCATGCTGACCAACGGCGCGGCGGGCGCGATTGATATGGCGGCGTCGCTGTTGCTGGACCGTGGCGACGTGGTGATCTCCGAGATGCCGACGTTCGCGGGGTCGCTGCGCACCTTCCGCGGACACGGGGTGGATGTCGTTGGGGTGCACCTCGACGAGGAGGGCATTCGTCTGGATCAGGTGGAGGCGCAGATCGCGCGCCTGCGTGCCGAAGGCCGGACGCCGCGGCTGATCTATACGATCCCGACCTTCCACAACCCAACCGGCATCACGACGTCGTTGCAGCGTCGGATCGACTTGGTCGATCTGGCGGCACGGGAGGGGATCTACATCCTGGAGGACACGGCCTACAGTGAGCTGTTCTTCACGCCGGAACGACCGCCGACGATCTCGTCGGTGGCGGGCGGGCGGGGCGTGTTGACGGCGGGGACGTTCTCGAAGGTGATCGCGACGGGGTTGCGGATCGGTTGGTTACAGGCTGAACCGGCGCTGATCGATCTGATGCTGCCGGCCCGGTTCGATATGGGGAACAGTCCGCTGCTGCACCGCATGCTGCACGAGTTCATGGTGGGGGGCGAGTTCGCGCCGCACGTGGAGCAGATGCGACGGGTGTACTCGGACAAGGTCGATGCGCTGACCGAGACGCTGCGTGACGCGGGCGAGCCGTATTTCGACTTCACGAAGCCCGAAGGCGGCTTCTTCCTGTGGCTGCGCCTGCGGGAGGGGCTGAACTGCCGCGACGTGCAGCAGGCCGGCTTCGAGGAGGGGGCGATCTTCGCGCCCGGTGTCGTCTTCTACCCGGGCGGCGACCCGGATGGGGATCAGGACGCGTTGCGGCTGGCGTACTCCTGGACCCGGATCGACGACCTGGTCGCGGGCGCGGAGCGGGTCTTGGCGGCCTGCGCGCGGGTGTCGGGGAAGTAGATTCGCGTCCCTGCAGGGCCGGAGGCTTGCCTAGGGCTCTTCTTCATGCTGCCGCTCCTGGTCAGTCGCCGGGCGCTCGGCCCAGACGGCGGGGAGATTCGCGCGCAGGAACTCGCCGATCTTGGCCATGACTTGCTTGGACTCGGGCAGGTCCGGGAAGGCGGGGAAGACGTGCGGCATCTCGGGGTAGATCTCCTCACGTACGTCGACGCCCATCATGTGGGCCAGGGCTGCAAGGCGGGCCGTGTCGTCGCGGAAGACTTCGTGGTCACCGGCAATCAGATAGAGCGGCGGCAGGTCTTGCAGGTCGGCGAAGACGGGCGAGATTAAGGGGAAGTTGGTCAGCAGCCCGCCGGGTAGGACCCATTCGATGAGGCGGTCTGTGAAGGCCCGACTGGTCATCAGGTCCTCGTCGGCACGGGTCTGCCAGGACTTGCCGGAGAGTGTTAGGTCTGCCCAGGCGGAGAGGGTGAAGGCGGCGTCCGCTTGGCGGTCGCCGAGGTCGCGAATCTTGACCATGGCGCCGATGGCCAGGCCACCGCCGGAGGAGTCGCCGGCGATGAAGGCGGCGCTGGCTTTGCCCGGGCCGTTGGGGCCGTTGGCGGTCATCCAGGCGAAGGCGGGGACGGTGTCGCGGATGGCGGCGGGACAGGGGTGCTCGGGGGCGAGGCGGTAGTCGAGCGCGAGGACCGCCATGCCGGATGCGGCCGAGATGCGGCTGGTGAGATTGCGATGCGTGCCGGGGCTGCCCGTCACGTAGCCGCCGCCGTGGAGGTAGAGGATGCGGCGGTCCGGGTCCGCGTCGGGGGCCAGCACCCATTCGGCGGGGGTCTGCTCAGGCCCGTCGGCGGATGCGCCGGGTCCCTGCACCAGGGTTGGCGTGATTGTGGTGTGCGCGATGGGCGGGGAGTTGCGGCTGGTCGCGCGCAGTTCCTGGATGGTCTGAGGCACGGTCTGGGGATGGGCGCGCAGCCAGCGCCGGGCGCGCTCGATCGGGGTGGGCCGGGTGGGGGAGGCGTCGTCGGCTGGGGTCATGTACACATCCGTCGCACGATTTCGTAGGTGAGCTCGACGCCCATGTTGAGGTTATCGAGCGTGAGGAACTCGTCGTTGCCGTGGAAGCCGGCGGCCTCCTCGGGGCTGAGCAGGCAGGGGATGAAGCCGTAGGCGGGGATGCCCTTGGCGCGCAGGAAGCGGTTGTCGGTGCCGCCGGTACAGGTGGTGGGCACGACGATGGCGTCCTCCGAGGCCTCCTTCATGACGGACTCGATGGTGCGGTAGAGCTCGGTGTCCCAGGGGATCGGCTCCGGCGCCTCTTGTCCCCAGTTGGTGTAGAAGTCGACCTGGACCCGTGCGTCGTCGACGATGGCGGCGACTTCCTGGCGCCAGGCTTCGCGGTCTTGGCCCGGCAGCAAGCGGCAATCCAGGACGGCGGTGCTCTTGGCGGGGATGACGTTGGCTTTGATGCCGCTCTGAATCATTGTGATGTTGAGGGTGTTCTGGAAGGTGGCCTGGTAGGCGGGGTTGCTGCGGATGAGCGCTTCCAGCACCGCGCCATCGGCGGTGGCGGGCATGAGCCCTTCTTGCTTCAGTCGCTCAATGGTGTGGCGCGTCTCAGGGATGAAGGTGAGGGGGCGGTCCCAGTCGGCGAGGCGCTGGAGGACGCGGGTGAGGTGGACGGCGGAGTTGTCGAGGTGGGGGCGGCTGCCGTGCCCGGGTGTGCCGACGGCGGTCAGCTGTAGCCAGCAGATGGTTTTCTCGTTCGTGGCGACGGAGAAGAGTTCGGTGTCTTGTCCCAGGAAGCGGGATCTGCCGGAGCCGCCCTCGCTGAGTTCGAACTCGACGTCGACGAGCTCGGGATGGGTTTCGGAGAGCCACTGCATGCCGTGGAAGCTGCCGGCCTCTTCGTCCGGGACGGCGCAGAAGACGAGGTCGCGTTGGAGCGGGGCGCCGTGTCGTTTGAGCAGGAGCATCGTCATGAGCTGCATGACGGCGGCGCCCTTCATGTCGACGGCGCCGCGACCGTAGATGCGGCCATCCTCGACGAGGCCGTCGAAGGCGGGCTTGGTCCAGTACTCCGCCTCGACGGGTACGACGTCGGTGTGGTTGCAGAGCATCATGGGCTGCTTGCGGCCGTCGCCGGGGAGGGTGGCGAGGAGGATGTCGCGGTTGGGCTGGGGCTCGAGGTAGGTGCAGTGGAAGCCCTCGGCGGCGAGGAGGTCGCCGAGGAAGTGGGCGGCGGGGGCCTCGTTGCCGGGGGGGTTGGAGGTGTCGATGCGGAGGTAGCGGGTGAGGATGTCGAGGGCTTCGGCGTGGATGGCGGGCCAGTCGATGGGGGCGTTCGCCATGAGTCGATCCTTCGTTCGGCCGTAGGGCTTTCGGACGCGGAAGCTATCACGAGCGAGGGGGTTGAGCTTCCGCGCGCCGGGTGTCGAGACGGGCGCAGGGACTGAGACGCCCGGCTCAGACCCCCCGCCTCCTCGGCCCGCGGCGCCGAGGGCCTAACTGCTACAGTGACCCGACCAGAACACATGGTCCAAATTATTGATCCCGAAAGCGCGAGTTCGGCGCCGCTCGATTCGGCCCCCGCGGGGGGTGCGGCCGATGTTGCGTCGGGCGCGGTGGTGCCGCGGGCGCTGCGCGATTTCCACCCGGCGATCCAGGCCTGGTTCCTGCGTCACTTCTCGGCGCCGACGGACGCGCAGGTGGATGGCTGGCCCGAGATCCGGGCCCGCCGGGACGTGCTGATCGCGGCGCCGACGGGGTCGGGGAAGACGCTGGCCGCGTTCCTGGCGGGCATCGACGCGCTGATTCGGAAGGCCGAGGCGGGCCTGCTGGATGAGCGCGTCGAGATTCTCTACGTGTCGCCGCTGAAGGCGCTGGGCAGCGACATTCATCGCAATCTGGAGGCGCCGCTGGAGGAGATTCGCGCGATCGCCCAGGAGCTGGGCTACGAGCTGCCGCCGATCCGCGTGGCGGTGCGCAGCGGCGATACGACGCCCTCCCAGCGGCAGGCGATCACGAAGCACCCGCCACACATTCTGATCACGACGCCGGAGTCGCTGTATCTGATGCTGACGGCGGAGCGGGCGCGGGAGACGCTGAGGCATGTGCGGACTCTGATCGTGGATGAGATTCACGCGCTGGTGCGGGACCGGCGGGGCAGCCACATGGCGCTCAGCGTGGCGCGGCTGGAGCACATTGCGGAGGAGCGACCGTCGCGGATTGGGCTGTCGGCGACGCAGCGGCCGATCGACGAGATCGCGCGCTTCCTGGTGGGGCCGGAACGGGTACGGGCGGATGGGCAGCCCGACTGCGTGATTGTCGATCGGGGGCATCAGCGCGACTTGGAGCTGAGCATTGAGGTACCGAATTCGGAGGTCATGGCGGTGGCGTCGCACGAGCAGTGGGCGGAGGTCTACGACCGCTTGGCGGCGCTGATCGCGGGCCATCGCACGACGTTGATCTTCGTCAATACGCGGCGGCTGGCGGAGCGGGTGGCGCACCACCTCAGCGAGCGCATTGGCAAGGAGCATGTGGCGAGCCACCACGGCTCGCTGTCGAAGGATCGCCGCTTGCAGATGGAGCAGCGGCTGAAGCGGGGGGAGCTGCGAGCGCTGGTGGCGACGGCGTCGCTGGAGCTGGGGATCGACGTGGGGTCGATCGATCTGGTGTGCCAGATTGCGTCGCCGCGGGCGATCAGCACGTTCCTGCAACGCGTGGGACGGTCTGGGCACGCGCTGGGGCTGACGCCGCGGGGCAAGCTCTTTCCGACGACGCGGGACGAGTTGGTGGAGTGCGCGGCGTTGGTGCGGGCGGTGCGGGCGGGACGGCTGGACAAGGTGCAGCAGCCGGTCGCGCCGCTGGATGTGCTGGCGCAGCAGATCGTGGCGGAGACGGCCTGCGAGGACTGGTTGGTGGACGACCTGTACGCGCAGTTCCGGCGGGCGGCGCCGTATCGGGATCTGAGTCGCGAGGATTTCGACGAGGTCGTGGCGATGCTGCGCGACGGAGTGGGCGAGAGCGGCGGCCGGGCCAACCCGTTGGTGCATCACGATCGGATCAACGGTGTGCTGCGTGCGCGTCGGGGGGCGCGGATGAAGGCGCTGACGAACGGGGGCACGATTCCCGAGCTGGGCGACTACCGGGTGGTGGCAGAGCCGGACGGGATGTTCGTGGGGACGGTGAACGAGGACTGGGCGATCGAGAGCATGGCCGGCGACATTTTCCTGCTGGGCACGACGTCCTGGCGGATCAAGCGCGTCGAGTCAGGCACTGTGCGGGTGGAGAACGCGAATGGGGCACCGCCGACGATCCCGTTCTGGCTGGGCGAGTCGCCGGGCCGGACGGTGGAGCTGTCGGCCGAGGTGGGGGTGCTGCGTCGGGACGTGGCGGCGGGTGTGGCGGATGTGGAGGCGACCGTTGAGATGCTGCGGGAGGAGTGCGGCCTGGACGACCTGGGGGCGTCGCAGGTGTTCGACTATGTGAAGGCGACGGCGATCAGTCTGGGCGTCGTGCCGTCGGACACGGACATCGTGTTCGAGCGGTTCTTCGATGAGGCGGGCGACCAGCACCTCGTGGTGCACGCGCCGTTCGGGGCGCGGATCAATCGCGCGTGGGGGCTGGCGCTGCGCAAGCGCTTCTGTGTGCGCTTCGACTTTGAACTGCAGGCGGCGGCCAATGATGATGCGATTGTGCTGTCGATCGGGCCGGCGCAGTCGTTCCCGCTGGAGGAGGTGTTTGACTACCTCAAGGCGGACAACGCGGAGGCGGCGCTGGCGCAGGCGATTCTCTACGTGCCGCAGTGGGGGACGCGCTGGCGCTGGAATGCGACGCGGGCGCTGGCGGTGGAGCGGCAGCGGGCCGGCAAGAAGGTGCCGGCGCAACTCCAGCGGATGCGCGCGGACGACCTGCTGGCGGCGGTTTTTCCGGCCCAGGTCGGTTGTCAGGAGAACTTGACGGGGCCGCTGGAGTACCCCGACCACCCGCTGGTGCGACAGTCACGCGAGGACTGCCTGCGCGAGTGGATGGATACGGACGGGCTGGTGGAGACGCTGGCGCGGATTGAGGCGGGCGAGATCACGCTGCATGCTCGCGATACGACGGAGCCGTCGCCGATGGCGCACGAGATTATCAACGGGAAGCCGTACACGTTCCTGGACGACGCGCCGCTGGAGGAGCGTCGGACGCGGGCGGTGATGCTGCGTCACGCGCTGCCGAACGATGCGCGCGATCTCTCGGCGCTGGACCCGGATGCGATTGCGCGGGTGCGCGAGGAGGCCTGGCCGGTCCCTCGGGACGCGGAAGAGGTGCATGACGCGTTGCAGTCGTTGGTGGCGCTGTCGGAGCGGGAGGCGCGCGGATGGGAGCGCTGGCTTGAGGATCTGGCGGCGCAGGGTCGTGCAGCGGTGGTCGAAGCGGGGGGGACGCTGCCGGGGGCGGGACCGCGACACTGGTTCGCGGCGGAGAACCTGCCGTTGATTGAGTTGCTGTTCCCGAACGGGCGCGTGACGCCGCCGGTGAGTCTGCCGTTCGGGGCGGCGGCGACGGTCGCGGACCGGGAGGAGGCGCGGGCGCGACTGCTGCGGGGTCACTGTGAGGTGTCAGGGCCGATCACGGCGTCGGTGCTGGCGTCGCGGTGCGGGCTGGGGGTGGAGGATGTGGAGCGGGGGCTGGTGCAGGTGGAGGCGTACGGGCATGTGCTGCGCGGTCGGTTTACGCCGCGGGCTTTCGGGGGACCGTTGCCGCCGCCAACGGTCGAGGGGGAGCCGCCGGAGGGGCCAGACGAGTTCTGCGACCGGCGACTGCTGGCGCGGATCCATCGCTACACGCTGGACTTCTTGCGTAAGCAGATTGAGCCGGTGGGAGCGCGGGACTTCATGCGCTTCCTGCTGCGCTGGCAGCACTGCACGCCGGACACGCGGTTGCACGGGAAGCAGGGCCTGCGCTTGGTTGTGGAGCGGCTGCAGGGCTTCGAGGCGCCGGCCGTCGCGTGGGAGCGCGACCTGCTGCCGGCCCGCGTCGCGGACTACGATCCGGGCTGGCTGGACGAGCTCTGCTTGGACGGCACGCTGACCTGGGGGCGGCTGAGCGCACGCAAGTCGAGTCTGCACCCGGCGTCGCCGGCCAAACCGTCGCGGGTGATGCCGGTGAGCTTGGGTCTGCGGGCCGACTTCCCGTTGCTGCGGGCGGCGACTGCGCCGCCTCCGGCGCCCGCCGTCGACCGACGGGGCTCAGGGGGGAAGTCGAAGGCCAGGTCCCGGAACGGCGGAGCAGCGAACGTGGAGGAGACGCCGGGCGACGCCCCAATCGGTGAGCCGCAGGCGGGCGTGTCGAAGGTTGTACTGGAGCTGTTACGCGCTCGCGGGGCGCTGTTCTTCGACGAGATCGTAAACGGCAGCCGCCACTTGGCGACGGAGGTGGAGGAGGCGCTGCGCGACCTGGTGGCGCGAGGACTGGTACACGCCGATGGCTACGAGGGATTGCGGCATCTGGCGGGCAAGCGTCGCAGCGGCGCCGGGGCGGGACGCCGGCAGGGGCGGTCGCGGTACGCGGGGGGGCGATTCTCCGGCGGGGGTCCGGCCGGGCGCTGGGCGGTGATGGAGGACGCGGCGTCGGATATGGATATCGAGGATCTGGCGGAGGGCACGGCGGAGATTCTGCTGTCGCGCTACGGGGTGATCTTCCGAGACCTGCTGGACCGGGAGAGCATCACGACGCCCTGGCGGCACGTGCTCAGGGCCCTGCGCCGGATGGAGGCGCGCGGACAGGTCCGCGGCGGCCGCTTCGTCGCGGGCTTCGTGGGAGAGCAGTACGCGCTGCCGGAGGCTGTCGAGTCGTTGCGGGCGGTGCGCCGGAAGGCGCGCAGCGGCGAGCGGGTGTACCTGAGCGCGGTGGACCCGTGCAATCTGGTGGGGATCGTGGTGCCGGGGGAGCGCGTTGCGGCGCGGCCGGGCGATTCGCTGACGTTGATCGATGGAGCCCTTCCGGACGATGACGAGAGCGTTGGTCGCATCCCTTGGCCGCAGCGGCCGGAGCAGGTGGAGGCGAGTCCGCGGGCGGATTTGGATCCGGCGCTGTTTGGGTCGGACGGGGCGCTGTCGGACAAGGCGGCGTGGCGCGCGGTGAATCGGATCACGGGTGGGTTTTAGGGGCCCGCGTTCGTGGCTTTCGGCTGCCTCGACTTCGTTCGGGCCAACGGGTGTGAGGGCGAACGGGCTTTCGTGTCCCTCGACTTCGCTCGGGACGAACGGGGGAGGGTAGGAAGACGAACGGCGGGGCGGGCGCTAACTCCAGGGCTGCATGCCGGGGCCGGCGCCGCGGACTTTCTCGACGTCGATCTTGACGAGGACGCGCTGCTCGCCGTCCTGGCGGTAGGGGTAGGCGTCGAGGCCCATGAAGCGCTTGGCGAGCTTGTCGATGTTGGCGTCGGCGCCGTCGGTGGTGACGGTGGCTTTGCCGTAGATGGCGGCGTAGGCCTGCGGGTCGGCCTTGCTCTGCCCGGTCACGATGATGTTGGGGTTGTTGCGGAGATTGGCCGGCTTCTCGCGTCCCTCGGCGGTGTTGAATTGGGGGGTGTCGCCGTCGACGTCCATCCAGACCATCGTGATCTGGGGCGCGCCGTCGGGCTTCTGCGTGACGATGAATCCATAGGCTTTGTCTTCGAGCAGATCTTTGACCGACTGCGGCAGCGCGATTCCCATGGCACCAGGCCTTTCACTCAGCCGAGCGGCGCAAGATGACGCTGCTCGCTCTCGTTCGATTGCGGATGCCGATTGTATCTGGGCCTGCCCGATTTCAGCGGGCGTAGCTGCGGGCCAACGACTCGGCGGGGTCCGCTTCGATGCCGAGGGAGGCGATGGGGTAGCGCAGGCCGTTGCGGTTCAGCGCTGCGAGACCGTCGATGACCTTGGGCAGGTAGCGGGGTGGGATGGCCATGAGGAGTTCGTCGTCCTGGACGCCGCCGAAGCGTCGCTCGGCGAAGCAGGGGATGGAGAGGCTGGGCTCGCCGGTGCGGAGGGCGCGACCCCAGGAGTCGGCGCAGGCGGACTCGCCGACGCAGGAGAACTCGAGCTTCTTGTAGCCGCTGAATTGCAGCGCGTTGATGAGGATGATCATCTGCCCGGGGGTCGCGTAGAGGAGGGCGATGTCGGGCGGGTTGAGGCGTCCCGTGGCGAGGGGCGAGACGGCGAGGGCGTGATAGCGACCGGCGGGCAGGCAGTCCATGGCCTCCTGATGGGCGATGGCGTCGGCGTCGGTGGCGAACCAGACGCCGGACATGTTGGTGCTTTTGCGCCAGGCGGGTTCTTGCGGGTAGAGGCCGACGGGCGCGCCGCACTGCGGTCCGGTGAGGTCGTCCATGGTGATGCCGACGGTGCGGTTGAGCCAGCGGGCTTGGGCGACGATCTGGTCGAGGGCATGCTTGCGGTCGGGCCGGCGGATGCGCTCGATGGCCTCCATGTCGGCGACGGTGTCGAAGAGCTTCATGCCGACGGGGGTGGCTTTGAGGCGGAGGTAGCGGTTGAGGCCGTCGACGAGGGCGGGCCAGTCGTAGGCGTCGGGCTCTGGGGGCGCGTCGGGGGCGACGCCGATGGCGACGGGGGGGTTGACGGGGGGGGTGGTCATTGCGTAGCTCCCGGGTTCGCGTCGTGGATTCGAGGGGAGGCTAGCAGCGGCCGGGCGGCGTTGTTGCGGGCGCTAGTATCGGGGCATGTCGCGCGGCGTCGCGCGGGAGGGCGAGAGGGGCGACTGTCGTGGCAGCACTGGATGGCATGCGCGTTCTGGATATGACGCAGTACGAGGCGGGGACCTCCTGCACGCAGGCGCTGGCTTGGCTGGGCGCGGACGTGGTGAAGATTGAGCGGCCAGGCTCGGGCGATCCGGGACGCGTCGTGCGGACAGGGAAGGACCACTCGCCGTACTTTCTGACTTGGAACAACAACAAGCGCAGCGTCTCGATCGACCTGGCTGCGGCCGAGGGCCGCGATGTCTTCCTGAAGCTTGCGCCGCACTATGATGTCTTCGTGGAGAACTACGGTCCCGGCGTGACCGAGAAGCTGGGCATTGATTACGAGACGTTGAAGGCGATCAACCCGCGCATCATCTACGGGCGGATCAAGGGCTACGGCACGACCGGCCCTTACGCCGACTACAAGTGCTTCGACATGATCGCGCAGGCGATGGGCGGCGGGTTCTCCGTGACGGGTCTGGCCGATGGGCCGCCTTTGCGTCCCGGCCCGACGGTGGGCGACTCCGGCACCGGCGTGCAGATGGCGCTCGCGATCACGGCCGCCTATGTGCAGCAGCAGCGCACGGGGGAGGGGCAGGAGATCGATCTGGCGATGTATGAGGCATACACGTACTACATGCGCACGCCCCTGGCGGCGAGCGGCGATTACGATCGCAGCCCGGCGCGGCGCAAGGGTAACGAGGGCGGCGCGCCGACGGACCTGTATCCCTGCCGTCCACTTGGGCCCAACGACTGGGTCTACATCATGGTGGTGACGACACGGATGTGGGACGCTTTCTGCATCGCGATTGAGCGGCCCGAGTTCCTGGCCGATCCGCGCTTCGAGCGGGGGAAGCTGCGGCTGGAGAATCGCGACGCGTTGTACGAGGAGATCTCGAAGTGGACGCGGGAGCACACGAAGCAGGAGGTGCTGCGCATCCTGGGCGAGGCCGGTGTGCCCTGCGGGTACAGCGCTGAGACCACCGACTACTGGACGGACCCACACATGCGGGCGCGGGGTCTGGTGGAGACGGTGCACCATGCGGAGGTGGGCGATGTCGATCAGCTGCGCTGGCCGCCACTGATGTCGAGGTCGCATGTGCCGATGCGGGCGGCGCCGCTGCTGGGAGAGCACACAGCGGCGGTGGTGGCGGCGGAGGCGGGGCTGAGCGCGGAGGAGATTCGGGATCTGGAGGGGCGCGGCGTGCTGGGGTCGACGGAGGCGCCGGAGGGGGCGGAGATGGAGTCTGCGCGCTAGCGGCCTGGCTCGCCGATGATCAGGCGGTAGCCGAGATCGATGGAAGGACTGCGGAGGAGATCGCGGTTCTTGCGCGCCCATTGACCACTCTCGATATCCGATCGCAGCCGCGCCATGCGGCGCTTGACGAGGGCCGGATCGACTTGATGAAAGAACGAAATCGCTTCCCGTGCTCGCGGGTCGAGGTAGCGTTCCGGACGCCGCCAGTAGGCGGAGAGGAATCCGTCGGTGCAATCCCAAGGCACCGGGAGCTCCTGCACACGCCCATTGATGGCGTCGGCGAGGTCGGCGAGCGGGGGCATCCCGGCTTGTGCGATCGTGGTTAGCTCGTTGAGGTAGTCGCGCAGTAGCCAGAAGTTCGCGAAGCAGGTGGCGGCCGGGTCGTGCGTGAGGATCACGATCCGATCTCGAGCGACGCGGTCGATCTCGGCGATCCCGGCCCGCCAATTGCCCCAATGGTGGACGGTCAAGACCGCGAGGGCGGCGTCGAACGTCTTGTCGGGGAAGGGCAGGGCGAGGGCCGTTCCCTGCACGGCGATCCCGCCGGTTCGCTGCTCGATCATTCGGCGTGATGGGTCCAGACCAACGATCCGACGGTCGGTGGGCTCGTAGGAGCCGGCACCAGCACCGACGTTGAGCACGCTTGCTGCCCGGCCCAGCGCGTCGCGAATCGCGGCGGCGATGCGCGGGTCTGGCTTCCGTTGGGCCGCGTAGCCATGTCCGATGCGGTCGTAGAGCGGGCCGGGCATGTGGAGAAGGTATCGTCGCTTCAGGGGTCCAGCACTACCCGGATTGGGCAGTGCGATTGCGGTCGTACTGCTGGAGGAGGGCGGTGAGGGTGGCGAGGCGGGGGGTGTGGAGGTTGAGTTCGCGGGCACGGGCGAGGGGGGCGGTGAAGATGGCAGCGACTTCCATGGGGTTGCCCTCGACGTAGTCGATCATGGTGCTGGGGCGGTAGGGGCCCATGCTGTCGGTGAGGCGGAACATGGTCTCGATGACGGTGGGGCCGTCGAGGCGGAGGGGTTCATCGCGGGATTCGAGGTCGGCGTTGCCGGCGGCGACGACTTCTTCCATGGTGGCGCGGGCGCCGGCCCGGAGGTCTGGGTCGTTGACGACGATGTCGGTGGTGACGCCGCCGGCGGCGACGCAGAAGCCGTTGAAGGGGATGTTCCAGCAGAGCTTTTCCCAGCGCGCGCGGCGGAGGGAGAGGACGCCGCTGAAGTCGACGCGGGCGGGGGCCCAGAGGGCGAGGGCGCGGTCGACTTCGGCGGGGTCGTTGAGGAGGTGGCCGACGGTGACGGCGCCGTAGGCGAGGTGGTGGACGTGGCCGGGTTCGCCACGGTTGACGCAGGTGAAGGCCATGCCGCCGAAGATTCGCTCGCGTCCGAACCAGTCGCCGAAGCGCTCCTCCAGGCCGAGGCCGTTCATCAGCACGAGGATGCGGGTGTGCGGTCCGATGCAGGGGCCGACAAGGTCCGGGACGGCGTTGATGGAGGTGGATTTGAGGGCGCAGACGACCCAGTCGACGGGGCCGATCTCCTGGGGGGTGCAGGCGATCGCGGGGGTGGTCAGGGCGAAGTCGCCCTGGGGGCTGGTGCAGTGGAGGCCGCCGGTGGCGACGGATTGGTAGTCGCGGCGCAGGAGGAAGTGGACGTCGTGGCCGGCCTGGGCGAGGCGGGCGCCGTAGTAGCTGCCGACGGCGCCGGACCCAATGACTGCGACTCGTTGTGACTGCATGTGGTGGCGCGCTTAGCGGTTGGCGTTGGCGCGGAGGAAGTCGCGGATTGTGTCGATGGTGGCGGGGCGCTTGGTGTCCGAGCGGCAGTCGACGTCGAGGCAGCGGGCGTTGGGGGCGTCGGCGCAGATCTTGTGGGCGATGCTGGTGGGGTGGAAGGCGTCACTGCCAGGGAGGATCAGGAGGGGGGCGGGGCAGCGCCGAACGAAGTCCTCGTCGACGGTGAGGTAGGGCGGGGCGTCGGGCCAGATGGCGGCGGCGAAGCGGTCGATGAGGCGGACGTAGTCGGCGGTGGGCATGGCTTCGATGTCAGCGCGGAAGGATGCATCGGCGGCGATGCGGCGGGCGAAGGGGCCGCCGGCGTTGTTGGCCATGAAGAAGGGGTCGGCGAGGGCGGCTTGGACGACGGCGGCGGGGCCGTCGCTGCGGGCGAGGGCGAGGGTGGGCTGGAACATGTCGTTGAAGACGGCGAGGGAGTTGGTGTGGTCGAGGCCGACGGGGTCTTGGCCGACGGCGCCGGTGATGCGGTCGGGCGCTTCCTGGATCAGGCGGAGGAGGTAGCTGACGCCGATGCAGCCGCCCCAGACTTGGGCGTGTTGGACGCCGGCGTGGTCGAGGACGGCGATCTGGTCCTGCCAGGCGAGGTCGTAGGAGAAGGCGGGTGGGGCGTTCCAGCTTTGGCCGGCGTGGCGCTGGTCCATGGCGATGCAGGTGAATTGGTCGGCGCAGGCGGCGGTGGGGTCGATGGCGCTGTTGTGCCACATGGCGATCTCGCTGTTGACGCCGCCGGGGGCGATGAGGAGGAGGGCGGGGCCGCTGCCGAAGGTTTCGTAGTGGATGGTGGCACCGTCAGGGCGGGTGAGGTCGGGCATGGGGGATGCGATCCTTTGCTAGGGGATGAATGGCGGGGTGGGGACGTTGAGCTGCTGTGCGTTCGAGTCACATGAAGAGGGCGTCGAGGGCGGTGGCGATCGGGGCGGCGGGGGTGTCGCCGCCGGTCGACAGTTTGATCTCCCTACACGATGCGATCATGTTTCTCAAGGTTGTGGCGCGCGCAGAGTAGCTGAACGTTCGTGGCCGTGAGCGACGTACCGCCTTTGGAGAACGGGCCTGCTTCAACAGCCTGTCCGTGCCGGCACAGCGAAGCATGGCGTGCCATCATGTACGCGATGACAGCCGCGACGGACGCAATTGAGACCTTCGCGCGAGCCGCGAAGTCGGTTCGCGGAATGGGCGACCTTGAAGCGATGCTTGCGGGAATCTGGCTTCGCCTGAACCACCCGGACGAAGTCCTCGATACGGCTCAGCAAGCACCGAGGTATCGCAGCCAAAAGCTACGTGAATATCTGCGTGGACGAGGCGCCGACGAACGCTGTAGCGGAATCCTCGATGCCAGAGCGCGTTCCGAAGTTGGCGCTCCGGCGTCGTGTCCTGGGAGCGGACGGCCTGCATTGCTCGGCGCACATGTTCAGGAGGACGTTTCTTCCGTGCGGGGGTGGCGACCATACGGACGATGACAGCATGGGAACGTCCGTTCGGCAAGTGAAGGGGACATAGCGTCGTGTTCACACGGTACCGTGTACACGGAAACGTGTACAGCGACGGAGGCGGTTAGTTGACGCGGCGAGTCTGGCCTTGCCAGTACTGGTCGCGGAGTTCGAACTTTTTGAGTTTGCCGGTGGCGGTCCGCGGCAGCGCCTCGACGAACTCCACGCGGCTGGGGGTTTTGAAGTGGGCCATGTTGTCGCGGCAGTGGGCGATGATGTCTTCGCTGGTGGGGGTGGCGCCCTCTCGGGGGACGATGATGGCCATGGGGGTCTCGCCCCACTTCTGGGAGGGGACGCCGATGACGGCGGCTTCAAGGACGGCGGGGTGCTTGTAGAGGATGTCTTCGATCTCGAGGGAGGAGATGTTCTCTGCGCCGGAGATGATGACGTCTTTGGCGCGGTCGACGATGTTGATGTAGCCGTCCGTGTTGACGGTGGCCATGTCGCCGGTGAAGAACCAGCCGTCGCGGATGACTTTGGCGGTCTCTTCCGGTTGCTCCCAATAGCCTTCGAGGACGACGTTGGAGCGGGCGGCGACTTCGCCGACGGACTCGTCGTCCCAGGGCACTTCGTCGCCGTCCGCGCCGAAGATGCGGACGTCGGCGCCGATGACTTCTTGGCCGGCGCGGGCTTTGGTGCGGTAGTATGCCTCGCCCTGGAGTTGGAGGTGGGGCTTGATCTCGGAGATGGTGAGGATGGGGGAGGTCTCGGTGAGGCCGTAGATCTGGATGAACTCCCAGCCGAGTTCTGCTTCGAGGCGCTGGATGAAGGTCTGCGGGGGCGGGGCGCCGGCGACGACGAAGCGGGGTTTGGTCTTGATGTCGTATTCGGCCTTGTGGGGGAATTCAAGGATGGTGGCGAGGACGGCGGGGGCCATGCAGGCGAAGGTGATGCGTTCGTCCTGCAGCATTTGGTAGATGGCGGGGCCCTCTACTTTGCGCAGGACGATGTGGGATCCGCCCATGGCGGTGATGGCGTAGGGGCCGCCCCAGCCGTTGGCGTGGAACATGGGGAGGGTCCACATTTCGCGGTCGTGCTGGGAGATGCGCCAGTGGGCGATGGCGTTGTAGGCGTTGATGTAGGCGTTGCGGTGGGTGATCATGACGCCCTTGGGGCGGGCGGTGGTGCCGGAGGTGTAGTTGATGCTGAGGAGGTCGGATTCGGCGAGGCCGGGGTC
>QGNQ01000006.1 GCA_003228175.2 Chloroflexota bacterium
CGGGCCAGCCGACGCGCAGCGCCAGAAGCTGCCCCCCGAGGAGGCGATCGCCCTGATCCACGAGGGCGGCGGCGTCGCCGTGCTGGCCCACCCCAGCTTCCTGCCCGACGCGGGCTTGGCGGTGGCGCAACTCGTCGCAGCCGGCTTGGAGGGGCTCGAGGTCTACTACAAGAACTACACCCCGGAAGAGGTCGACACGTACCGCGCCCTCGCCGATGCTCACGGCCTCACCCCTTCAGGCGGCTCCGACTATCACGGCATCCACGACGATGAACGTGAGCCCGGGGACATCCCCTTCAGCGACGAGGATATGCAGCGCTTCCTGGCCTTCCTGGAGGACCGCTGGCAAGCGCACGCCGCCGGCGGCGCGAAAGCGGGTGCATAGTGGCGGAGCCTCCCATCGAGGGGCATGACTCCATGGAGCCAACGTCGATCGAGCCCGAATCGATGGACATCGACGAGATCCAGGCGACGATTCCCCACCGCTACCCATTCCTGCTGATCGATCGCATCGTGGAGCTGCACCGCGGAACCTCCGCGGTGGGGATCAAGAACGTCAGCGCCAACGAGGCGTTCTTCCAGGGCCACTTCCCGGGCAACCCGATCATGCCCGGCGTCTTGATCATTGAGGCGCTGGCCCAAGTGGGGGCCGTCGCCGCCCTCAGCGCCGCCGAGCATCATGGCAAGCTGGGACTGTTCGCCGGGATCGATGGCGTGCGCTTCCGTCGCCAGGTGCGCCCCGGCGATCAGCTGCGCCTGGAAGTGTCGCTGGACCGGCTGCGGCACGGCATCGGCAAGGCGGCCGCGCGGGCCAGCGTCGAGGGGCAGACCGCGGCCGAGGGCACGCTCACGTTCGCGATCGTGGACGATCCCAGCGCCCGCTAGTGCGGGTCAGGCGCGCACGCACGCCGCGCCGACTCAGGCGCGCAGCGCGAGCCAGGCCACGATGACGGCGCTGAGGCTGGCCGCGCTCGTAATCGCGATCCATTGCAGATCGGCGCGCACATAGCGGAAGTCATGGACCACTTTGGGGCCGCGGGCGATGCGCTCCGCCTCCGGGCGCGGGCCGCCGCGGTTGCGTCGTCGGACGTCGGGGCGTTGCACCGCACGCGTCCCCGCACGCGAGAGGTCAACGCTCGTGCCGCCGCCCATGATCGACGCCGGCAAGCCGTGCGATCCTGGCGCGGCCGTCGGCAACTCTTCCTCGGTGGGCGCCCCACGGCCGCCGCCGCCGCGCTTACGACCCCCCACATGGGGGCCTTGCACGCCGCCCTTGCGGCCACCGGGTCGTCCGCCACCTCTGCCTTTAGCCATCGGACCCCCTCGCGCGCTGGCGCGCTTGCCTGAGTATACGAGCCCCATGCCGCTGAGTCCGCATTGCCCCGGCTCGGCGGCCTTGTACACTCCCAGCACGGCCCCGTGGTGTAGCGGCCTAACACGCCACCCTGTCAAGGTGGAGACCGGCGGTTCGAATCCGCTCGGGGTCGCCATAACCCGCTACAAACGAAGAGCCCGCTCCCCGGAGCGGGCTCTTCCTTGCCCTCGGCAGCATCACCTGGCTGGCTCCGACTTCACCGCCGGCGCGCTCTGGCTCGGGGAACTTTCGACCCGCCCCGCGCTGATAACATCGTCCCCGATGAGCATGAACGAGCATGGCGATCTTCCGCATGAAGTCGAGCATGACCGGGCTATCAGTCACGTTGTGCAAACATTCGGGATGATTGACTTGGCGGTCGCTTGGCTGGCGGCCGGAACACTGAACCCACGCGACTCCGCTGTCGGGAATCTTCTTGCCAGGCGACTGGGGACCAGCCAGCTGCTCTCGTTCGTCCGAGACGTACTCGCTAAACGGGAGGGCTGGCCCGTTACCTGGTGCACCGATGTCGGCGAGGCCGCGAGCACAATCCTCCAGCTGCTCGAGCGACGCAACCGCATCGTCCACGCAGTAACGATGAGCAAACTCGAGGGTCCTCCGCTGCGGAGCGTCCATGTTCGCGAGTTCCTCGGCAAAGACCCCCTTGTCGGCGCGGACGCGGAGGACATCTACGCCCTCGTTGATGAAGCAGAGACCGCGTTGGCCGACCTCATGGGCTTGCTCCAGGTGATGCCTGGAACCGATGCGGAATAGTCGGCTGAGTGGTGTCATCCTTCATGGGGTGCCGACCCTCCTGGCTAGCTGCAACTTCCGGCAAAAGCTATGCTTATCTCGTGCTCGAACCAGCGATACGAGACGCACTTCTCGAACAGCTTGCCGTGGACGCCCACGAGGGCGCTCGGCATCGGATTGTGCAGACCCTCGTGGGGAACGTCCTCGGTGATGATGTCGTGCTCGATGCGCTGATTCGCAAAGCCATGGATACCGCGGAGACGAGCGCTGTTGTCCGCATGGCGGCGTCCGAAGGAGTCGTATCGGTCTTCCCAGATCAGGCCAGAGCGAGGGAAGCGGTCGAGCAAGCACTCGACTCGGATCTTCAGCCCATGAGGGTGCGTGCCGCGGCAGTCGTGGTGCGGGCGAGCCGTGATGGAGATCGGGCGGCCACACAGATCGTTATCAGTCACCTCGACATTGCGCATTCGGAGGTTCAGACGGAGTTCACTTCGCGAGCGTCCGAACTCATCCAGGCGGGCGATGTCCACGACCTCACCGACAAGCTGCTGGCGCAGCTCCGCGATGGGGACGCTGCGGCGCGGCAGCAGGCTGCACAACTCCTCGACTCGGCGGGCAAGGTGACGGACAGCGAACCCGCTGCCGCCGAACGTAGCGACGCTGATGATCGAGCGGCTCGTGCCCGTGAGGCGATCAAGGCGGTGTCGGACGAGATCGATGGATTTCTTGCTGGCGCCGACGTTACCGAGCTCGAACGCGGATTCTTGGCAGACCTCATAATCGACCTCAGCACACTCGATGACCTGGTCGCGAGCGGGCGGTTCGACGTGGCCCTGCAAGCCGAGGCAAGCAGACTTGAGCGATTGGGAAACTCGATCACGGCCGTCGCGACTCGGCCGGAGACCGTCTTGATCGGAACGCAGCTCCTTTCGATCGCGGGGACCGTCAAAGAGCTCATGCCCTAACCGGACGTTCACAACAACTCGTCCGACAGGGCGACGGGGTGCCCGTCGCGGGTGCGGCGCTTTGTCGGCGGCCGGGCCGGTGAGTAGAGCCGTCACGACGCCAGCTCCAGCCAGGCGTATGTATTGGGCAGCCTCGAATCCGCTCGGGGTCGCCATAACCCGCTACAAACGAAGAGCCCGCTCCCCGGAGCGGGCTCTTTCCTGCCGTCCACCCCTTCCCTTCCGATTCCGGGACCGCTCCGGCATACTTCCCCGCACGTCGTCCTACGGCGAACAGCGCACCCCAGCGAAAGGCGCGACATGGTTTGGCAACCCGAGATCGACGAAATCGCACGACGCCGGGCGCTGGCCGTCAAGATGGGCGGAACCGAGCGCGTCCAGGACCAGCACGACCGTGGCCGCCTGACGGTCCGAGAGCGCATCGCGCTTCTCAGCGACCAAGACTCGTTCCGCGAGCGCGGGATCCTGGCCGGCGCGGGCTACTACACCGACGGCCAGCTGACCGGCTTCCATCCCGCCGCGACGATCGTCGGGCTGTCGCGCATCGACGGTCGGCCGGCGGCGCTCGTCGGCAGCGACTTCACGGCGCGGCCCAAGAGTGGATCCGCGGCCGAAGGCGACCGAGCCCCCATCCACAGCGGCGGCGACAAAGGCGCGCACGCGGAGGAGATCGCGCAGGAACTCAAGATCCCGCTCGTGCGCCTGATTGACGGTTTCGGGGGCGACATCCGCGCCACGGCGGAGATGGGTCGCACCTACCTGCCGGAGCTGTACTGGCCGTCGCGCTGGACCAAGTTACTGGCGGAGGTGCCCGTGGTCTCCGCCGCGCTGGGATCCGTGGCGGGACTGCCCGCGGCGGAGGTGCCCGCCAGCCACTTCTCGGTCATGGTCCGCGGCACGACGCAGGTCTTCGCCGGTGGCCCGCCGCTGGTGCAGCGATCGCTGGGCGACCCGATCCACAAGGAGGATCTGGGCGGCTACAAGGTGCACGCCCGCCACAGCGGCGTCGTCGACAACGACGCGGAGGACGAGGCCGACGCGATGCGCCAGATCCGTGCCTTCCTCTCCTACCTGCCCACCAACGTGCACCAACTCCCGCCGGTCCTGCCCAGCGACGATCCAATCGACCGCCGGGATCAGGGCCTGGCCTCGATCATTCCCCGCTATCGCAACCGCGCCTACGACCCCCGCAAGCTCGTGGGGATGGTGGTGGACCAAGGCTCGTTCTTTGAGATGGCGCGCTACTTCGGCCGGGCGCAGGTGACCGCCTTCGCGCGCATCGGTGGGATGCCGGTGGGGGTCCTGGCCAACGACCCGAAGCACTACGGGGGCGCGATGGGGGCGAAGGAGGCGCGCAAGTTCGAGCGCTTCGTTGATTTGTGCGACGTCTTCCACCTGCCGATCATCAACTTCGCCGATCAGCCCGGCTTCGTGATTGGGCGGGCGGGCGAGTCGGAGGGGACGCTGCGGGCGGGCGTCCGCGCCTCCTGCGCGATCGACGATTCGCGCGTGCCCTGGGCGACGGTCGTCGTGCGGCGTCTGTACGGCGTCGCCGGCGGCGCCCACCAGGACTTCAGCCGCTTCTGCTTCCGCATCGCCTGGCCGTCGGGCGAGTGGGGCTCGCTGCCGATCGAGGGTGGCGTCGCCGCCGCCTACCGTCGCGAGATCGAAGCCGCGCCCGACCCGATCGCCAAGCGCACCGAGATCGAGGAGCGCCTGATCGCGCTGCGCAGCCCCTTCAGCGCCGCCGAGGCGTTCGCCGTGGAGGACATCGTCGACCCCCGCGAGACGCGGCCGCTGCTCGCGGAGTGGCTGGCGATCGCCTATGAGCAGCAGCTGCCGTCGCAGCTGGGGATTCGCACGCTGACGGGCATGCGCCCCTAGATCCGGCGTCAGGGGCGGCCACACGTACCGCGACCGCCCGGGTCGATCTGTTGCCGGAGGCCGCAGGCGGCGCGCCCGCAACCGGGTACGATCGACAGATGTCGCCTCGCCTACCCCGACGGACACTCCTGCGCCGCGCCGCGCAACTGGGGCTGGGCGCCGCCGGCGTCGCGCTGGTCGGATGTGGCGCCGATGACGACGAGACGCCCGCCGCTCCGGTCGCCGCACCGACACCCAGCACAGACGACGCCGCCGTCGCGGGAACGCCCCCGGAACGAACCGGCGTCGTGGTCGTCGGCGCGGGTCTGTCGGGCCTGGCGGCCGCGTCGGCCCTGCGCGCCGAGGGCCTCGACGCGGTCGTGCTGGAGGCACAGGACCGCATCGGCGGGCGGGTGCAGACCGACCGCGAGCTGGCGTCGTACCCGGTCGAGCTGGGGGGAGAGTTCCTGCACGGGCAGGGCCACGCCTCCTGGCGGCTAGCCGACGACCTCGATCTCGCACTGGGTGATGAGGCCGATTTTGATCCCGACGAGGACTTGATCGTCTTCGCCCAAGGGACGCGATGGGATTCGGACGATCTCGAGGAGGACGCGGATTTGTCCGCCATCGTCGATGTCGACCTCGACGCGAGCGCCTTCTTCGATCCCGGGGCGGGCGACCAGTCGCTGGGCGACGTGATCCGCGCGACGGGCCTGTCGCCGCTGGCGCAGGCCATCCTGATCGGCTCCGAGCAGGGCGAGTACTCCGCGCCCATCGATCTGCTCAGCGCCACCGATACATCAACGCAGGAAGAGGCGCCGGGCGCCGACCGCCGCATCGCGGCGGGCTACGACCAACTTGTGATCGCGTTGGCACGGGAGCTGCCCGTCTTCGTTGAGCAGCCCGTCTCGCGCATCGAATGGGGCGACGGGGTGCGGGTGCACCACGCCGGCGGCGTGATCGCGGCGGACGTGGTCATCGTGACGGTGTCCGTAGCGGCGCTCCAGAGCGGGGCGATCAGCTTCGATCCGCCGCTGCCCGCGGAGAAGACCGATGCGATCGATGGACTGGGCATGGGGCGCCTGGGCAAGATCATCGCCGTCTATGACGACCCGCCCTGGGACGCCGAGACCAGCGGCGTCCTGCACGACGGCCTCGTCACGACCTGGTGGATGCCCGGCCTCGACCGAGACGATGGTCCCAACGATACCGTGATCGGATTCGCGTCGGAGCGCTTTGCGGCCGCCGTCGAAGGCCTATCGGCCTCGGAGATTCGCACGGTCGCAGTGCGGGAGCTCGTCCAAATCTTTGGGTCCAACGCCGAAGCCCCCGCCCGCTTCCGCTACCAAGCCTGGCATGAGAATCCGTGGATCGGCGGCGGCTACTCCTACGTACGCGTCGGGCGCGTGGGGGCACGAGAGGGACTTGCCGCGCCGCTCCGAAGCGAGCTCTTCTTCGCCGGCGAGGCCACCCACTCCACGACGCCCGCAACCACGCACGGCGCGATCGAGAGTGGGCGTCGGGCCGCGGACGAAGTCCGCGCGACACTGAGCAACCACCCCGCGCCGAATACCAGTCGACCGGCCTCACACGCGTTGGCGACTCGAACCCCGCTCATCCGCTAGCGGCCCAGCAGCGCCTCGATCTGCGCGGCGTGCTCGCGGTCGTGGTCGGCGCTGCCCTCCAGGAAACTGAGCACGCTCCACTCCTGCCCGCCCAGCTTGCGCAGCCGGTAGAACGCCTCCTCGTCCACCCCCGCAACGATGCCGAACAGACGCTGGCCCGAAACGGTGAGCAGCGCCAGCGCCTGTTCGACCGTGCCGGGACCCTCGTCCTGCTCTGCGATCGCTCGGGCCGGGGGCTCCACCTCCCGCAACGACGCGATCCCACGGCCGTGGCCCCAGTCCGCATCGATCACGTGGCGCAGCACGCCGGACACTGTCCAGCTTCCCCGCCGCCCCACGGCCAGGTTGGCATCGCTGAGCCCCCCCACCCGCGACAGCAATTCCGCCCGCGCCGCCTGCGCGTCGGCCAGCGCCGCCTCCCGATCCCGGTCGAACTCGGGTGTCATCTCGATCCTCGCTTTCGCAGCCCTCGGATGTTTGCGGGCAACCGTCGCGAACCGTGGGGAGTCTAGGCCTGTGCGGCCTCGTATTGCCGCTTCGACGCCAGTCCGAGAGAATCAGCCCCAGCCCGCGCGACGCCGTCGCGCACGCCTGCCCGGCGATACCGCCTGGGCGTAGCAGGAGGACCAACGTGGACTACGCGCGACTGGCCGATAAGGCCCTGGCCGGTGAATGCCTCAGCCGAGACGAATCGCGCGCGGTGCTGACCTCGCCCGACGATGAGGTATTGGACCTGCTGGCCGCCGCCTATCGCGTGCGCCGCCACTACTGGGGCAACCAGGTCCAGCTGCACGTGCTGCAGAACGCCAAGAGCGGCCTTTGCCCCGAGGACTGCAACTACTGCTCGCAGTCATCGGTCTCGGACGCCGAGATCGACAAGTACCCCTACTTGGAGAAGGAACAGATCGTGGAGGCGGCGCGGCGCGCGAAGATCGCCGGCGCCGTGCGTTACTGCATCGTGGCGAGCGGGCGCGGCCCCACCAACAACGAGGTCGACTTCGTCAGCGATGTGGTGCGCTCAATCAAAGATGAGATGGACATTGAGCTCTGCGCTTGCGTCGGCATTCTGGACGAGGCCAAGGCCGGGCAGCTCGCCGAGGCGGGCGTCGACCGGCTCAATCACAACCTCAATACCAGCGAGCGCTACACGCCCGAGATCGTCACCTCGCACACCTACGAGGATCGCCTCGGCACGCTGCGTGCCGCGCGCAGCGCTGGGCTGGAACTCTGCACCGGCGCGATCTTCGGCATGGGCGAAACGGATGAAGACGTGATCGACGTGCTCAGCGACCTGCGGGAGCTGGCTCCCGACTCGATCCCGATCAACTTCCTGATCCCCATCCAGGGCACGCCCTTGGAGGAGATCCACGAGCTGACGCCGAATCACTGCCTGCGACAGTTGGCCCTGGCCCGCTTCCTCAACCCCTCGGCCGAGATCCGGATCGCCGGGGGCCGCGAAGTACACCTGCGCTCGATGCAGGCGATGGGCTTGTACGCGGCCAACTCGATCTTCGTCGACGGTTACCTGACGGAGCCAGGGCAGAAGACGGCGGACGCGCAGGAGATGATCGCCGACCTCGGCTTCGAAGTCGTCGCCGGCGAAGCGGGCGCCCCAGTCGAAAACGCCGGCGAAGCGGGCAACCCGATGACAGCGGGCGCGCCTGAGCAGGGCATCCGCCAGCCCGAGGTCGTCGGGGCGCCGGGCAGCGGGGCCTAGCCCCCTGAACGCCGACGCCTCGGCCGCTTGACGACCATCAGCCCCACCAGCGCCCCGGAGAACAGCCCACCGGCGGAGCCCGCCGCATCCGCGACCCAATCCGCGCGCTCCGGCTCGCGACCCTCGATCCAAAGCTGGCCCACTTCGCTGAGGGTGGCGAACACGAGCAGCGCCGCGAGCAGCAGCAGCAAGTCACTCATCACGCGACGCCGATCCCCGGCCCCGCGGTAAGCGCCAACCACGAAGCCGAGCCCACCAAAGAGCAGCAAGTGCCCCAGGTCATCAGAGATCCCAACCGGCTGGGCGTTGGGCGTCAGTAGGGCGGCCAGGGTGACCCCCAGCAGCGCGACACCGGCCAATCCCGCCACCGTTCGTACGACGCCGGGCTTCAGCATGACACTCCTTCTTGCCCCAAAGACTCCGTGTCCATGGTACGTGGCGGCGTGACTCGTTGGATGAACCGGCGCATGGGCTGCGTCCGGCCGCACCCAGGCCAACGCTAGACTGACCGCTCGCGAAGGAGGACGGGTGCCGAAGAACCGCTCGGAGACATCCCAAGGCGCGAGTGGGCGCGTGCGCTTCTCGCTGGCCAAGGCCTACCGGCATCTGCGCGCGGCGGACCCAAAGCTGGGCGCCTTGATCGACCAGCACGGCCCATTCACGCCGCGGCCCAGCCCTGACCCGTACGGAGCGCTGGTGCGCAGCATCTTCTTTCAGCAGCTGGCCGGGGCGGCGGCCACGGCGATCATGCGTCGCACCTTCGCACTATTCGGCGACGCAGAGGCGACGCCCGATCCGGCCGACTTCCTGCCTGCCAGCGACACGGACCTGCGTGGGGCCGGGCTCTCGCGGCAGAAGATCTCCTACCTGCGCGACCTGGCCCAGCACGTGGTGGATGGACGCCTCCGCTTCGATGCGGTCAACGGCATGACCGACGCCGAGGTGATCGAACATCTCACCGCGGTGCGGGGTATCGGTGAATGGTCGGCGCACATGTTCCTGATGTTCCATCTGGGCCGCCCGGACGTGCTGCCCACGGGCGACTTGGGTGTGCGCAAAGGCATGCAGGCTGTCTACCGACTGCGCAAAGAGCCGGACGTGCCGCGGGCCACCAAGATCGGCGCGCCCTGGGCCCCGTACCGCAGCGTGGGATCGTGGTACATGTGGCGCGCGGTGGAGACGCGAACCCCGGAATGACAGGACCTGGACGGCAGTCGAGGTCCGCGGCGGCGTCGCCCGTGTCATCACGTTGTGAAGGGGCCCCTCACGCGCTTAGACTCCAACCACGACAGCAGTGCTCGCTCCACCGACGGGAGATCCTCATGACCACCGCGACAACGACCTATCCGGTGAGTATTTCGGTTCCTGCCCCACCCCAGCGCTTCGAGCGCATCAGCGTGCTCTTTCGGATCGTCGCGAGTTGGCTCCCGATCCCAACGGTGCTCTTCTTCCTGCCGTTCATGAGCGCCTATCAGATCTCGAAGCACAAGGGCGACTTCCACGCGAGCTACGGCGAGAGTTACCGCGCGCTGCTCAACTGGGTGGCCAGCTTCTACGCCTGGATGTTCTTCCTCACGGATCAGTTCCCGTCGTGGGGCGAAGAGGGCGCCACCCGTCTGGGCGTGGAGTTCAGCGGCACACCAACGATTGGTTCGGCGCTGCTGCGACTGATCATGGTGATCCCGATCGGCATCTTCCTCTACCTGGTCGGAATTGTCGGCGCGGTGATCATGATTGTTTCGGGGATCATGGTGCTGTTCACGGAGCGTGTGCCGAACTTCTCCGAGCCTTGGCAGCGCAAGAACCTGCAGCTCACGATGCGGGTACTGGGCTACTACGCCTCCCTGGTGGAGGAATACCCCCCGTTCGAGCTGGAGCCGGCGCCGAGCATCTGACCGGCGCTTCACCGGCCTCAGTACATCTTCCACCCTGCGGTCCGCACGCGGCTGCCCGCGTCCGGCGTTTCTCCGCGAAGCGTTCCCCTGGGGCTCGCCGACGAGGACCGACGAGGGCCGACGAGGGCTGACGATCGCGAGCCGGCATCGACGGGTCCGGCATCATCAGCGACGGGAGTCCTCATGTCCACCACGACGCTCAATGGCGGCTACCCCATTCTGGTGCGCATGCCGCCGCGGCCGGAACGCTTCGAGCGCTCAGGGCTCGCGCTGCGGATCATCGCGACGCTGCTCATCGGCTGGACCGGCGTTGGGGCGGTGATCTACGCCCTGCCGCTGGTCACGGCCGTCCTGACCTGGCAGCTCAAGCCGGGGCAGAGCTTCGCCGAGCGCTATGGCGAGAGCTCCAACAAACTGATCGGTCTGTGGGTGGGCTTCGAGACGTGGCGGATGTTCGGCACGGAAGAGATGCCGGACTGGAACAACCCGGACCTCAGCCGCCTCACCATCGCCTACGACACCCCGACGGTCGCTGGGGCGCTGGCGCGATACCTCCTGATCATCCCCCACGTGATCTTCTATTGGATCCTGAGCATGATCGTCACGCTGGCATTCATCGTGGTCTTCTTCACGGTGCTCTTCTCCGAAAGTGTGCCCGGCGGGATTCAGGGCTTCTACCGGGGGATGATCGCGTACCAAGCCCGAACCGTCGGCTACTACGCGGGCCTCGTTGGCACATACCCGCCCTTCTCGGTGGCCGAGCCGGACAGCCCCCACCCAACGGAGACGCCGTGAGGACGGCGGCTCCCATCACGCTGCCGACGTTCGCATGACCGCGCCCGCCCTCTTCCTGCCGCAGCCCCCCGACACCGACACCGACACCGACCCGTCCCTCCAGCAACGCACTCTGCTCCTGCCCAGCGAGTACTCGCGCTCCGTCTGGAGCCTGGACCTCGTGCACGGCGCCGCGACGGCGGCGCTGCTGGCGCGCACGGCCGAGCAGGCGGTCCGGCCCGACCTGCGCATCGTGCGGCTGACGATCGATCTGATGCGTCCGGTGCCGCTGGAGATGCTCGAGGCCCGAGCCGTCGTGGTGCGGGACGCCCGGCGCATCCAAGTCGTGCAGTCGGGGCTCTTCCTGGCGCGGGGCGACGACGAGGTGGAGGTGGGACGTGCGACGGCCTTGGCGATGTGGCAGTCCGATCTACCCACCCGGGGAACCCTGGCGATCGACGCGGCGCAACCGCCCGATCCGGAGTCCCTGCCGCACCGGCCGATAAAGGTCGCCGGCGACGGGCAGGCCTACCACTCCAGCATCGAGTGGCGCCCGTCGACGGAGTGGCCCTCGCAGGAGCGGCCCACGCTGTGGATTCGCAACCCCACCCAGATCGTGCCGGGAGAGCCACTCAGCCCCGTCGCGCGGGCCGTCGCGACGGCGGACGCGCTCAGCCCCCTGGCGAACATCGCGCCCGCCTTCGGCGCCGACGGGATGGGCTTCATCAACGCCGACATCACGCTCTACTTGCACCGGCATCCCACCGACGAGTGGCTCTGTGTCGTCGCCACGAGCCGGCAGGGCGGCGACGGCTTCGCCATCTCTGACGGTGCGCTCTACGACCGCAGCGGTCCCGTCGGGCGCATCGCGCTCGCCTCTCTCGCGCAGACCCAGCGCCCCCTGGCGATCGAGACGCCCCTGACCGGGACCTCCCTGACCGAGACCCCCTGACGGAAACCCCCTGAAGGAACCCCCGTGCGAGAGGCGTCCCGCTGAGGCCTTGGCGCACCCCAGCCGCTAGCCTGACCGCTATGCAAATCCCGGTTGGTGACCGCCTGATCGATTGCACGAATCGCACGGCGATCATGGGCATCGTCAACGTGGCGACCGACTCCCCCGTCTCCGATTCCGTCGTGCCGGCCGGCGGAGCGAACAGCGGCGACGCCGCCGCTCGCGCACTGGACCGGGCCCGGAGCCAGGTGCAGGCAGGCGCGGCCCTCGTCGACGTGGGAGCGCATTCCACGCGCAGCGGCGGGGAGTCGCCGAGCCCGCAGGAGGAGATCGACCGCCTCTGTCCGGTGGTGGAGGCGCTGGCCAACGACGGCATCCTGGTCTCGGTCGACACGTGGCGCGGGACCGTCGCGCGGGCCGTCGTCGAGGCGGGTGCGAACGTCCTCAACGACGTCTCCGCCGGCGACGACGCCGAGACCGTGGCCGTCGCGGCGGAAACCGGCGTGCCGCTGATCGTGATGCACATGCGCGGGCGGCCCAAGCAACATCGCAACGCCAACCAGCGCTACGACGACGTGGGCCGTGAGGTGCGGGACTTCCTGCGCAGCCGTGTCGAAACGTTGTCTTCGCAAGGCGTCTCCAACGTCTGGCTGGACCCCGGCTACGAGTTCGCGAAGTCGGCCCAAGACAACGTGCGCATGCTCCTGGACACCCCGGCGCTGCTCACACTGGGGCGTCCGGTGCTCGTCTCCGCATCCCGCAAGGGCTTCTTAGCGGAGCTGCTGGGCCACCCCAAGCTGCCCTCCGCCCAGGTGCAGGCCGTGCACGGCATCGCTGAGGCGACGCTGGCCTTCAACACACTGGCGGCGCAACTGGGCGTGCACATCGTCCGGGTGCACGATGTCGCGGCAACGGCGCACGCGCTGCGCGTGGTGGAGGCGGTGCGTCACGTTGAGGCTTCACATCGGGGAGAGCGCTAACAGCACACGTCGGCCGGACCGATTAGGCCAGACGGCCTTCGCTTCGATACAATTTCGGCCACGGCGCCGCATCGCGGTTGGCCCCATCACGCCGAATACATCGCGATACGCGCCGCGAGGAAAGAACGACATGCCGATTTACACCTATAGCTGCAAGAACGGCCACGAGTTCGATCGGATGCTGAAGTTCGCCGAGATCGACAAGCGAGTGCGCTGTCCGGAATGCAAAACCGCGGGCAAGCGCAAGCTCATCCAGGACTTCGTGGACCAGAACTCCACCAAGGATCGGTCCAACAACTCCAAGGCGCTGACCCGCAAGCGCTTCACGAACTGGTAGGCCCCGCATGGCTGTCGAGGTCCTGGACGTTACGGACGCGAGCTTCGAGCAGGAAGTCGTGCAGGGATCGAACAAGGTCCCCGTGATCGTGGATTTCTGGGCGCCCTGGTGCGGGCCCTGTCAGACATTGGGGCCAATGCTGGAATCGCTGGCGGAGGAATTCGCCGGCAAGGTGCGGCTCGTCAAGCTCAACACCGACGAGAACCCGCAAGTCGCCCAGATGCACCAGATCGAGAGCATCCCGGCCGTCTTCGCCTACCAAGACGGCCAGCCGGTCTCGCAGTTCATTGGAGCACTGCCGGAGCCGCAGGTGCGCGAGTTCGTCACGGGGCTGCTGCCGTCCGCAGCGGACGTCGCCACCGAAGAGGCCGAAGCGCTGCTGGCGACGGGTCAGGGCGCCGCCGCGCGCGAGCGCTTCGAGCAGATCCTGCGCGACGACCCGGGCAACGAGGGTGCGACCGCGATGCACGCGCACTTCTTGCTGCAGGCAGGCGATGAGGACGAGGCGGCGGAGGTGGCCGCACGTGTCCCCCAGAACAAGGGCGCCCAGAAGACACTTGCCATCATCCGCCTGCGCCGGGCCGCGCGGGACCAGGACGAGGCGGCCCTGCGGGCTCGGCTGTCCAGCGACGCCGGCGACGCCGAAGCCGAGTACCGTCTGGGCGCGCTAATGGCCGATCGTCACGAGTGGCCGGAGGCGCTGGAGCGGCTCCTCAACTCCGTGCGCATCGACAAGAAGCTCGACGACGACGCCGCACGCCTGCTGCTCCTGGACGCCTTCGTGGTCCTGGGCAATGAGGACCCGCTGAGCCAAGACTACCGGCGTCAACTGGGCTCGGTCCTCTTCTAGCCCCCCATCGGTAAACCCAGCACCGGGGTAAACCCAGCGCCGGCTTCCATCCGACTCCTTTGCAGGCACAAAAACGGGGCGCCGCTGGCGCCCCGTCGTGGTCACGCGTGCGTGCGGGATCTAGGCGTCGTCGTCTTCCTCGTCGCCACGATTGCGGGCGGAGATCGCCCAGGCGACGGTGGCGCCAGTCGCGAGCAGGAAGATGCCGGGAATGAAGAATGCCACCGCGAGGCTCGCGTCGCTGACGTGGAACGGGTCGTCGCTCTCGTCGTCAGCCCGCTCGATCACGGGGGTGTCTGACACCCCCGCGCTGGAGGCGGCGGAGGCAGAGTCCGCGCCAACACTCCAGGTGGCGAACACGAGACCCAGCATCAGCAGGCCAAGCAGAACGGCACGAACGCCGAAACGCGCTTGCAGACGGGCGATCAGCATGCGGGAAACTCCTGTCGAACTGCGCCGCTAGTGTCGCGCGACGCCACCACCCGGTCAACCAACGCGGACCCCTGAAGGCCCACGTTTCCCCGTATGCCGATGCCCCCCGCGCCGACGATGATCGTGTGCAGGGTTGCGCCCAGGCGGCGCGGATCGGTCCCTGCCCGCGGAGGATCGCGTGCAACACCCGCTTCTGCTTCGGATCACGCGCATCATGGCGTCGCTGCTTGTCGTCCTGGGACTCGGCGCGCTGGAAGGCGCGCCACGGGCCGGCGGGCAAGCGGTGCAGCAACTCAGCCTCACGGCGACGCAGCCGGCAACGCTGGTGCTGGCGCCGGGGAGCACGAACGCCCCGCTACTGGGTCTGCGCGTGGCCGTCTCAAGCGGAAGCGTGCGGCTCGAATCGTTCATCGTGCGGCAGCGCGGCAGCGCCACCGACGCCGACGTGGAGGGCACGGGACTCCGCATCTGGCTCGACGCGAATGCCAACCATGCCGTCGACACGGGCGACACGATGCTGGACGCGAAGACGCTGCTGGGCGGCGCCGCGCGGCTGGCGCCAGCGCGATCGATCAGTTGGACCCAGGCGCTGCAACTGCTGATCACGATCGACACCGCATCGACAGCCACGCTCGACGCGACGTACGAGATCGCGATCGACGACCGCACGGAAGTCGTGACGGACGCTGCGCCGATCGTCGTAGGGCTCCCGATCGTCTCCAGCGTGACGACGATCGCCACTCCCGTCGCGCCCCTCGCACCAACGAGCGCCGAGGCGACCGGCGCGGGACTGACGCTGAACGCACTGGATGCCATGGTCAGTGCGGTCATCCCCGCAGGCGCGGGGACGACCAGCAGCGTCTTCCGTCTCGAAGCGCTGGCGGGCGCAGCGACGCCCCCACTCCCGGGCACGGCCGTCTCCAGCGCCTATCGATTCTCCATCGTGCAGGGGGCCGAGCCGCTCGAGGCGTCGGTCGACCTGCAGTTCGACCTGGCCGCGCTGCTCGGCGCTGACAGCACGACCCCGCTGGCCGGGCTTCGCATCGTGACACTTGGTGTGGACGCTCGCTGGCGAGTGGCGCCGGCGACGCTCTCGGGTCAGATCCTGTTGAGTGCGCTCGTGTGGCGCAGCACGACGCTGGCTGTGGTCAGCCTGCCCGCTGGCGCAGCCGCCGTGATCCCGAAGGCTGGCGGCGATCTGACAACGAGCGACGGATCGGCCGTCGTCTCGATGGCGGCCGGCGCCAGCGCGAGGGACGTGCTGGTCTCCGTCACGCCGGGCAACATCGCGCCGCTGCTGCCCACGGGCGCCGTCCTGCTGGGGGCGCCGCTCTTCCTCCACTACGAGGAAGCATCAACCGGCGCGATGGCCAGCCTGACCGCGCCGCTGGTGCTCTCCATCCCTTCCCCAGTCTCCACGGGCGCGATCGTGGCCTACGGCCTGCCCGCCAATGGGGGCCCCAGAAACCTCCTGCCCACGCGCATCGACGCGGACGGCTCGCGGCTCTTGATCGACATCGCGAGCGCCCTGGGACCGGGACTGACCGTCGCGCTGGCGACAGGGGGTGCGGTGGGGGCAGGCGCGATCGATCCCGCAGCGCCCGGTGCGATCGCCAGCGGCGACGGATCGGTTGCGCTGCTGGCAGGGGCAGGCGCCGGGCGTCTCAGCGTGGCGCTGGGACCAACCGACATCGATCCGGCGGTCAGCGCGCAACTCCCGGGCACGATTGTGGGAACGCCCACCACGCTGCTTGTGCAGAACACCAACGACCGCGCACTCGTGCTTGAGGTCGATCTGGAAACGCTGCCGGTGGGCGTCGACTCCGAAGCGCTGGTGGCGTTTTCGGTGTCCGCGAACGGGGCCACACCGCTGCGCTTGCCGATCATGCTGCAGCATCGGCCCATCGACCCGACGGATGACACCGCCGGGACCGCATCGCTCGTCCGCGTCGCGATCCGTGGCGGCACGACCGTCTACCTCGTCAGCGCCGCCACCCAAACACAGCTGCTGGAGCCCGGCTGGAATCTGCTCACGGCCCGGCTCGCGAACAACACCCCCAGCGCCTTTCTGTCCGCGGCGATCGGCGATCGGCTCATCGCACTGAGTCACTGGGACGCGGCGCGCGGCGCATACCTGCGCTTCGACGCGTCCGCTCCGGAGCGGGCCACGCTGCCAAAGATCAATGACGGCGACGCTCTCTGGGCCTACGTCTCGCCGGGAGAGGCCGTCGCCTGGCCACGACCGTCGCTGCCGGCGGCCGCACGGTCGGTGGCGCTGCACCCGGGCTGGAATCTGGTGACGTGGTCCGGCACGGTCGCGGACGCGGCGACCCAACTGCGACCGTTCTGGAACACAGTACGCGCGGCCTTCCAGTGGGATCCGATCGCAGGAAGCTGGGCGGAGTTCATCGTCGCGGGAGAGACCGTCGCGACGCCGCTGCTGCTGCCTAACGACCGCCTTTGGCTCTTCATCAGCGGCAACGCGACGCTTCTCTGGCCTCAGCCAGGCGAGTGAAATCGGCGCGCAAGCGATCAGGCGGTAGGCTCGCGCAATGCAGCCCGACCCAGCCTCCGACGCGCCGCCCTTGGAGCCTCAGACAGAAGCGCCCTCGGAGCACCAAGCAATCCGATCCCGTCTCGCGAGCCCGCCCATCATCGAGATGGACCTGCCGACGCGAGATCTACGCCTGACGAGCGCCTGGGGCCTGTTCTCGGCCAAGGGGGTCGATGAGGGCACGGCCCTGCTGCTCAACGAGCTGGCGCTGCTGCCCCCTGCCTCGCGCGTGCTGGACTTCGGCTGCGGCTACGGGGCACTGGGCCTCGCCCTGGCCGCACTCTGGCCCGAGGCAGAGGTCGTCCTGATCGACAAGGACCTGCTCGCCGTGGAGGCCTGCGCGAGCAACATCGACGACAACGGCCTCAGCAACGCCCGGGCCGTCCTCAGTCCGGGGTTCCGCGACGCGCCCGACGGCCCCTACGACCTGATCGTCGCCAACTTGCCCGCGCAGGCCGGCAACGAAGCGCTCGACGAGATCCTGCTCGATTCGTGGCAGCGGCTAACGCCCGGCGGATCGCTGGTCGTCGTCACCGTCAAGGGGCTGCGTCGCTACATACGGCGGCGGCTGGAGGCGGTCTTCGGCAACGCGCACAAGGCCCGACAGGGCCCCCGGCACACCGTCTCGCAAGGCCTGCGCGACTAACCCGGACTGCTGCCCCAGGACGGGAATCCCGGCGCGTGCAGACAGCGCATGGTCTCCAACTCCGCCCCCCCGGCCAGCGCCAGCAGGCGCGCGAGATCCTCCGGCCAGTCGATGTCCAGGGCCCAGCGCTCCGAGCGCAGCGTCGTGAAGCCTGCGCCGGCAGCCTCCGCCGCACGCGCGTGTCGAGCGGCGGAGTCCGGCCCGAAGGATGGCGCGATGACCGACGCGGGCCGCAAGCAGAGCCCATTCGTGCCGCCGTCCTCCGCCGCCGCGAGTGCCACCGCCGGCGCGCTCGCAGCGGCATCGATCAGCGCGTCGAAGTCAGCGGGGCGCACCAGCGGCAGATCGGCGGGCACGATGAGCAGCGCGTCCGCCCTCGCGAAGTGCCGCTGCGCCTCTCGCAGTGCCTCGTTCAGGCCCGTGCGCTGGGGCGGCTGATGCAGGAATGCGACCCCAAGTTGGTCCGCGATGCGGCGCGCCGCCGCGTCGCGACTGATAATCGTGACGTCGTCGACCCGGCGGGCGCCCTGCAACGCCCGCACCACGTCGGACAGCATGGCGCGCACCAGACGGTTGCGCTGGTCAACGGTCAGTAGCCGCGCCAGGCGGGCCTTGCCCGCGGGCAATCCGCGTACCGGCACGACGGCCTGCACGCCGCCCCGGCCCCCATCAGGCTGACGCCCGTCCGGCTCCGGAACGCCGACCTCACCCATCCCGATTCTCCCCCGCCGTCCTCGCCGCTTGCACCGTCTGCAGCGCCAGCGCGCGTTTTTCATCGAGACCGTGCATCAGCGTCTGCGTCGCCAGGCAGCCGACACCGGTGTCCCGCTCGATCGCGCCCGCCAGGGCGGCGTCTTGCTGATCGATCACGAAGACATCGATCAGGTCGGCGTAGAGCCGGGCCACACCCAGCGCCGAAACGTCGTGACCCAGGCTCCGCATGATTCCCGCGGCGGGCCCCTTCACCGCCGCTCCGGCGATGATCGGGCTCACCGCCACGACGGGCGCCTGCGTGGTCAGGAGGCAGTCGCGCAGGCCGGGCACCGCCAGCACCGGGCCAATCGAGAGAAACGGATTGCTGGGCGCGATCACGACGGCCCGGGCCTGCGTGATCGCCTCGTGCACGCCCGGCGCGGGCTCCACCGACTCCGCCCCATCGAAGCGCAGCCCCCGCACGGTGTCGGTCTGCCGCCGTCGCACGAAGTACTCCTGAAACGGCAGCTCCCCGTCGTCGGTCTGGACGATCGTACGTAAGCGGCCGTCGCTGACCGGAAGGATCGTGCAGCCGATGCCGGAGGCGGCGGCGATCTCCCCCGTGACGACGCTGAGCGGCGCGCCGGCGGCCAGCCGCTCCGTCCGATAGAGGTGAGTGCCCAGGTCCGTGTCGCCCAGCGTGAACCAGTCGCTGCCGCCCAGCGCGCGCAGCCGCTCCAACGCCGCGAAGCTGTCGTCGCGGACGCCCCAGCCGGTCTCCGGGTTGACCTGCTCGGCCAAGGTGTAGGTGACGGTGTCCAGATCGGGACTGATATGCAGCCCCGCCAGCTCCAGATCATCGCCGACGTTCACGATCGCCACAATGCCGGCCGGCGAGAAGGCCGCCACGGCGCCCTCCAAGAAGCGCGCCGCCCCAACGCCGCCCGCGATCACGACGATCGGACCTTGGGGATTCCCGGCACTCGCCGCCATCCGCGCCTCCTGCCTGTCTAGACCGCGTCCGGCTCGAGCGTCGCCGCGAAGCCCGCCCCGTCGTCGAACTCCTGCAGGTCGAGCCGGAGGTGGAAGCCGGCGTCCTCGAATGTCGCCCGCAACCGCAGGGGCCCTTCGCCGCTAATCTGCTCCACCACGTCGAGCCCGCCGGACCAGGGGCCGTCGGGCGACTCCAGCTCCAACTCCGCCTCGCGCAGGCCGCCCTCCCTGTCGAGAATGCTATGCAGCGAGACGTACCAGCTTCCGAAGGAGTCGACAAGGTCCACCGTCAGGTGGCGCGAGCCGTCCAGCTGGCGCTCGTCCCGGACCGCTTCGCCCTGAAAGGGCGGAATGGTCGATTGCATACCGTGCTCTCCCTCACGGAGATCGTATGCTCCTTCCAGTCCGCGCACTACCGATGCTCCCGCGCGACCGACCAGGCACGAAAGCGCAGAGCGCACCCGCGGTCGCAGCGCCGGAGGGATGAATCGCGACAGTGACTCTCAGTCCCACCGATCCAGTTTGCGAACATTGCGGCCTGCGCCGTGGCGCGGAGGTAGCCTGCCGCTCGTGCAGCGCGCTGACCCTGTTCGATGGCCAGGGCGTGCGGCTGGCCTCGCGCTGGCGGCGCTTGGGCGGCTCGTTCCTGGAGAGCCTGCTGTTCCTACTGACCTTGGGAGTTGGCTGGCTGATCTGGTTCCACTTCACGGCCAAGACGGCGCAAACACCTTCCAAACGATTGCTGGCGATGTACATCATCTCGCAGAAGCAAGCCGCCCCGTCGACACACGGGCGCGTCTGGCTGCGCGAGCTGGGCATTGAGTGGCTGCTCTTCGGCGTCGTCCTGTCCTGGATGTCCGGCGGGATCGTGCCGCTGGCCGACGCGCTCTGGATCCTCTTCGACCGCCAGAAGCAAACCCTGCACGACAAGATCGCGGGCACGCTGGTCGTGCATGCGCCGGCCGGGCTGCGCAGCGTGGAGGCGCAAACGTCCGCGATCGACTCGCGACCAATGCCCTCCGCCGGGGGCGCCCCCTCTGGATCGTCCGCAGGCAGCGGCCCCGGCCCGGCCCCAGGGGGACCGGAGTCCTACGGCTCATCGGGCGTGCGGGGACGATTACAGGAGCTGCGACGGCTGTGGGAGTCGGGCGAGATCAGCGCGGATGAGTACGAGGAGCGCCGTCGCCGCATCCTGGACGAACTCTAGGGGGCCAGCGCCCGCGCCGACCGTGCCCGTATCCTTGACGAGAACCGTCAGGAGCGCGATCGATGCAATTCGGCACGATGACCTGCGAGCGCTGCGGCGTCCCCCGGGGCGATCGCGACTTCTGCGCCAACTGCCGCGTGCTCAACGCCGAGCCCGGTCGGGGGCTCTACGCTGGCTCGGGCGCGCGACGGCTGACAGCGCGGCTGCTCGACCTCGTCCTGTTCGCGCTGACGCTTGGGCTGGGCTGGTGGATTTGGCTGGGCGTGACGTCCGGCCAGGGACAGTCACCGGCCAAGCGCCTGCTGGGGCTCCGCGTCGCGCGGGCGGACGGCTCACCCGCGAGCGCGGGCGCGGTCTGGTTCCGCGAGGGCGTGCTGGCACTGCTGCTCACGCCGCTGCTGCCGCTGAGCCTGCTGTGGGCGTTGCGTTCGTCCGGGCGTCAGTCGTTCGCGGGCCTGCTCAGCGGCAGTGTGGTGGTGAACGCCGAGTCGCGACCGGTGTCGGGCCACGAGCGCCTGCATCGCGCCCCGACGCAGATGACGGCCCGATCGCGCCCACCCCGAAGCCGGCAACGGGACATGCCGCCGCCGGTGCGACCCGTCCCGACCTCGAAGCCAGCCTCGGAGCCGGCGCGATCGTCGAGCCCCCAGACGGCCTCGCCCGGCGCACGCACATCACGATCGAGGGGTCCGGCGCGTTCCAAGACACCGGACGCGAGCGGCTCCACGCACGCTGATCGGGCGCGCGCCGCCAAACGCCCGGCCTCGCGCGCCCCCGAGCGAGCCAGATCCGACCGCGCGCATCAGCAGCTCCCCCACGAGAAGCCCATGTGGCCCGGCGGCGTCCCGCCCTGGAAGCAGGACGAGAGCACGCACACCCCGGGCGACGCGCCACCCGCGTCCGCTGCGCAGCGGCACGCGGATGCCCGCCCCCAGCGGGCCCCACAGTCGCAACGCCCCTCCGAGCCCATGCGCTGGCCCGACAGCGCCACGACGGGTTCGGCGGGCAACGGCATCCAGTATTCAAGGCGCGCCCACACGACGATGGACAAGATCACGGAGCTGGAGCAGATGTTCCGCGGCGGCCAGCTGAGTCGTGCGGACTTCGAGAACGAGCGGCGGCGGCTAATCGCGCAGTCGTGACGACAAACGATCACGACTGATCTACCCTCGCGGCATGCCGGTCGCACGGATCGCTCTCCCGCTTCTCGCAGCTGCGTTGCTCCTCGCCGCCTGCAGCGCCGAGGACGGAACCGAGGCCCAGGTGCGCGATGCGATCGATGAGTACGTCGCCGCCGTCAACGCCGGCAGCCTGGGAGAAAGCGGCCTCTCCAACTGCTCAACGCCGTTCTACCAGCGAGTCGCGTTGCAGAATCCGGGGCTGCGCCCCTTCCGGGTGGAGATCGACCGCATCGAGACGGCCGTCGGACCCCACCGGGCCGCGGGAGGCAGCGTGAGCATCAATCAGGAGGTCGAGGGCAGGCGAGCGGTCGTTCGGGGGAGCGCCTACCTCAGCGATCGTCCTGTGCGGGAACTGGATCCACAGCCGCGGGGGCCGTATCCGGCGGCGGAGGGTTGGTTCTGGGACAAGAGCGACGAAGACGGTCGCTGGCGCGCGATCGAGTGCAGCTGATCGTGATCGCCGCCGCGGCAGCAACCTCTCCCGAGCGATCCGATGCGTCCATCCTGAGTCTGTGGAAGGGCGACGGATAGGTCTGAGCGTGGTCGTAAGGAGCAGCCGGCCGGTCCGTTCGTCTCCCCCTCGACTGGCTCGGGACAGGCTTCGACTCGCTTGATCGGCTCGCTCAGAACGAGCGGACTCCAGGGCGGACCACATCCTGGTTATGACACGCTAGAATCCTCCGGACACGAAGAGGCCCGGGATACGGTCCCGGGCCTCGATCGCCGCAGCGTGGGAATGAGGGTCGGCGGCTCTACCCCACGCCTAATGCGCTGATTTAAGCGGTCCGGCGCCAGGCGCCGGGCCGCGGGAACACGAAACTCCTAGCTGCATCCCGACGTTGCACCGCAGTTGAAGCAGCGGTAGCAACTGCCGTTGCGCACCATGATGTGGCCACATTCGTGGCACAGCGGTGCATCGAGCTGGTTCTGAAAGTCCCCCACCGCCTGCGCCCCGGCCGAATTCGACCTCGTCGCGGCGGCCATCGGAAGCGTCGTCAGGAAATCGGGCACGGCGGCCCCATCGACCGACGCTTTCGTGCCATCAACACCCGTGCCATCAATAACCGCGCCCGCCTGGAGCGGCAGCGGCGCCTGTCCGGCCGCCACGTCGGCGCGGTCGTTCTCCAGGTAGCGCATGCCCATCCAGCGGAAGACGTAGTCCAGGATGGAACTAGCGTGGCCGATCTGCGGATTGCGCGTCCAGCCGCTGGGCTCGAAGCGGGAGTGACTGAACTTGCGCACCAGGGTTTCCAGCGGCACGCCGGACTGCAGCGCGACACTGGTCAGCGCGCCCACGGAGTCCATCAGCCCGGAGACCGTGGAGCCCTCCTTGGAGATGTGCACGAAGACCTCACCCGGCTCGCCGTTGGCGTACTCGCCGACGGTCAGGTAGCCCTCATGCTCGCCAACACTGAACTTGTGGATCACCGCGTGGCGGTCATCGGGCAGGCGGTGGCGGCGGTAGGCGGGCGGCGTCACGGCCTCATCCACGATCGTCGGATCGTCCGCCGGAGACGACGGCGCCTCCGTCACGGCCAGCGCGCCGACTTTGGCCCCGTCGACCCGCTGGGTCGTCTCCAGGGGCTGGATGCGCTTGGAGTTGTCGCGATAGATGGCGACGGCTTTGACGCCCAGCTTCCAGGCTTCGATGTATGTCTGCATGATCTCGTCGACGCCGGCCTCTTCGGGCACGTTGACCGTCTTGGAGATGGCGCCGGAGAGGAACGGCTGCGCCGCCCCCATCATGCGCACGTGGCCCATGGGCTCGATACTGCGGCTGCCGTTGGCCGCCTTGAAGGCGCAGTCGAAGACCGTCAGGTGCGCCTCGTCCAGGTCCGGCGCGCCCTCAATCGTCCCCTGCTCGTCGATGTAGGCGACGATGCGCTCGTTCGATTCGCTGTCGTAGCCCAGCCGCGTCAGCGCCGCCGGCACCGTCTGGTTGACGATCTTCATGTAGCCGCCACCGGACAGGTTCTTGTACTTCACCAGCGCGATATCCGGCTCCACGCCGGTCGTGTCGCAGTCCATCATGAAGGCGATAGTGCCGGTGGGCGCGAGCACGGTCGCCTGCGCGTTGCGATAGCCGTAGCGACGACCGAGCCGCAGTGCGTCGTCCCAGACCGCCTGGGCCGCGTCGGCCAGCTCGTCCGGGACGCTGTCCAGCGCCTCGATGCCCGCCACCGCATCGCGATGCTTGCCGATCACCCGCAGGAACGGGTCGCGGTTGGCGTGGTAGGCGTCAAAAGGTCCAACCCGCCGCGCGACACGCGCCGACTGCGCGTACGCCTCGCCCGTCATGACCGCAGTGATCGCGCCCGCCATCCCGCGGCCCTCGGCGGAATCGTAGGCCAGGCCGCGCGCCATCAGCAGCGCGCCCAGATTCGTGTAGCCCAGGCCCAGCGGGCGGTACTGCTCGCTGTTCTCGCGGATCTTCGCCGATGGGTAGGAGGCGTTGGAGACCAGGATCTCCTGCGCCGTGATCAGGATGCGGGAGGCGTGCTTGAACGCGTCGACGTCGAAGGTATGCGCCTCCAGGTCGTAGAACCGGAGCAAGTTGATCGAGGCCAGATTGCAGGCCGTGTCGTCCAGGAACATGTACTCCGAGCACGGGTTGGACGCGTGAATCCGGTCCGTCGCCGAGCAGGGGTTCCAGTCGTTGATCGTCGAGTCGAACTGCATGCCCGGGTCGCCGCACTGATGCGTCGCCTCGGCGATGCCGCGCAGCACATCCCGCGCGCGCAGCTCTTCGATCGGCTCATTGCTCGTCACGGCGCGAGTCCAGTAGCTGCTGTCGTCTTCAACCGCGCGCATGAAGTCATCACTCACGCGCACGCTGTGATTGGCGTTCTGGAACGCGACCGAGGAGTACGCGTCGCCGTTCAGCGAACCGTCGTAGCCCGCGTCGATCAGCGACCAGGCTTTCTTCTCTTCAGAGGCCTTGCACCACACGAACTCCATCACGTCGGGGTGGTCGGCGTTGAGGATGATCATCTTGGCAGCGCGACGGGTTTTACCGCCGGACTTGATCACGTTGGCGAACGCGTCGTAGCCGCGCATGAAGGAAACGGGCCCGGACGGCGTACCGCCCCCGGAAAGCCCCTCTTTGCTGGAACGAATCGTGGAGAGGTTGGTACCCGTGCCACTGCCCCACTTGAAGAGCAGCGCCTCCCGTGTCGCCAAATCCATGATCGATTCCATGGAGTCCTGCACGGAGTTGATGAAGCAGGCGGAGCACTGCGGCGTCTCTTCCACACCCACGTTGAACCAGACGGGGCTGTTGAACGCCGCGCGCTGATTGACCAGCAGGTAGCGAAGCTCATCCTCAAAGGCGTCCGACTCGGCCCCGGCGAAGTAGCCGCCCTCTCGGCCCCAGCGACCGATCGTGTCGACGACGCGATCGATCAGCTGCCGCACGGAACTCTCGCGGACGGGCGTGTTGACGCCGCCGTAGAAATACTTGGAGGCGACGATGTTGGTCGCGTTCATGGACCAGGTGACAGGGACTTCCACGTCCGGCTGCTCGAAAATCACTTCGCCGCCGTCGGAGGTGATCGACGCCGTCCGACGTTCCCAGGCCAGGGCGTCGTAGGGGTGCTGTCCCGCCACGGTGAAGCGGCGCCGAATCAGCGTCGCGGCTTCCCCACCCGCGACTGGCGCGTCGGCGTCGCTAGAGGCTTCCGACACTTCGGCGGAGTCGGCGTCCGCGATCAGCGCGACATCCTCGCCTTGGGCCTCGTCCCCAAACATCTCGTCGCCCTGAATCTCGTCAATACCGGTGTCGTCAAAACCGGCCCCTGTGGCAGCCATCGCAAAGTCTCCCCGAGGATCGAACGCCCCTGTTCGCCGTCCGACCACACCCGCCGATTAGTCTTTATGTTCTATCGGAAGAACGACGCAAGCCGATAAGCAGTTCTCGGCTTTGGAAGGGAACGATAGCACACGTGATTGGGGTGTCAACAGTCTCAAGCCCAACATATTGTACATGGCCATAACGCCAAGCCGATCAACCATCCCTCCACGCTATCCACAGGCGGGGCCCGGTTTTCCTTAGCTTGTCGACAGCGTATCCACCGCCGTCCACCGATCAGGCCCCTTGGACCCCTCCCTCGGCCGATCCGATCGACGCGCCGCACGAGGCCCGGGATCGCGTAGGCCCTGCCCCCAAGATGGAGCCCATCGGCCCCCGTCCGCATAGAATCCGCAGGTCCGTTCTGACAAGCACGACGGTTCCCCTGAGCAATCCCTCCAATGAGCATCCGCCGACCATCGATCCACATCCCACTCTTCCCCTGCGGCGTCGGTTCCCTCCCCCAGACCGACCCGGACGCGGCCGTGGCCTCCGTCCTGCAGACCTACTGGCGCATGCCGTTCTGGCCCCAGCTGCCGAATCGGGACCCGGCCGAGCAGATGATCCCGCAGGCCGGTCTCGATCTGCCGGGCGCGAGCTGGGACGGGCAACTCCTGCACTGGTCCGGCACGCCCTCTGACGCCGCCTTGGCCGACGTCGGGCTGCCGCCACCCGAGCGCGCCGCCGGCCTGCACGCGTTCATCGCGGCCCTGGAGGCGATGCCCGCCGATCAGCGGCCCACGGTGATCAAGGGACAGATCGTCGGACCGCTCACCCTATCGATGCTGACGCGCGACGCGAACGGCGCCGCCCCGCACGACGATCCGCAGACGCTGCTCTGGCTGGCCCGGCTCATCGGTCGCGCCGGCGCGGCGCAGGTACAGCGCTTGCAGGAACTCGTGCCACACGTCGTGCTGGTCTTCGACGAGCCGGCGCTGGCCTCCGTTGAGGAGCCGCTGCTGCCGCTGACCTGGCGCGCGACGGTGGAGGTACTGCGCGAGACGCTGGCGCCCGTGCAGGCGCTGGGCGCGATCGCCGGACTGCACTCCTGCGCCCCGCCGGACTGGACGCGGGTCCTCAAGGCACGACCCAATCTGATCCACTTCGACGGGCGGGAGGGGCGGCTGGATGACCTGGTCGAGCACAAGAGTGCGCTGCGCGAGCACGTCGCCCGCGGCGGCTACTTGGGCTGGGGCCTCTGGCCCACCGACTTCCCCAAGCAGCCGTTCGATCCCAAAGCAATGCAGTACTACCTGGCCAAAGCCGCCCGCGAGATCGCCTTCGTCGATGCCAGCATGGGCGCGATTTTCAAGCGTTCGTTCCTCAGCGGGGTCTGCGGCGGGGCGGGCTTGACGACAGATCAGGCCTCGCGGATGGGGGCGGAGCTGGAAGAGATGTCCATGGGCATCCGCAAGCGCTACTGGATCGCCGCCACCACGGACGTCGATCCGGACGACCCGCTCAGCTGAGCGCAGCGGAACGGCTCAGGAGTTGAGCCAGACCAGCGGATTCACGAACGTGCCGCCCATGATGATCTCGAAGTGGAGGTGGGCGCCGAACGACAGCCCGGTGTTGCCCACGAACCCCACCAGATCCCCCGCCTCCAGGGACTCGCCCAGAAACGCGTCGATGTGGTCCAGGTGCGCGTAGCGGGTCACGACGCCGCCGCCGTGATCAATCGTCACGATGTTGCCGAACGACCCGTCCCAGCCGGCCTGCACCACGATCCCCGGGGCCGCGGCCCCAACGAAGGTACCAGTCGGCGCGGAGATATCGATGCCGGTGTGGAAGCCCAGCATGTTGTTCCGCCCCGCGCCGAAAAAGTCACTCAGCACACCCCCCAACGGCCACTGGAAATCCGGGATCGCGAAGACCGGCCCGCTCGCGATCCCGGCGATCCCGCCCGCCGCCGCCGAGGCCGAGCCGCCGATCAACAGGATCGTGGAGCCCTCGATCAGCTGGCTGGCGCTGGCCAAGTTGTTGCCCGCGAAATCCAGCGTGGCGTCCAAGTCAGCCGCGAAGTTCTCGATGATCGCGAAGAGCGTGTCGTTCAAGCGCACGTTGTAAACGACGCCGTCGCGGGTCGGGATCGTCAGCGAGCCGCCCGGGGTCAAAAGCGCCCCATCGCCAATCTCGAAGTTGTTGAAGATGATCGACTCGGGCTCGATGCCGAACCGGCGGGCGATCTTGTCCAGGGTGTCGCCGCGCACAATCTCGTAGCTGAAGAAGGGCGGCAGCGCTTCGTCAACACCAAGCCCCAGACGGGCGGCCAGGGCGGACTCCGACAGGATGTCGTCGCTGCCGTCGGCGCGGAAGAGGATCTGGGGCGCGGCGGCAATGGCGACGGCTACCTGGATATCGTCGGCCGTGTCGGGCGCGATCACGGAGACCCCAACGGAGAGAGCGAGGTCCGCGGCCAGGTGGCGTGCGTAGCGAGAGGCAGCCAGCGCCACGCGCGAGTCGCCGCCCACTTGGCCTGCGACCAAGTCTGACGCCTGCTGGCTCGCACCAAGCGACGCGACGCTGCCCGGCGCGCCCGCGCCCACCCCTGGCAGCGCAACCTGCACCCGAAGCCCTGTGGGCACCGCCTCGCCGCCCGGCAGGGTGGTAAAGGCGGCGCGTTCCGGCGCCGGCGCGTCGTCGCCCCCCAGGAACACGGCCAGCGTCGCGATCAAGGCGGCCACCACGATCGCCGTGATCGAGATCTGCTGAAGCCGGGACGGATCAAGCCCAGCGTCGATCATGCCGCGCCGTTGTGACGGCGCGCTGCCGCCCGCTTGGGGCGACGCGTGCGATGGCTGAGGCGTGGATGCGTCCCTCACCAGCGGCCCTTCGATCCCCCGTCCCCGCGCCAGTGTAGGCGACGGCGCCCGCCCGGATCGGTCTGCGCGGGCCACGGTGGTCTGGCCGCGCTCCCGCCTCTACCTTCCAGCGATGGCCCCCGACCACGCCCCCACCCCCGACCTGCCGCTGACCGCCATCGATCTGGTCGAGCGTGCCGCCGATCTGCTCTTGCAGTCGCAGTACGCCATCGCGCTGACCGGCGCCGGGATCAGCGCCGAGAGCGGAATCCCCACGTTTCGCGGCAAAGACGGCCTCTGGACGAAGCATGGCGAGCCCCCGCTCAACCAGTTCGAGCAGTTCGCCAGCGACCCCACCCAGTGGTGGCAGGATCTGCGGCGGCGGCGCGAAAACCCGGACGAGCTCACCCGCGCCATCACCGCGGCCGCCCCCAACGACGGCCACTTCGCCGTCGCGGAGCTGGAACGCGTGGGGGTCCTCAAGCACGTGATCACGCAGAACGTGGATGGGCTGCATCGCGCCGCGGGCACGCAGGCGATCACCGAGATCCACGGCAACCGCGGCTACCTGCGCTGCCTCGACTGCGACAGCCGCCACCCCTTCGACGAGCTACCGGAGGCGCTGCCGCCGCGCTGCGACGCCTGCGGCGGGCTGGTCAAGACCGACACGGTCATGTTCGGGGAAGCAATCCCACGCGACGCGCTGCGCGCCTGTCGTGAGGAGTCCGAGCGGGCGGACTGCATGTTGCTCGTGGGCACGACCGCCGTCGTCTCGCCCGCGGCGGACTTCGCCTGGCAGATTCGCTCACGCAGCTTCCCACTGATCGAAGTCAACCTCGATCCGACCGTGATCTCGTCCCATTGCCAGGTAGCGATTCACGCCCCGGCGGGCGAGGTGATGTCGCGACTGCTCGACCGCGTCAAGCGCGGCCTGCGCACAGACGACTGAGCCACCTCTGCAACGACGCCGATGCATGACGCCGCTGGCGCGCGGCGTCCGGCCAGATTGCTACCCTGCGCGGGCAGCCCGCCGAAGTGCCCCGACGTCAGGAGAGCGCCATGCCCAAGCAGCGCGACGCCGCACCAGAGAAGCCATCCACGGCTGCCCAGTCGACGCCCCAAGACCGCCCCCGACCGCCGATGGATCTGGCCTGGATGCAGTCCGGGACAGAGTGGGGGATCCGGGCGCAGCCCGGCCCCGCCGGTCTTGGCATCGACCAATTGAACATCGGTTCATACGGCGAGATCCCCGACATCTACCCCGACAACACCATGCGGCCGCGCGGGGCGAAATCCTATCCGGGCGCGCCACGCATGGGCTACACCGTGCTGGAGAAGCACGAGGTCTGGACGGACAACGCGGCCGCCCTCTACGAGGAGGCGATCCAGCGACGCTGGAAGCCCGCCACCGACATCGACTGGGCCGCAATCCCCGCCGGCCCAAGCGAGCTGGAGCGCGCCAAGGCGCAGCTGCTGACGATCGTGTCTGAGCAATCGTGGGTACAGTCCGTGACTTACGGCCACTGGCTCAAGGAACTCTCCTACGGCTACTACGAGGTGAAAGTCTTCCTCGCGACCGTCATTTTCGCCCTGGCGCGCCACACGGAGGCCTTCCGCAAACGCGCGATGCTGGCGGGCGGGGGGGTGGGCATGCAGGGCCCGGCCGGCCTCAACCGCCAGATCATCGACGCGCGCAACTTCACCGAGATGATCCTGATCAATCAGCTGGTCACCGACTCGTTCATGGAGGTCCTGCTGGGCCGGCTCGCCGCCGGCGCTGCCCATCCGGCCGAAGCCCGCCTCTACACCCTCGCGCGGCAGGACCGCGTGCGGGCGCTGGCCTTCGGGCAGGAACGCGTGCGCGACGCCCTGGACGCCCAACCGCAGCGCTTGGCGGAGTTTCACGGGTATCTCCAACGGGCGGAGATCGCGATGGTCGGCGACCTGCGCGACACCGTCACGAATGAAGCACTGGCCATTGTGCTGGGCGGCGACGTGGAGGCGATGCCCGCCGGCGCCGAGCAGCTCGCCCAAATGCGCAGCGCCCAGGCGCGCGCCTACCTCCAGCGACTGGCCGCGGCGGGGATCGATCGCGAGCGCCGCCAGGCTCCCCACTTCGCGCTCGCCACCGGACAGATCACCCGCGAGGAGCTCACCGCGATGCGCGAGCAAGCCCAGCAGCAGGCCGCCAAGAAAGCGACGGCGCTCGCCCCGGAGCGCAGTCATGCCTGACGCGTCGCAGCAGGCTGCCAACGCCATCGATTGGGACGATGTCCTGGCGGAGGTCGTCTCCACGTTGCGCGAGTATCTGCGCATCGACACCAGCAATCCGCCCGGCGGCGAGGAAACGGCCGCCCGCTTCCTGGGCGAGATCCTCGAGCGCGAGGGCTTCGTCACGGAGTACGTCGAGGCGGCGCCGGGGCGCGTCTCGCTGCGCGCGGTGCTGCCCGGTAGCGGCGACGCCGCCCCCTTAATGCTGCTCAACCACACCGACGTCGTGCCGGCCCAGCGCGAGTTCTGGGACGTGGACCCCTTCGCCGGTCTGGAACAGGACGGCTGCATCTGGGGCCGCGGCGCGCTGGACATGAAGGGCATGGGCATCCTAGAGCTGGCCGTCATGCTGCTTTTCAAGCGGCTCGGCATCGTGCCCAAGCGCGACCTGATCTTCTTGGCGGTGGCGGACGAAGAGACCGGCAGCTCGCAGGGCATCGAGTGGTTGGACACGCATCGGCCGGCCTGGCTGCGCGAGCCCGAATACGCGATCAACGAGGGCGGCATGGCCGGTCTCAACTTCCTCGGCGCGCAACGCCCGGTCTTCGCCTGCGCCCCGTCCGAGAAGGGCCCCCTCTGGGTCACCCTGCACGCCAGCGGCACGCCCGGGCACGGCTCCGTCCCGCACGACAACAACGCCGTCGACCGCTTGGTGCGCGCGCTGGGCGCGATTCGCAGCTGGGATCGCGCCAGCACGATCGACCCCATGGTCCAGCGCTCCATCGACACCCTGCGGGACGCCCATGCCTGGGGCGATCGGCAGCCCAGCCTGGACGAGTTGCGCACCCGCTACCCAGCCTTCGACGCGATGACGAACGACACAATCTCCTCGACCGGCTTGGGCGGCGGCTTCAAGCACAACGTGATCCCCGCCGACGCCACCGCTACGCTCGACTGCCGCCTGCTGCCCGGCCAGTCGCACGATGCGTTCCTGCGAAACCTCCGCGAGGTCATCGACGACGACCAGATCACGTTCAGCACCCAGCTGCGCTCCGAGTCCGGCACGAGCGACTTCGACACGGAATTGATCGATGTGATCCGTGAAGTCGTGGGCGAACAGGTCGAGGGGGCAATCGTGACCCCCCTGCCCACGCTGGGCTTCACGGACTCGCGGGTCCTGCGGCGGCGAGGCGTGAAGGCGTACGGCTTCGTGCCAACGTTGATGGACGCCTCGCTGGCGGCCGGCATCCACGGCCACAACGAGCGCGTGCCCATCGAGGGGCTGCGCACCGGCGTACAGATCCTGTTTGAGGTCGTGCGCCGGTTCGTCAACTAGCGGTCGTTGCCGGAGATCGCGTCCAGTGCGCTCGCGAAGCTGCGATAGACTCTCGCGACTGCCCGTACGCGCCCGAAGCGGCAGCAAAGAGAGCCCGAAGCGGCAAAGAAAGGACATGCCCGTGGTGGAGCCTGCACTGGAGGGTCGCTGGGCCCTGATCCTGGGCGCGTCGAGTGGATTCGGCGCAGCCGCGTCGCGACGCTTGGCCGCCGCCGGGATGAACATCGCCGGGGTGCACCTGGACCGCCGCTCGGCGCAGGGCGCAATCGACGCGATCACCGCCGAGATCGAGGGGCACGGTCGTGAAGCGGCCTTCTTCAACCTCAACGCCGCCGACGAGACGAAGCGCCGCGAAACCCTGGACAACCTACAAGCCCGGGTCGGCGAGGGCGGCGTCCGCATCCTCATGCACTCGCTCGCCTTCGGCACCTTGGGGCACTTGATCGACCGGGACGACCCGAAGAAGGCGATCAGCCAGCGACAAATGGAAATGACGCTCGATGTGATGGCGAATTCACTCGTCTACTGGGTGCAGGACCTCGTCGTGCGAGAGATGCTGCCGCGCGGCGCCAAGATCTACGGCATGACCTCCGCCGGCGACGCGCGCGTGATCCCCTTCTACGGGGCCGTCAGCGGGGCCAAAGCCGTGCTGGGCTCACACATTCGCCAGCTGGCCGCAGAACTCGCCCCCCACGGCATCGCCGCCAACGCAATCAAGGCCGGCGTCACGCCAACGCCGGCGCTGGACAAGATCCCCTCGGCCGCGGCACTGCTGGACTTCGCCGAGCAACACAACCCCAGCGGTCGCGTGACGACACCGGAGGACGTGGCGGACGCGCTGGTCCGCCTCAGCATCGACGAATCACACTGGCTGACCGGCAACACGATCAACGTGGACGGCGCCGAGGACATCGTCGTCGTCTAGGACGCGCAGCGCGTCCGTGTGCCGTTCTTCGAGCCGGTGCAGCGCCTCCTGCGTAGTCGTCCGCAAGCGGGCGAGCCCGTAGCATCGCAGCATGAGTGAGCGACGATCGACCTCCCGTAGCCGCCGACGCCGGCGCAACCGCACAGCCGTCATCGAAGAGGGTGGCCAGACGACCGAAAGCGATGTGCTGTCGCCGGACTCGGACGAGGCGGAGCCGGAGGCCGAGTCCGGCGGAGCTTCCGGAGGCGGCAAGGGCGGCCGCACGGAGCGCCGTCGCGGCGAGAAGGTGCAGCAGGGGGAGAAGCCCAAGCCCAACACGATCCTGGGCATGCCGCGCTTCATCTTCTTCATCATGGCGGCACTGCTGGTCGTAATCATTTCGGTCCAGATCTTGGGCCAAGTCGTCAGCCCCAGCGACCAAATCGATGGGGTGGTTGAGTTCCCCGACCAAGGCCGCCGCCACCTGACCGACGGCGAGTCCTTTGACATCGACAGCTACAACAGCTTCCCGCCAACGTCCGGCCCGCAGGCGGCGGTGGGCGCGACGCCGGGTGTCTACAGCGCGGACGCGGAGGACGCGGCGTTCCGCGACACGCCCGCCTTCGCCTCGCTGCTGCCGATCCTGGAGCAGGGCGGCGTGATCATCTACTACGACCCAGCCAGACTCGGAGCTGACGAACTGGCCGTGCTCAAAGCCTTTGTTGGCGTCCTGCGCGGCGACATCAGCGACAACCAGGATGAGAACGTGCGCGACCTACAGCTGGTCACGCTCGTCGAGTTCAACGACGCGCTGCCCGCCGCGATCGTCGCCACCGCCTGGCGGCACGCGCTGGAGATCGATCTCCTGGACGACGCGGCGCAGAATCTCATCGGTGAGTTCGTTTCACCAGACCCCATCGGGCTCTATGAGCGCTTCGTGCTGGAGACCGCCCCCCCGGCCGGCGAGGGGTCGTGAGCGGGCCCAAGACCCACGACCCAGGGTCGATACGCCCAGGGTCGATACGCCCAGCATCGATACGCAAGCTCCGCCAAGGGGACATGGAGCCAAAGGGACATGGATGAGGTGGCCGGGATGCGCGCTGGTGACATGGGCCCTGCTGACATGGGCTCTGGTGACGTAGTGAGCTGGGGATGGCTTCGGCATCCCGCGACGCTGGCGCTGGGGCTTGTCGCGCTCGCGCTCTTGGCCGCCGCCTGTGGTGGCGGGTCCAGCTTCGACGACCCACGCCTGCAGGAATTCAATGACGAGTTCACCACCGCCGGCCAGGCGCACCTGCCGCCCGGCCAGGCCGCCTCCTACCCGTCCACACCGCCCTACGGCGGGCCGCACTGGTCACAGCCACTGCGCTGCGGCATCTATGAGGCCGAACAACGGTTCGAGCCAATGGTGCACACCATGGAGCACGGCGCCGTGGTGCTCTACTACCAACCGCTCAACGTGCAGGACGACACGGTGGCCGAAATGCGCGTGCTCGCGTCCGCGTTACTGAGTGACGGCGCCCGCGTGATCATGACCCCCTCCACCCGGCTCGGGGTCTCCATCGCGGTGACCTCCTGGGGCCGCCTCCTCACCATGGACCAGTTCGAAGAGGACGCCATTCGCGGCTTTGTGGACGCCTTCGAAGGCGACGGCCCCGAGGACGTGGGCTGCTAGCGACCTCCGAGCAACCAAGCACGGTGCCAAGCGGGCGATTGTCGAATCGCAATCGAGCAGGGACAATCCCCCGCGGCAGCGGTGCGTGACACGCGTCTCGGAGCGACCATGACGACCCTCACCACCATCCCGGTCGGCGCACCGATCATCGAAGCAGAGAACGTCCACAAGACCTACAGCAGCGACGGCAACGTGGTGCATGCCCTGCGCGGCGTCACGTTGCAGGTGCGCAAGGGCGAGATGGTCGCCGTCATGGGCCCGTCGGGCTGCGGCAAAACGACGCTGCTCAACACCCTCTCCGGCCTCGACTCGATCGATGAGGGCGTGATCCGCATCGAGGGGCAAGAGATCGCGGGCATGCCCGATAACGCCAAGACCGATTACCGCGCCCGCCGCATGGGCTTCGTCTTTCAGTTCTACAACCTGTTGCCGGTGCTTTCAGCGATCGAGAACGTGGAGCTGCCGCTGCTGGTCAGTGGCGTTCGCCCTGCTCTGGCACGCCAGCAGGCGACCGCCGCGCTGGACCGCGTCGGGTTGGCGGACTGGGCCAGGCATCGCCCCGCGCAACTCTCTGGCGGCCAGCGACAGCGCGTCACGATCGCGCGGGCCTTGGTCAACGACCCCGCCATCGTCTGGGGCGACGAGCCCACCGGCGACCTCGACAGCGTCAACGCGGGCGAAATCATGGACCTCATCCACGATCTCAATGAGACCAAAGCCCAGACCTTCGTGATCGTCACGCACGACCAGGGCGTTGGCGAACGCTGCCATCGCGTCATCCGCATGGTCGACGGACAAATCGTCGGTGAGGACCAGAACCGGGAGTTCCAGCCTCAGGCCATCGCCAGCGCCTAGGCCCGGCATTCGATCGGGCGCCGCGACCCGGAGGACGACCAATGGACGAGATCTTCGGCCTCAGCATGAGCTCCCTGATGGTGGCCGTCCTCGTCATGCTGGGCCTGATCGCCACAGTCATCGGCTATCTCGCGCTGCGACATCCCCTGTTCTTCCGGCTCGGCCTGCGCAACATTCCCCGCCGCCGCGCGCAAACGCTGCTCATCGTCTTCGGCCTGATGCTGAGCACCCTGATCATCTCCTCCGCCTTCACGACCGGCGACACGCTGAGCAACAGCCTGCGTTCCGAAGCCATCGATATCTCCGGCGCCGTCGACCACCTGGTGCAGTACGAAACGACACCCGGGCGCAACGTCTCCGAGGCCGACGCGGTCGTGCCCCAGCGCGTCGCTCAAGACTTGCAGGCCGCCTTCGCAGACGACGACCGCATCGTGGGCTTTATCCGCGCCCTGTTCGACACCGTCTCGATCTCCAACGTCGACACGGGGCAACGGCTGGCGCTGTCGTTCCTGCTGGGTCTGGACCCGGCAGAGGTCGAGGCCATCGGCGGCATTCCCGCCCCCGATGGGTCGCGCATCAGCCTGGATGACTTCGCCGAAGGCTCGATCATCCTCAACACCTCGGCGGCGACGCAACTGGCCGCCCAGCCCGGCCATCAGATTCTCGTCCGCGCGCGCGGCGTCGAGCATGCTTTCACGGTGGTGGCGCTGGCCCAGGACACGCTCGTTAGCGGCCAAGTCAATCCCATCGATCCGCAGGGCGGCGTGATCCGGCTGGAGGCCGCGCAGGCGATCTTCAATCAGCCGGATGTGATGGACGGGGTCGGCGTGACCGTGACCGGCGGCGTCACGGGCGCCCTGGCGCTGTCCGACGAGATCGACACGGCGCTGAATCAATTCCTCGTCGCGCAGGCAGCGGCCGAGGTCGCCAACAACGTCCCGCCGTCCGCGCGCGTCTACGCCGACGCGCTGGGCCGTCCGATCTTCGAGTCGGCGCCGTTCAAGCAGGAGAACGTCGACAACGCGGAACTCTTCGGCTCCATCTTCACGTCCCTGTTCCTGCTCATGGGTCTCTTCTCGATTGCGGCCGGCATCCTCCTCATCTTCCTCATCTTCGTCCTGCTGGCCGAGGAGCGAAAGCCGGAGATGGGCATCGCGCGGGCGATCGGAATGCGCCGCAGCCATCTCGTCCAGACCTACTTGGCGGAGGGCATGGCCTACAACGTGGGCTCTGCCGTCGTCGGCACCGCGCTGGGGATCATCGTCGCGTTCCTCATGGTGATCGTGCTCAACGCCGCCTTTGACGACTCGCTCGGGTTCACTTTCACGCGTCACGTGGAGCCACGCAGCGTCGTCGTCTCCGCCGGGATGGGGATCATCCTGACCTTCGTCACCGTGGCAGTCTCCGCGTCCCGGGTCAGCGTGCTGAACATCGTCGCGGCGATTCGCGACATCCCGGAGGGTGCACTCCGGGAACGGCGGCCCTTCTCCTTCCTGGGGCTGCTCACAACCCCCATCGGCCTCGCGCTGCTCTGGCTGACCATCGTCACGCTACCCATTGGGCTGCTGCTCAGACTGGCCGTCCCTTCCCGCACCCGGGAGCGCCTGGGCGCATGGCTCTACATCCCCTTCTGGCAACTCATGCGCTGGCGCGCCGAGTGGTGGGCGACCCTTACCGTTCTCGGGCTGTTCCTGGCGTTTTCCGGCGGCGGCAGCGGCTCCGGCTTCATCTACCTGACCGGGCTCACGCTCTTGCCGATGGGCCTGCTGCTCACCGCCCGACGCTTCGGCGGTACGCGCGGTCTACCCACCACTGGCCGTTTCGCCCACACCATCGCCAGCGCCGCGGTGCTCTTCTTCTGGCTGGCCGGGGCATGGTTCCACGCCGATGTGCTCGGCGCGGATGTGGAGGGCGGCCCGGAGCTGTTCTTCCTCTCCGGCGCGGCCATGGTCACGGCCGGGGTGATCATCGTGATCGTCAACTTGGGTGTCTTTGTCTCCGTCCTGCGCCTTGTGGGGTTGGTCTTCGGACGGCTCCGACCCGTCGTGCAAACGGCCGTCGCCTACCCAGGCACGGCGCCGTTCCGCACCGGCATGACCATCGCGATGATCGCGATCATCATGTTCGCGCTCGTCACCTTCACCACAATTAACTCGAACTTCGCTCGCCTCTTCACCAGCGACACGGCAGCCGGCGGCTACCAAATCCAGGCCGACGCGGACCGCGACTCCGCCATCGACGATCTGCCCGCCGCGCTCAACAACGCCGGCGCCGGCAATCTCGCCGACGGACTGCAGGGCATCAGCCGGCTCTTGGTCGGCAGCACCAACGGCACCGACATCGTCAATCTGGAAGCGCAGGCCTTCGACGGCTTCCGCGAGACGTTGATCCTGGCGGACGACGGCCAGCCAATCATCGAGCCGGCCCAGGACACCGAGTTCCGGCAGCTCTTCGTCGCCGGCGCCGACGACGCCTTCCTGGACGAGAACGGCGTCGTGCTGCAAGCTCGCGCGTTCGGCTTCGCGACAGACGCGGCGGTCTGGCAGGCCTTGCGTGACCCTGCCCCGGATGGGCGACGCTACGCCGTGATCACGGCCAACGCGGTCGAGGGATCTGGCGGCTTCGCGCCGATCGAGGACGAGGATTTCAAGCTGCCCGATTCGATCGATGAGGACACGCAGCGCATCCCGCAGATCACGGTGCAGCTGAGCAACTCGGACCGCGACGCCAAGGCGGAGGTGATCATCATTGGCGTGATCGACCAGGTCGTGGGCATCGCCGCCGCTGCGCCGGGCGACCTGCGACCCACCCTGATCACAAACGTCGATGTGGTGGCGGCGCTGTACGAGAGTCCGGACCTCGTGCGCCATCTCGCGCGCGCCACGCCCGGCTTCGACGCGCTGGAGACGGCGCAGGCGATCGAGGCGGCGTTGCAACTGGAGACCGTCTCCATCATCGACGAGCTCAAGGATCAGCAGGACACGTTCAACGCAATTATTGGCCTCTTCCAGGGCTTCACGGCGATGGGCCTGGTCGCGGGGCTGGCCGCGTTGGGCGTGCTGGCGGTGCGCGCCGTCGTGGAGCGTCGGCAGCAGATTGGCGTGCTACGCGCGATCGGCTTCCGGGCCAGCTGGGTGCGGCTGGGCCTGATGCTGGAGATGGGCTTCATCTCCGGCGTCGGCCTGCTCCTGGGCGGCGGCCTGGCCCTGGTCCTCTCCTGGCGCCTCTTCGACGAAGGGGCGTTTGGCAGTACGTCCGGCGCCGGCTTCTACGTCCCGATCGGGCGGATCGCCCTGTTCTTCGGCATCGCCATCGTGGCGACGGTCATCCTCACCTATCTGCCCGCCCGGCAAGCCTCAACCAAGACGGTCGCGGAGTCTCTGCGCTACGAGTAGCGTCGATCCACGAACGCCCCCGCATGAGCAACCAGCCGACCGACACGACCCCACTCCCCCTGCTACGGCAGTTCTACGCCTACGACCGTGACCTGCCGCTGGAGGTCGAGACCGCCCCGTTTGGGAGCGCCGACTCGCAGGCCCTACGCATGGAGCGATTCGAGATCACGTCGTCCCACGATGAGCGTGTGCCAGGACTCGTGCTCTGGGATCCGCGCCGCGAAGGACCACGGCCGGTCCTGCTGGTGGCCCATCCGGCGACCTTGGGCAAAGGCGACGAGTACGTCCTGTCCCCCGCGCATGACTGGATCGCACGCGGGGCCGTCTGCGTGACAATCGATCAAGCGGGCCACGGGGAACGCGCGCGCCGTCCGATCACCATGGAGGAGTTCACGCGCTTCCCGCAGCGTCGTGCCGCGATGGCGATCCAGACCGTGGTGGATTGGATGCGGACGCTGGACTACGTCGTGACGCGGCCGGAGATCGATCCTCGGCGGATCGGGTTCGTCGGATTCAGCATGGGCGGCATGCGGGGCGCGCCGTTCGTGGGACTGGACGCGCGCGTGGGCGCGGCCGTGTTCTGCATCAGCGGCGCCGCGAAGGGCCGGCCGACGGACCATGCGGAGCGCTTGGCGCAGCAGATCACGGACCCGGCGACCTTCGCGCCACTGATGGATCGCCCCACCTTGGTCGTCGCCGGAGAACGCGACGACATCGTCCCGCCGGACGCCGCCCAGCGCTTCTACGACGCAATGCCAGAGCCGCGCGAGATCGCCTGGGGCGCGTACGGGCACTGGGACTTCATGCCCCAGGGCCTGGCCCCGGTCTGGCCCTTCCTGGAGCGCCACCTCTTCGACTGAGGGCCGGGCCAGGGCCCACAAGCCAGGGCCCTCAAGCCACGAGACGGGCAGCGGGCAGACTGGGCCCGGATTGATAAGCTGCCGCCATGCGACTGCGACGAAGAATCGGTATCGGCATCGGCGCGCTCCTCTTGGGGCTGCTGTTTCTCATCGCGATCAACAGCTCGCTGGGCGTTGACCGCGACGAGACGTTCACCGACTTGCACCGCCCCCAAATCGTGGGCGAACAGGCGAACTTCGAATGAGCCGCTACCTGTCGGCCGCCCTGACCTCCGAAGCATCAGGCTGGATCTCCGAGCAGTTGTTGGAGGAGGGCGCCCTCGTCCCTGCGGCCCTGGTCGAGTCGATCCTGGACCACGAGTGGCGCGCCCTGCAGGCCGGCACGGACCCCGACGACCGGGCCGCGCTGATCGCGGCGGTCAGCGCCAGCCTGGCGGCGCAGGACGTGCGCATCCAGGCGCCGCCGGCGCCCGGCGTAGAGGCCATGCCCGCCGCGCCGCAGGCAGTCCCCGAATCGCTGATCGATCGCGTGCTGGGCTGGGAGGACGACTTCCTGGGCCTGGCCGGCGTCCGCCGGAGCGCGCCCGATGCCTAAGCTCCGGATCGAGCCGTCCGGCATCGAGTTTGAGGTTCCCAGCGGGGTCACGATCATGCAGGCGGCGCGGGACGCCGGCTACTTCTGGCCCAACCAATGCGACATGCAGTCTCGTTGCTCAAACTGCTTCTTCCGCGTCGTTGAGGGCCTGGCGGCCTTGTCGCCCATGGGGCGGGCGGAGCAGGGCACGCTGCTGGAGCAGCGCGGCCGCAAGTCCCTCAACGAGCCCGTCCGCCTCGGTTGCCAGGTCCGGATCGACGCGGATGTCCTGATCCACAAGATCGGCGTGCGCGAGGACCCCTTCGCCTAGCGTCGATCTCCCGCGACCCGCGCCGCATACAGCACTCCAATACCACTTGCGCGTCGGCCTATGCTTGGCCGACGCGCGCAGCCCTGCAACGACCCGACGGGAGTGCACACATGGAGATGGGACGGCTGGAAGCCTTCATCCAGGTGGCGACAAAGCTGTCGTTCTCGCGGGCGGCGGAGGGGCTGTACCTCACGCAACCCACAGTCACGGCGCGCATCCAGGGCCTGGAACGCGAGCTGGGCGAACCCCTGTTCGAGCGAATGGGGCGCACCATTCGCCTCACCGACGCCGGTCAGGCGTTCCTGCCCTACGCCCAGCGGGCCTTGCAATCCGTGGCCGAGGGGCGCGACGCGCTCAGCAGCCTGCGCAACGTGGACAGCGGCAGCCTGACCATTGGCACCGCACCGACCGTCGGCACGTACGTCCTGCCGGGAATCCTGCAGCAGCTGAGCGAGCGCCATCCGGGCGTGGAGGTCTCGATCCGCACCGGCCGCTCCGAGGAAGTGCAGGCCATGGTCCTGGCGGACGAGGTCCAGGTCGGCTTTGAGCGCTACCTCACGCATCCCGATATCGAGTCCGTTCCGCTGTACGAGGACGACATCGCGCTGATGGCCAGCGCGCGCCACCCGCTCGCGACGCGCGGGCGCACCACCGTCTCAGAAGTCGCGCGGGAGCCGGTCATCTTCTTCGACGTGCACTCCTCCTATCACGCGATCAGCCAGGCGATCTTCCGCGAGCAGGGCGTCACGCCCCGCCACAGTCTGGACGTGGACAACCTGGAGATGGCGAAACACCTCGTCTTGCGAGGGCTGGGGCTGGCCTTCCTGCCGCGCCTGGCCGTGCAGCAGGAGTTGGCGGCCGGATCGCTGGTGGCGATCGAGATCAGCGGGACGGAGCCGTTGCGCCGCCGTATCGCATTAATCTACCGCAAGCGACGCTTGCAGAGCCGAGCCACGATGGCCCTGCTGGCCCTCTTGGACGAGATCTACCGCTTCGAATACGCGAACCCCACCGGGGGCCAGGCAAACGTGGGCGGCTAAGCCTCCGTCTTCGCTGCGCGTTTCTTCGCGGACGACTTTCGCGCCCCTGTCTTCGTGGCGGCGTTGCTCTTGGGGGCGGCTTTCCTCTTCGTGGCGGCTTTCGTCTTGGTACCCACTTTGGTCCCGGTCTTCCCGCGCTTCTTCGCCGACGTCTTCCCGACCGTCCCCGTCGCCTTCTTGGCGGTTTTCTCGCCGCCGCCCTCAGGCTTCTTGGGGATCCGAGGCAAACGCTTGCCCTCGCGCAGCGCTTTGAGCACGCGCAGATTCAGCGCGTCCGGCCCGCCACCCTCGTAGCCCGGAACCTCCAGCAGCCAGGTGGCCGATCGAAAGGCATCGAACGCGAGCAGGTTGCGGAAGCCACCCACGCCGATCGTGCCCCAGCCCACGTTCTCGTGCCGGTCGCGGCCCGACCCCAACGGGGTCTTGGAATCGTTGGCGTGCACCGCGACCAGCGCATCGCTGCCAACCTCCCGATCGAACTCCGCCATCGCCTCGTCGAGCGCGGCGGCGTCGGTCAGGTCGTAGCCGGCGGCATGCGCATGGCAAGTATCGAAACAGACGCGAACCCGATCGTTGCCAACCGCCTCACGAATCGCCCCCAGCTCCGCGAAGCGCGAACCGATACTGTCGCCGCCGCCGGCGTTGTTCTCCAGGCACAGCCAGACGTTGGGCGGCGACTCCGCCAGCACCTCGCGAATCGCCTGCGCGATCTGCGGCAGCACCGCATCGAAACCGGCCCCCTTGTGGCTACCAACGTGGAAGATCACGCCGGCCACGCCCAGCCCGCCCGCGAGCTGCATGTCGGCGCTCAGCGACGCGATGCCCTTCGTAAGGTGCTCCGAATCGGCTGTGGCCAGGTTCACCAGATAGATGCCGTGCATGAAGTTCGGACCAATGCCGGCCTGGGTCATGCCCTCGCGGAACGCGTCGATATCAGTCTGCGGATGCGTTTTCCGGCGCCACTGCTGCGGCGCCGCCCCGAACACCTGGACGGCCTCCGCCTTCATCTTGGTCGCGTGACCCACAGCCAGATCGATGTGGCCCGCGCTCGAGACGTGTGCGCCCAGAATCGGTCCAGGCGTCGGCGGGGTGGGGCCAGCCGGCGTGCGTGAAGTGGGCATGCGCCCAGTCTATTGCTGCAGCCCGGCGCTCGTGCTCGCGCCGGCCGACGACGACCCCTGGGTCGCGGTCCGCCAGTCAAGATAGCGACGCATCGCGAGCGCGCATGCGCCGACGCTCTCGAAGACCGCCACGCCCGCATCGCCCAACTGCTGCTGGAGGCGGATACCCAAATCGACGCCAGCCGACGTGCGCGGCGCACGCAAGACAACGGCAAGCGGCACGCTGACTTCCGTGGCCGCGCTCAGCAAGCGGTCTCGCAGCCCCTCCTCGAAACCGGCGTCGGCGGCGCTGCCGCCGGCGGGCAGGTTATCGATGTTGGCCTGCAAGATGACGAAGTCAATCTGTGGGTCGTCGCTGACGGCCTTCAGGGCGGGCAGGAAGTCGTCGCTGTCCCAGGGGACATCGGAGTCCACGGGGTTGCGAATGCTGTTCCCGGCCGGGGGCAGATAGGCGCTGAGGCGCTCTTGCGTCGTCTCGCTGAGTGGCGGCAGCTCCAGACCTGCGCGGGCGATGGCGTCCGCCGCCAGGACGGAGTGCCCACCGCCGCGCCCCACAAGCGCCACCCCCCGCCCCCGCACGCCGCCGAGGCGTTCCGCGACGACGGCGATGTCCAGCAACTCGTCGTTGCTGGTCACCTCGATCAGCTTGGTCTGCCGCACGACCGCCTGCCAGACCTCGGCCGAGCCTGCCAAGCTGCCCGTGTGGCTCGCCGCGGCCCGGCCACCCGCCTCCGTGGCGCCGCCCTTGAGCACCACGAACGGCTTCCGCGCCGCCAACCGTCGGGCCAGCGGGACGAAGCGACGGCCGTCCTTGATCCCCTCGAGGTAGGCCAGCACCACATCCGTGTCCGCATCGTCGGCGAGGTAGTCGAGCAGGTCGGACTCGTTCAGGTCGACAGCGTTGCCGTAGGAGGCGACGTAGCTGAAGCGAACGCTGCGCGGCTGCGCCCGCATCACGACCTCGCTGGCGTTCGCGCCGCTCTGCGAGAGCATCGCCACCCGGCCCGGCCGCGGGTCGGCGTCCTCCATCCAGCTCACCCCGCCGATCGGCGTGTGCACGCCCATGCAGTTCGGGCCCAGCAGACGGATGCCGTAGGCCTTCGCGCGGCGCAGGAGTTCGTCGCCCAACGCCGCGCGATCGGCCAGTCCCGTCTCGCCGAAGCCGGCGGTCACCAGGTGCATCACGCGCACCCCCTTTTCGGCCGCCTGGTCGATCAAGTCCAGCACCGCGTGGGCGGGGATCACCGAGATCAAGTAGTCGACTTCGTCCGGGACATCGCGCAGCGACGGGTACAACCGGGTGCCGGAGCGAAGGACCCCGCCGCGCGGGTTGAGCCCGTAGAACCGCTGCACGACCCCGTACTGGCGGATCATCTTGAACCAGCGCATGCCGTTGAACGTCGCTTTGGGGCGAATCGAGACTCCGGCCACAGCGGCGGAGCGCGGGTGAAACGCGATCTGGAGCGCCTCACGCCCCGAGAGCGCTTGCTTCACCCCGAGCGCGGGCCGATCCGGTCCGGTCTGCTCGACCATTCGCGCCCCTTTCTCGATTCCGCTCGAACGATCGACCCAGCCGTCACGGCGGCCGCACCTGAGCCTCGCAGCGCCTCAGCGACGGCCTAGCGTGCGTTGGATCTGTCGTAGGTGGAAGAGCTGATGATCCGCCGCCGTCAGCAGCATCGTGCGGAACGACATGTCCAGCGCGTCGTCGTCGAGCAGGAGGTTGGCGGGCTCTCGCAGCTGGGGCGCGGTCATCCCGCTGAGCAGCGCCTCGGTCTCCTCCCGCACCGCGCCCAAGGCCCAACGCAATTCGTTCTCGTCCGGGCGCTGCTCCGGGTCGGGCAGGGGTACGACATCGACAGGAGGCTGAGGCAGCCCCGGCGCGACCGCCCGGCGCAGCTCCGTCAGCTGCGGCAGCAACCAGCGCTCGGCGTGCAGCACGTGCAGCACAATCTCCCGGACGGACCATTCGTCATCGCCCAGGCGCACGTCCAAGTCGGCCCCATCAACACCGTCGAGCAGCGCCGACAGCTCCGCCAGGTTCTCCGCGAGCACCGCGCGCAGCAGGCCGGGGTCGTTGAGCGAGGGGGGATCGGATGCGGGCATCAGGTACAGATCACGCAGTCGCCCGCTCGCTCATGGATCCCGCTACTCACTCACCGCGCGAATGTCGGCGTTCGTCGCATCATAGACTTCCCCGTCGGCGGCAACGCGCATTTCGGAGTGCAGATCGAAGTGCAGCACCGCGTTGGCGCGCTCTTCCCCATCAAGGCGAATGCAGCGAAACCCACGCGGGCCCACACCCAACCCGACGATCTCGATCAGCGTCAGCCTGGGGGCGGCATCCGGGCGGGGGGTGGGCTCGGTCATGGCATGAGTCTCCAGTAGCCTCGCTGCGCGGTCAAAAAGCGGAACAGCAGGGAGGACCGGATGGCGGTCGTGGAGTCGTTCCCCACGCGGGCGCAGCAGATCGCGCTGGAAGCCAGCGTAGGCGCCCAGGCGCGAGCCGGGCTGCGCGAGGGCGCGGCGCTCTTCGATGTCGGGCGCTTCTGGGACGCACACGAAGCCTGGGAGGACATTTGGCAAGTGGAGCCACGACTGATCCGCTCCTTCTACCAGGGCCTCATCCAGGTCGCGGCCGGCTTCCACCATTGGACCGTGACACGACGCCCACGTGGGGTGCAAATACTGCTGGGCGCCGGTGTCGACAAACTGGCCTGGTACGCCCCCGGCTATCTCGGCGTCGACGTGCAGGCCACGATCGATGACGCATCGCGGCTGCGATCCCTGGCCGAGGGCCACGACGCGGCCTGGCTGGACGCCTTCCCGCGTGATCGCTTCCCCCAGTTTCACTGGCTGCCGTAGGCTCGGCGCGATGCCTGACGACCCATCCTCCACGCCGCCGCCGTTGCGCGTGCAACGCCTGCGCGAGACCGCCCTGCTTCCCCGTCGGGCAACGCCGCACAGCTCCGGCCTCGACGTCTTCGCCGACTTCGGCCACGCCGACGGGGCCGCGCTGCTGGACGAAACGCCGCAGCTGATCCCCACAGGCCTCGCGATCGCCGTCCCGCCCGGCTTCGAGGTGCAGATCCGGCCCCGCTCAGGCTTGTCGCGTCGCGGCGTAGTGGTCGCCTTCGGCACCGTCGACGCCGACTATCGCGGTGAGGTCCGCATCAACATGTCGTACCCCCGCGGCGGGCGCTTTCGCGTGCGGCAAGGCGAGCGGATCGCACAATTCGTCGTCGCGCCGGTGGCGCTGTCCGCGGTGCTGGAGGTCACGCAGCTGTCCGACACCGAGCGCGGCGACGGCGGCTTCGGCTCCACCGGTCGCTAGGGCGCTCGGGAACCGGGCCATGCGGGCGGTCGTCTGGTGAAATAGCGCCCGGCGGATCCCCCGTATGAGCAGGGTGAACGCTACAGTGACTCCGGTGGTGGGGTCGGCGCTGGAGCCCGCATGCCCCGTCGTGGATTGATCTCGCTCCTCCTGGTCTCGGCGTTCGCGCTGATCGCTGCTGCGTGCGGCGGCGCCGAAGACGACCCCGTCCTCAACGAAGACGCCACGGTCGAGTCGCAGGACAGCGGCGACGACCGTGATCTGCCTGCCACTGAAGACCAGCCCACGTCCCCCACCGTGCGCGACGTGCCGGACACCAACGCCACCACCGAGCCCGCGGACGACGGCGCCACAACCGAGGTGGAACGACCGTCCGCGCCCGGCGGCACCACCGTTCAACCGGCCACCGACGCCACCACCACCCCAGCGACCACCGCCGACGGCACCTACACCGTGCAGGCGGGCGACACCCTGGGCAACATCGCTTTTCGCTTCGGCACGACGGCGGCGGTCCTTGCCGACCTGAACGCGCTAACGAATCCCGACTCGCTGACCATCGGCCAGGTGCTGGTGCTGCCCGGCGGGCAGGCGCCGGCCGACGAGGAGGGCGCCACCGTCGCCGATCCAGGCGATGGCGACGCCACCGATGATGGCGATGGGGACGCCGTAGGCGATGGCAACGACGCGGGGGACACGGGCGATGACCCACCGCCGGCGCCGCCCATCGCGGGCGCGGGGCTCTCACCCGGCGGGATTCCGCAGCCCGGCCCAGGCATCACCTTTGACGCCCTGCCCACCCGCCCGACCGCGCTGAGCGACTTCGCCACGACGGCCCTGCCCTGGCTGCAGGACCGCACCTCGCCGAGCGAGATCCAAGACCTCTTCATCGACTGGAGCATGCCGCCCTTGGCGCAAGGCGACCGCTTCTTCCTGGTCGACACGGACGCCGACGGCCTCTTCAGCCTGGTCGCGATTTTCACGGACCCCAACCAGCCCCAGCGCGGCCCGCTCACCGACGCCAACATCGTCGTTTACGACCCGGTCCCCGACCAGCCGACGCGCTGGCGGCAGGCCTACGACCACAACCTCGCCAACCCGCTCGCCGGGCAGGACTACTTCGTGCTGGGCGTGGACGACGTCACCGGCGACGGTCAACGTGACATCACCTACGCGGAGGTCTTCTGCGGAGCCAGCACCTGCACCACCGTCGTGCACGTGCTGGTCCGCAACGGCGATGGCTATCGCGACGCCGCCACGCCGCGCATCGAGATCGCTACCGCGACCACCTTCGAGCTCGCCGATCTCACCGGTGACGGCGTCGCCGACCTCGCCGTCGAAGGCGGCACCTTCGCCAGCGTTGGCGCCGGTCCGCCACGGCCCTTCGAGTTCCTCTACAGCGGGGTGGGCGGCAACTTCATCGAGATCCTGCGCTTCGGCCTGCCCACCACGTTCCAGATCTGGGTGATCGCGGACGCCAACAGCGCCTTCAACGCCGGCGACTACGCTGCTGCGCTCGCCGCCTACACCCAAGCGGCAACGGACGGCAGCCTGGACGCATTCGTGCCCGGGGCGGGGCCCGAATTGGTCGCGCTGGCGCAACTGCGTTCTGCAATCGCCCAAGTGCAACTGGCCGACCCAACCAGCGCCGCGGCATCCGCCCAGGCCGCCTCCGCCGCCGGCGGACTGATGGGGGAGCTCGCCTCCGCCTACCTGGGCGCGATCATCGCCCAGCCGGACGCGACACTCGGCTGCGCCGCCCTGAACGACGCGCTGGCGCTGCGCGTGGGCGAGTGGGACGCGTTCTGGGAGCAGTTCGGCTTCGGGATCCCGGCCTTCCGCGCGGAGCAACTCTGCCCCTTCTAGCGCCCCCACCTAACGCTGCCGTCTAGCGACGCGGCCCCCGGCCCTGCCCGCGCAGCACCCGCTCCACCGAGAGGCGCGCGTTCGACTCGGTCAGCACCGTCAGTCGGTCGCCCGCCTCCAGCAGCGTGCCGCCCCGCGGAACCAGCACGACACCGGATCGGCGCACCTCGGTGACGACGGCCCGTGTAGGCACATCGATCTCCGCCAACGAGTGGCCGTCCATCGACGATCCCGCCTCCACCTCGATCTCCAGCTGCACGGCCCCCACCGGCCGCGGAACCGTCACGCGCCGCCCACGATTCTGCGGCCGCACCTGCGCCGCGTACTTTGCAAAGGCAGTGATCACGTCAGTTTGCTCGATCAGGCCAACCAGGCGCTGCTCGTCCCAACGCGCCACCACCGGCAATTGGTGGACCCCGTGCTCGGAGAGCACCGCGATCGCCGTCCGCAGACTGTCATCCGGGTACACGGAGGCGGGACTGCGGATCTGTAGATCGCTGGCAAGCTCCGTGGACCCGCGCTGCAACGCGGCGGTCACATCCGTCTGGCTGATCAGCCCCTCGAATCGCCCTCCCTCGTCGTGCACGGCGAGCACGCTGCTGGGCGCCCAACTGAGCGCCTCCGCGATCTCCTCAAGCGTCGCCTCGCGACGCACAGCGGCGACATCGGACCGCATCACCTCCGAGATCGGGATGCTGTCCATCGCCAGCGCCCGCGAATCGTCCGGAAGCACGACACCCAAACGCGAGAGCTTGATCGAGTAGATCGTGTCCCGAGTGATCAATTGCGACAGGACGGTCGCGGTCACCACGCCGATCATCAGCGGCAAAATCAGCGAATAGTCCCGCGTCATCTCAAACACAATGAATAGCGACGTCATTGGCGCTCGCGCCGCCGACGCGAACAGGGCGGCCATCCCCACTACCGCGTACGCCCCGGGGGGCGCGATGCCCGAAGCGATCGAGTTGAACCCCTGCCCCATGAGGCTCCCCAGCATCGTGCCAATGAAGAGCGACGGCGCGAACACCCCGCCCGATGCGCCCGCGCCCAGCGTCACGGAGGTCGCCACGATCTTGAGGACCACCAGGACCGCAAGCGTCGTCGCGGTGAAGTCCCCCACGACCGCGACTTCGATCGAGTCGAATCCCACACCGAACAGCTCCTCGTGCCAGAACCCCAGCGCCCCCACCGCGAGCAAACCAACCAGCGCCCGCAAATACGGCGAACCGATCAAGCGCCCGAATATGTCCTCCGTGGCATACACAATCCGGACGTAGAGAACCCCCACGACCGCCGCCGTCGCGCCCAGCGCGAGATAGAACGGCACCTCCAGCACCGACTCGAACGTATGCGGCTCCAGCCGGATCCCCGGCACGTCCCCCTCGAAAGCAACCGCCACCATGTTCGCGATCACCGCACTGGTCACCACGATCGTGAAGTTGCGCACGTCGAACCGGCGCAGAATCACTTCCAACGCGAAGAACACACCCGCGATCGGCGCGTTGAGCGTCGCGGCGACACCCCCCGCCGCGCCCGCCGCCACCAGCGTGCGCATCATCTCCGGTCGCTGCTGGGTCTCCTGCGCGATGATCGACGCGACGCCCGCCCCCACCGAAACGATCGGCCCTCCACGCCCAACCGAGCCGCCCGCGCCGACGGTCAACGCCGCCGCGATCCCCTTCACCAACGGCACGCGGGGACGGATCCGTCCGTCGCGCGTCTCCAGCGACAGCATCACCTCCGGCACCCCATGCCCGCGCGCCTCTCGGGCAAAGCGCTCGATCAGGAACACCACCGGGACCGCGACCAGCACCGGCACCCAGATAATCATCCAATCGCCGCCCGCGTCCACAAACGCCGGGCCTATGCGACCGAAGAAGAGGTCCGTGAGAAGCTCCACCGCCTCCGTCAGCGCGACGGCGCCCAACCCGGCGAAGACGCCAACCGCCCCCGCCAGCAGGAACGGCAGCGCAGGAGCCGGTAGCCGGTACCGCGCCGCGATACGGCGCGCCGGTCTCCGGACGCGATGCATCGCACGCTCCCAAGACGCAGCAGCGAACAGGGATCCGCCGGGACCCGCGCTCATGTCATGGACTTTCGCAACGTTGGTTTCTCAATGCCTGTGATGCAGTATCCGGGAGCAGCCCAAGAGCGTCCAGCGACACTCCGCTACGATGCCGCGCATGTCTGACTCCCCCCAGCGACACTTCCGCCTCAGCGAGGTCCGGGCCGCGCTGCCCGATGTCGACGCCCGCCTGGGCGAGATGCAGCAGGAGCGCAAGCGCGCGGCGGAGGCGCGCGCCCTGCTGGACTCCGTGCGCCGCTCCGGCACCACGAACGGCAACGGCGCAAGCGCGGACAACGGCGAGCTGCGCAGCCGCTTCCGCCGCCACGCGGAGCGCCTGCAAGCGCTGGCCGCCGAGCTGGAATCGATGGGCGTCCAAGTCAAGGATCTGGAGCGCGGCTTGGTGGACTGGCCAGCCCAGCGCAACGGCTCCACGGTCCTGCTCTGCTGGCTGCGCGGCGAGCCCGATGTCGCCTGGTGGCACGACCTGCACGCAGGCTTCCCGGGACGCCAGGCCATCGTCGAGGAGGAGTGGGACTAGGTGCCCCCCAGCCAGCGGGGATCCAACGAGGCGCGAGCGCAGCATCGGCAGGCCGCCAGCGATGCGCCCGCACCAGCGCCGCGCTACCCCGAGTTGCAGGCCCACGCCGACGCGGTCTACGACCGCCTCAGCAACGGTCGCATCGCCCGCGACGCCGGACCCATCTTGGATGTCGGCAGCGGCAACGGAGCGGCGCTGGCAAGCATCGTCGAGGGCACGGGCGTGCGCGGCGTCGCGCTGGACCGCCGCGTCGGCATGGACTGGCTCGGCCCGCCCGGGTTCGAACGCCTGGCGGGCGACGCGGCGCGATTGCCGTTCCGCCCACAGGCCTTCCAGGCGGCGCTGTTGCAGGAGACATGGGAGTGGCTGACCAACCCGGCCCCGGCGCTCGCGGAGATGGCGCGCGTCACCCGCGGGCGCATCGTCATCGTGCAGAGCGAATGGCGATCACTCTGGATCGACAGCGGCGACCCCGAAACGGCGCAGGAGTTCACGCGGCTGTTCTCCGGGCCACCGGATCCACAGCGACGAGCGCCGGCGGCGCTACTGGCCGCCGCCGGTTTGCGCGTTATTGTGGACGGCCTTGAGACGATTCGCGGCGATCGCCTGCAGCGCAGCAGCTACGCCTTCGAGCTGCTGCGCCTGCTGCGCGAGTACCTGGTTGTCCAGCGGGCGGGTGTGCGGGCCCGCCGCTTCGATGAGTGGCGCGCGGAGCTGGACGAACGCGCGCAGCGCGGCGCCTTCGGCTTCTCCATCGATCGCCGAGTGGTGGTGGCGGAAGCCCAGGGCGAACCGACGGAGCGGGCGGGGGACCGGGGGCGGCGACGTTAGTCGTGCTCGTGCCGGCCGTGGGCCACGTGCGGCTCGGCCGCGTAGCCGTGATCGCCGCGGTGAAAGACCACCAAGTCATGCCCGAAGGTCTCCACCAGCGTCTCCTCCACCAGCACCTCACGCGGCGGCCCGTCCGCGATCAGCGTCCCGTTGATACAGAGCACGCGGCTGAAGAACTCCATCACCGACACGATGTCGTGCGTCGCGACGATGATCGTCGCGCCGTCCTGCGCCAACCCCCGCAGCAACTCCAAGAGTTCGTGCTCACTCGTCGTATCCAAGCCGGCGGCCGGTTCGTCCAGCAGCAGGATCTCGGGCTGACGGACTAAGGTGCGTGCCAGCAGCACCCGTCGCTGCTGGCCACCGCTCAGCTCGCCCACCTGTCGGGCGGCCAGCTCCGCCACGCGGGTCTGCGCCATCGCCGCGTCGATACGGGGGTCGCGACCGCGCAGCGCCCGCCAGCGCTTCGTCCAACGGCTCCGACCCCAGCGGCGCTCGTACAGGCCCATGGAGACCACTTCGCGGACCGTGATCGGGAACTGCCAATCCACGTGCTCCGCTTGCGGCATGTAGCCCACACGCGGACGAGCCGTCGCGGGCACACCGTCCAGCACGTCCGCCGTGCCCTCCCAGGGCGGCAGCAGACCGACGAGCGTCTTGATCAGCGTGCTCTTACCAGACCCGTTGGGGCCGATCACCGCCACGAGCTCCCCCGCCACGACGCGGAAGCTAAGGTCGCGCAGAACTTCGGTTTCGGCGTAGCCGGTAGTCAGGTGCTGCAACCGGACGACCGCCGGTCCGGCGCCATCGACCGATTCAGTCACGAGACTCACCGTTCCACTCGCCAGATTCCTGCCGGTTCGGGTCTCACCGGAACCGGCAGGCCCCAAACCGGGAGCTGAAGCACTGTCCCAGGCGAGGGGCGAGCGTAGCAAAGGGCGGCGGACCGCCCCGATCGCGCCTTGGGTTCCGTGAGCGCCTTGGGTTCCGTGACCGGGGGGACAGCGCCGCTAGCGGTGGCGCTCCATCTTGCTGGGGCCGGTGGGCGCGCGCACGCTGCGATCGTATTCATGGCTGACCGTGATCGACGCGTTGCCCAGTTCGCCATCGATCTTGCCGTACCCCAGGCCGTTTCCGGATTCATTCACGTAGAAGAACGAGACGGGGATGACGTCACCGCCCTCCGTGTGAATCCACAGGACGTAGCCGCCCTCACCGCCGGGCTCGAGCCCGCTCGCGAGGATGATGAAGGTGCCGTCGTTGGAGTTGACCAGGATGTTGCCCCAGGCGCCCCGTGGGGCGTCGTTGGTGCCCGCCAGCGACACACGCTCCTGCTCGTCGCTGCCCATGACCGTGACGATGGCGGTCATGCGCGTCTCGAGTTCGTCCGAGCGGGCGCTGGCGTCCGCCACCTCCTCCTGCGCCGACTGCAGCGCCACTTGGGCGTCGCGCTGCTGCTCTTCGACGGTCGCGACGGTCGCCAAGAGCGCCTCGTTCTCGTCGTCCAAGTTGGACACGTCGCCCTGCAGGACCACGTTCCAGCCCACCAGCCCCACCGCCGCCAAGATCGCGACCGAGGCCGCCATGGAGGCGAAGCGGGCGGGCCGCCAGGGCGCCGCGAGCGCAGAGATCCGGCTGGGCGCGCTGGGTTCTGGCGCCGCTCGACGGGCGGGCAGGGGGATCGGGGCCGCGGCGCGCGCGGCGCCGGCTTCGATGTCCGCTTGAACCTCACGCAGGACCCGCTCTTTGAGCACCGGTGGCGTGCGACGCAGGGGCACGCCCAACGGAATCCGGTCCACGATGCTGCGGAGCAGTGAGATCTCTTCCTCGCAGTCCTCGCAGCCTTCGTCCAGGTGGGCGTTCACGATCGCCGCTTCGTCCGCCTCCAGCGCATCAAGGCTGTAGGCCTCGATCAACTCGCCGCTGCGCTCGTGGAGGTCGCCGGGGGGCCGCTGCTCGGTCATGCACCCGCTCCTGATGATCGAGAACCCGCTCGCCGGCGCGTTCTCGTCTGCCCGTCGCCGTCCGATACTGACCCCTCGCCCTCGAAAGCTGTCCCGTCCGCGGCGGACGCCGCGTCTGTCGCACTGCCGGCCGCGGGCATGTCCAGCACTCCCACCCGACCTTCCAGCGCAACTCGCATCTTCTGCATGCCCAATCGAATCCGCGTCTTCACTGTGCCCAACGGTGTCGAAAGCCGCTCCGCGATCTCCGCCTGCGTGAGCCCGCTGTAGTACGCCAGCTCAATCGCCAGGCGCTGCTCCGGGGGCAGATCCGCGAGCGCCTTCCGCACCATCTCCCGTTGGTCCACCAGCTCCGCGCCGGCCATCTCGCGGCTGGCCGCTTCACTGGCCGTATCATCGGCGAGCGAGCCGGAATCCTCCGGATCCCCCACCTGACTGTCGTTGAGCGGACGCCGCTTACGTGATCGCACTTCATCAATCGAGCGATTCCGCGTCACGCTCAGCATCCAGCCCAAGAACCGGCCTCGCTCCTCCACGTAGCGCTCAGGGTTACGCCAGAGCCGCACGAAGACATCCTGCACGACATCTTCGGCGCTGTGCGCGTCCCCCAGGACGCGATACGCCGTGGAGAAGACCAGACGCGAGTAGCGGTCGTATAAGGCCTCGAAGGCCTGCACCTCTTGGCGGCCGATGGCCTGCATGAGCTCCGGATCGGAGTGGTCTTGCCAGTTCACCGCCTGAGGATACCCGACTCCATTCGCGTCGGTTCCACTGATCGATACGGCGCGGGCCCACGTCACGGTTCCATTGCAGCGGGGCCACGGCTGCTATCTGCGGCACTCCAGAATCAGAAGCGCCAGCACGGCACGCCGGTATACTCGCCCCGGCCCGCGACGCCCGTCGCGGGTGCGTGGTTTCCTGAGGGCCGTCGATGCCAACAGTGCAGGACGCACGGGGCCGGGATCTGACCGTCGAGGGACGGCCGCGACGCATCGTCTCGCTGGTCCCCAGCCTGACGGAGAGCGTTGCCGCCCTCACCGGCGCCGACCGCCTGGTCGGCATCACCAAGTTCTGCACGCAGCCAGAAGATGATGTGCCCGCGATCCAAAAGGTGGGCGGCACCAAGGATCCGGACCTCGACGCCATCGTTGCGCTGGCGCCCGAGCTGGTCCTCGCGAACCAAGAAGAGAACCGCGCGGAGGACATCGAGGCGCTGGAAGCAGCCGGCCTCACGGTCTTCGTCGGCTATCCCCGCACGGTTCCCGACAGCGTCGAAGAGCTCCGAACGATCGCGAAGCTGATTGGGGGAGGGCTGGTGCGTTCCCTGCTCAGCCCGATCGAGGACGAGATCGCGCGACAGGAGTCGCTTCGCGAGCAGCGCCCCACCGTGCGCGTCTTCTGCCCCATCTGGCGCGCGCCCTACATGGCCGTGGGCGGCGACACTTACGCGGGCGACATGATCCGCCTCGCCGGGGGCACCAACGTGTTCGAGAATCACGCCCGGGGGAATCGCTACCCCCAGGTGCAGCTCTCCGAGATCGCGGCCGCCGACCCCGAGGTCATCTTGCTGCCGGACGAGCCCTACCGCTTCGGCCGGCGCCACCGCGACGAGATGCTGGCCCTGCGATCGATCACGGCCGCCCGCGAACGCCGCATCCACCTCGTCGACGGACGCTGGTTGACCTGGCACGGCAAGCGAGCCACGGAAGGCCTGGCGGGCCTGGAAGCGCTGCTGGACCAGGCCCGACCCACGTGGGAAGCCCCCGCGCGCCCCGTCCTTGAAAAGCCAAAACAGGCATCGAAGAAGACCGCCGGCAAGACCGGCGCATCGAAACGCACCGCCGGCAAGACTGGCGCATCGAAGAAAACCGCTGGCCGACCCACAAAGACACCCGTGCGCAGCGCGGCGAAAAAGGCCGGGCCGTCCAAGAAGGCGACGCCCGCCCCCAAGCGCGCCCCCAAGACCGAGACGGCGCTGCCGCCGGGCCTCAAGCTGCGCGTGCGCTCCCAAGAGGTCGTCGAGGAGTAGCGGGCCCTCCGCGGAACCAGCCCTCCCTGGAGTGAACCAGGGCCTAGATCGGGCGGCCCGAGTCGAACAGCAACGCCCGCGCCGCGATCTCGCCGGCCAGCACCAACGCCGTTACCAGGTACAGCAACCCGGTCGCCGCCATCATCGAGCGGATGCGCGACGAGGACCACGCCATCCAGCCAAACACGAGCGGCATCGCCAGCCCCACCACGATGCGCAGCCAGAAGGTCGCGTCGTCCGCGAGGGGGATGTCGCGACCGCCGCGCGGCTCCTCATCGACCGGGAGCGCGACGGCGAGCGCGAGCAGCAGCACCTGGGCCAGCAGGAAGCCCAGCATGATCGCCGTCACCTCGTTGAGCGGACGCGACGGCAGTCGTGGCGTGACTAGGTACCAGTGCCCCAAGCTGAGCCCAACCGCCGCGAAGCCGATCACCAGGCTGCCGGCCAGCAAGCTCAGAAAGACGAGCCCCATCTCCCAAACGGGAAGCCGCAGCATGATCGCCGTCAGGAGTAGCACGACCACCGCCAGCACGGAGAGCAGCCCCCCCAGGATCCGGCCCCACGCCTCTCGGTCGCGATAGATCAGGACGTTGTGGACCAGGCTGCCGCCCGTCAGCACCCCCAACAGCACGACAATCACATCGCGCGGGCCCGCGTCGATCCGGTAGCCCTCCGCGACATCGCCCTCCAGGGTGAACGCGACCCAGAAGGTCAGGCCCAGCAGTACTGGCAGCATGATCATCGTGGCTTTCACGAAGCCCCGGCTGGCGAAGCCGCGCACGTCCACGAACTGCATCGCCAGCAGCCCACCGAGCGAGAGCTCCGCCAGGATCAGATACAGCGTGTATGGGAGGGTGTCGGTCTGAATGCGCCCGCCTCCGCTCGCTCTGCGGTCGAGCGCGGACCGCTCATCAGGCGTCCGTCGTCGCTCGGGCAGCATATGGACGCCCCCGCACGGGAGCAATGGAACTGGCTCAACCGATCACCCGGCCACGCGACGCGGCCACCGCCGCCCCCACCGCCCGGTAGTCCTCGATCTGGAGCGCTCGCGAGCGCCGGCCCTGCGTCTGGCCGGAAGGGTGGTAGAGCGAGATCAGCCGGCGCCCCTGCCAGGGCACGGCCCGCGCCACATCCTCGCCGAAGTGCAGGCCGTGCGGACTGATCCGCGCCAGCGCCCCCAGCGCCACACGACCCAGCGCCACGACCAGCGCCGGGTCGACGAGTTCGACGATCTCAGCCAGGAAGTCGTTGCAGTTCGCGACCTCACCCGCGCGTGGCGGGCGGTTGCGGCCCTCCGCGCTGGGTGGGTGGCAAAGAACCGCGTTGCAGATGAACGCCTGGCCCAGGTCGATACCGGCGGCGGCGCAGTAGGAGCGGAAGTTGCGGCCGGACTGGTCGCCCTGCAGCGGCACTCCCGTCCGCACGCCACCGAGATGGCCCGGCGCCTCCGCCACGAACAGCAGCGATGCGGGCACGGGACCGTTCCGCGGCCCGATCACAGCGCTGCCCGGGGCGACCGCTGGGCAGCGGCGGCAGGCCTTCGCCCGCCGCGCCAGTCCCCGCGCTGGATGCGCACCGCTCACGAATCGAGCCGCAGCGCCAGAATCGTCCGCGAGAGCCCCTCATCGCCGATCCGCACCTCCACGCTGATGACGCGGAACCGATCGTGCGCCCTGTCCCGCCCATCGACACCCCGCCCATCGACGAACGTGTCCCCCTTCTCCCAGCGGTAGGCGGTGTCCAGCGTGTCAATCAGCCCCACGCGTCTCTCCGTGAAGGGATCGGACTCCCAAAGTTCAGTCAGCACGTCGCGCTCCTGTCGTTACTCGCGCTTGCGAGCCGCATCCTACCCTCCACCGGTCCGGCCTCCGACGGGTCCGCCCCTCGACGGGTTCGGCGGACGCGCCGCCGCCTGTGCGAGAATGCTCCCGATCGGGAGGCCGGTGGAGGCGCGACGATGGACCGGGCCAGCTGGCTGCTGAAAGCCTTGCACGAGGCCTCCGGAGAGGTGCAAGAGGCGCTGCTCGCCGCGGACGGGCCCCCACCCCCAGGGGAGCTCCTGGAGATCGCCTGGGATCTGGCGCTGGGCGAGCGAGCCGACGGCTGGCACGTAGAGCAACTGCTCCGCGGCCAGTCCGACCTCACGCTGCACCCGGCAGAATGGCTCGCGACGGGCGCCGAGCCCGTCCCGGTTCGCGAGCTGGTCCGCATCTACAGCCAAGGCCGGGCCGAGACCTGCGGCATGGTCTGGGGCCTCTCGTCGCGCAGCCTGGCGCTCCAAGGGCGCCATCCATTCCGCGGCCTGATCAGCCTGGAGGACGTCCTCGTCAGCCTCCACGAGCGCGACATCGAAACAATGCTGGCGCTCCAGCGACTGCCCACCGGCGAGGCAAGCGCCTCAGCGCGCTAGACCGCCGCCGCCAGCAGAGCCGGCGCGCCCGCGATCTCAGCGGGAGAACGCCAGGGGCCGTGCAGGCTGCGACCGTCGCTGAGATACGCGCGGACCTCCCGCGACTGCTCCACATTGAAGCGCGTCAGCGTTTCCAGATCCTTCAGCGGATCGAGCAACTGCACGGCCAGGCGAACGCTGGGAAGCTGGAGCGCGGCCGCGTGCAGCGCCTGCGTCGACGGCAGATCGGCCTGCCCCGCAACGATCAGCACCGGCGCCGGGTTGCGATAGCGATGCAGCGCCAGCCCAAAGCGACACGCGTGGATGCCCTGTTTCGCCGCGCCTCGCGCGAACTCCGCTAACGCCTCTGTCGCGGTCTCGCGGTACCAGTCCGTCCGCGTCAGCTCGTGCAGCCGCAGGGCGACCATCGTGATCGCCGCGTTGGCCGTAATCTCGCGACGGCGGAAGCGGCCGCGCCCGGGCGCATCGCGGTCCTCCACCACGTCGAAGAACGCGCCGCCGGACTGCTTGAACTGCTTATTCGCCGCCTCCAGCACCAGCTCCGCGCGCTCCCGGTAGACGCGCTTCCCGCTGACCTCGAATGCGTCCAGGCAGGCCGCCGCCAGAGCCGCTTGATCGTGCAACGTCCCGGACACGCCCCCCTCATCCAGGTGCCTGCGCGCGACACCGCGCGCATCGCGCCCCCGCTCCCAGAGATCCTCCAGCAGGCGCAACGCCGCCTCGACCTCCGACCCATCAATCGCGCCCCCGGTCCCCAGGCTGCGGGCCGTGGCGAGCTGCGCCGATACCAGCGCGCTATGTGCTCCCACGAAGATCGTCTCGTCACGTGCGGGCACAGCCCAATCATCGGGCACGTCCTCATGGGCGGGGCGCAGACTGACCGGCGCCTGCGACGCTTCGTCCGTCACCTCACGGCACCATTGCCGGACCCGCTCCGCCTGCGCAAACAGAGCGGCGGCGTCCAACTGGCGTCCGGCCAGGCACAACAGGCGCAACAAGCGGGCATTGTCGATCAGCAGGCGCTCGCCATGCACGCGCGACCAGTCCCGCTCAACCGCGTACCGACGCAGCCCCCCCTGCTCCGGATCCCAGAGCCCGCGCTCCATCAGCGCACTCAGCGCCTCCTGCACGATGGTCGCCGCGGAGCCGTCGTCATCCAGAGCGAGCAGAAACTCGATCGCGTCGAAGTGGGGGAACTTGGGGCCCCCATAGCCCACCTCCAGCGCGAAGCCGGGATTGTCCGCGTCGTACGCCGTCACGGTCGCCGCCGCGACCTCGCGCAGGACCGACTCGGATAGGGGGGAGGAGTCCTGCGGACTGGCGGGCTGCAGCGCGGCGCGCTGCTCCGCGCGCGCGAGCTGGGCTTTCCCGCGGATCTCGCGACGGTTCTCCTGGAAGTAGCCACGCACCTTGCTCAGCAGCCGCGCCAGTTGCCCCGGCGGCACGTGCGTCGAGGCCCAGAGCACCTCCCCGCCCGGCTCCAGGATCATGATCCCCGGCCAGCCCTCGGCCGGGTAGCGAAGCTGCACATCAGGCCGTCGCTCGCCATCGACCAGGATGGGGATGTAGGAGTTGTTCAGCTCGTTGACGGCGGCCGCGTCGGTCTGCAAGTCGTGGAGGAAGCGTTGGCTGTACGGGCACCACGCGGCCCCGATGAAGAGAAAGATCGGCGTCGGGCCCTGCTCCGCGTCCGCGAACGCGTCTCGAGAGAACGTGCGCCACTGCACGGGCGAGGTAACCGGGGCGAAGCAGCCAAAGACCGAGTCCACACGTTCCTCTTTCCCTCCCTCTAGCTTCGTGGATCAGCCGCAGCCCGACATGCGGGCGCGCCCCGGGGGGTCCGTGTCGCGGCCCGCACGCGCATCCGCCCCGCGTCCTAGGATCGACCGATCCTGCCCCACGCCCGACCGGCCCCGGCCAAGGGGTCCAAGCAGATCCCCCCCGGGACGCGAAAACGGCCCGCATCTGCGGACCGTTCGGCCGAAGCCAACACTGCTGGAGCCACCACTGTCAGAGCCAGCACTGCCGGAGCCGACACCGCCGAAGCGAACACCGACCGTGGCAGGCCAGGCTTAGACGCAGGACCGGGCCTGCGTCGCACCGGCGCTGTCGGCCGTGTCGAAGGAGCTGCCGCAAGCGCAGCTCTTGGAGGCGTTGGGATTCGTAATGCTGAATCCCTGCTTCATGATGTCGTCCACATAGTCCACGTGGGCGCCGGTCAGCAGGGGCGCGCTCTCGGCGTCAATCAGGAAGCGCACGCCGCCGTGCTCGACCACCTGATCGCCCGGCTCCGCCTCCGTCGCCAACGCCATGCCGTATTGGTAGCCGCTGCAGCCCCCACCAACGACGAAGACGCGCAACGCGCCCTCCGCGAAGCCTTTGTCCTTCAGCATGCTGGACGCCTTCTCGGCGGCAAGGTCGCTGACCTGGATCAGGGTGGGGACACTCATCGTCGTCATAGCGGTTCCTTCGACGTACTACGGGCCGGTCGGCGCGAAACCCAGTATATCGATCCGTGCCCCGGGCGGTCTATGCGCGGACTCACGTAGGACGAGGCCGCCGAAAACCATCCGTTCGCAGGGGACGCATCGGCGCGGCCGTCAGGCGATACGCTGCCAAGGAACGACCGAATCGATCATGCGGGATGCGAGGCCGGACCGTGGAGCGCGTGTACCTCGACCACGCCGCGACGACACCGCTCGATCCGCGCGTCTTCGAAGCGATGCTGCCCGTCCTGCGCGAGGGCTGGGGCAACCCCTCCGGCATCTACCGCGAGGCCCAGACGGCGCGCAAAGCCTTGGACGAGGCACGCGACACCGTTGCCGCGCGGCTGGAATGCGCGCCCGCCGAGATCGTCTTCACCTCCGGCGGCACCGAGTCCGACAACAGCGCCATTCGGGGAGTCAGCGCCGCCTGGCGCGCTGAGCGCCGCGCGCCGCCCGGCCACATGATCACCTCCGCCGTCGAACACCACGCCGTGTTGGAGCCAATGGAGGCCTTGGAGCGCGACGGCTGGGAGGTCACGGTCCTCCCCGTCGATCGTGAAGGCCTCGTCGATCCGGCCTCCGTCCAGGCGGCCGTCCGCGACGACACCGCCCTCGTCTCAATCATGACCGCCAACAATGAAGTCGGCACGCTGCAACCGATCGCCGAGATCGCGCGCGCCGCCAAGTCGCGCAACCCCGCCACGCTGGTGCACACCGACGCGGTCCAGGCCGCCGGCGCCATCGACATCCGGCCGGACCTGCTCGGCGTCGACCTGCTCTCCCTGACAGCGCACAAGATCTACGGCCCCAAGGGCGCCGGCGCGCTGTTCGTCCGACACCGGACCCCGTTCCGGCCCCTGCTGATCGGTGGCGGCCAGGAGGGCGACCGCCGCGCCGGGACCGAAAACGTGGCCGGCGCCGTCGGCCTGGCCACCGCACTCGACCTCGCGCACGCCGAAATGGACGCGCGCAACGCGCATGTCGGCGGCCTGCGCGACCGCCTCTGGCGCAATCTGCGCGAGGGCATCGGCGACGTGTCGCTGAACGGCCCTCGCGACATGCGGGGCCGGCTGCCAAACAACCTCAGTCTTTGCTTCCCGGGCGTGGAGGGCGAAAGCATCCTGCTCCATCTCGACATGGAGGGCGTCGCGGCGAGCTCCGTATCGGCCTGCTCCACCGGCTCCACCGAGCCCAGCCACGTGCTCACCGCCATGGGCATCGACCCGGACATCGCACACTCCGCCCTGCGCCTCACCCTGGGCCTGGGAAACACAGAGGCCCAGATCGACCGTGTGGGGCGCGCCCTGCCAGAGGTCATCGCCCGGTTGCGCGCCCTCTCACCAATTCGCTGATCGCCTCGCTCCCCCGTCGACCGTATCGCCCGGCTACGCCCGCTGATATCATCGTGCGCGACTTCACAAGGGCGGATGCAGCGTCGTCACGACGCCCGATCCGGCTCCCCGGAGGACGTGTGGCGGACACGCAGATCATCCCCGTGCCCCTGTTAAACGTGGAGCCGCCCGCGGGAACACCCGGGCCTGGCTCAGCACTTCTCGGCACCGACATCGAAGCCGACCTGCGCCAGCAACTGCTGCTGACCAAGGTCGATAGCGTCCTCACCTGGGCCCGACGGTCGTCGCTCTGGCCCGCCATGTTCGGCCTCGCCTGCTGCGCGATCGAGATGATCGCGACGGCCAACGCTCGTTACGACATCGCCCGCTTCGGAGCGGAGGTCTTCCGCGCCTCGCCTCGGCAGGCTGATCTCATGATCGTGGCCGGTACCGTGACCTGGAAGATGGCGCCCGCCGTGCGTCGCATCTACCTGCAAATGGCCGATCCCAAGTGGGTCATCTCCATGGGCTCGTGCAGCAACATCGGCGGGCCCTTCGCGCACGGTTACAGCACCCTGCCGGGCGTCAACAACGTGGTCCCGGTCGATGTCTACGTGCCGGGCTGCCCGCCGCGGCCCGAATCGCTGCTGTCCGGGCTGATGCTCTTGCAGGACGTGATGAAGGAGGAGGGCGTGAGCGGCGCCCGAGGCCGCCCCGAGCCCGACGGCGACTTCTCCACGATGCTGCCCGAGGGCGACCCGATCCGACGCGAATTGGAGTCCCTCTTCCCGCCCTACCTCAGCCTGAACGGCGAGCCCCGCGACCCAAAGACGGGCGCCCTCCCGCACGACACGAACTACCAATCTCTCTCCGGGGCGCTCTGATGGCCTACGGCGTGGGCCTCGCCAAGGGCCTCATGACCACCCTCAAGCACCTGGGCCGGCCGCCCGTGACCTTCGAGTTTCCCGAGACTGAACGGCCAATCCCGCCTCGGGCGCGCACCAACCTGGTCTGGTTCGTGGAGCGCTGCACGGGCTGCAGTACCTGCGCGCAGGCCTGCCCGGACGGCTGCATCTTGGTCCAGACCCAGCCGCGCGAAGACGGCTCCTACCTGGTCGAGCGCTACGAGATCGACTTCCGCCTCTGCATGTACTGCGGCCTCTGCGCGGAGGCCTGCCCCTACGAGGCGATCCAGGTCGGCGGCTCCTACACCAACGTCGTCCGCGACCCGAACGAGCTGTACCACGACAAGCCCAAGCTGACCGCCTTCGCCAACAACTACCTGGAACAGCACGACTGGATCTACCCCAACGGGCAGCCTGCCGTGCGCCAGGAGATCCACGCCGATGGCGAGCGCCAGCACCTCTAGGAGCCCCAACGTCGCCATGGTCGTCAGCACCACCGTCACGATCACGATTAACGGCGCGCCGCACACGGTGGAGGCTGGCCGTCCCCTCGTCGAGGTGATCAAAGAGGCCGGGATCTACATCTCCAACCTCTGCTACCTGGACGGGCTGCCGGCCTACGCCGGCTGTCGCACCTGTGTCGTCGAGGTGGAGGGGATGCGCGGGCTGCCCCTGGCTTGCAGCACGCCCGTCACCGACGGAATGGTCGTCCGCACGGACACCGAGGCCACACTGGAGATGCGCCAGGAAGTGATGGCCTTCATCCTGGCCAATCACAGCGACCGCTGTCTCACCTGCCATCGCGTGGACCATTGCCGGACAGGCGATATCTGCCTGCGCGACAACGTCGTCACGCATCGCTGCGTCACCTGTTCCAAGAACTACCGCTGCGAGCTGCAGACCGCCTCGGACGTGGCCGACATGGGCCGCGCCAACGTCGAGCCCTACCTCGACGAGGCGCGCACCTTCTACCAGTTCCAGCAGCCGCCGCCCGACCGCGGCAACCCCTTCTTCGAGTTCGACCCACAGATGTGCATCCTCTGCACCCGCTGCGAGCGCGCCTGCGCCGACCTGCGCCACACGACCGCGATCACGCTCGCCGGGCGGGGCTTCTCCACCCGCATGGCCTTCGGGGCCGGCGGCGCGATCGATGAGTCGAACTGCGACTTCTGCGGCGCCTGCGTCGACGTGTGCCCCACGGCCACTCTGATGGAAGCCCCCAACAAGTGGGTCGCCCGACCCGAACAATGGGTCGGCACCGTCTGCACCGAGTGCAGCATGGGCTGCACGATTCAGATCGGCGTGCGCGACGGTCGCGGCGTCATCGTCCGGCCCGCCGAAGGCAACGACGTCTCGCGTGACCAGATCTGCGTGCGCGGCCGCTTCGGATACGACCAGGTCCGCGACCGCCAGCGCCTACACACCGGCCGCCTGGGTCGCGGGCAAGACGCCTTCGATGCCGAGACCGATGTCGTGCTGCGCGACGCCAGCCGCAAACTGGCCGCGATCATCGCGCAGCACGGACCATTGGCCGTGGGCCTGCTGGGCTCGGGCCAGACCACCGTCGAAGAAAACTACGCGCTGGCCCAACTGGCCGCTTGGATCGGCACGCCCCACATCGACGCGAGCGTGGGCTCTGTCTGGGGCGCCGTCGAGACGGCCCTGCGCGAGAGCTTCGGCAGCGTGCACCTGCCCAACCAGCTCACATCGGTCGAGAGCGCCGGCGCGGTCGTCGCCATCGGTGATGACCTCAGCGCCTCCAACAACGTCCTCGGCGTGCGCATCAAGGGCGCCGTCGCCAAGGGCGCGACGCTCGTCAGCGTCAGCGCCCGCCACAACCCCATCGACGACCACGCCACCGCCGCGCTGGGCCCCCTCGATGGCGACCTCGCCGCCACGGTCCAGGCCCTCGCCACCAGCCTGCTGGCGCGCGACTCCGTGCGCGACCGGCTGCCGGCAGGGGCGGACGACGACGGCAACGCCACCCCCTTCCCCGGCCTGACCGACGCGACGGTGCACACGGAGGCGCCCAAATCGAGCGGCGCCTGCGCGGCCGCGGAGCTGCTGGCCGCACGCATGGATGGCCCCGTCGCGATCGTCGTCGCGCCCTCACGGCACAGCGCCGCCGCCGCCGGGGCGCAGGTGCGGGCCGCCGCCAATCTCGCGATCGCGCTGGCCGGGCCGGACGCCGCGCCCGCATCGCTGCACGTGCTGCCGCCTGAGAACAACACCATCGGCCTGCGCGACGCCGGCGTCGTGCCCGGCGCCAGCGACGGACAAAGCGGGCTCAGCGTCGATGGCATGCTCGCCGCCGCCCGCGACGGGACGCTGAAGGCGCTCGTCGTACTCAAAGACAACCCGCTGCTGACCCTGCCCGATCGCGCCTTTGTGCAAGCGGCGCTGGAAGCGCTCGATCTGCTGCTCGTGATCGACGAAGTCGCGACGGACACCGTCCAGACTGCAACCCATGTCCTCGCCGACGTTTCCACGTTCGCCAAGAGCGGCACCGTGACCAACGCGGACCGGCAGATGCTGCGCCTGCGCGCCGCCTACCGGCCGCAGCGTGGCGCCCAGCCGGCGCTGTCCCACCTGCGCGACCTGGGCTCCAGCTTGGCGACGGCCATGGACCGGGAATCGCCAGACCTGCCGGAGAGCCCCGCCCTCGCGATGGACGCGCTCGCCGCCTCCGACGCGCGTTACGCGAGCGCGACGATGTCGCGATTGCTCAGTGCGACCCGGCAGCCGCCCAACGGGGCGATCAGCCAAGCGATCGTGCCGGTCGCGGCGCTGTCCGCCGCGGGCGACGGTCTCCTCCTGCTGTCGGGCCGCGACCTCTACACCGACCGCACCTCCGCGGCCCTACGCGCCGACGACGCCGACCGCCTCCATCGCGCCGAGTCGGCAGACCTGCACCCCACCGACGCCGCCGCGCTCGGCATCACCGACGGCGAATCAGTCGCGCTCACCCGCGCCGGCGAGCGACTGCTGATCAGCGCGCGGGTCTCGGAAGACGTCGCGCCAGGCTGCGTCTTCGTGCCGCTGCTGTATGACGGCGGCGCCGTGCAAGCCCTGCTCCCCGCCGACGGATCGATCGCCCGCGTCGCCGTCGAGCGGGCCTAGGCGGTCGCCCCAGCGCAACTGTTCACGTCGTACGTCACAAATCGACCGGGATGACCGACCCGATCGCGAACGTGACCGCGGTCGCCCCCAGGCCGATCAAGACCATGCGCCCGCCCGCGAACAGCGGGTGCCGCCCCGTCAGCAGCGACGAGAACATCCCCGCCAGCCCCAGCATCGCCACGCCGGCGACGATCGCCACCGCCAGCGCCCAGTAGCCGCCGCCCACCATGAATGGGATCACGGGCACAATCGCCCCCAGGGAAAACGCGATGAATGATCCGATCGCCGCGCCCCACGGCGAGCCCAGATTGTCCGGGTCCAGCCCCAACTCTTCGCGCGCCAGCGTGTCCAGCGCCACGGCCGGATCGGCCATCAGCTCATCCACCAACTGCGACGCGACCTCCGCCGACACGCCCTTACGGCGATAAATCGTCAGCAGCTCGTCGCGTTCTTCTTCCGGCGCAAGCTCCAGCTCCATCGCCTCACGCGAGATCTGGTGCTCGAACAGCTCCCGCTGGCTGCGCACGGAGATGTACTCGCCCGCCCCCATGGAGAAGGCGCCGGCCAACCACCCCGCGAGGCCCGCGATCAGCACGGCGTTGCTCTCGATGGCCGCGCCGGCGACGCCCGCGATCAGGCTGAGATTGGAAACGATCCCGTCGTTGAGCCCGAACAGCGCCGCCCGGAACGTGGAGGCCGCGCCGGTGGAGCTGAAGCCGTGCTCACCACCGCCGTCGGCCCCGCTGGCGAGCGCCGTCAGCGTCTCTCGGTGCTCCAACTCCTCCTCTGCCAGCCCAGCCGCCTCCGGCTCCCGACGGTACCGCTGGATGTCCTCCAGCTCGGCTGCGCGCAGGCGAGGCAGCACCGCGTTGACGCCCGCCACACGGGCGACCAGCGCCAGTCCCCGCGTCCGCCACGAGGGCCGCCGTGGCCCCTCCAGCAGCGACGGATCATTGAGCCGGTCGGCCCAGTGCTTCGCGTGCCGGCGCTCCGACGCGGCCAGCTCACGCAGGGTGTCCGTTTCGTGCGGTCGCCGGGCGAAGTCTGCCAAACGATCGTAGAGCCAGGCCGCATCGAGCTCGTCGTTGAGCATCTCGCGCAGGCGCCGCTCGCGCGTCCGTTCGTCCTGCCCCGTCGTCATCAGACGGAGCCTACCGGACGGGCTTCTCCCCGCGAGCGGCCCCCGTCACCGCGACGGGCCCCCTGCACCAGCCGATGCCCGAGCCGATGCCCCAGTCGCTGCGCCGTCAGCCCACGTCAGCGAACCGAGGCGCCACGCGGTCAGTCTCACGCTCCGCGGGCACGGGGCCGCCTTCCGACGCCCCGCCTGACGACGCCCCGTCAGGCGGGGCCGTCAAGCGGCGCACCGCCTCAACGGCAACCTGCGTGCGGTTGGCGCAGTTCCACTTAATCATCACGTTCGCCAGGTTCTGCTTCGCAGTGGACAGCGAGATGCCCAACGACTGCGCGATCTCCGGGTTGCTGCGCCCTTGCGCGACGAGTTCCGCGACCATCTGCTCCCGCGGCGTGAGGGTCCGTCGACTGAACATTGAAGATCATCCGTTCATTGACGCCGATAGGCTCGCCGCGGACGACACTGCTGCCGCCCCGGACGCTCGCTGCCGACTGTTGTCGTGTCCAATCGAGTGCACCCGATCGGCGCCCACCCTATGCCGGGGCCGAACGACGGCGGCCGGGCGCAACGTCAAGATGTCGTCAAGCTTCGCCCACGCCTTCCCTGAAATGGCCCGCGCCCCCCGCGTATGGCACAGTGAGGCGACGACGCGCAACGCCCCAGTCGATGGAGGTCATCACGGTGCCGGACCCGATCCTCAAGCTCGGCTTGCCCAAGGGCTCCCTGCAGGACGCGACAATCTCACTGTTCCGCAACGCGGGCTACGAGATCGACGTGCCGTCCCGCTCCTACGTTCCCGTGATCGACGATCCGGAGATCGGCTGCCTGATGTTCCGGGCCCAGGAGATCGCCCGCTACATCGCCGATGGCGTGATCGATTGCGGCATCACCGGGCATGACTGGGTGCGCGAAAACGGCGTCGACGTGCATGAGGTGGGCGAACTGCGCTACAGCCGCGCCACCAGTCGTCCCGCCAAATGGGTCTTGGCCGTGCCCAACGAGAGCAGCGTCCAGCGCCCCGAGGACCTGGCCGGGGGCATCGTCGCCACCGAGCTCGTGGGGGTGACCCGGCAGTACTTCGAGGATCGCGGTCTGGACGTGCGCGTGGAGTTCAGCTGGGGCGCAACGGAAATCAAGGCACGCCTGCTCGACGCCATCGTCGACGTCACCGAGACGGGCTCCAGTCTCCGGGCCAACAACCTACGCGTGATCGATGAGGTCCTGGTCAGCACGACGCGCTTCGTCGCCAGCCACGACGCCTGGGCGGACCCAGCCCGGCGCGGCAAGATCGAGGCGATCAACTTGCTGCTGCAAGGGGCGATCAACGCCCGCAGCAAGGTGGGACTCAAGATCAACGTGCCGCGCGACCAACTACCGGCGGTGCTCGCGTTGATCGGCCAGTACGGCGAGCACTCGCCAACCGTGAGCCCGCTCGTCGACGAGGCTTGGGTCGCGCTGGAGCTGATCCTGGACGAACGCACCGAGCGCGAGATCATCCCGGCGCTGCAGAAGGTGGGCGCAAGTGGCTTCGTCTCCTACCCATTGAATAAGGTCATCTCCTAGCCCTCGGCGCCTGACGAGGCGCCCCGCGCCCGAACCTCCCAACGAAGGAGCGTGTCAATGTCACTGCGGATGCCCCGGCGATGACCCCCCTGCCATGACCACAGTGATCCCGATCTTCCCGCTCAACACGGTGGTCTTCCCCGGCCAGCATCTGCCACTGCATGTCTTTGAGCCGCGCTATCGCCAGCTGGTTGGTGACGTGCTCGCCAGCGATGGCGAGTTCGGCATCGCGCTGATCGAGAACGGCCAGGAGGCGGGCGGCGGGGCGATCCCCATGGCCGTGGGCTGCGCCGTGCGGATCAGCGAACTGCAGGAGCTGCCCGACGGCCGTTTCAACCTGATCTGCCGCGGCACACGACGTTTCCGTCTCGTCGAATCGCTGGACGAATCGCCCTATCTGCGGGGCGCAGTGGAGTTTCTGCCGCTGCCGGAAGACGTCACCGATGAGGAAACCGTCGAGCTCGCGGAAGAGGTCAGCGGGCTCTACCGCGACCATCTGGGCCTCGCGCTGGCCCTGGAGGGGGGGTGGCAGCGCCGGCTCAAGGCCCCCGACGATCCCGTCCGCCTCGCCGATACCGTGGCCGCCGAGATCGACGCCCCTCCCGGCAAGAAGCAGGAGATCCTGGAAGCGGCGCGCGTCGCCACCCGGCTCGAGATCGGCCAGGGGCTGCTGCAATCGGCGAATCAGTCGCTCAGCGAGCAACTCGTCATCCGGCGTCGCTTCAAGCTGCGCGGCCTCGGGGTCGGAAACTAACCCTCCCAGGCGCCCCTCACTCCACTCGCGCCAAGCCCCCAGCCCAACGACGGGCCCACGGCGCGCACCACACCCCCAACGCAGACACATAGACTCTGGGCGTGAAGATCTGCCCCGCCTGTCACCAGGAGACCTTCGACGGCCGCCGTACCTGCCATCGTTGCGGCACGGATGTGTCCGATCTGATTCCGCTGGAGCTGCCCACGGAGGACGTCGCGACGTTGGTCGCGCGAGCGCCATTCCGCTCCCGCCACGGCGCACTGCAGCTGTCGCTGTTGGGCATACGTTTCGTCGATCGGGCGGGCCAAGAGCTCTTCCGCATCTCGGCCGCATCGATCGAGCTCCTGGAACCAATCGGCAACGCCGACCTGCGCGTCCGCTATCGCCAAGGCGGCGGCCCCGGCCAGAACGGCAAAAGCCGCGAAGTCCGTTTGCGAGTGCGCTGGGCTCGCGTCACGGACCGCACCACGCTCGTCTCCAAGCAGTCCCGAATGCGGCCTTGGTTGTGGGGGGCGCGCAGCGACCGCGGGAACCGCAGCAGCCGGGCGCGGTCGCTCGTACGCGATCGCTGGGAATCGGCGCTGACCGCGCTCGTCTCGTCCGACCGATACGCCCTGCGCCGGGGCTGACCGCCCGCGCGGTACCCTGCCCTTGGAGGACCATGGGACGCAAGAACCACAAGGGGCGCCAGGCCGGGCAGAATCCGCGCCGCTTCTATCGCGAGAAAAATGCGGCGCAAGGCGAACCCCACGGCGAACGGCCGGGCCGGAACAAGCGCCGCCGCCCCCCGCCTGAGGAGCCCGAGATCGATATCGTCTCCGAGCCCGCCATCGACTCGGCCCTGGAGGCCTTCGTCGACGGCGCGTTCGATCTCGGCGCGGGCGCCGGTCGCGCCGAGCCCGAACTGCGCGGACTAACCCGTACCGACGACTGGGATCAGCGCGAAATACCGTCGCGGCAGAGCGCCCCGGGCGCCGTCGCCGGAACCTGCGGCCGCTGCGCGGAGTGGGTGCCCCGCCGAGGCCTGTTCGAGGCCACCGCGCGCGGCGAATGTCTGCATCCCGGCAGCGGCGTGCTTCACCCGCCGGCGGCGATGGACGGCTGCGACTTCTACCACTGAGCGGATACCACTCGGCGGATACCACTGAGCGGAAGCCCTCGCAGTCGTCGTCGCCCGTGCACAGCACGAGCCGTTGGGGTTCAGCCCAGCAGCGCCCGCAGCGACGCATCGAGATCGCTGAGGTCATCAAGCAGGACGTCGGGCCCCGCCGCGATCAGATCGGCCCGCTCCGAGTAGCCCGTATCCACGGCCACCACACGTGCGCCCACCGCCCGCCCGCCCCTGACATCCAGCACCGTATCGCCGATGACCACGACATCCGCCTCCGGCGCACGCTGGCGTAGCCGCTCCAGTCCAACGCGCAGGAACTCCGGCCGGCTGGGACCGTCCTCGCCGAAACAGCCCCCGCCCTCGGACGCGTCAAAGTACCCATGGATATCGAAGTGGGCCAGCTTCACGAAGGCCGTGGCGCGGAAGTTGCCTGTACCAAGCGCCAGCACCACTGCCTCCTCCCGCAAGCGGTCCAGCAGCGGTCGCACCCCGGGCAGCAATTCCCCGTTGTGCGTCGGCATCCGCATCCGGGCACGCAACTCCGCGGCGAACCGAGGCAGGAAGCGCGCATGCTCCGCCTCCCCGTAGCCCTGGCCGTGCCTCGCCGCGATGTCTCGCAGGACGCCCAAGTCACTCGCCCCGGCGAAATCGATGCCGATCGTCGGCTGTATGCCCTCGTCAAGACCGAAGATCTCGCGCGCGGCGATATCCATCGCGGCACGGCCCGCACCCGCGCTCCGCAGCAGCGTGCCATCGATATCGAACAGCAGGAGATGCGTCGGCGGGCGTTCGTCCGTTCGCGAGGCCGCAGCCGTCACCGGTCCAGCTCAACCTCCACGAAACCGCCCACAATGCGCAGGCGAAAGTTCTCCGCCTCTTCGGGGACATCGAAGACGACCACCAGGTCGGTCGTGATCCCCGGCTGCAGATCGAGGCTGAGCGCGCTGCCACGGTCCGGGTCAATGCGAGCGGAGTTCTCCGTCGCCTCCCCGTTCGGCGTGAAGCGTCGCTCCCGCGAATCGATCAGGATGAGCGTGCCCTCCAGGCTGAACGGCTCAAGTCCGGTATTGCGTGCGGAGAGTCGCACGCGGGCGAAGCGCTCCAGGGCGAGCGTCTCATCGCCCTCTTCGCCAACCAGATCGGTCAGCCGCACATCGGTGACGATGGTGCGCAGGTCGCCGAACTGAAACGCGCTGTCCATGGGCTGCAGGCCCGCCGCCGGAGGCGCGGCCTCGCCATCCTCGTCGCTCTGATCATCCGCGGCGGCGGCGGCCTCCGCCTGATCTTCCGCCTCCGCCTCCGCTTGCGCCGTGGTCTGCGCCAGCGCGTCGTTCGATTCGTCGTCGCTGCCGCCCAGCTCGAACGTCCCGTTCGAAATCAGAAAGACGACGACGCCGATCACGACGACGCCCACAATCAGGGCGTAAATCTGCGTTGAGTTGAACTTGCCCAATCGGACCTCCCGGCCGCCGACGCGGGACCACCTGTGTTACTCGGTCGGCAGACCCGCCGCGACCCAGGCCTCGGTGCCGCCCTCCACGTTGTAGAGCTTCGTGAAGCCCGCCGCGGCCGCGAACTCGGAAGCGACGGCGCTGCGCTGGCCGCTCTTGCAGATGAACATCAGCGGTTGGTCCTTGCCGCCGGTCAGCTTCTCAATCTCGTCGGCGCGCTGGAAGACGCTCATGTGCGGGATCAGGGGCGCGCCGGCCGCGTGCCCCGCCGCATACTCGTCCTCCTCACGGCAATCGATCAGGGTGGCCCCATCCGCCTGCTTGCGGCTGGCCTCATCCACATCGATGTGCTCGAACGGTTCCTGCGTCGTCACGGTCACCCCTGCTCTCATCCATGCGCCCGCCCGCAGCGGACTGGGCGTGCTGTCGTCATTGTAGGGACGCGATCCGCCTGGGGGCCCACGCAAACAACACACCGCCGGACAACCTTGGGGCGCGACCGGCGCGGGGGACCGGTCCCCTCTCCCCCAACGACTGGTTAGGATATGGCCGCCCCTGGAGCCACCTGAGGCGCTCCCAGAAGGAGGATCAAACCCATGACGACTTCCGAATCCGCGCTGCCCACGCAGGAACGATACCCGCCGCCACCCGCCACCCGCCAAGGGGCGCTGCTGACCACGGTCGAGGCCTATCAGGAGATGTACGACCGCAGCATCCGCGATCGTGAGGGCTTCTGGCGCGAACAGGCGGAGGAGCTGCTCGACTGGATGGCGCCGTTCCAGACCGTCGTCAAGGAGGATTTGGCGTCCGGATCGATCGCCTGGTTCCTGGGTGGCCGGCTCAACGTGAGCGCCAACTGCCTGGACCGCCACCTGCGCGAGCGCGGGGACAAGACCGCCCTGCTCTGGGAGGGCGACGAGCCCGGCGACAACCGTCGGGTGACGTACTCGGAGCTGCACGAGCAGGTCTGCCGGCTGGCCAACGCGCTGCGCGGCCGGGGCATTGAGAAAGGCGACCGCGTCGCGATCTACATGGGCATGGTGCCGGAACTCACCGTCGCGATGCTGGCCTGCGCGCGCATCGGCGCCGTGCACTCCGTCATCTTCGGCGGCTTCAGTGCGCAATCCATCGCCGACCGCATCACCGACTCCTCCTGCAAGGCCGTGATCACCCAGGACGAAGGGCGGCGCGGGGGACGCGTCGTGCCACTGAAGGCAAACGTCGACGAAGCGCTCACCCGCACCGACTCAGTCCAGTTCGTCATCGTCTATCAGCGCGGCGACGGCAGCGTCCCCATGCAGGACGGGCGCGACCTCTGGTGGCACGACGCGCTGGCCTCGGAAAGTTCCGCCTGCGAGCCGGTCTCGCTGGACGCCGAAGACCCGCTCTTCATCCTCTACACCTCCGGCTCCACGGGAAAGCCCAAGGGCGTCCTGCACACGCAGGCCGGCTACCTGCTCTACGCCACGATGACCCACAAGTACGTCTTCGACCTGCGCGAGGACGACATCTACTGCTGCGCCGCCGACGTCGGCTGGATCACGGGCCACAGCTACATCGTCTACGGCCCGCTGGCCAACGGCGCGACGAGCGTCATGTTCGAATCGATCCCCACCTACCCCGACGCCGGCCGCTATTGGGACATGGTCGACCGCCTCGGCATCACCATCTTCTACACCGCCCCGACGGCGATCCGCGCCATCGCCCGCGAGGGCGACCAGCACGTCACCCGCTACCAGCGCACCAGCCTGCGCGTACTGGGCTCCGTGGGCGAGCCAATCAACCCCGAGGCCTGGCGTTGGTACTTCAACGTCGTCGGCGAGGGGCGCGCGGCGATCGTGGATACCTACTGGCAGACGGAGACCGGCGGCCACATGCTGACCGGCCTACCCGGCGCGATCACCATGAAGCCCGGCTCCGCCTCGTTCCCATTCTTCGGCGTGCAGCCCCTGCTCGTCGACCCGGAGGGCAACGAGATCACCGGCAACAACGTCAGCGGGCTGCTCTGCATGTCGGCCTCCTGGCCGGGCATGATGCGCGGCATCTACGGCGACCACGATCGCTTCATTCAGACCTACCTCTCGCAGTACCCGGGTAAGTACTTCACCGGCGACGGCGCCTACCGCGACGCCGACGGCTACTACTGGTTGACCGGCCGTGTCGACGATGTGCTCAACGTGTCCGGCCACCGCCTCGGTACTGCGGAGGTGGAGGGCGCACTGGTGCAACATCCCGCCTGCGCCGAGGCCGCCGTCGTCGGCTACACGCACGACATCAAGGGCGTCGGCATCTACGCCTACGTGCACCTCACCCAAGGCTACGAACCGTCGGCCGCGCTAGCGCAGGAACTCCGCCAATCGGTGCGGACGGCGATCGGTCCCATTGCGACGCCGGACAAACTGCAATTCGTGAAGTTGGGGCTGCCCAAGACCCGATCCGGCAAGATCATGCGCCGCATCCTCCGCAAAGTCGCCGAGGGCGAGCCCGAGAACGTCGGCGACGTCACCACCCTCGCCGACCCGAGCGTCGTCGAGGACATCATTGCCGGGGCCGCGGCGGCGGACTAGGCGCACCCCTCCTGCGCGAGCGCAAAGCCGCGCCGAGGCGGCAACGCCCGGCGCCGGCCGCTCCCCCCTCCCGCTCCCCCCTCCGGTCCCCCCTCCCCATCAGTTGCACTGATGGGGAGGGGGCTAGGGGGAGGGGCGCACCCCTCCCTCCTGCGCGAGCGCAAAGCCGCGCCGAGGGGGAAACGAACCCCGCTGGCAATCCAGGCCTCCCGCTCCCCCCTCCAGCCCCCCTCCAGTCCCCCCTCTCCATCAGTACAACTGATGGGGAGGGGGTTAGGGGGAGGGGCGGCCCCCTCCCTCCCGAGCGAGCGCAAACCCGCGCCGAAAGGGAAACGCACAGCGCCGGCCGGACCCCCTCCGCTCCCCCTCCGGTCCCCCCTCTCCATCAGTGCAACTGATCGAGAGGGGGTTAGGGGGAGGGGCTCCCGCCCCGCCAGAACGTCCCGCCCACCATCGCGCGAACCATCTCGGTGTACTCGACTCTGTCCACCGATGGGTCCAGCGAGACCTGCACCAGCAGTCCCATCCAGCACCCAAACAGCACCCGTGCCATCGAGATCGGATCGAGGTCGGGGTTGATTTCGCCGCGTTCCTGCCCGCGCTGCATGATCGCTGCCATCGGCTCCACGATGCCGCCGATCAGCCCCACGTATCCCTCGCGGACACGTTCGTTGTGCAACGACTCCGCCCACAGCTCGATGTCGAGCGAGAGAGCCCACTTACCAAGTGTCGCCGATTCCGGGTCGTCCGGCCGGGAGAGGGCGTCGACCAAGTAGGTCTGCAGCAACCCCTCCAGAATCTCCAGCGTGCTCTCCACCGCCCCCAACGACTCCCACGTGTCCTGCATGTTCTGCCGCGCTTCGCTGCCGCAGGACCGAATGATGTCGTCCTTGCTCGGGAAGTAGCGGTAGACCGCGCCCGGGCTCAGCTCGCACTCCGCGCAGATGTCCTGCATCGTCGCCTGGTGAAACCCCTTGCGGGCGAACACGCGATGCGCCGCATCCATGATCTGCTCTTTGCGCGCATCCAAGTGGGCTTGGGTCACTTTCGGCATCGTCGCTGTCCTTTGCGGCCAGATCTGACCAGCCAGTTCAACGAGCCGGTCGAACCAGCCCGTCAATCTGACCAATCAAGCTGAAGGGGGCGCGCCATTCCCGGCGCGCCCCCGAAACGTCACTCCGATGCCATCAGCCGCCGGCCGCGGGGCTGCCCGCCGACTCCGCCGACGGCTGCTCCCCGACCAGCGGCGCCCCTTCAATGCTGATGTGCGGCAGCCACGTCAGCCACCCCGGCAGGTACCAGTTGCGGTCACCCAGCAGCTGCATCGAGGCCGGCACAAGCACCGATCGAATGATCGTCGCATCGATAATCACCGCCACAGCCAGCCCAAAGCCGAACTGTTGCAGCGGCGCAAGATCGCCCATCGCGAAGCCGGAGAACACGGCCACCATAATCAGCGCCGCGCCCGTGATCACTCCCGCCGTGGAGCGCACACCAAAGGCGACGGCTGCCTCGTTGTCGCCGGTCTGGTCGAAATGCTCGCGGATACGGCTCAGCAAGAAGACGTGGTAGTCCATCGACAGGCCAAACAGAATCGAGAACAGGAACAGCGGCAGCCAGGGTTCGATCGTCTCCACCTCCGTGAAGCCAAAGAATCCCGACAGGAACCCATGCTGGAAGACCAGCACCAGGAGGCCGTAGGCCGCCCCCACCGAGAGCAGGTTCATGATCAGCGCCTTCGCCGGCACCACGATCGAGCGGAAGACGATCATCAGCAGAATGAAGCTGATCCCGAACACGAACGCGAACACGATCGGCGCGTAGTCGTTGATCAACCCCACGTAGTCGATAGTCTCCGCCGTCGCCCCCGTCACGGGCGCCTCCGCGGTCACCCCCGCGAAGGCGGCCGGGATGTAGTCCCCCCGCAGTCGGTCGATGGCGCTCAGCGCTTGATCGCTCGCGAAGTCGCCCTCCACCGGCACGACGATCCGCGCCACGCTGCCGGACGGATTCGCCTCGACAGCGGGGGCGCCAAAGTCGGCGTCGGCATTCAAGCTGACGAACAAGCGATCGACGGCGCCCTGCACATCGGCATCGCGAACATCGCTCGCGGCGACAACGATCTCCGCCTCGTTCAGCACGCCCACAGAAAACTCTTCCGCCAGGATGTCGAAGCCTTCGCGAACCTCGGTGCCCTCAGGCAGCGTCGCCACGCCCGCCCCACCCAACTCGATCGTCAGGAACGGCACCGCCGCAGCGAGCAGCAGACCCACCGCCAGGCCCGCGCTCACCAAGGGGTAGCGCATCACCAACCGCGTCTGGCGCGCCCAGAAGCTGCGTTCCGGATCGCGCGTTCGCGCGCTTCGGAACGGGATCCGCAAGCGACCCTTGTCGATCTTGTCGCCCAGCAGGCTCAGCATCGCCGGCAGCAGGGTCAGCGCCGCCAGCACCGCCACCGCCACCACGATGATCGCCCCGGTCGCCAGGCTCGGGAAGATCGTGTCCGGCACGAGGAACATGCCCGCCAGCGCGACGATCACCGTCGCTCCGGAGAACACGACCGCCCGGCTGGCCGTGCCCCCGGCGACCGAGATCGCTTCCAGTTTCTCCCGTCCCGATCGGCGCTCCTCGCGGTACCGCTGCACGATGAACAGCGAATAGTCTATCCCCACCGCCAAGCCGATCATCGTGATCATGTTGACCACGAAGAAGGACAGCTCGAACACCTCGCCCACCAACGCCGTCGTGCCGATCGCCACAACAATCGAGACGATCGCAACGACGATCGGGATGCCGGCCGCGACCAGCGCCCCGAACACGATCACCAGAATGATCAGCGCGACCGGCAGACCAATCGCCTCGCCGTTCTGCAGGTCGCTCTCGGAGAGTTCGACGAACGTCTCACTGACCGAACCCTCGCCAACGGTGAGGATGCGCAGGCCGTCCGCCGCGTTCGCCGCGAAGACCTCCTGCATCGCCTCAATCTCATCGGCGGGATCGTTGTTGAACGACACCGGGATGTAGGTCGTGCGTCGGTCCTCGGAAACGAACGCCTCGTCGCCGCTGGCGAAGAAGCCCACCGTCTCGTCGATCCCGGGCAGCGCCACCAGATCCGCGATGACCGCGCGAGCCGATGCCGCGAACGCCGGGTCGTCAACGGTCAGCGTCTCGTTCTGCAGGATCACGAACTCTTCCGCGCTGAACGCGTCGAACTCCGCGTAGAAGCGCTCGACGAGCAGGTCGTCGGCCCGGCCGGACTCCGTCTCCACACGCAGGCCGCCGTCTTCAGTCGTCAACACATCGCCGATGCCGGAGGCGAGAAAGCCGCCGACCAGGAAAAGCACCACCCAGACGCCCACGACTCGCCACGGGTGCCGGGCGCTGGCGTTGCTGAGTGTCTGGGCCGAAATAGGATTGGTCATCGGAAACTCCGTTTCTTCGAGGCTAGAGTCCAGCCCCCCAGGGCGAACGACCGCAGGACCAGCCAGCGGCATGCCGACCCCGGGGCGCATGGCGCCCGCTGCTGATCGCGAGCAGCGCCAACGACTCACGCATCTCCGCCCGACGGCGGCAGAGGCGCGAGTTCACGTTCGCGGTCTCCGCAGGCGGGGGTAGGAAGTGGAATGGGGACGACATCAGGACCTCCATGCGACGCTTCACTCTCTCGTAAGAGAACGGTCATTCACTTTTCTAAGCGAATGATCGTTCTTCTTTATCGGGCGAGCCCGCGCCGGTCAAGACGGATCTCCAATGCACGACACAGGCCGTGTAACCGCGACAACGCGCAACCGCTCCTCAGTGCCACGCCGTATTCGATTCGGTCGTTCACCACACGACAGATACGTCCGCCGGTGGAATCCGTACAATCAGGTCAAAGGGGAAACCAATGACGGTTCTCGTAGTCGGCATCATCCTCATCGCGCTGCTGGTCGCCGTCAGCGCTCTGCAGTGGGCGCTGCGACGGCGGCAGACCGCGAAGGAGCGCGCGCTCCCACACGTGGCCGAGCTGGAAGTGTTGGCCCTCACACCGGACGAGTTCCCCTCCGGCTACCACATCCACTATCGCGGGCCACTGACCAATGAACGCCTCGCCTACCAGACCGACGACGAGCCCAAGGTCCTGGACGAACTGGACGAGGTCGGCCGGGTGATTGGCTATCGGCAGGCGTTCCGCTCCCCCCGCTCCTACGGCGAGCTGATCGACGTGCCACTCAACCTGACCCTGCGCTCCAGCACGCAGCAACGACTCGTCACCGTCGATCTGAGCCTGTTCGAGGACGCGGAGGGCGCGACGGACTTCGTGGGCGAGCCGCCACCCCCACCAGACGACCCAAATCTCGACAATGACGCCGCCGACGGCAGCATCCGCGTCTCCGACGTCGGCTCGCACGAGCTCGACTTCGCCGACTCCGTGCGCCAGTGGTCGCGCATGCAGCGCGCCGACGAGGTCCAGCGCAAGGTCGAGGTGCGCTGGCGCAGCGGCCGCCTGGGCTGCGTCGTCACCGGGGACAGTGAGCCCCCCGGGGGCATCGAGGCCAAGCAGATTTGCGAGCTCGCCCAGCGCATTCAGGACCGCATCGCCACCAGCCCGCTCGCGCAGGCGCCCGCCACCAGCTGACCTGCTTCCGGCTGATTCCGGGGCCTCCGACCTATACTCCCGCTCCGCACCACCAGCAGGAGCCGCCATGCCGCCATACCCCCAGTCCGACGTCGACACGCTCCTCAGCAAGATGGCGACCGAGCGCGCCTCGCTGCTCAAAGCCGCCGAGGCGCTCTCCGCCGCCGACGCCGATTCCGTGCCGCAGGACGCGGAGGGCGAGGAGCAGTGGACGGCCAAGGAGCAGCTCGCTCACCTCTGGGAGATGGAGCGGTCCTACGTCGCCTGGGCCCGCGCCGCGATCGCCGACGACGGGGCCGCTGTCGACGGCCTGCGCGGAGAGCCGGTCGCCATCCCCATCGAGGACGCGGCCGCGCACAGCGTCGCGGCGCTCACCGCCGCGCTCCGCGCCGAGCGCGACCAAACCAACCACTTCATCCGCTCGCTGCCGCTGCCCCATTTCGAGCGCCGCGCCCGCACCCAGGTCTTCGGCGAGCTGACCGTCATGCAATGGCTGCGCTCGTTCTACCGCCACGATCGACAGCACGCCGCCCAGATCGCCGGGCGGCGCTCGGACTACGTGCCACACTTCCGGGGCGGACGGGAGCCCAATCAGCGCCAGATGCGGATCGACGCCACGCGTCGCACGAAACACTGATCGGCCCCAGCCCGATCACACGCCGCGTTGACCGGTCGGATCACCGCTTCCTAGGATGATTGGGAACGTCGCGCCGGCCCTGCCCAGCACGACCCGCGCAGCCGGCACGGCTCCCGCAGCCGGAACGAAACGCAGCGACCCGCGAATGCCATTGCGCGCGACCGACCCCGATCCCGGCACCCTCTGGCTGGCCCGCTCCCTCTGGGACTCGGGCGCGGTCCAGTTCGGCACGTTCAACATCGGCACGACAATCGCCTCGCCGATCTACATCAATGCGCGACGGCTGATCAGCAATCCGCGCACGCTGCGCCGCATCGGCGAACTACTGACCGACGAGACCCGCACGCTCACCGGCATGCTGCACCCGCACCTGGCCCCGTTCGAGTTGGTCGCGGGCGTACCGCTGGGCGGCCTGCACCTGGCGACCGCCTTCTCGCTGACCGCCGACATACCGCTCATCTACCCCAATCCCAAGGCCCGCGAGCATGAGGCCTACGAGGAGATTGAGGGCGCGTACTTCCCGGGCCAGACCGTCCTTCTCGTGGACGACCTCATCACCGGCGGTCGCAGCGTGCTGGAATCCGCCGAGACGCTCCGCTCCGCCGGCCTGATGGTGCACGACGCGATTGTGCTCCTGGACCGCCAGGGGGGCGGCCAGGCCGCCTTGGACCAGGCCGGCATCAAGCTGCACCCGCTGCTCACGATCGAGTCGTTGCTCAACTATCTCGTCGCCCGGGAGCTGATCACGCAAGCCCAGTATGCGCGTGCGCTGACCTACATCTCACGGGTCTCCGGCGGCGGCTGACGGCTGGACGCGCGCGCTACAGCAGGCGGCGGATCGGCTTGCGACCCGGACGCGGGTCGTAGTTGGCCTTGAACATCTCCAACTTGTCGCGCTCGATCAGGTATTTGCCTGCGAACATCGTCGCCGGGACCTTCTTCTGCTTGATCAGCCGGCGCAGGCTCTGGGGATGAATCTGCAGCACACGGGCAGCCTCGACCAGGTCCAGGTAGCCGTCGAACGGAGAATCACTCATCACGCTGCCCACCTCTCGCGCACTCGCGCCCAACACGACCCCGGTCAGCACTTCGGCTCAAGTGCCTATGCAAATGTAAGAGCGGTCAAGTAAACCGTCAACGTGCCTACCTCGTTGCGCCCTCGCCCGACGCCCGCCGACCCGCCTCGACAGCCCCGCCCGATTTTGACAGGCGATCCGCGCCGACGTAGGCTCGGGCGGATTCGCGGCGGGCTCGTCTCTCGCGCCCCGCGGTCAGCGCCCGAGACCCCCCGCGGTCAGCGCCTGAGGCCCACGGAGGACACACGTGAGCGACAGTGTGGCGACGATTATCGCCGAGGCCCGCGGCGCCGGCCGCAGCCTCCTTTCGGAAGTCGAGGCGAAGGCGGCGCTGGGCGCCGCGGGCGTCCCCGTCACCACGACGCGGCTCGCGACCAGCCCCGCGCAGGCGACGGCGATCGCCGCTGAGCTGGGCTACCCCGTCGTGCTCAAGGTGGTCTCCGACACCATCACCCACAAGAGCGATATCGGCGGCGTCGAGCTCAATCTCGCCGACGCCGCCGCCGTCGAAGCGGCCTACGCGCGGATTCAGGTGGCGGTCGAAGCAGCGGCGGGCGCTGCCGCCTTCGGCGGTGTCTCGGTGCAGCCCCTGGCCGCCCCCGGCGTCGAAGTCATCATGGGCATGACCCAGGACCCGCAGTTCGGCCCCGTCCTGATGTTTGGGCTCGGCGGTGTCCTGGTGGAGGTGCTTAAAGATGTCGCCTTCCGCGTCGTCCCGCTGGAGCCCCACGACGCCGCCGAGATGATCCGAGAAATCAAAGGCTTCCCCGTGCTGGAGGGATACCGCGGCGCGGATCCGGCCGACCTCGCGGCGCTGGAGTCAATTCTGCTGTCGCTATCCGCCTTCGCGACGGCCCATCCGGAGGTCCAGGAGCTCGATCTCAACCCCATCCTCGCCCGGGCCGACGGCGCCACCGCCGTCGACGCCCGCATCGTGCTCACCCCCGCCTAGCGATCGCGATGCCGATCTCACCTGATCGTCTGGAACGCGTCCTCAACCCCAAGGTGATCGCCGTCGTCGGCGACAAGAAGGCCTCCGGCTACATGTGGCTGAACGCGCTCAAGACGTTCAGCGGCAACCTCTACTCCATCCAAGTCGACGAGAAAGAGATCGAGGGCATCGCCGCACTGGGCGTGCCGAACTTCGCTAGCCTCACTCAAATCCCGGAGCCGGTCGACTACGTGCTCTGCGCCGTGCCGCGCAAGATCGCCCCGTTCATCGTCAAGGACTGCATCGCCGCCAAGGTCGGCGGCGTAACGCTGTTCACGTCCGGCTTCGCCGAGACCGGCGAGGACGAGGGCCTGGCGCTACAGGACCAGATCGGTGCGCTGGCCCGCGACGCGGACTTGCTCCTGATCGGCCCCAACTGCATGGGCATCCACAACCCCGGCCTCGGCGTGCGCTTCCATCGCGACCAGCCCCACGGCCGCTCCGGCAACGTCGGCTTCATCTCCCAAAGCGGCACCCACGGGATGCACTTCAGCCTGGTCGGCGCGACCCGCGGCATCTATTGCAGCAAGCTCGTCTCCTTCGGTAACGGCATCATCCTGGAGGCGGCCGACTACCTGGACTACTTGGCCAACGATGACGCCACGGAGATCATCGGCATGTACATCGAGGGCGCGCGCGACGGCCGCCGCTTCGTGCAGGCGCTACGCGCCGCCGCGGCCCGCAAGCCCGTCGTGATCTGGAAGGGCGGCCAAACGGACGCCGGATCGACGGCGGCGCAATCGCACACGGCCTCCTTGGCGAGCAACAAGGCCGTCTGGGACGCGATCGTCCGACAGGCGGGCGCGATCAGCGTCGCCGGGCTGGATGAGCTGGTCGATGTGGTGCACGCGCTGCAGCGCACCAAGCCCGGGCGCGGAAACCGCGTCGGGCTGATGGCGATGACCGGCGGCCAATCGGTCGCCCTGGCCGACTCCTTCGCTCGCGAGGGCTGGCAAGTGCCACGCTTCGCAGACGCCACCTACGCGCAGCTGGCCGAGTTCTTCAACGTCATCGGCGGCTCCTATCAGAACCCGCTCGACATGGCCGGCACCATCATGCAGGACGCGTCGACGCTGGACCGCCTCTTCGATCTGATGGAGGCCGATCCCAATGTCGACGCGGTCGCGATGGAGATTTCAGCGACTTTCGCGGCCCAGCGTTGGGAGAAGAACCCGCAAGAGCTCGAAACCCTGATCGGCTCCCTGCGGCGCTTCCAGGAACGCTCCGACAAACCCTTCGTCGCAGCCCTGCACCCGTCCTACGTGGAACAGGCCGCGCTTAACGCGCGCGACCAGCTGCAGGCGGCAGGCCTGCCCGTCTTTCCCAGCTTCGAACGCGCCGCCAACGCGCTGGCCAAGAGCGTGGCGCTGGACCCGGCGCTGCACCCGGCCCGCCAGAGCTCGGGCCGCAAGAGCCCGGGCCGCCAGAGCCCGGGCCCGAACGGATAGCGGATCGATCGCGCAGCCCGCGCGATATGCGACACTCGCCCCCCAGCTCTGCCCCGCTGGCAAGCGCCGAGTGCTCAGCGCTGACGGCGAATCCACGCCGTAGGGAGGGGGCCTTCGAGGTGGAATCATGCGTCTACGTCGACCATGCGGCAACGACGCCCGTGCACCCCACGGTCGCCCGCGCGATGGCGCCCTTTCTGAGCGATCGCTTCGGTAACCCCAGCAGTCTCTACCGCCTGGGCCGCGAAGCGCAGGCCGCCGTCGACCGCGCCCGGGACGATGTCGCGGCCGTGCTCGCCTGCCGCCCCGGCGAAGTCGTCTTCACGAGCGGCGGCACCGAATCAATCAACATGGCCCTCAAGGGTGTGGCCTTCGCGCAGCAGCTGGCCGGCGTGGGCAATCGCATCGTCTCCACAGTGGTGGAACATCACGCGGTCCTGCACACGCTCGAGTTCCTGGAGCGCTTCGGCTTCGACATCGTGCGTGTCGGTGTCGACGCGCAGGGCCGCGTCGATCCGGACGCCGTCGCCGCGGCAGTGGATGCCGAGACCGTGCTGGTCAACGTGATGCTGGCGAACAACGAAGTCGGCGCCGTGCAGCCGATCGCGGAGGTCGCGGAGGCGCTCCAGCGGCGCGCGGAGACGATCGGGCGCAAGCCCCCGCTGCACGCGGACGCGGTCCAGGCCCCCGGCCAGCTGCCGCTCGATGTGAACGCGCTGGGCGTCGACCTCCTCTCGATCTCAGCGCACAAGTTCCGCGGCCCCAAAGGAGTCGGTGCACTCTTCCTCCGCCGCGGCGCCCCCTTCCTGGCCCAGCAGAGCGGCGGCGGCCAGGAGCGCGCACGTCGCGCCGGCACCGAGAACCCGGGCGGCATCGTGGGCATGGCCGTCGCGCTGGAAATCGCCGACCAGCAGCGCGACGCCCACGTCCGGCATGTGCGATCGTTGCGCGACCACTTCTTCGCACGCGTCCTGGACGAGATCCCCGGCGCAGTCCGCAACGGTCCCACGGATGACCGGCTGGCCAACAACGCCAACGTAGGCTTCGCGGGTGTGGACGGGCAGTTGCTCCTGGAAGCGCTCGACGCCGCCGGCATCGCCGCCTCCAGCGGCAGCGCCTGTACGGCCTCGTCCTGGGAGCCGAGTCACGTCCTCCTGGCCATGGGCGCCGACCAGGACGCGGCCGCGGGCAGTCTGCGTTGTAGCTTTGGCTTGGAGAACAGCCGCGACGACGTCAATCTGATCGTGGAGCGCCTGCGCGAGATCGTGCCCACGCTGCGGCAGTCGCACCCGCTCACCCCCTCAGTGAGCGCCCCCGCACAGTGACCGCCGCAACCAAGACAGAGCGGCGGCCCCATACGCGTGGCATGACGCCCATACGCATGGCATGACAGGAGTGGCATGGCGGGGCCCTATTTCGAAGAGCTGACCCAGGCGCTCGGCGCCGAGGCCGATCCCGCAACGCGTCGCGTCGCTGAGGGCGCCGCAACGGCCACCACCGAACGATTGCGCGGCTTGCTGGAGTCCGTGCGCGCCTCGCTGGTCGCTGCGGGGCCGTCCGGCGACTCGCTCCGCGCAGCGCTCGATCGGCTCCAGCAGATCGGTGCCGCCTACGACGAGACCGGGATCGAGCTCGCCGCCGAGCAGACCTACGCCCGCGCCGGCGCGCTGCGCACCGATGTCGAGCTACCCCTGGCGCACGAGTCCGCGCCCGAGGCCACCGCGCGATTGCTCGGTATGCAGTCCTACGTGCGTCGCGCCTCGGTCCCGGAGCTGGACCCCGATATCGACCAGCACGAACTTGCCATCGACCGGCGCCTGCTGCTGCAGCGGCTGACGCCGTCCGTCGCCGTCGACGCGCCGCACCAGATCGATGAGCTGGAAGCGGGCTTCGGGATCTTTCGCCGCCGCTACATCGAGCTCTACGTGCAGCGGCATCGGGCCTTTCACGAGATCGTGGCCACCTGGCGTCGCGAGTTCACGCAGGAGCACGCCGCCCGCCTCAACGCACTGCGCCTGCTCAACGCGATCCCCCAACTGGGCGCGCCCGTCGGATCGGACCTCGCGCTCCGGGCGGAGCGCATCCTCGCCCGCGTCCCCCATTGCGACTTCGCCAACGCCGACGTGCGGGAGGCGCTGCCGCTCGAGCCGCGCTGTCCCGGCTGTGACCTGGACCTGATGGCCGCGCCCCCCTCCGCCGAGGTCGCCGCTTGGCACGACGACTGTCTGACCGCGCTGCGCCTGCAACAACGACGGCTCGCGCGCGCGGCCATCGCGCGGGCGACCGGAAACGGGGCCGACCCCGCCATCGATCGCTTCCTGCGCGTCGTCCAGGCCAGCGATGTCCTGCCGCTGATCGAAGTCATGGACGAAAGCGTCCAAGCGCTCATTCGCGAAATGCTCGCTGAGCACTGATCCTCCAGCGACACAAGCTCGCCCCTATCCACTCGATGGCGATGGGCGGAAACTAACGCCATGCCAAGCCTCCGCCTGCCCCGCAGAAAGTCGTCCGCTGGATCGACCTCCGCACGCCCGCTCTACAACGCCCGCATCATCGTTGGGCTGGGCAACCCAGGGCCGCGCTACACCAAGCACCGCCACAACGTGGGCGCGCGCGTCGTCGCGCTCCTCAGCGAGCAGCTGGGGCTGCCGCTGGCGCAGAAGGGCAAGCTGGCGCTGGCGGGGCAAGGCGCCACCGAATACGGCCCCGTCGTGCTGGCGCAGCCACTGGTCTTCATGAACGACAGCGGCCGGGCCGTGCAGTCGCTACTCACGCAGCATCGGGCCAAACCGCAGCAACTCATCTTGATCGTCGACGAAATGGACATCGAAGTCGGTCGCATCCGCGTGCGCGGCGACGGCGGCGACGCCGGCCAGAAGGGCATGCGTTCGATCAAACAGACGATCGGCCCCCTGGAGTTTCCCCGCGTGCGCATTGGCGTGGGACGGCCCTACGTCAACGACAAGCCCTCGCACCACCCGGACGTCGTCGCCGATCATCTGCTGGCCAGCCCGCATCCGGCGGAGGTCGAAGCGCTGCGCGCCGCCGAAGCCCAGGCCGCGTCCGCCGTGATCGCGATACTGCGCGACGGCGTCGAATCGGCGATGAACACCTTCAACGGCCTGCCCGCCCCCCCGGACGCGCCGTAGACTGAAGCGGTCGGCCCACATCGAACAGTCCAGGGGCCGTCAAACGATTTGTGCAGGGGCGGGCTTCCGGGCCGGCCCCTTTCAGGCGTTCGGACTCGGGTTGCCATGACGCTCATCGACGAGACCACGCCCGGCCTATTGACGGGCTTGCTGCCCGCAGTCGTCGCCGAACTCGCCCGCAACGAAACCACGCCTGACGCGAACCGACCCCGCACCCTCGGCGTGCCCGATGGCGCAAAGGCCGCCACGATCGCCGCCTTGCGGGCCGCCGCGCCCGGCCTGCCTGCCGTCATCGTCACACCGCACCCGGCCCGCGCCCGCGCCCTCGCCGACGAGATCCGCGAGTGGCTCCCGCCCGACGCGGCCGCCGACGTGCTCCCCTTCCCCACCCGCGAGAGCCTGCCCTACGAACGACGCCGTGCCGCCGCGGAGGCGGTCGCGGACCGCCTCCGCGTCATCGCTGCCCTGGCCGGCGGCGCCTGCCCGATCATCGTCACCGACGTGCAAGCGCTCGCGCAGGGAACCCTGCGCCCGGACGCCGTCGCCCAGCCACTGCGCACAGGCGCAACCCTCGACGTCGAAGCGCTGCTGCGTGCGCTCGACGCCGCCGGCTACCGCCGCGAGGCCGTCGTCGATCAGCCGGGCACGCTCACCCGTCGCGGCGGCATCATCGACGTCTTCCCGCCCACCGACACGCTGCCGCTGCGCATCGAGCTGTTCGGCGCCGAGATCGAGAGCCTGCGCCGCTACGACCCCGCCACACAGCGGTCCGTGGAGTCGTTAGAAGCGGCCTCCATCCGGCCCTCCAGCGAAGCGGGAGTCTCGGCGGCGACGCGGGCGCTGGCCGCGACGCTGCGCGCCAAGCTCGAACCAGACGAAGAATCGACGAGCACGCGCCTACCGTCCGAAGCCGACATCCCCGACATCGCCGCCGACCTCGATCGCATGGCGGCAGGGGAGCTGCCTCAGAACCTCAGCTTCTGGACCGCCTTCCTCAGCGACGGCGCACTGTGGCAGCACCTGCCGGATGGCACGCGCTGGATCTGGGAGGAAGCCGAGGAGTGCCGCCGGCACGCCGAAGAGCTCGATGAGCTGGCGCAGCGCACCCGCACGACGCTGGAAGACCGCGCCGGCCTGCCGCCGGGCATGCCCCTCCCGCATCGATCGGCGGAGTCCCTGTTCGATGCGGTCGCGGGCCTGCGACCCCGCGTCGACCTGCGACGCTTCGCCACAGAAGACGCCCCCGGGCAAGAAGCACAGGGCGCCCAGCGACTGCGCTTCGGCCCGGTCGACGCCTACGGCGCGCGACTGCGACAGCTCATGGATCAAGTTCGCGGCTGGCGCAGCGCCGGACGACGCACGGTCATCGTCTCCTTGCAGTCGCCACGGCTCGCGGAACTGTTCGAGCAGGAGGGCCTGCCCTCCACCCAGGAGCCGTCGCTCTCGACGCTCCCCCGCCCCGCCGATGTGCGCCTGATCCGCGGTTCCGTCCCGCACGGCTGGGCCCTGCCGGCCGAGGGTGGCGACATCGTGCTGCTCTCCGACACCGAGATCTTCGGCTTCGCCAAGCAGCGACGCCGGCGCGGCCGTCCCCGCAAGCAGCACGAGTCGTTCCTGGAAGACCTCCAGCCCGGCGACCACGTGGTGCACATCGAGCACGGCATCGGGCGCTTCGTCGGCGTCGAGCGACAAATGGTCGGCGAGCGGGAGCGCGAGTACCTCGACCTCCGCTACGCCGCCGACGACCGCCTGCTGGTCCCCACCGATCAGCTGCATCGGTTGCAGCGCTACGTGGGCCCCAGCGACCACCCGCCCGGCCTGACCCGCCTGGGCACGCAGCAATGGACGCGTGCCAAGCAGAAAGTCCGCGCCGCCGTGCGCGAACTGGCTGAAGAGCTCCTCCAGCTCTATGCCGCTCGCCAGGTGCTGCCCGGCATCGCCGCCGGCGCCGACACCCCATGGCAGATGGAACTCGAAGCGTCGTTCCCCTACGTCGAAACGCCCGATCAACTGGAGGCGCTGCGCCAGGTCAAGGCCGACATGGAGCGCGATCGGCCCATGGACCGCATCGTCGTCGGCGACGTGGGCTACGGCAAAACGGAGGTCGCCGTGCGCGCCGCCTTCAAGGCGATCGCCTCCGGTCGCCAGGTCGCCATGCTCGTCCCCACCACCGTCCTCGCGCAGCAGCACTTCAACACCCTGCGCGAACGCACCGCCGCCTTCCCGATTCGTGTCGAGATGCTCTCGCGCTTCCGCACCCACAAGGAACAGCGCGACGTGCTGGTCGGCCTCGCGGACGGCTCCGTCGACATGGTCATCGGCACCCACCGCCTGCTCCAAGCGGACGTCGCCTTCAAAGGTCTGGGCATCGTCATCATCGATGAGGAGCAGCGCTTCGGCGTCGCGCACAAAGAACGACTCAAGCGCATGCGCCAAGAGGTCGATGTGCTCACGCTCTCGGCCACACCCATCCCCCGCACGCTGCACATGGCGCTGAGCGGCATCCGCGACATGTCGACCATCGAAACGCCGCCGGAGGAGCGCCTCCCCATCACGACCTACGTCATGGAAACGGACGACCAGATCGTGCGCGAGGCAATCCTGTGCGAAATCGAGCGCGGCGGACAGGTCTACTTCCTGCACAATCGCGTCCGCACCATCGACACGATCACCGCCTGGCTGCGCGAACTCGTCCCCGAGGGCCGCTTCCTCGTCGGGCATGGGCAGATGGGCGAGGGCCAACTCGAAGAAGTCATGACCCACTTCGTCGCGGGCGACGCCGACGTGCTCGTCTGCACGACCATCATCGAGTCCGGCCTGGATATCCCCAACGTCAACACGATCATCATCCACCACGCGCAGACCTTGGGCCTGGCCCAGCTCTACCAGCTGCGCGGTCGCGTCGGGCGCAGCGCTGCCCAGGCCTACGCCTACCTCCTCTACGACCGATCCCACCCGCTCAGCGAGACCGCACAAAAGCGCCTGCAGACGATCTTCGACGCCACGGAGCTCGGAGCCGGATTCCAAATCGCGCTGCGGGATCTGGAGATCCGTGGCACCGGCAACCTGCTCGGCGCCGAACAGAGCGGCCAGATCGGCGCGGTCGGCTTCGAGCTCTACACACAGCTGCTGGCCGAGGGCGTCGAGCAACTGCGCGCCAAGCAGGAGAAACGGCCGCCCAAGCCCATGCGGCAGGGCCCCTCCGTCTCCGTCGACCTCCCCTTGGTGGCGCACATCCCGGCCTCCTACATCGACGACCTCAACAGCCGCCTCGCCGCCTACCAAGAGGTCGCGGCCATCGAGACCCCGGAAGGGGTCGATCGTGTGCGACGCGGACTGCGCGACCGCTACGGGGAGCCTCCCGAGCCCGTCGAGATGCTGCTCCGCACAGTGCGTCTCCGCACCCTCGCCGCCCGCCTCGGCGGGGAGTCGTTGCAGTACGACGGACAGCGCATCGTCCTGCAACTCGCCGAGGGGCTCACCTTCAACCACGACGCGCATCGCGTGCCGCTGCCGGACGGCACGACGCTCGGCCGCGCACAACTGCGCGTGCCAACCCGCGGCCTCAACGCGGCCAGAGAGCGCCACGATTGGCTGGACGACGTCGAGCAAGCCTTGCTGGCCCTCGGCGACGCCCTGCACGACTCCGACCCAGCGCAGGCGGCCGCTCGCGCCACTCGCTGACCTCGCCCGCCGCGAATCGGCGCGCACTCAGTCGCGCAGCGACCCCAGTCAGCCGAGCCTCCGCGCGCTGGCCGGGCGAACGCCCACCCCTCCCCAATCCGACCGCTAGGGCCATTGCTTGCTAGCATGTCGGGACGCTGGCCGCGGGCCCCCCAGGCCCTCCTCGTGCGACCCTCCTCGGAGGCAACCATGCTGGCGCCGGATCGGGGCGTAGCGCAGTCCGGTAGCGCACTTGACTGGGGGTCAAGAGGCCGTCGGTTCAAATCCGACCGCCCCGACCACACACACCGACCACCCCTCGCCCACCGCCCGCCCGCTCAGCGGCGCTAGCCTGCCCCCATGTCGCACGCCCATCACCTGGCGCCCCAAAGTCGGCGCGCTTTGCGCATCTCCGCCGCGCTGACCGGCGTCTACTTCGCCGTCGAGCTCGCCGCCGGTCTCGTGATCGGCTCCGTCGCCGTTCTGTCCGACGCCTTCCACACAGCCTCAGCCGTAGGCGGCGTCCTGATCGCCATCGGCGCCGCCTACCTCGCAGGCAGCCCCGCCACGCCAACTCGCACGTTCGGTCTCATCCGCGCCGAAATTTTCGGCGCCTTCCTCAACGGCGTCTTCCTGCTCGCCATGGCCGTGCTCGTCATGACGATGGGGGCATTGCGGCTCAGCGATCCCAAGGACCTGGCCACGCTGCCCATGCTGCTCATCGCGACAGGGGGGCTCGTCACCGAGGTCATCTCCTTGGCGCTGCTCCTGCAGGGGGACCGCAGCAACCTCAACTTGCAGGGCGCCATCTGGCACGTCGTACAGACCTTCGTTGGCAGTCTGATCATCATCGTGGCGGCGGTCGTGATCGAGACGACCGGGTTCCTGGAGATCGACCCGATCTTGGGGATCGCGTTTGGCGTCGTTCTCCTCTGGGCCTCGATCGGGATCATCCGCGAGTCCGTCGACATCCTGCTCGAAGCGACCCCTCGCGACCTCGACCTCGTTCGGCTCAAGCAGGACGTTGAGGCGCTTCCGGGCGCCCGCGACATGCATCACGTCCATGCCTGGACTCTCCCCTCAGGTCGCACGGTGGTCTCCGCGCACTTACTCATCAACGAGGCGAGCGTCAACGAGGCGGGCGAGACGGACCTGCTGCAGCGGATCACGGATCTGGTGCGCCAGGAGCATGGGGCCTACTTCTCCACCATCCAATTGGAACGGCGCTGCGTGGGTGAGGATCCCCGCGAGATCGACTTCTCACAGGGCATGAGCCTGGGAGAAGCCCACGCGCCGACCGACTCGGCGCCGGCCCCCCATCATGGGGAGCATTAGCGCCCCGACCACCCACACGCCCCCACACACAGACCACCGCCCGCCCACTCTGCGGCGCTAGCCTGCGCCCATGCCCCTCGACGAGTTCCGCGCCGCCAACCGCGCCCGCTGGGACGAGAGCGTCCCCATCCACATGGCCGCGCCCACCTACGACCTCGACGGCCTGCTCGCCGGCCGGCAGAAGCACTTCCCGCGCGACATCGACGAAATGGGCGATGTCGACGGACGCACGCTGCTGCACCTCCAGTGCCACTTCGGCATGGACACGCTCTCCTGGGCGCTGCTGGGCGCTCAAGTCACGGGACTCGACTTCTCCACCCCCGCCATCGACACCGCACGCGACCTCGCCCAGCGCCTCGGCATCGACGCCCGCTTCGTCCTCAGCGAGCTCTACGACGCCCCCGCCGCGCTCGATCAGCAGTTCGACATCGTCTACACGGGCATCGGCGCGCTCAACTGGCTGCCCAACATCCGCGGCTGGGCGCACGTCGTCGCGGACTTCCTAAAGCCCGGTGGCCGCTTCTACCTGATCGAGATGCATCCCGTCCTCTGGTCCCTGGACGCGCAGCGGACGGACCAGGAGCTCGTCGTGCGCTTCCCCTACTTCGAGCGCGCCGAGCCGCGGCGCTGGGACGACGCGAAGGACTACGCCGACCCCCAGGCGCGGCTGCGGAACTCGGTCACCTACGAATGGAATCACGGCCTCGGCGAGACCGTCACCGCCCTGATCGACGCCGGCCTGGTCATCGAGTGGCTGCACGAGCACCGCACGATCTACTGGCAGGCCCTGCCCTGGCTCGTCCCCGCCCCCGGCCCTGACGAGTGGCGCCTCCCGGACGAGGCCGTAGATCGCGTCCCGCTGATGTATTCCATCCGCGCGCACAAACCGGCCTAGCGCCCGGGTGGCCTTGCCACATCGGCGTGGGGCCCGTCGCTAGCCCGGCGTCGGGGCCGACGGGTCCAGCAACCCCGCCTCCTTCAGCTCCGACCACACGGCGGTCGGCACCGACACCGTCAGCCGCTGCGCATTCTCCGACGCCTCCTGCGCCGTCTTCGCCCCCGGGATCACCGTCGCCACGGCTGGGTGCGCCAGCGGGAACTGCAGCGCCGCCGCGGCCAGCGGCACATCGTGCGCATCGCAGATCGCCTGCATCTGCCGCGATCGCTCCACGACCTCCGCCGGGGCGGGCGCATACATATACGTGGCCGCGTCGCTGGGCGCGGCCAGCCAGCCGCTCGCATACGGCGCCGCGATCACCACCCTGATCCCGCGCGACTCGCACAGTGGCAGGAGGCGTCGCAAGGCCCGCTGCTCCAGCAACGTGTAGCCCCCCGCCACGATGAAGAAGTCCAGATCCACCATCTCCATGATGCGCTCGTACAGGTCCTCATGGTTGCGCTCGGGATCCTCCCAGCTGAAGGCGTTGCGCGCCTCCAAGTTGCAGCCGATCCCGATCGCCCGGATCGCCCCCGCCTCCCGCAGCTCCTCCAGCGCCTTTGCGCCCCCGCCGCCGTCACGGGACAGCTCGCCCAGGTGCTGCTGCATCTGCTCGACGGATTGGTAGCCCCAGTCCAGATCGTGGATCGTCAGACTGTCCACCGCCGCCAGCCCCAGCCGCTGCCGCGAATCGTGATGCTGCGCCAGGACCCCGTCATACGTGTAATCGAAGTGGACCCGGAATCCCGTGCGACGGTCGCGCGGCGTCCGCACTGACCCGTCCTGGGCCAGCGTCTTGAACTGCTCGTCCCGCTCCGGCTCCGGCACCAGCGTCTTTCCCACCTTCGTATTCACCGCGTACGCCTCGCGCGCGTCCAAGCTCTCCAGCACGACCCCCAAGCGGCGCTCGGACCGGCCAATGCCATACCACGGCGCCGTGTCGAAGAAGCGCACCCCACTGTCCCACGCAGCCCGTACCGTCGCGACGGCGTCCTCCATCTCGACGAACGGCGCGCCGATCGTGCCGCCGCCAAATCCCAACGGCGTCACCTGCATGCCCCGCGACCCGATCGCCCCCAATGTCGTCAAATCGAGTGTCGTCAAATCCGGTCTCATCGAATCCATCCCGGCGTCCCTCCCCTGCGCCAGCAGTCTAGAGGCCCGCCAGCGCCTAATATCCGCCAGCGCCTAATATCCGGAGGAGGAGAAGCGCCATGTCCCGACGAGTCGCGATCATCGCCGACGCCAACATCCACCTCGGCCCGGACCTGGCGCGGGAGCTCGCCGCCCGCGAGCACGACCTCGTCCTCAGCGAGCCCAGCGACGGACTCGCCGACGAATTGATCGCCGCCGGCGCCAACGTCGAAGCCGTCACCGGCACCGCCGACCTCACCCAGCCCCAAACCGTCCCCACGCTGATCGACGCGGCGCTCTCACGCTTCGACCGGCTCGATGCGGCCTGCATCCGCACCGGCCGGATCATCACCGGTGACATCTTCCAGGCCACCGTTGAAGATCTGCGCGAGCTCGTGTCGCTGAACATCGAGTCCACCTTCCACGCGCTCCAGGCATTGCTGCCGGTCCTGGCGGAACGCGGCGGCGGCCAAGTCGTGATCGTCACGAGCGCCAGTGGCGACAGCCCCACCCCCTACGCCGCCCTCTACAGCGCCACTCGGGCAGCCGCGAATATGCTCGTCAAGAACGCCGCGCTGCGCGTCGCGAAACACGGCGTGACGCTGAACGCGATTGGCACGAACAACCTGGACTACCCCGGCTTCCGCGCCGCCACCGGCGCCGACGACCCCGCCATCCGTGCCAAGATCGAGTCGCGCGTGCCCATCCGTCGTCTCGGCCGCACGGACGAGGTCGCGCACTTCGCCGCCTCCTTGCTGGACGGCAAGAACATGTTCCAGACGGCCCAGTTCTTCCCTCTGAGCGGCGGCCACGGCGTCTAGCGTCCGTCGATCCGAAGCAGCCGGAGGCCGCCAGCGGTCCCAACTGCCCGCCCAGCGCCCCCTGCCCCGCGAACGACCTCGATCCGGCGCGACCGCACGAAATGTGCGACCAAGCCGCCCGCCGGCGCGAAGCGGCACACTATCGGCGCCGAAGTCACTGCAAACAGCATGACGTTCCGTATGATTCCTTACTGACAGCCCGGTTACCCCTCAGATAGCTTTCCACCATATCGTACCCACCTTGGGAGCGGCATTCCCTGATGAGCGGAAGGAACGAGGACCCCAAACAATGAGCGAACAGAGTTACTGGACGCGGACGCGCAAGCGCCGCATCAGCCGGCGCACCATGCTGAGCGCCAGCGCCAAGGCGGGCGTCGGCGCCGCCGGTCTCGCCCTCGTCGGCTGCGGCGACGATGACGATGACGACGACAGCAGCACCGCCGCTGTCGAGGAGCAGGCCGAGCAGGCCGAAGCGCAGGCTCAAGCTGAAGAGCAGGCCCAGGCCCAGGCGGAGACGGAACAAACCGCTGAAGAGACCGAAGAGCAGTCCGTTGCCGTGCGCAACGGCGAGGTCATCCAGGGCGACGTTTCCAACAGCTTCCCGCAGCTGGACCCCGTCACCGGTTCCGGCGGCAACGACCACCAGCACCTCTGGGTCGGTCACGACAACCTCGTCAGCTACGACAAGGACCTCTGACCTGCCCCCTCAGAACCGGTCCAGATCCTATGAGAGGATCCGGGTCGGACGAGAGGAGTCGGCATGGCCCGCAAGCGGTACACCGCAGAGGAGATCATCGGCAAGCTGCGGCAGGCGGA